>CAWJUW010000001.1:0-48389 GCA_963846095.1 uncultured Acidobacteriaceae bacterium
AGCAAACGGGGTCTACCTCCTGGACCAAAAACCGCCTGACCTCACGTTTGGGAGTGCAGTACCCGATCATTCAGGGCCCGCTCGGAGGCTTGTCGTCGCAGCGGCTTACGGCGGGCGTCTCGAACCATGGTGGGCTCGGATCGTTCGGCGCTCATGGCCTTAAGCCGGAGGCTATCCGCAGAGTCATTCGCGAGATCAAGGGCCTCACCTCAAAGCCATTTGCGATGAATCTGTGGGTTTCAATGGAAGACGAGGGAGCCCTCACCTCTACGGAAGAGACATTTGATCGTGGCCTCGCATCACTGGGAATGCATATTGAAGGTGTCGGAGGAGCCAGGCCCTCTTATCGCCCATACGAACCAATTCGTTTCGAAGACCAGGTGCAGGTTCTCCTGGATGAAGGCATATCCGTATTCAGCTTTATTTATGGCATTCCTTCCAAACAGGTCTTGGATGAGTTCCGCCGCAAGGGAATCGCGCTGATCGGAACGGCGACCACTGTGGACGAAGCTATTGCCCTGGAGCAAGCGGGCGTAGATGTGATCGTGGCCTCAGGGTTTGAGGCAGGCGGACATCGCGGCTCCTTTTTGCAAGCGGCAGAAGATTCGTTGACAGGAACGATGGCGCTGGTGCCGCAAGTTGTCGATGCCGTGGAACTCCCGGTTGTGGCCGCGGGCGGAATTGGAGACACGCGCGGAATCCTGGCAGCATTCGCTCTGGGAGCCGAAGGCGTGCAGATGGGGACTGCCTTTCTCGCATGCGAGGAGTCGGGAGCGAGCGCGCTTCATCGGAAGGCGATCCTCAGTGGTCAAGCCAAGGAGACAGCTCTTACTCGCGGGTTCACTGGAAGACTTGCTCGCGGCATCAAGAACCGCCTGCTCGACGAACTGAACCAAAAGGATGTGGAGATCCTGCCTTATCCACTTCAACGTGCACTCGTGCGGCACTTATCAATTCCAGCCGAGAAGGCCGGGAGATCGGAATTGCTTCCTCTCTGGGCTGGACAGAGCGCCAATCTATCTCGGATTTCAGATGTTCGCACATTGCTGGACACATTCGTGCGGGAGATTTCCGAGATTGGCGGTACCGTCCAAAGTTGGAGCGCCCGTCGCCGACATATCTCGGAGGAGGTATGAGCGCCAAAACTCCCAACGATGGGATGGCAATTTGGAAATTGGATTCGAAAGAGGAGCAAGAAATGAGCAAGTCGAAAACGCCGCTCATCTCACGCCGAGAGGTTCTTATCGGGGGCGCTGCCACGGTAGCGGTCGTGGGACTTTCCCTTCCGGCTGCTGCCGGACAACCCAAACGCGCGAGCGCCTCCGCGCCGCAGAAACAAGATGAAGGAGAAATTCACATGAGTACGATTACGACGAAGGATGGGACCTCTATTTTCTATAAGGATTGGGGGGCTGGATCGACGGTTGTCTTCTCGCACGGCTGGCCCCTGAACGCTGATGCGTGGGATGCGCAGATGCTCTTTCTCGGCCAGCGAGGTTATCGGGTGGTTGCGCACGATCGGCGTGGACACGGTCGCTCGACGCAAACCTGGACTGGCAATGATTACGACACGTTCGCAGACGATTTTGCGGACCTGTTGGAAAAGCTCGATCTCAAGGATGTCACCCTGGTTGGCCACTCCATGGGTGGCGGTGAAATCACTCGGTACATTGGGCGCCACGGCAACAGCCGCGTAAAGAAGGCTGTGATCATCGGAGGAATTCCGCCGGTGATGTTGAAGAGCGATAAGAACCCTGGTGGCTTGCCCATGTCGGTGTTCGACGGGATCCGTGCAGGACTTGTCGCAGATCGTTCGCAGTTTTACATGGATGTATCTATGCCTTTCTATGGCTACAACAAGCCGGATGCCAAGGCGTCGCAGGGGGTTCGAGATCAATTTTGGCGCCTGGGGATGCAGTCTTCAGTTGTCGCCTCTTACGAGTGCGTCAAGGCCTTCTCGGAAACGGATTTCACCGAGGATCTGAAAAAGATCGAAGTGCCTACGCTGATCATTCATGGAGACGCGGATCAGATCGTTCCGTTCTCTGACTCGGCGGAGCTATCTTCCAAGATCGTGAAGCATGCGGCGTTGAAGGTGATCCCCGGCGCGCCTCATGGCCTGTGCACCACGCACGCGGATCAGATCAACGCCTTGCTGCTCGACTTCCTCAAGGCATAATCCGCGCGCCGCGCCGGTGCGTTCGAATGCACCCCGGCTATTGAGAAAAACCGATTGTTATCCTTGCAGGCACGTCATGAAGAGGCTGCTTGCGAGGATCGATCTTAACCTCACGAGTTGCACATCCTTGCGGGTCGGAATGGCAAGAATGGGAGTGTCGCATGAAAGTTGATATGAAGTTCGAAGTCGCTATTGTTCCCGTCGCAGACGTGGATCGCTCAAAAGCGTTTTACACAAAGCTCGGATTTCGAGTCGATGATGATATCGTCAACGGCGACGATTTTCGCGTCGTCCAACTCACACCGCCGGGCTCCGCGGCCTCGGTCTCATTCGGCAAAGGAGTTACGGACGCCAAGCCTGGCTCGTTCCGCGGCGGGCTGATCGTCTCCGATATCGTCGCGGCTCACAAACAGATTATGGCCAGCGGTATCGAGGCAACCGAGGTCTTCCACGGTTCGCCGTTCTCCCCGGAGGCGCGCATCAGCGGTCCCGATCCTGAGCGCAAAAGCTACAGTTCCTACGTTGCCTTCCAGGACCCCGATGGCAATGCGTGGATCGTTCAGGAAGTCACGCAGCGCGCGCCGGGTCGCGAGCTGCCGGAGTAAACGGCAGCCTTCGGACACGTTCGCCCCACCGTCACTCCTGAGGGGGCGGAGAAGGTCTTTGAAGGGAATGGTCGAATTGCGGTAAGAGGCGCGAAAAGGATGACGAGATCGACCCTTCAAACTCTGACGACCATCATAATTGTGCTTGCCACAACGTTTGGCTTGGCTGCACAAAGAGAGGCTCAATCAATGGAACAGCAGGTTTCTTACCGCACAGTGAAAGTAGACGGAGTCTCCATCTTCTACAGAGAAGCAGGACCAAAGGAAGCTCCCACAATTCTTTTACTGCATGGCCTTCCATCGTCATCCCGGATGTTTCAGCCTTTGTTGACGCGGCTCGCAGATAAATACCATCTGGTTGCGCCCGACTATCCGGGTTTCGGACACAGCGACTGGCCCGACCCAAAACAGTTCGCTTATACCTTCGACCACATTGCTGAATTGATGAACGGCTTCACAGAAGCGCTAGGCTTATCGCACTACGCGCTGTATATGCAGGACTACGGCGGGCCGGTCGGCTTTCGCATGGCCCTGGCGCACCCTGAGCGGGTTGAGGCTCTCATCGTGCAGGATGCGGTTGCTCACAACGAAGGCCTTGGGGCAAATTGGGCAACGCGGCGAGCATTCTGGGCCGACCGGCCAACGCATGAAGAAGCATTGCACAAGAACCTGCTATCGCTTGCAACCACGAAGACACGCCACATTGGCGATGACCCAAATGTTGAGCTCTACGATCCGGATCTATGGACCGACGAGTATGCATTCCTGAATGCGCCAGGGCAGGCGCAGATTCAAAGCGATCTCTTCTATGACTACCGCACCAACGTCGACGCGTACACGACGTGGCAGGCATGGATGAGGAGAACACAGCCAAAGCTCCTCGTCATATGGGGCAAGCATGATCTCTCATTCGATCTGGGCGAGCCGGAACGCTACCGCGCCGACGTGCCGAATGCAAAGATCGTCATGCTCGACGCCGGGCACTTCGCGCTGGATACGAAGGCAGAGGAGATTGCGGAATTGGTAGATGCGTTTGTGAAGACGCGAGAGAAGGCAACCGAAACATCCAGATCGATCAAACCATCAGACAGCTTCTATTGAGGTGAATGAAATGCCGCAGCTAATGCCCTCTCCGCAGGAGGTAGACGTGCGCTCCGCAATCGACCGTATCGCAGCCTTTGCTGCGTCAGCTCGACCAGAGCACTTGAGATCCGACATCCGGCAGCTCTTCAAGCGCAATATTCTGGACAGCCTCGGTTGTGCGATCGCTGGGCTGCAGGGTAAACCCTTCCATGCGCTGCGTGCACAGTTCGAGGAATATCGAGCTCCGGGGCGTTGCACGCTGATCGGAGGGGGCAAGACTTCAGCGGATCAAGCGGCACTGTTTAACTCAAGCCTGGTTAGGTATGTAGATCTCCTGGATAGCTACATGGCGATTGGCGGTCTTTGCCATCCAAGCGACAACTTCGGGACCATCCTTGCCGCGGCCGAACAGGCAGGCGCGTCAGGCGAGCAATTCATGCTTGCGCTCGCCGTGGCCTACGAAATCCAGTGTCGGTTCACAGCCGCCGTGCCCGTCATGGCAAAGGGCTTCAATCACGCTACCCAATTGGCAATTTCCGCGGCTGCGGGTGCGGGGAAACTCTTCGGACTCTCTTCGAGCGAAGTTGCCAACGCGATCGCAATCGCGACCGTCGATAATGTCTCGCTCGCGTGTGTGCATGGCGAGCCGGTTTCGCAGTGGAAGGGATTCTCACCTGGGATGACCGGGATGCGCTCCGTCTATGCTGCCTCATTGGCCAAGCGAGGGTTTACAGGTCCGCGAGGCTTGTTCGAAGGCCCTTACGGACTGGAACTCATGTTCGCGCAGCCAATCGTTGCGGACTGGGACGATCCGTCGCTCGAGATCATCGCCCAGACTGTCATGAAGAAATACTGTTCGCTCATTCATGGTCAGCCCATACTTGAAGCCGTATTGGATTTGAAACGTCGCAACCGTCTGACGGCGTCCGACGTTGAAAACGTGCGCTGCGATGTCTTCCAGGGGGCCTTCGAGTTCGCAGGTGGTGGGGCCTTTGGTGCGAAGGACCATCCGCAGGTGAAAGAGCAGGGCGATTACAACCTTAAATACCTCATCGCGGCCGCATTGCTCGACGATCAACTCGGGCCCGCACAACTGGAAGAAGCGCGCATTCAAGCTCCGGATGCCCAGGCGTTACTGAAGCGTGTCGAAATTCGCCCTGACGAGCGTTTTAGCGCTCGGTATCCGCATGAGCTAAGCGCTCGCGTCACGATACGCACCAAGAGCCAACGTGTCTTTGTGAAGGAGCAGGATGGCTATGAGGGAGGGCTGACAAATCCAATGTCCTGGGAGCGGACAGTGGAAAAGTTCCACTGGCTCACAGAGGCATTCGCCGATGAGGAGCTTCGGAGCAGGCTCATTGGAGCAGTGGAGCGGCTTGACTCGCTGGAACTATCGGATCTAACAGACCTGCTTGCCCAGGTCCAGCCAATTGCAATTTTTCCAACTACACACCCTGGCATTCAGTGAGCGTTTGTGGCGCCGTGCGGATGTAGAAACGGGAGTGGGGACATTTCCTCAATCCTGGCCGGAATTTGAGCCACCCCATCGATGGCCAGTACGCGTTGCCCGAGTAGCAGAAGAGCGGCATCGGTGTCTGAATCGACAGAGCGCGTCCTCATGCGCCGTGAGGGGCTGCCTCCGGCACCCGCTTGCGCATTCGAATGTATACGATTACATTCTTTGGGGGGAACAAATGAACCGCCGGATGGAATTGAATTTTCGAGCGATCGCCGTGATGGGGGCTCTCACAACGGCTGCGCTTTTGTTGGCCTCGAGCGCTGCCAAGGCAAACGATGCACCACGGTTGGAACAGAAAGATGGCCGATATGCACTGCTCGTGGACGGAGAACCCTTCCTGGTTCTTGGAGGACAAATCCACAACTCTTCCGCATGGCCAAGCGAGTTGCCACAAGTCTGGGACTCTCTGACGGCTCTCCATGCGAACACATTGGAAGCGCCCGTTTACTGGGAGCAGTTTGAACCCGTGGAAGGGCAGTTCGACTTCGGCAATGTGGACCAGCTCGTTCAAGGCGCACGGGCGCACAATCTTCGGCTGGTGGTTCTGTGGTTTGGAACCTGGAAGAACGGCAACATGCACTACGTTCCCGCCTGGGTGAAGAACGATCCAAAGAAATTTCCGCACACCCTTCGTCCCGACGGGGAACCGATCGACGTTCTTTCTCCGCTTGGGCAAGGCACATTGGCGGCGGACAAGGCAGCATTCGTTGCGTTGATGCGTCATTTGCGGGAAGTGGACGGCGACCGGCACACGGTGATTGCGGTCCAGGTGGAGAACGAGTCGGGCAATATCGGCAGCGTGCGCGACAATTCGACAGAGGCGAACAAGCTCTTTGGCGGCGCGGTTCCGGCCGCATTGCTGAGCGCAACGGGCAAGCAGCCTGGAACGTGGCAGCAAGTGTTTGGTGCGGATGCGGACGAGATCTTTCAGGCCTACTATCAGGCAAAGTACATCGACGAGATCGCCGCCGCGGGCAAAAGGGAATTCAACATTCCGTGCTATGTGAACGTCTGGATTGACTACCCCAGGGCAGAACTGCCGCAGCGGCAGATCGATGATCCAGGGGTCGGCTACCCGAGCGGTGGCGCAGTGCAAAAGCTGGTGGGTCTCTGGAGAAAGCTGACGCCGTCGATTGACATGGTGGGTCCCGATATCTATACCGACGACACCGGGCTTTCGCTGGAAACCATGGATGCTTACAAGCGCGTCGATAATCCGCTGTGGATTCCGGAGACGGGCCGTGACGACAGCTTTGGCAAGTTCTTTTATTACGCGCTGGGCCGCGGGGCCATCTGCTTCGCACCTTTCGGAATTGACCAGACGGGCTGGAATATTCTTGGCGATCAACCATGGAAGAGGCACTCAGAAAACTTCGCGGTGTTCAATTCAATGAGCCGGGAAATTGCAAAGCTCGAATTCGACGGCAAGGTGAAGACGGCCGTCGAGGAGCCGGGCCGCGCGACCCAGGAGATCGATTTTGGCGAGTGGCAGGCGACGGTCTCTTTCGGATTTCCGCAGCCCGACGGCAGGCGCGCGCCGGGAACCAAGGACTTTCATGGAGCCGCCATGGTGGCGCAGACCGGGCCCAACGAATTCCTTGTCACAGGGGTTGAAGCCAGCGTTACATTTCACTTGGCGGGCAAGCCGGCCTGGTCGCATAGCCAGATCGTTTCGGCGCAGCAGGGAGTGTACGATGCGGGCGCCTGGAAGCCTGCGCGGTTGTGGAACGGCGATGAAACCGATCGCGGCCTTTGTTTCTATGAAAAGCCCGAGGTGGTTCGCGTGACGATGGGCCGCTTCTGAAGCGGAAGACGGCGGGCGGACCGGAATGTCTGCCCGCCCGCTATGATGCTTGAAGAGTTCACCCCTCGCGCATGGTTTGGAAGCCGGTTCATGCCGTTGTCGCCGCAGTCTACCTGATCGCGCTCGTTGCGACAGGCTGGATTTCAGGCCGCAAGAAACGCGACTCAAACCAATATCTGAATGCCACAGGGGCGCTGCCGACGTGGCTTTGCGCTACAGCCTGCATTGCCGCGAACTGTGGTTCCCTGGATGTCTTCGCGATGATGGCCCTCGGCGCGCAGTATGGCATTGCGGCATGTCATTTTTACTGGATCGGGGCGACACCAGCCCTGCTTGTGGTCGCACTCGTTCTGCTCCCCGCCTACAAAGCCAGCGGCGGGCACACGATTCTCGATTTCATTGAACGACACTATGACGAGCAGACGCGGTCGATCGTAGCCTTGTGCATGGCTGCGATGATGTTGCTGCTTGCAGGGGTGGGCCTGTGCGCGCTGGCCCAGTTTCTTGGATTGTTCCTCGGCTGGAGTTTCTCCGGCGCCATGTTGATTGCTGTGCCGGTTGTGCTGTTCTATACATGGTCCGGCGGTATCCGCGCCACCATCTACACAGAGTTGTTTCACTTTGCACTGGTCATCGCGGCAATAGGCCCTCTGTTGTTCCTGGTGATCGGGCATTTCGGAGGCATCGAAGCTTTCTGGCATGCGGTGCCCGCAGCGCATGCGCACGCCTGGAAGCAGATCCCGTGGATGGCCCCCAATGCACCAATGGACCGCCTGGGGCTTGTTTTCGGGCTTGGGTTTGTTCTGAGTTTCAGTTACTGGAGTACGGACTTTGTGCAGATGCAGCGCGCACTTGCCGTGCGCGATGCCCAGCAGGCGCCGTATGTTCCTCTCAGCCAAGCCGGGGCCAAGATGCTCTTCGCGCTCCTGATTGTCGTGCCGGGCGTTGCGGCGCCTTTGCTGCTGCCGCCGGGGAGCTTGACGGGCGCGTGGAACCTCACCTTGCCCCGGTTGATGCTTCGCTTCTACTCGCCTCTTTGGCTCGGGATCGGATTCCTCGGAATTGCGGCGAGCCTGCTTTCAACGTTTTCCAATAATGTCACAGGCTTCACCTCGGCCTGGGTGCAGGGCATCTATCGGCAATTTCTGCGGTCGCCGCGCCCCGATGCGTATTACATGCGAATGGGCCGATTCACCAACGCGGGAGCGGTGTTGCTTTCGGTCGGAACGGCTTATATCGCGCTGCACTTCCAGAGCATCATGGAATACGTTCAGCTGGTGCTTTCCACATTCAATGCACCTCTGTTCGCACTGATGGCTCTCGGGATTCTGGGGCGCGGGCGCTTTGCATCAGGCGGCAGAACCGGACTTCTCGCCGGCCTCGCAGCATCGATCGCACATCAACTTCTGGTTTTCGCCGGCGTGTTTCATTACGGGAGCCAAATGGCGGCAAACTTTTACGGCGCCGTATTCGGCTTCGGTATCACCCTTTTTGTTATCCCCATTGCCGCCCAATATCAACGAATGCAATCGATTGCATCCACCCAAAGATGGAATCAGCCGACCACACATTTGCGGTTGCAGCCGGCAGTCATTGTCGCCAGTATCGTTCTGGCAGCACTGTTCGTCGCATTCAATATCGCGTTTTGGTAGCGGGTCTGGCTACGTGCTTGCGAGCCGGTGGGGGGCCAGTCGAAGAGCGAACCACCATCCTCATAGGAAGACGGAATACCTTTCCTTGAGCGGTAAGGTCTTCTTCGCCCGACGTCAGCGCGTCGAGAATGCGTTGGGCATAGTCACGTCTTGAGATTTGAAGGGTCGTGAGCGGAGGGTGAACGATGTCGGCCATCTCAATGTCGTCGCATCCGGCCACTGAAATGTCATCTGGAACGCGAAGCCCAGAGTCACGCACGGCACGCAAGGCGCCAATGGCCGTCAGGTCGTTCGCTGTCACAACCGCGGTAGGGTGTTCAGGGGAGCCGAGGATTGCTTTCATGCCAGCGAATCCGCCGCCTATCTTGTAGTCGCCTTTCACGATCCATTCCGGACGCGACGACATACCGAGCTTAACCACGGCGCTCAGGAACGATTCCTGTCGAACACGCGATGTCTCCAGCCCCTCGGAGCCGCCGATAAAGCCAACCTGTATGTGTCCTAACTCCTTCAGGTGCTGCACGATTTGAACCATGCCGCCTGCAAAATCGATCTCAATATCGCTCACGCCAACGGAGGTGCGGTAATGGTCGGTGGTGACCACCGGAATCCGATTCTGCACCAGGGATTCGAGAGGCGCCGCATCCAACTCGGAACCGAGAAAGGCAACGCCGTCTACCCTCCGCAACAACATTCGCTGGATGGATTGCTGCAGCCGCGAGGCGTGAAAGTCAGTGTTCGCGAGCAGGAGTTCGCGCTGATTTTCGACCAGCAGTTCTTCCAGCGCCTTCACCAGCTCCATGAAGAAGGGGTTGGTAAGATCCGGGACGATGACTCCATAGATCTGGCTCTTGCCATTCTTGAGATAAACGGCGCTGTGGTTCGGAACGAAGTTCAGGTCGTTGATGACTTTGCGGATGCGAGCGGCGGTTTCCTGGGTGACGGAGGGAGAGCCATTAACGACGCGCGAGACCGTGGCCGAGGAAACCCCGGCGAGTTTGGCAACTTCGCGCATGCTTATTGGCATAGGAATCCGTCCGCGATCCCCCCGGAAGTCGCGCTCGGGCAAGTAGAGTGTATGCCACTCGTTGCCTCCGAGTCTAAACCCAAGAAAAAGGATTGACAACGTTTACAGAATGGTAGTACTGTTTCCCGCGTGTTCCCGAAATGCTCGAATGTAATCGTATACATTGCATGCGGGCGCTCTTCAGGCCAGAACCTGCGGGGCTCAGAAAACTTCAACCTGAACCAAACTTCCGGAGGCAACCTATGAGTTTTCGAGGCAATTGGATTGTCCCTTTGCTTTCGCTTCTGCTGCTCCTGACCTCAGCGGGAAAGCTGTCCGCCCAGCTTGATCAAGGCACCATCACAGGTGTCGTGCAGGATTCGGCAGGAGCCGTGATTGGCAACGCCGCGGTCACGCTGACCAACGTAGACGAGGGCCAGGTCCTGAAATCAACGACCGACGGCGGGGGAGTATTCAGTTTTCCACCCGTCAAGATTGGCAGCTACAAACTCTCGGCCAACGCCGCCGGCTTTGAGACGACAACGCAGACCAACCTGCACCTGAGCATTCAGCAGCGGCTCAATGTTGTGCTCGTCTTGAAGCCCGGCGCGACCACTGAGACAGTGACGGTGACCACGGAAGCGCCGCTCATGCAGACGCAGGAGAGTTCGGTAGGCCAGACGATCGATACCGAGACGATCAACAGCATTCCGCTCAATGGGCGAAACGCCATGTATATGGCGCAACTCTCGGCGGGCACTGCCGTGGCCGACGGATCGCGCGGCGCTCTGAAAGGCGATTTTGAGGCAAACGGCCAGCGCGCCGAAGAGAATGACTTTATCCTCGACGGCGTAGACAACAACGTGAACGTCGTCGACTTCTACAACGGTGCGAGCTTTACAGTAAGTCCGCCCCCCGATGCTCTGGCCGAATTCAAGGTTCAGACTTCCAACTACTCGGCCGAGTATGGCCACTCGGCGGGCGCGGTCGTCAATGTAAGCATCAAGCCCGGCACCAACTCTTTCCATGGCAGCGCCTGGGAGTATGCCCGCAACACGGCGTTCGATATTCACACCTGGAACGATGGTGGCGCCCCGGTTCCGTCGTATCACGACAATCAGTTCGGCGTTACCCTCGGCGGCCCGTTCATCAAGAACAAGCTCTTCTTCTTTGGCGACGCACAGGCAACCCGCATCTCCCTCGGGGAAGAGAGCTACTACACCGTTCCCACCTCGCTGATGCGCAGCGGCAACTTGAGCGAACTGCTCAATACAGCCCTTACATCGGATGGGAACGCACACCCGATCTACTACCAGGATCCAACCGGAGCGGCGCCTCCAACCCTGATTCCCAACAATGACCTGAGCTCCTTCATGGGTGGCAGTCTCATCAATGCCACTGCCCTCAAGTTCCTCAGCTACTTCCCGGCTCCCACCGCGGGCATCACCAACATCTACAACAACTACCTCGCCGTCCGTCCCGTCGTGGACAACACGTTCCAGTGGGATGCGCGCATGGACTACAACATCGGCAACAGAGACAACGCCTACTCGCGCTATAGCTACGCCAACGAGATGGGCCACAACGCGCCGCCTCTCGGCAACATCGTGGATGGTGGCGGCTTCGGCGATGACGGTAAGCAGAAGGACTACGCCGCCAACTTCATGTTCTCTGAGACGCACACCTTCTCGCCCACATTCACCAACGAAGCCCGCTTCGGCTTCAACTACCTGCACACCGGCTTCCAGCACCCCAACGCGGGGGATCTCAACTTCGCCAGCTCCATCGGCTTCGGTGGCATTCCCGTCGCGCCCCTCAACGGCGGCCTGCCGGGCTTGAACATCAGCGGCCTCTCCGGCGCCGGCAGTCCTACGTGGTCGACCACCGACGAACACAACAACGTCTACCAGATCATTGACAATGTCACCAAGATCAGGGGAAACCACACGCTGAAGGCCGGCGTCAGCTTCCAGAACGTTCGCTTCTCGACCCTCCAGCCGCAGGACTCGCGCGGTAACTACAACTACACCGGAGCCTTCAGTGCCGATGTTGTCAACGGTTCAGGTGTCACCAACACGGGGTCGGGCATCGCCGACTTCTTAACGGACATGCAGCATGATGCCGGCCTCTCCAACGAAGTCACCAATGGCGACCAGCGTGCCAACTACGGTTTCTACGTTCAGGATGACTGGCGTTTGAACACCCGTCTGACGGTCAATCTCGGCCTGCGCTGGGAGCACTTCCAGTTCTACCAGGACGTGGGCGGTTACGAAGCCTCGTTCAGTCCCACAGCCGGCTCGTTCAGCTTTGACCCGACTTACGTCAACTCCGGCGGTACGCAAACCGGCCTCGGTCATGGCAAGGCCCAATACCTGATTCCTTCTGAGGCCTATCAGTACGCCCTGACAGTTATGAACAGCAGTGCCTACAACCCCAACTACTCCACGGTTCTGGCAGAAGACAACATTACGCCGGTCTCCACCTCCGATCCTCATCTGCTGAAGCCGCAAAACACCAACTTCGCTCCCCGCCTCGGCTTTGCCTGGTCGCCGGATGCCAAGACGGCGCTTCGCGGCGGCTTTGGAATCTTCTACGGCGGTCTGGAAAGCACCGGTTACTGGCCGAACCTCGGTGAAAACTATCCCTTCCAGTTCACGGGAACCTTCAACCCCGCTGCTTGCGGACCCAACAGCTGCCCGACCGACGGTATCACCATCGGCAACGGATTCTCGTCGATCATCGCCGCCGGATTTGCTTCCAACACCACCGGCCTCACCATGCGCGGCGCCGAGATCAATCAGAAAACGCCTTACACCGAAGGTTGGAATCTCTCCGCTGAGCGCGGTCTGAGCAACGATATGGTCGCCACCCTTGGCTACGTGGGCAATGTTGGACGCCACCTCATCGCTCTTATCGACGCGAACTCGCCCCTCGCGGCGGCAGCGCCCGGTCAGGGGGACCAGCATCAACGCCCCTTCCCGGATGCCGGCGGCAGTTCAAACCAGGTGAACGGCGGTGAGAGCGAGTACCACGCCCTCCAGGCGAAGCTCGAGAAACGCATGTCGCACGGCTACAATCTGCTCGCCACCTACACCTGGGCCCACTCCATCGACGACGTCGATACGCCGCTGGGATCCAACGGCGATGCAGGCAACATCGACTACTACCTGGTTCCGCTCCAGTTCGACCGCTCCCAGTCGCCGTGGGACACACGCCACCGTCTGACTTTCAACGGCCTCTATCAACTGCCCTTCGGTCGGGGGCGCGCCATGTTGAACCACAATGGCTTCGCCGATGCGATCGTGGGTGGGTGGTCGGCCAACGCGATGTTCACGGCACAAAGCGGCAACTACTTCACCGTCTACACAAACAGCATCAGCACCCCGGCCAACCTGAGCGCGCGCGCTCTTCAAACCGGGAATCCCTATGCAGGCGGCGGTTCCGCACCCGGCAACAACGCGTCCATCTCCTGCCCGTCCTCAGTCAAAAACCCGACCCACTGGTATAACCCGTGCGCCTTCGAGAATCCCTGGAACGCGGCGGCCAGTGGCGACCATCCCCTGTTGGCAGGCAATTTTGTCACCGACTGGCCATCCATCGAGGGCTACATCGGCGGACGCCGCAATCAGATCGCCGGACCCGGATTTGAGCGCGTGAACATGTCGATCTTCAAGAGCTTTGCTCTCTATCACGAGCACACTCTCGACTTCAGAACCGATGTTTTCAACCTCTTCAACACGCCGGCCCTCGCTAATCCGAGCAACACCAACATCGGATCGAACGGAGGCCAAATCACAAGCACGCGCAGTCTGCAGTTGCACGCGCCGGACTCGCGCTTCTTCCAGCTTTCGCTTCGGTACGCATTCTGATTAGCGTCTCGTGCGTACATGCGAAAGGAAGTACTCTCGGGGAGACTCGCGGTGCGGGTCTCCCTAATTTTTCAACCTATTTATCTCAGCCTCACAACCTGATACCTTTTGCGTGAATGGTAATTCGCGGTTGGCAAATTCCGAGGCCGTGTTCGATTCTCCTTATTGGAGCTTTACTCTGTCAACGCCACCTGGGCGCTCAGCAGCCACGCAGTGCGACCGCAGAGCAGCATTTTGAAGAGGCTATGGCCGCGGAGGATCGCGGGGATCTGGCACGGGCGGAGTCCCTGCTTGTGGAACTCCATCGCACCCGACCAGGCGATTTCTCCGTCGACGAATCCCTTGGTTTGCTCTACGCTCAGCGCGGTGACTATGTTCGCGCTTTGCCGGAGTTGAAAACCGCTGCAAAGGAACAGCCGTCGAGCGACGTGGCCCACGCTAATTTGGGCGCAGCACTTTACAAGATGCAGCGCCTGGCCGAGGCCGCATCCGAGTTGAAACGCGCGGTCGCTCTGAATCCTTCCAATGAACAGGCCTGGGTGAGCCTGGGGCGCGTAAGGATGGATGAGAATCATCCTGCCCAGGCCGCGCGGGCTTTGATTGCGGCAACTCGCCTGGATCAGACGAACGAGGACCTGCGTCTTGACTGTGCGAGCGCGATGCTTGCCGCGCACGACTCCAACGGCGCCGCGGAACAACTGAAGACAATTCAGAATCCCGACGGTTCAGCGCGGGCGCAACTGTTGCTCGGCGAACTTGCCGAAGAGCAGAAGGATTTTGCCGCAGCTGCATCCCATATGACGCGCGCGGTGGACATGGAGCCGAGCGAAGAGAACGCCTGGGCCCTTGGTGAGGAACTTCTGCGCCACTGGACCTTTCCAGCAGCAGCTGTGGAGTTCGAAGCCGCGTCGCGCAAGTATCCCGAGAGTGTCCGGTTGCGGGCTGGGTTGGGCGCCGCGTACTTTGGCGATATGAAATACGCGCTGGCCATACCTGTCTTCGCGGAATTACTTAGCGCCTATCCAAACAATGCAACTTATGCGTCCATGCTTGGCGTGTCCTGCGAAGCGGTGACCGAAGTTGCGCGTCCGCGCTGCACGGCGCTTGTCCAGTATGCGCAATCGCATTTGTCCGATGCGCGCGCATCGATTTGGGCGGCGCAGTTTCTTCTCCGCAAAGGCGGTTCGGAATCCGAGCGGCCCACGGCTGAATCTCTGATCCGTGCGGCCCTCAAAGCAGATCCGAAGTTGCCGGAGGCCCAGTTCTCCATGGGCTCGTTCCTGCAGGACGATGGTCGCTGGGCCGAAAGCATTCCGTACCTGGAGCGCGCGGTGTCGCTGCGCCCCGAGTATGCGCAGGCGCACTATCATTTGGCGTTAGCCTGCTGGCGCACCGGGCGCAAAGACGAAGGCCGCCTGCACATGGATCTTCAGAAGAAGTACTCCCACGAGGAGCAGGAGGAACGCGACAGCAGCCTCAAGCGGATCGTCACCTTCGTGGTAAGCACCGGTCCACCGAGCGCAGGAGAGAAGTAGGGTGGATTTGAACCGAAGACAACTTCTTGTAGGCGCAGCCGCTCTTGTGGCGGAGCAGTGGGGAGCCGCGCGTGGATTCACGGAGCCCACGCCTGGTCATGAAGGGCGCAAGATCGTACTGGTCACCTGCGGCGGCATCCGACGCGAGGATTCTTTCGCGCCGACGGGCTTTGCCAACATTCCGCACCTTACCCATGACCTGCAGCCGCAGGCGCTCTTCTTTCCTTTCCTGCATAACAACGGTGTCACATCGCACTACAACACGATCTCCAGCGTATTGACGGGTAATTGGCAGAGACTCGACGACTGGGGCAAGACCTCGCCGGAGAGCCCGACGATCTTTGAATTCGTGCGCAAGGTCCGCCGCCTGCGCGCCGATCAGACGTGGCTGATCTCGAGCAACAAGGCGCTGACCAACCGCATTGGGGCGAGTTCCGTGCGAGAGTTCGGCCCCAGCTACGGCGCGAATGTGCTTTTTCCCAAGCAGTTGTTGATCAATGCCGTAGTTCATGCGGCGGAGCAAGGGCGCGCCGTGCACAGTTCGGACCGGACCACGGTTGCGCCGGAGATCGAGGCGATTCTCAACAGCGACAACTACGATGGACTGGGCTGGGCCATTGATGGCGATTCGTCCTCGTTGAATTCGGTCAGTCTCGGAACCATCGAGCAGGCGATCCGCGATTTGATTTTGACTCCATCCCCAGCGACGGGCGACGAGTTCACCTTGCTTGTGTCGCTCGAAGTGATGAAGCGCTTTTCCCCAGTGCTCACTGCGATTACGTTTTCTGATATGGAGGTCGCGCACTTCGGTTCCTACTCGCTGCATCTGGCAGGCATTTCTACCGTCGACCGGCTGGTCTACGAGCTATGGAACGAGATTCAGAAGATGCCGGACTTCAAGGACAAGACCACTCTCTTCGTTCTGCCCGAATTCGGCCGCGATTTGGACGGTTCGACAACCAACGGCTTCTTCAATCATCGTCAAGGCTCGGACTCAACGCGCATGACCTGGATGATCTGTCTGGGCGAAGGTGTACGGCGTGCTCAAACGATGGATGATCCCATTGTGCAAACCGATCTCTGCGCGACTCTCGCGCGCATGCTCGATGTCAAGCATCCAGAACTGCATGGGAGTCCATTGCCCGGGTTGTGGATATGACGCACTCAACCGTACCAACGAACGATTCACGTGATGAGCCGGAAGCGCAGTATCGCGAGCTGATTCGCAGGCTCCCGCTTACCATGCGCCCTTCATTGAACGGACAGCTGGCTGCGTGGAAGACGCTTTTCCCCTTTGAACGCGAACAGTTTCGGAACTTCCTTAACGGCGTTGCGGCTTTCCCTCCGGACGAGCTGACCGCGCTGGTGTTGCCGCTGCGCGATCTTGAGGGGCGCATGAAGCTTGCGGAGAGCGGCTTCAGCGAAGAGTCCGACACAATGGGAAATGCATCCCTGTTGGCGCGGTCGCAATACTACGCGGAATGGCGCGGCCAGATTCAGCGCATCTACTCCGCAGTCGAGGAACGCGCCCGTTCCAAAGCGGCGGCGGCACATCTGTCTCGACTCGTGCTTGTGGTTCTACCCGCGTCGCTGCCATTTGCGCCGGACACCGTCTGGAGCCGTTGGGGCACTGCCGGCACACGGGTCTCCATCAGCGGCGATCCGCGGGACATCTCGCAACTTCTTCTCAAAAACGAAAAGGGTCTTCCAACCATCCTGCAGGGCACTGGCACTGCCGACCGAAGCGATCTTTGGTTGATCGACGCCGGATCCAAACTGCAGAGCACCGGTGTTGAGAATGCGGGCTCACTGCTTTCCTGGACGGAGCTGAAGCCGCTCCGCGATCACGTTCTGGAGCGCGTCAACACCGTGCCACGCAATATCGCGTCGACAGACCGCATTCTCTCTACCGTCCGCTCGGAGAACTACGATGCTTACTGGCCTCCAGCGCTTGTCGACAATGCACCCTTGCGCCGCTTTCTCATCGATCTCTACCTCAGCGGCAATGGGGCACTGATCTTCCCAAGCGCGTTTGTCCAATGGGCTTCGAGCGAGGCGCTGCGGCGCGCACGACCCCGCGTTCTTATCGCCCGCCTGGGTCTGCGCACGAAGCCGAAGCCGTTCACAGGCATCGCCATCTTTGAGAATCAGCAGAAGATCAGCGCCCTCCCAGATGTGGATGATCCGGCAGGCAGCGCCGTGGATGCGTCTCTCCTGGCGCGGTACATCTATCTAAACAGCGAACGGTATCCAGAATCGCACGCGACGACCTACGTTCTGGTTTCGGAGTCGGCTTCTTCGGCGCTCCTGCTGCCGGCTTCGACGGCCAGGCAGTGGCGCAACGGCGCGAGCGCGACAGCGACGCAACTTGCAGAGTGGATCGGGAATTGCCTTGCGTCGAATGGCGGTGCGACTTGATCCTCGGCTCAAAATGCAAAATGTCATCGATAGTCAGTCGACGCAATTACCGCGGAGAGGTCGCACTGGCGTGGAGGCAGTGAGGAGCGAACCTTCAGGCTGTTTTGCGTTTCCCGGCGGTCTTGCTTGGCTGCTTCACTAGGTTGAGTTTTCTGGCGGCGGGCTCTTCCTTCTCGCTCTTCGGTGGTTTCTTTTCCAGGCGCCGATCGGCACCGACGCTCTTGCGAAGTGCTTCCATGAGGTCGATCACCTTGCCGGTTTGAGGCTTTGGTTCTTCTTCCGTCGGCAAGGGCATGTTGTTGACCTTCGCATCGACAAGGGCCTTGAGCGCAACTTCGTATCCATCCTGGAACTTGCTCATATCGAGCTTGGCACTCATGCGTTCGATGAGCGTCTCGGCAAGATCAAGCGCGCTGTTATCGATCGCTGTTGCTTTGATGTCGCGGAAGTAGTCCTGCTGATTGCGCAGTTCGCTCTGGTATCGCAGCGTGTAAGCCATCATGCCGCGATCGCTATCCGGCGCGGGCACGATCACAACGATATTTTCGCGGCCTGCGAACGCGACTTTGCCGATGGCGACTTTGCCCGTTTTTGCCAGCGCTTCGCGAATGACATTGAACGACTCCGCCTGCGAGTCGTTTTCCGGAAGCACGAAGTACGGCTTCTCAATATACTCGGCATTCAAATCTGACCGGTCGGCAAACTGCGAGACCGCGATGGTGTGCTTGGAGGGCACGCGTAGATTCTCGAGCTCGGAGGGCTCGATGATGACGTATTGCCCCTTGCGGTACTCGTAACCTTTCACGATCTCGTCTTTTTCGACGGCAGTCGTGGGTTCGTTGTTTTCCGCGGCGCTCTCGAGCACTTTCTGGTGGCGAATGCGCTCGCCGGTCCTGCGGCTGATTTGATGGAAGCTGATCTGGCTCTTCGTTTCTGTGGCTACGTAAAGGCTGACGCCAAACGACACGAGCGAGATTTGAATGTTTCCCGTCCAGTAGGGACGCGCCATATTTCCCCCGACTAGCTACTGCGAGTTCCGACCCATAGAGTTTGGAGTTTACCGTAAGTTGCACTTAAAGTGCAGCAATTTTTGTGCATCTTCGCCGGCTCTTCGCTACTACTTTTTGGTTAGAGGTTCCGCCGTTGAAGGTAGGATGCAAACTACTGTCGATTACTTTCCCCGAGTTTTATACCGAGTGATTCGAGCATCTCTGTAGTCAGGCGCTGTTGCGACTCGACCAACCCCTTCCAGGGATCACGGCGCAAGCGTTGCCGCCAACTATCCAAATCGGAAACGTGAAACACAGGCCTGGTTGTCGATTGCAGTTCTTTCCAATCCAGCGGGACGGCCACCGGGACGCCGGGGCGCGCGCGCGTTGAAAAGGGAGCAATGGCTGTTGCTTCGCGATCGTTGCGCAGGTAGTCGAGATAGATTTTTTTCTTGCGGACCGCTTTCGACATATTTGTCGTATAAAGACTCTGATTTTCCTTTTCCATCTTGAGCACGATTCTGTAAGCAAACTGTTTGATGACCGGCCAGAGATGATCGGGCTCGATGGGGATGACAACGTGAAGGCCCTTGCCGCCGGTGGTCTTTACAAAGCTTTTCAGTTTCAGTTGCGTCAGCCGCGATCGGAGCTCCTCTGCGGCATCGGCAAGCGTGCGCCACGACACGGCCTCATCGGGATCCAGATCGAAGATAATGCGATCGGGTTGATCGACGGCGCTGTTCTTCGATCCCCAGGGGTGGATTTCGAGGACGCCCATCTGCGCCATGCCCACCAGCCCTTCGGCTGAGTTCAGCGTCAGGAATTCTTCGCGCTTGCCGGTCTTCTTGTTTGGGATCGAGACGGTGTGGACGCCATTCGGCAGTCCCGCACTCACGTGCTTCTGAAAGAAGGCCTGCTTGCCGATGCCATCGGGGCAGCGCAACACGCTCAGCGGCCGATCGGAGACATGGGGCAGCATGCGTTCGGCAACTACCACGTAGTACTCGGCGAGTTGCAGTTTGGTCATCCCACTTTCTTCGTCAAGGATCTTCTTCGGGTTGGTGATGCCAAGCGCACTGTTTGGCTTGCTATCGTGCGCTGCGCTTGTCTTGCGTGTCTCGGGCTTCGCTTCGGATGCGCCCGGCTCTTCAAGGAATGAAGATTCCCGCACAACTTCTCTTGCAGGCTTATCGTCGCGCAGACCTTTGAACGACGCCTGACGGATGAGGTCATCTCTGGTCCAGCCTGTGAACGCGATTTGCGCAACCAATTCGGGCTTGACCCAGGTTGCAGACTGCCTTGCCTCGCGCGGGAGCTTCGCAAAGCTCGGTGTTTTTTGAGCCAGCGCATCGAGGCGAATGCGGAGCATGCGCTCCACTTCATCTGTGAAACCGGTGCCGCATCGACCGGCATAGATCAGTTCGTCGTCGTCATAGTATCCAAGCAGGAGCGAGCCCACGCCGCGGCCCGTTCTCGCTACCGGACTGAAGCCTCCGATGACGAGTTCCTGCTTGAGCTTTGCCTTGATCTTGAGCCACGCCTTTCCGCGCCCCGAGGTATAGGGAGCTGCGATGAGCTTGGAGACGATACCCTCGGCGCCGAGCGCGCTGGCCTTCGCAAAAACAACATTGCCGTCGGCGTGAATGTGCTCGCAAAACCGAATCATCGGATGCTGATCTCCTCGAGAAAGAAGATTCTCGAGGATCTCTTTGCGATTGTTCAGGGGGAGGCCGCGGAGATTGTGGCCGTTCAAATGGAGCAGATCAAACGCGAAGTAGAGTATGCCCGCGTCCTTTCCGTCCTGAAAGGCAGTCTGCAAAACAGGGAAGCTAGTTCTCCCATTTTCGTCGAGAACGACAATTTCGCCGTCGAGGATTGCGCTCTCGACTTCCAATTCCGCAGCTGCGCGCGCCAGCGAAGGCATGCGCGCAGTCCAGTCCAAACCTTTGCGCGTGAACAGACGAGCCTTTGACGTCTTGCCTTGATTGCGTCGACTGCACGTGGATTTGAACCCGGTATCCATCGAGTTTCAGCTCATGCACCCAGGTTTTTCCGGTTGGCGCCGTTCGTGCTTCTTCGGCGAGTTGCGGCGCGATGAAGCCGGGGAACTTCTCTTCCGGAGCGGAGCGCAGCATTTTATCGATGGCCGAGTTTTTCCTCGCAGGCGTTCGTTTCCGTGGCGTTTGCGATGGCGTTTTGGGTGTTTCGTCCTGTGGTGCGCGCAGCCCCTGGCCTGAATCCCACACATGGTCGCCGCTTTCCGCAATCTGCTCCATTGTCCGGTGGGTGAGCGCGCTATCCGGGGCCACTTCTGTTACCGCCGGCGCATCTTCGGGCTGAGTGTATTCATCGCGCTCTTTGATCAGAAGCCAATTTGGCTTGTCGGATCGATCGCGAGCAGGATTGCGCTTCATGCGAACCAGAACCCACTTGCCCTTGAGCTTGGTCCCATTCAGCAGGAACTTGAGATCGCCCTTTTCCAACTGCTGATCCACGTCGCCGAGAGGTTGCCACTCGCCGAAGTCCCACACCATGACGGTGCCGCCGCCGTATTGACCCTTGGGGATGGTTCCTTCGAAGCCGCCGTACTCCATGGGATGATCTTCCACTTCGACCGCGAGCCGTTTGTCGCCGGGAAAGTAGCTCGGACCTTTTGCGACGGCCCAGCTCTTGAGAACGCCATGCCAGCCGAGCCGGAAATCGTAATGCAATTGCCGCGCGGCGTGCTTCTGCACAACGAACGGCAGGGACTCAGCAGATTTCGCTGGACGGGCTGCCTTGCCGCCTCGGGGCTCTTCAGTCACATTGAAGTCGCGCATCGCTCGATATTTCGCGAGCTGGAGATCGACCGTCGTTGCTGGATCGGAAGTAGATTTCTTGCGTGGTGTCATCAAGTTTGGCGGGCGCCGATTGCTGCGAGCCCTGACGAGAATTTTGACATGATCTCGTTGATTAGGGTTGCTCGATTGCTTTTCGTAAGCAGTTCGTGGCCGGCACCGGCAACTGGAAGCAGCTCGGTGGGCACCGGAATCAGGGCAAGCGCGGATTGCATCTCTGCAATGGTCCCGAAGCCATCCCGCACGCCGTGCACGAAGAGAGCTGGAGTCTGCAGCGAGGGAAAGTGCTTTGTGCGCAGTTCCGCGGGTTTTTGGGGCGGGTGAAGAGGATAAGAGAGCAGAAGGAGTCCATCAACCAATGTGGGCTCCGATGCGGCGAGCATGGATGCTTGCCTGCCGCCGTAGGAGTGACCCCCCAGAAAGATGCGCTTTGCACCCGTCCGGCGCATTGCCTCGATTGCGGCTCTTAATCCTGCCTGATCGCGCTCCGCACTCTTCGGAGGCGGCGGCCCATGCGGCCTGAACTGGCGGAAGGGAAGATCGCAGCGCAGGACCGCCCAGCCATCGGAGTTGAACCCATCGGCCAAGGCGACGAGAAGCGGGGCCTCACAAGTGGCTCCGGCGCCATGGGTCAGAATCAGGCAATTTGAATTGGCTGTGGCTGGCGGATGCAGGTATCCCCGAACGGGAGCGTCTGGGTTCGATGAATCTGAGAATGCCTCGAACTTGCGCATGGGGTTCTATTCAATCAAAGCGGAGAGGACGAACCGGTCGAACAAGGGGGGCCTTACATGGCTTTCTTGTGAGCGCTGGCATACGATGTGGTGGAGGAAACGGAAGCCACGGGCTTGCGGAGCAGTTCAGGATGTTGCGAGCAGTACCACGCATACGCTGCTTCTTCGCCTTGCTCGGCGGTGATTGTGCAGTAGGTGCAACGGTCGCCGGCCGTCTGGACCTTCTCGTCGCCGCAGTCCGCGCAGTAGACCGGATTGGCCTGGTTATAACAATCGCGCGAGCAGAAAACGTCGCCGCTCTTGTCATCCACAACTGCACGTTCATCGAGATCGAGGTACCCGGGATCGCTCGAAGTAGCGCTATAGCTGGTGCCGCATTCGGTTCCGCAGTCGCGATTTGCGCAGCGGATGTATTGGCGAGAGTTCAAGGCGATTGACCTCCAAACGTGCATTCACAGGGGAGACCGTTTCATCCCGGCAACCCAGACCTACCTGGAGCCAGCTTGAATATGTTACCCGTGAATGCCCTTGGATGCCACAGCTTTTATCGAAAGATCATCTATCTGGACACGTGTTTCGCGTACCGCGATGACCCATGACTGACATGAGGAAGTAGCGAGAAGGACTCTGCCCAGGATCGCTTGCCCTCACGCTACCGCCCATGCTCATTTGCTCCAGATCCATGATGGGACCGCATCGAATGCCTCTCAGTCGTGGGTCGATGGGAGGCTCAACAGACTTGAGCTGCAACTCACCGGCGCCGCATCTCCGCCGAAGGATCCCCAGTCATTCCCTGTGGTGAACGGCTTGCCGGTCTCACTCCGCGTCAAGCGAATGTAATCGGATCCAATGTTGCCGGACCCGAACCAATCCGGATCGGCGCTGGAGACGGCCACTGTCAGCGCCTTGCCATCACTTGAAAGGCAACCGGTGCCGTAGGTCGTTACTATAACGGTCGAGGCAGTCTTGGTGAAGCCAGACCAGTCAGCGCATTTGCCTTCGGATGGTATGGAGAAGCTAGGTGCGATGAAGGTTGTGCCGCCGTGCCCGAATCCGCCATTGGTGGCGATGCAGTAGTCCGATGCCAAACCACATGCCGGGGTCAGGAGAGCGAGCAGCATTGCGAGAGGGGACTTGATGCGGAGCATAGAATTGTTCCTCCTTTTGAGATCCAGGCAGACAGCCAAATCGGCGTTGCGACTTTCTGTGCGCTCAGGCTTTCTGACCCTGTTGTCTCTTATCAGCGCAAGATCGGGGCAAAACCCATCATGGTTGCGCAAAATAAATTTTGCAGGCACGTAAGTCGAAGAGAGCCTTCAATTTATGCATTGACCGGAAATATCGGGTCTGCTACTCTGACCCTCCAAACGGCTCCCGTATTGAGGAATGCTCGGTGCAAGAGCGACCCGAAGAAATCACTCAATTGCTGCACGGCTGGCAGGCAGGAGACCGCCAGGCATTGGACGCACTCTTGCCTATTGTTCACAAAGAGTTACGGCGCCTCGCCCACTACCATCTGCGCCGCGAACGCGCGGATCACACCCTGCAAAGCACTGCTCTTGTGAACGAAGCGTATCTGCGCCTGGTGGGGATGAACGCTCCGCAGTGGGAAGGGCGAACGCATTTCTTCGGCATCGCCGCCAAAATGATGCGCCAGATCCTTGTTGACTATGCGCGACGCCATCGCGCCGGGAAGCGCGGAGCGGGCGTCGATGCACTCTCTCTCGACGATGCCATCCTCTTGCCGAATGAGCGCGGAAAGGACATTGATGTGATCGCGCTCGACGACGCGTTGGAGGCGCTTGCCCAGTTCGATCCACGCAAAGCGAAGGTCGTGGAGCTTCGATTCTTCGGGGGACTCAACTTCGAAGAAATGGCGACGGTGCTGAACGTGTCTTCAATTACTGCGCAACGCGATTGGAGCACGGCGCGCGCATGGTTGCGCCGTGAGTTGGATCGGGGAAACCGCGATGGATCCTGAGCGGTGGAGGCAGATTGACGGTCTGCTGCAAGCCGCGCTGGCCTTGCCTCAGGATGAGCGGGTTGCTTTTCTTCGCCGGGAGTGCGGGAACGACACCGAGTTATTCGACGAAGTCAGCTCGTTGCTGTCTTCCGATCGGCAGGCGGAGAGCTTTCTTGACACACCGATCGTAAACCTTCCGGCGGAGCTTTCTTCGATCAGTGCGACATTGTCTGATGGAATCTCGCCGGCGGCCCTCACGGGTCAGATGATCTCTCATTATCGAGTGCTTGACCGTCTTGGCAGCGGGGGAATGGGCGTTGTTTACGAAGCTGAGGACATCACACTCGGACGCCGCGTTGCGATGAAGTTTTTGCCCGGGGAGGTACCGAGCGATCGGAGGGCATACGAACGGATGCAACGCGAGGCGCGGTCTGCATCGGCTCTCGACCACCCCAATATCTGCTCCATTTACGAACTGGGCGAGCATGATGGCCAGCCATTCATCGTCATGCAGTTGCTAGAGGGCGAGACGTTAAGGACCTGGATCGAACGCGCCTCCCAGTGGGACAAGCGAACGCGGCTGAGTGGGTCTATTGATCTTGCGATTCAAATCACGCGCGGGCTCGAGGCCGCCCATGAAAAGAAGATCGTGCATCGCGACATTAAGCCGGCAAACATCTTTATCACGGCTCGCGGAGAAGCGAAGATTCTTGACTTCGGCCTGGCGAAGCTTGTGGAACCGCTCAGCGAGTCAGAACCACAGAGTGAAGGTGAAACCCCTTCCCACGCCGCGGAAAATATTAACCTGACACAAACCGGCGTGCGGGCGGGCACCGCGTTCTACATGTCGCCCGAGCAGATCAAAGGCGAGAAACTGGATGCCCGAAGCGATCTGTTTTCGTTTGGCCTTGTCCTGTTTGAGATGGTTACCGGCAGCCGCGCCTTCAGGGGCACTACTGGCGAGGAGGTGCATGAAGCAGTACTGCATGGCGCGCCGCAGACGGCTCGGCAACTGAACAGAGCAATTCCAGCCGGTGTTGAGGCTGTTATCAAGCGCAGCCTGGAAAGAGACAGAGAGCGCCGCTACCAATCGGCAGCCGAGTTGCGGGCCGACCTGGAGCGTCTCAAGCAGCGCCGTTCGCCCTTGATGAATATTGGCGCGGTTATTGCCGCCACGCTTGTCCTCGTATTCGTCGTGGGCATTGGCGCGAATCTTGGCGGACTTCGCGACCGAGTCTTTCGCAGTGGGGCTACCAACGAAACGGGTGAGTCCACCAGGCAGCGCACTGCGGTGGCCGTACTCGGTTTCAAGAATCTCTCCGGCAAAGAGGATGAAGCATGGATATCGACCGCACTGACAGAGATGCTGGATGCTCAACTGGCGGCCGGTCCCCAGCTTCGGGTGATCTCCAGCGAAGACGTCGCGCGCATGAAGATCGATCTGTCTCTGCCTGCTTCCGACAGCTACGGTCGCGACACTTTGCAGAGGATTCGCACGCAACTCGGCAGCGACATCGTCGTGCTGGGGTCCTATCTCGACAGCGGGAGGAATGCCGGCGGAAAGATTCGCATCGATGTCCGTTTGCAGGATGCCAAGAAAGGCGAGACGATAGCCGTTGTTTCGCGCGATGGAGATGAGGCGAGTCTTCCTCAACTTGCGACACAGAGCGGCGCGAGCCTGCGGCAGAAGTTAGGAGTCGCCGACATCTCTGGCGAAGAGGCGTCGCAAGCGGCGGCCTCAGGACAAACAAACCCGGAGGCGACGCGGTTGTATGCAGAGGGACTGGCAAAGCTCCAGACCTATGACGTGCTTGCTGCGCGCGATCTGCTGGAGAAAGCAATCGCGGCCGACCCGAAATACGCGCTCTCGCATGCGGCCATTGCACAAGCCTGGGCTCAACTCGGATATGAAAAGAAGGCGGCAGACGAGGCGAAGACCGCGTTCGAGCTTTCGGCACAACTAACGCGCGAGCAGCATCTTGCCGTAGAAGGCCGTTATCGCGAATACGCCCGGGATTTTTCCGCCGCAATCGAAATCTATCGCACCTTGAGAAACTTCTTTCCAGATAATCTCAACTATGCATTGCGTCTTGCGACCTCGCAAATAAAGGCCGGCCGCCCGAAGGAGGCCCTCGACACGGTGGCCCAGGCGCGAACCCTGCCGAAGCCGATAAGTGACGATGCTCGCATTGACCTGGCCGAAGCATCGGCACAAAATGCCGCGGGTAACTTCAGCGCAGACCAGAAGTCAGCGGCAATCGCGGGGGCTAAAGCCAAAGCGCAGGGTTCGCGCATGCTCCAGACGCAGGCGGCTCTTGCGGAATCGTTCGCGTGGGACCGGCTTGGCGACCTGAATCAAGCTACCCAAAAGGCGATTGAAGGCCGCGATTTCGCGACTGGCGCGGGAAATCCCGACCTGCTGGGGCGAGCCTTCCGCGATTACGGATCGATCTTGTATGACAAGGCAGATTTCCCCGGCGCGCGTCGGGCCTATGAGCAATCTCTTGCCATATTTAAGGAAATTGGGGACAACTTGATTGGCGAGACGCTCGTTGACCTTGGCAATGTTTGTTACGACCAGGGAAAGCTTGAAGACGCCAACAGTTACTATCAGCAGGCGCTGAAGTATGACAACGAAGTTGGCGCAGGACCACAGGCAATGGGGAGCGACATGGGAAGTGTCGCCAATGTGCTGGATAGCCTGGGTGATCTGGTTGGTTCAACTCGAATGCAGGAGCAGTCGCTGGAGGCGTTTCGTGCTGCCGGCGATCAGCGTGGAGAAAGCGACGATCTCAATAATCTTGCCAATGTCCTTCTGGAAAGGGGAGAGCTGAGCCAGGCGATGGACAATTTTCAGAAAGGAGCTGCTCTCGCTGAGAAGATCGGATACAAGCGCGGCCTTTCAGCCGAGTCGCAAGGAATGGGTCAAGTGTCCCTGTATCGCGATCAACTGACGCAGGCCCGCAAGTGGGTGAATCAGGCCCTGGATATTCGGAAGCAGCTATCAAACTCGGTCGAAGTGGCGGAGAGCCAGGTAGCGCTCGCCACCGTTGCGCTCGAGCAAGGAAATCCGGCCGAGGCCGAATCCCTGATTCGCACCGCCTCGCCCCAGTTTGAACAGCAGACCATGTCTGCCGATGCCGGCCAGGCCGCAGCTTTATTAGCGCGGGTCCTACTGGCGCAAAACAAAATTGAAGATGCGGAGGCTGAATCATCCAAGGCCGTCGCGTTGTCTGCTCGCACGAGCGATCGCTCAACCCACCTTGTTACTGCGCTCGTTGCCGCCGAGGTGGATGCTCGCAACGGCAAGGAGGCTGCAGCGACGAAGGCGCTGGAATCCGTTCTCGGCGATTCCCTTCGATTGGGTTATAAGGAATTCGAATTCGAGGCCCGACTGACGCTCGGCCGATTGGAACTTCGTTCGTCGCGTGCCTCCGGCCAACAGCGGCTTGAGAAACTTGAAAAGGATGCATCGCTCAAGGATTTCCATCTCATCGCGCGGAGGGCCCGCGAAGAGCTTGACGGAGATTCTACCCGTGGGCACTCAGGCGCCCGATAAGTCTCCGGGCAGGTTTTACAAAGCGATGACCAGTCGGTGACAACTCCGAATTGCGGCCTTGCCTACCATCACTGAGCAGGAACAGCTGGAGAAGTTACTGAGCCCGGTCGCATACCCAAAGGATCGGCACCTCCTCTGTGCCTCATATTTCAAGGAGGTCGTATGATGCAGCTTTGCAAGCCCCCGGTGGCCGCTTGTCTGGGTGTGATTGTCCTTATGGTTTCGGCGCAGGGCAAAGCACAATACAAACTTACCAACCTGGATTCGAATCAAGTGCACCAAGCACCGACCATCGATCCACTGCTGGCAAATGCCTGGGGGCTGGCTCGCAGCGCCACGAGTCCGTGGTGGGTCACCGATAACGACACAGGTTGGTCGACAATTTATGATGCGTCGGGAAAACAAGAGCCCTTGAGGGTGATGATCCCCACTGCCGGGAACGGACCGGCCGAACCGACTGGTTTGAACGGCCCCGGCTCACCCACCGGAATCGTCTACAACGGATCGACGACAGATTTTCAGACACAGGGCTGGTCTTCGCCGTTTATTTTTGCCACGCTCGACGGAACTATCAGCGCATGGTCGCCACAGGCAAACGCCAATCAGGCAATCATTGCAATCGATAACTCCGCGAAGAAAGCATCGTATACCGGTCTGGCGATCACCAGCAAAGCATCGGGAAACTTTCTCTATGCGGCAGACACTGCGAATAACGTCATCGATATGTACGACGGCACCTTCACGTGGGTGAAATCGTTCACCGATCCTGCCGTCCCATCCACCCTCTCAGTCTTCGGCATTCAGGACATCAACGGACTGCTTTATGTCACGTATGCCGTCCCGGGCGTAGGGGCCGGTGGGGTTGTGGACATCTTCAAGGAGGATGGCACCTTCGTAAAAACCTTGATTCAAAGCACGCGCCTCAACCAGGCGTGGGGAGTCGCTGCGGCGCCGTCAAACTTTGGCCCACTCAGCAATACCTTGCTGGTTTCAAATAACTCCGTTGCGGGCACGATCAACGCGTTTGACCCATTTACCGGCAAATTCATCGGAGCCATCAAAGACCAAAGCGGCAAGCCGATTGTTTTCAATAATCTATGGGGGATCGCTTTTGGCGGTGGCACGGCGGCCAATGGCGGGACCAACTCGCTGTTCGTGACGGTTGGACCGGGCGTCGGGCCTAACGAATTAGCCGGCACCTTTGCGAAGATCACCTTTAAACCGTAGCGGGGGCAAAAGGGAAGAAGTCATGGGAAGGGCCGTCGATTGAATCGACGGCCCTTTTGCTTGATGCAGAACCGATAATGGGTCAGGCTACGTTCGCCGCCGCTTGATAAATGTCATTGCTTTGTAACTTCTTGCGGCGATCCTTCTGGATTGTCTTCATGATCGCGGAGAATAAGGCCTGAGAGGTCATGGTATATGGTGAATGCCATGGAATTGGCGCCGGAAGCGCAGAGCCATTCTGCGCCTTCAGTCAGCTTGGGCAGGATCCTCATTGTTGAAGACGATCCGCGCATGCAAAGGACGCTGGAGCGAACCTTTGCGCAGGAACACTACATGACCGTCATTGCCTGCGACGGACAGAGCGGTCTTGATCTGTTTCGGAGCGAACGCCCGCTTGCAGTCGTGCTCGATTTGATTCTGCCCAACATCTCCGGACGCGAGTTGTGCCGGATGTTCAAGCAGATTTCAGAAGATACCCCGATCATTGTGTTGAGCGCGATCAGCGACGTGGCCGACAAGGTCTTGCTGCTCGAGCTGGGCGCCGACGATTATGTGACCAAGCCGTTCAGTCCGCGCGAGTTGACGGCTCGCGTGCAGGCTGCGATCCGCCGCCAGAGCAAGCGCTCGCCGCAGACCACCTATCGTTTCGGCGATTGTGAAGTCGACTTCAAGAAAATGACGGTGCTGCGCGCAGGAAACCTGGTGGTGCTCACGGCGCACGAATTCAAACTCCTCAAGTTCTTCATGGAAAACCCCGAGCTCGTGCTCACGCGAGATGTTCTGCTGAATGAAGTGTGGGGATATAACTTCTATCCAACGACGCGCACGGTGGATAATCAGATGCTGAAGCTGCGTCAGAAATTGGAGCAGGACCCGGCAAATCCGAAGCACCTGCTCACGATCTATGGCGCTGGGTACAAATTTGTCCCCTGACGCATTGCCGGATTTTCCACGAGCGAGCGACTCTTCCGCGGGAATAAAGGTTCTGCGCGAAAAATACGGCATCCGCACGCACATCCTGCTGGTGGTGGCGATGGCCGTCATCATCGCTCTTGTCACCGGCCTCAGCCTTCTGCTGATTCGCCATCTTCTGCGCGATCAGATCGCCACCGATCTTTCCCAGGATCTCAATCGTTCGGCCTTGGCGTTCCAGCATCTGCAAGCGGAGCGGCTGGGCACGCTTGATCCTGAGAATGAATTACTCTCCAGGTTGCCAACTCTCAAGGCGTTGATGACCAGTGGCGACGACCTTACGATTCGAAATGAGGCTTCGGAGTTCTGGCGCCTCAGCGGGGCCGATCTTTTCGTGCTCGCTGACCCCAGCGGCCGTGTGATTGCCAGCTATACGAAAACCGGTACGGCTGGTCCGGCTCTCGCGAATGGCGTGAAGGTGCTCATCGCCTCTCCAGACAAGCACTATCTCGTCGACGAAGGATCGCTCTTTGCCTGTTCCTTGCGGCCTCTGTATTTTGGCAGCGACAGGGAAGGAACGCTGCTTGGGTACGTAGTCAGCGGCGTCTCTGTTGAGAACTCGGTGCGCGAGATCAGCCGAACTTCAGGCGCCGAGGTCGCGTTCGTGAGCGACGGTCGAGTGGTGGCCAGTACGCTGGTGCGAGCCGACCAGGAGAGCCTGGCACATCAAATGTCTTCGTCTGCCGAGGCTCAACAGAGCGCACCTTCTATCTTGCTTGGAGGCAGCCAATTTCTCTACGCGAAGGAGGATCTTTCTCAAGCGGCAACATCCCCGATGCAACTCGTCGTCTTGAAATCATTTGATCGTGCTCAGCGCACCATCCGCGATATCGACCGCATGGTACTCATCGTCGGAGTGCTCGCTCTCATCTCCGGTACTGCTTTGATGATGGTCGTTTCCCGACTGGTTACACGGCCTCTTGAAGAACTTTCAAGGAGTGTTCGAGCGTTCGGGCTGGGCGACGTTTCGCATACGGTGCCGAATCGCGGCACGCAGGAGGTTCGTGAACTGAGCGCGGCATTCGAGCGAATGCGCAGCGAGATTCAAACCGCCAACCAGGCGGTGCTGGAATCGGAGCGGCTGGCAACCATCGGCCGCATGGCGAGTTCTGTATCCCACGATTTGCGCCACTATCTCGCGGCCATTTATGCCAACGCCGAGTTTCTGGTGTCGAATCGCTTCACTCCGAGCGAGCGTACCGAAATCTTTTCCGAGATTCGGGCCGCAGTTAGTGGAACAACCGAGATGCTGGAGTCTCTGCTCATTTTCAGCCGCACGGGAGCCGCCATTAAACGGCGCCCTGAGTTTCTGACATCCATCGTTGAAAGAGCAGTTTCGCTGGTGCGAACGCTGCCCGATGCGGAGGGCGTGAAGCTGACAACGAACCTGGGAGACCCTTCGGACTGTGCCGCGGAGGTCGATGGCAAGCAGATCGAACGAGCCATTTCCAACTTGCTGTTGAATGCGTGTCAAGCGGCGCGGACCGTTTGCCCGAAAGCAAGCGTTGTTGTAACGATCGAGTCACAGAAGCGTCAGATTCTTGTCAACGTAACGGATAATGGGCCCGGTGTCCCTCAACGAATCCGCAAAAGCCTCTTTGAACCTTTTGTGAGCGAGGGCAAGCAACGGGGCACAGGCCTCGGCCTGACTCTGGCCCATCGGATAGCTCTTGAGCACGGGGGAGAGGTGATCTTGCTCAGCAGCCGGCCGGGCGAAACGATCTTCCAAATGCGGGTCGCGCGAGCGCTCTCGATGCAAGCGGTACGAGAGGCGCGAGCAGCGGACCTCCAGGAACAGGTGGTTCCGGATGAGAATGTTCAGACGTGAGCGGATATCGGATTTTGGCGTGAGCCTTCTCGGCTACAGAAGAGCGCTTGCAGTGATGGTCATTGCCGCGGCCCCATCGCTCAACGCGCAGACACCGGACCAGGCAAGTGTTGCACAGAAGATGGCGCAACTGACGGATGCCATGGCACGCACGCAGGCGCAGCTGGAACGCTCGCAGCACGATCTCGATGAGATGCGTCGGCTCATGACCGAATTGCAGCGCGAGTTGGCGGCGAATGGAGCTGCGATCCCCCCAGCCTCGGCTACGGTCGCAAACGCAGAGGGAGCGCCCTCTTCGGCTGGTGGAGACGTGTCCGACTCATCATCGACGGCTTCGATTGCAGACCTTCGCGAGCGCGTGGCGATGCAGGAGTCGGAAATTACAACGCAGGAACAGACCAAGGTTGAGAGCGCATCAAAGTATCCCGTGAAAATAACAGGGATGCTGCTGATGACTGGTTTCAAAAACACAAGTGCAGTCGATGTTCCGGCGAATCCCTCTGTTGCCATCGGCGGACAGGGAAACGCCGGCTCAAGCATCCGCCAAACAATTCTCGGAGTCGATGCGCGTGGGCCGCATCTTTTCGGCGCGAGCAGTTTTGCGGACCTTCGCGTCGACTTCTTCGGAAGCCAGGGGGCGAGCGGTTTGACAGCAAATGCGGTTAATTACAACTCCAATTCCTCTCTACTGCGCCTTCGCACGGCCCATGCCGATCTCGATTGGAATCGAACCCAGGTCTACTTCGCTCTGGATCACCCAATTCTCAATCCGGATGCTCCTACTTCGCTGACGGCGAGCGCGATTCCAGCCCTCGCATGGTCGGGCAACCTGTGGACCTGGAATCCGCAGGTTGGCATCACTCAGAATCTCTCCAGGTCGGGTTCCACCGGGATTCAACTGCAGGCTGCACTCATGGATGCGGGCGATGCGCCGTTAACCGGGGTTACTGGGGCCTTCGGTGTGCCGCCGACAACCGCGGAGCAGAGCTCCAAACCGGGAGTGGAAGCGCGCGTGGCCGTGGTTGGATCGGCACAGGACGATCGCAGTATGCACATTGGCCTGGGAGGCTACTTCGCCGCCCACGATACCGCCTTCGGGAACAACTACAATTCGTGGGCTTCAACACTTGATTGGAAACTGCCTCTGCCGGCGCGTCTCGAGGTGAGCGGGAATTTCTACCGTGGAGCGGCGCTTGGTGGCCTTGGCGCCGGCGGCTTCAAGGATTTTGCGTACCGGTTGAACTTCTATACGCACGGCTACTACTTACGGCCGCTTGACGACGCGGGGGGATGGGCGCAACTGAAGGAGCGGGCGACCGAACGACTGGAATTCAACGCTGCTTACGGAATGGATAATGTCTTTTCCGGCCAATTGCGACCTTATTACATTGAAGGCGGATCGCCTCTCCAAAACCTGGCGATCAACCGTACGTTCAGCGGCAACGTAATCTATTCGCCCAGCGCCTATCTGCTTTTCTCTCTCGAGTACAGACGTATTGCCAGCACACCCGTTGAAGACGTGAGCGCTACGAGCAACGTCGTCGGCATCGCCGCAGGGTACAGGTTCTGAGATGCCCCGGACTTTCGATATCCACTGGTTGTTGTGCGCTGCATTGATCATGACCGGCCTCATGAGTGCGCAAGAGGCTGCGCCCGAGAAGTCGCTGGCGGAGATTCACCTCCGCGTGGCATCGTCTCTTCCTGGCAAGTTTCGCGCAGTGCCTGCGGTTGCGTGGCTTACACCGCTTGAGGGCACTTACGTTCCCCCATTTCGATCGGAAAGGCGCTATCGACTTCTACAAAAGAACCGAACCTTTATTCCGCATCTGCAGGTGATTCCAGTTGGCGCTGCGATCGAGTTTCCGAATGCGGATCCGTTCTTTCACAACGTGTTCTCACTCTTTGAGGGCAAGAGATTCGACCTAGGGCTGTATGAGGCTGGGTCGAGCAAATCCGTGACATTCCCGCGCGAGGGCGTTTCCTACATCTTTTGCAATATTCACCCTGAGATGAGCGCGGTGGTTCTTACCTTGTCGAGCCCGCTCTATGCAACAGCCGATGGCACCGATGCGTTTACGCTGCGCAACGTCCCTCCCGGGGAGTACAAATTGCACATCTGGATCGAAGGCGTACCGCAAACGTCGCTCGACGGTTTGGACAAAACGCTCCACCTCAGCGGTCACAATGTCGATCTAGGAACGATCAGTGCCCCCATCGCGCAGCCACGAGGCATGACGCATTTGAACAAGTTCGGCGATCCCTACGATAGAAAAACGCAGACGCCTTATCAGTAAAAGTCATCACATAACATATGTAGAATGAACAGCTTGATTGGCTCTTTATTAAGAAATGGCTTGTCTCGTTCTCCGGAAAGCGCAGGCTCGCAGAGCGGTCGATCGGGAAGTGCTGCATGGCATTCGGTTTGTGCTGGCTGAGGGCGCGAAGAAGGCTTAGAATTTGCTGCATCGCGATGTTGGACATTTCCCCGGCGATTCCAAGCAAATTCGCTGAGCGTACACGAGGCCTGGCGCCTCATCGCTTGTTGCTGGCGACGGCGAGCCTGGCCCTCGTTTTTGCCGCCGGATGTCACAACCAGCAGCGTGCGTCGGCGAAACACCTCGACTTCAACCAGGACGTGCAGCCGATTCTGGCCAGCAACTGCTTCAGTTGTCACGGGCCGGACCCGGAGATGCGCAAGGCGGGCTTGCGCCTGGACATCGAAGAGTTTGCAATGCGCAAACGGTCAGGCCATCCGGATGCCATCGTTCCCGGCCATCCCGAGAAAAGCGAGCTCATCAAGCGGATTGAGTCAAAGAACCCACATTACCTGATGCCGCAATCGCCGCAAGGCGAGGCGAAGCCCATGAAGAGCGAAGACATCGCTACCCTGAAGGAGTGGATCAAGGAGGGCGCGGTCTATCGGCCCCATTGGGCGTTTGAGGCAGTAGCCAGGCCGGTCGTACCGGCTGCCTCCGCTCAGTGGGGAACGAATGCGATCGATGCTTTCGTTTTGGCTCGCATGAGGAAGGAGGGCTTGCAGCCGTCGCCTGAGGCCGATAAAGCAACGCTCATCCGCCGTGTCACTCTCGATTTGACCGGCCTTCTGCCGACTCCTGTCGAGGTGCAGGCCTTCGAGAAGGACAGTTCTCCCCAGGCTTACGAACATCTCGTCGACGGATTGCTGGCACGGCCGACTTTCGGAGAGCAGCGGGGCCGCTATTGGCTTGACTACGCGCGTTACTCCGACACCTATGGGCTGCACTACGATAACAGCCGCGACATCTGGCCCTATCGCGACTACGTGATTCGCTCGTTCAACGCGAACAAGCCGTTCGATCAATTCGCCATGGAGCAGATTGCCGGCGATCTGCTCCCCGCGAAAAACCTTGATCCGCTGATTGGCAGCGGCTATGTGCGGCTGGGCGTGAGCAGCAACGAAGGCGGAACGATCCCAGAAGAGCTGCGCACAAACATCGCGCGCGAGCGCACTGAAGCCTACGGCGCCGCATTCATGGGACTGACCGTTGGGTGCGCGGTCTGCCACGATCACAAGTTCGATCCGACGACGCAGAAGGACTTCTACGCACTCAGCGCCTTCTTCAACAATGTCGACGAGAAGCCGTTCAACGATGATCGGCCGGTCTGGACGCCAGCGGCGCGTGTTCCCAAGGCCGCACAGGCCGATGCCTACGATCGCGTGCTGGCCGAGCGAACCGATCTGCAGGTCAAGCTGAATGCGATGGTCGCGGATGAAAAGAACCTGGTGCGCGGATGGCTGGCGTCGAAGCAGTCGCTGCCGCAAGCGGTGTCGACGGACAGGCTCCTGGTGCGTTTGCGCATGGATGAAGGTGGCGGCACGACGCTCAAGAATTCGGCACCGAATGCCAACCCGGCGAGCTACGAAGTTACTGGCGGAAAGCCGGAGTGGGGCGAGACGACATGGCTCTGGCCCGATTTCCGGATGCAGCCGAGCACGAAAGTTTTGATGGGGCAGGCGGGGGACTTCGATACGAGCCAGGCTTTCTCAGTGGGCGGATGGATGATGCTGCGGTCGGCTCCGAACTATAGGGTCGACGACACCAAGGGAGCCTTGATCTCGAAGATGGATTCGACCGCTCACGATCGTGGCTGGGAGATTGGGATGGCGAAGGGACATCTCGTCGTGAGCCTTGTGAACGAGGAGCCGAAGGAGTCAGACAAGGCAAAAAAAGGCGAGAAGAAGGAACCGGCATTCAAGGAGCCGTTTGAATACCCAACCCCTGAGGACCTGACCGCGAAGGATCTGGCTCCGTACAAGGCGCCGAAGACCGAAGCGGATAAGAAGAAGGAGGCGGAGGACAAGAAGAAAGAAAAAGAGGAAGAGGCGAAGAAGAAAGCCGAGGAGCCGAAGAAGAAGCCCGAGCCGCCGGATACAACGCCAATGGTTGGGATTCGTGTGGCATCGGCCGATCGTCTGCCGCTCGATGGCTACTGGAAGCATCTCTTTTTCATCTACGACGGTTCGGGCAAGGCTTCGGGCATCAAGGTATATCTCGATGGCGTGCCTATGGCGACCCATGTCGTTTCCGACTCGCTCGCCGGCAAGAGCATTCGCACCCAGGCACCCATGCAACTGGGCTGGCGAAATCCCGCGGCAAACCCCGCAAAAGAGACGCGCTACCAGGACATTCGCTTGTATGGGCGCGCGTTGAGCGCCGAAGAGACAAAGCGGCTGCCTTTCGAAGACTATGCGGCAGAGATCGCGACAAAGCCGGATGCGCAGTGGAGTGCAGATGACTGGCACACGATGGGGCAGTATTATCTCAACACCATCGACAAGACCTATCGGGCAGGCCAGGAGCGCATTCGCTCTCTGGACGCGCAGTTGCAGAAGCTCTCAGAGGGCGGCGATCTCACACTGGTTGCCTGGGAGAAGCCGAGCCTGGCTTACGCGAATGTGCTTAACCGCGGGGTGTACTCGGCACGCGGTGAGCGCGTGGAAGCCAATACGCCGCATTTCTTGCCGCCGCTTCCGGCTGACGAACCGCACAATCGACTCGCCCTGGCGCGCTGGACAGTGAGTCCGGCGAATCCGCTCACGGCGCGCGTTACCGTCAACCGCATGTGGAACGAGCTTTTCGGAACGGGACTGGTCGAAACGACGGACGACTTCGGCATCATGGGTCAGCGCCCAACGCATCCCGAACTGCTCGACTGGCTCGCAGTCGAGTTTCGCGAGAGCGGTTGGAACATGAAGCACATGTACAAGCTGATGGTGATGTCGTCTGCGTACCGGCAGGCTTCGAAGGCGACGCCGGAACAGCTCGCCAAAGACCCGAAGAATCTGCTGCTCTCGCACGGTCCGCGCTTTCGCATGGATGCCGAGATGTTGCGCGACGTGGCGTTGCAGTCGGGTGGGCTATTGAAAGCGAAGATCGGCGGCCCGAGCGTGAAAACGTACCAGCCGGCGAATGTGTGGGAACAAATCGGTATCGGCGGAAGCGACACGCTGCATTACGTGCAGGACCACGGCGACGCGCTTTATCGCCGCAGCATGTACAGCTATTGGAAACGGATGGCGATGCTGCCCGACATGGACTCCTTCGATGCTCCCATGCGCGATGTAGTGTGCACGCGGCGCCAGCGCACGGATACACCGCTGCAAGCCCTGGTGACGATGAACGACGTGCAATGGGTAGAGGCAGCACGAGCGCTGGCAGAGCGCGCCATCGAGCAGGGTGGGCATGATCCTGCGAAGCGGATCGCGCTCATGAGCGAGGTTCTGCTCGCTCGCGATCCATCGCCGGCAACGGCGGCCGTGCTGGAAGGCTCGGTTACAGAGATGCTGAAGCATTATCAAGCCGATCCGAAAGCAGCGCATGCACTGATCAGCGAAGGAGAGAAGAAGCCGAGTTCTTCCATTCCTGAGCCTGAACTTGCCGCATGGACGATGGTGGCCAGCGAGATGTTAAACCTGGACGAGACTGTGACCAAGTAGGTGGAGTTGGAATTATGAAGCAGCATCATCTTTGTACGGACTGCGCGTGCGAACCGAATGTGGCGGACCTGCCGATTCCCTCAGGGCTGAAGCAGGAGTGGGCAGCAATCGAGACGCGCAGAAACTTTCTAGGGCGCTCGGGAAAAGTGTTGGGATGGGCGGCGCTGGCGGCTCTGCTGGGCGAACGCGGTCTCAAAGGCGATACGAAGAGCGTTGCGACGTCTTCAGCGAATCCAGAACTGGGGCTGCCGCATTTCGCACCCAAGGCGAAGCGTGCAATCTATCTGTTCATGTCCGGCGGTCCGGCGCAGATGGATCTGCTCGACTATAAACCCGGACTGGCGCCTCTCTACGACAAGGACATACCCGATTCCGTGCGCGGCAATCAGCAGTTGACGGGCATGACCACGGGGCAAGCACGTTTTCCGATTGCGCCCTCGCACTGGCAGTTCAAGCAATACGGGCAAACCGGAACGTGGGTCAGCGATCTGTTGCCTTACACGGGAAAGATTGTCGACGACCTCACCATCATCAAATCGACGAACACCGACGCCATCAACCATGAACCGGCAATCATGCTGATGAATACCGGGAACATGAATGCGGGGAAGCCGTGCCTTGGTGCATGGCTTTCGTATGGGCTAGGCAGCATGAACGACAATCTGCCCACGTTCATCGTGCTGCAGACGAAACTCAATTGGAAGGAAAACAATCAGCCGGTCTCGTCGCGGCTGTGGGGCAGCGGCTTTCTCTCTTCGCAATACGCAGGCGTGGGTTTGCGGTCCGGCGGCGATCCAGTCTTGTATCTCACCGATCCCAACGGCGTCGATCGCGAGGTGCGGCGCAAGATGCTCGACGCCGTCGAACAAATCAATCGGCAGACGCTTGCGGAGCTTGGCGATCCTGAGACGAACGCGCGCATCGCGCAGTACGAGATGGCATATCGCATGCAGACCTCCGTGCCTGAACTCACCGATATGAGCAAGGAGCCGCAGTCTACCTGGGATCTATATGGACCCGATGCGAAGGAGCCCGGAACCTTTGCTTATAACTGCCTGCTCGCGCGCCGCATGGCCGAGCGCGGTGTGCGCTTTACGCAGATTTACAAGCGCGGCTGGGATATGCACGACAACGTCACCGGGTTGATGCCGATGCTTTGCGGCGAGACCGATCGCGGCTGCTATGCACTGATCACGGACCTCAAGCGCCGCGGCTTGCTCGACGACACGCTCGTTATTTGGGCAGGGGAATTCGGGCGTACTGTCTATAGTCAAGGCGGGCTGTCGAAAGAGAACTATGGCCGCGACCATCACCCGCGCTGCTTCACCACATGGATGGCGGGCGGCGGTGCGCGTCCGGGAATCACCTACGGAGAAACTGACGACTACAGCTATAACGTCGTCAAAGATCCCGTGCACGTGCGCGATTTCAATGCCACCATCCTGCACTGCCTCGGCATCGACCACAATAAGTTCACGTACAAGTTCCAGGGACTGGATCAGAAGCTGACGAGCCCCGTGCCGGCGAATGTTGTGACTGGGATCGTGGCGTGACACTGGCCAAGAGGGAAGAGGCACCGCCAAGGAAGAACGCGCAGGCGCCACCATTCCGATGGACACGCTCCTTCACGCGAAATCGCACCCGGGCAATTGCTTTCCTTGCGGTTTCGGTCGCCCTGATTCTTTTGCCGGAAGTGATTCAATTTGACGGCCGGCCTCACGCGAATTGGGAACAGTTTCTTGGCCGTTTTCATCCAATGGTTGTCCATCTGCCCATTGGGATGCTGGTTCTTCTGCCAATTCTGGAGATTGCCGGCGCGCGCAAACACGCGCTGCGGGAAGCCGCGGAGTGGGTCCTCGGTCTTGCTTGCATCACTGCACTGGGAGCGCTGGCTCTTGGCTATCTTCTCGCATTTGGAAGCGGCGATACGGGAACCACGCTGGTCCGCCATCTATGGGGCGGTACGGTTCTCTCCATCTGCCTGCTGGCTTGCGTCCTCGTTCGCGCGGAATGGGTCGACGGCGTTTCGAGGCTCTATCCCGCGATTCTCTTTGCAGGTTTGCTCGCGCTGGTTTGGACGGCTCACCAGGGCGGCTCCATTACTCATGGCGACAACTACCTGACCGCGTATATGCCGGAGCGTTTGCGGGCGATGTTCGGGATCCGCCCGGCGGAGAATGATCTGGCGCACGCCGGCACTCTGTACGCGGCAAAAGTCCAACCCATCTTGAATGCCAATTGCGTGATATGTCATGGCGCGAGTAAATCGCAGGGGGGGCTCCGTCTCGAGTCTTATGAATGGCTGATGAAAGGCGGCAAGGACGGCGCTGTGATCGTTGCGCGCGACACGACCCATAGCCTGCTGCTGCAACGCGTCTCGCTCCCGCCCGATAATGCGCAAGCCATGCCGGCGGAGGGCCGTCCACCGCTCAAGCCGGGTGAGATTGCCACGTTGCGTGCGTGGGTGGCGGCGGGGGCATCGCTCACCGCTCCAAATACTGACGTTGCGCGGCTATCGAATCCCACGCAAGCGGAGGAGCCCCCGGCGAAGCCAGTCGGCGACTACAGCGCTCTGGCGGGCGAAATCGCCGCAATGAAAACGTCCCTCGGTGCGAAGCTCTTGCCGGTTTCAAGCAAGCCCTCCGACGGCCTCATCCTGATCACCACCGACTCACCGGAATCCTTCGATGACGCGGCTCTTACACGATTCCAGAAATTCGCGCCCTATATCGTCGAAGTCGACCTGGCGCGCACCGCAGTCACCGACAAAAGCTTCGCGACGCTGGCTACATTCACGAATCTCAGAACCATCCAGCTTGAAGGCACCCGCGTTACGGGAGCGGATATCGACAAATTGGGCCAACTGTCGCAACTGTCTGCCCTTAACTTAGCGGATACGAAGCTTGCGCCGTCAGCCTTGACGGTTCTTCGCTCGTTCAAGAATCTTCGACACCTCTACACTTTCGATACGCCGGCCGAGTCTGCATCGGGCGGCAACTGAGAGGCCAGCCATGAAAAACAATGCCAACTCGACTCTCGATTTCAAGACCAGCCGCCGCGGATTTCTCGTCGCAGGCGGAGCTTTCGCGCTTGCAGCACCGAGGGTACAGAGCCAATCCGGCGCACCCTCCGCGCCGCCCGTGCAAACCACAGGCAACGGCGAGTGGACTTATCGTACCGTGCCGGGTTGGGGCCATTTACCGGCGGGTATCGAATTTGGCGGCACGCACGGTGGCATCACATCGGACGCAGCAGGCAACATCTACATCAGCACGCAAAGTGCAACCGGCGTCCTTGTGTATCGATCCGATGGCTCGTTCGTTCGCTCCATCGTGACGCAGTATCCCGAAGTTCATTCCATGGTCTATGCGAACGAGAATGGCGAAGAGTACATTTACGCGACCGTGCAGAAAGGAACTCCGGAAGAGAACTGGCTCTTCGTCAAATTCAAGACTGACGGCACAGTGATCCAGAAGATCAAGGCGCCAAAGGAAGCAGGCTTCGAAACTCCCAACGCTTGGCGGCTCACGGCTGCTGTGCCTGCGCCCGACGGATCAATTTGGATCGCGAATGGGTACGGCGATTCGCGGCTGTTCCGTTTCGACAGCAAAGGAGATTACAAGGGCAGTGTTGCAGGCAAGGGAAGTGCCGAAGGCATGCTCGACTGCAGCCACGGATTGACCGTTGACACGCGCTATGATCAGCCGCTTCTGCTTATCTGCGACCGCGAGAATCGCAGGCTGTGCCATTTCGATTTCGATGGGAAATATGTTCGGACAGTGACGCAACATTTGCGCCGTCCATGCCAGGCAAGCATTCACGGAGATTACGCCGTGATTTCAGAACTTGAGGGAAGAGTAACGATCCTTGACCGCGATAATGTCCCCGTGGCGTTTCTCGGCGACAACCCCCGCAAAACGGACTGGGCAAACTACGAAGTAAAACCTTCTGCCGTCCCTGAAGCAATCTTCAGTGCGGCGCATGGTTGCTTTATCGATAAGCAAATGAATATTTACGTTTCCGACTGGAACGAAACCGGCCGCATCACCAAACTCGAACGCGCGAGGGCCTGAGACATTTGAGTCCGGCCGAGCAGTCGCGGTCGGCGATAATTTAGACATGCAATTCTCTGCAGAGTGGGCGCCCCTGCGTGCATCGGTTGGCGGAAAACGCGCTTCCAATGAAAGCATGAACGATTTTCGAATGGGTTGGATCGGACGGAACGGCGCTGGACATTACAGAGCCTCTCTCATCATCCTCCTGATTGTTTTGGGTGCAAGCCCTTTTGTTGGCGGCCAGACGCAGCCAAAAGCTGCTCCAATTACAGCGGGTGAAAGCTCCACCGCCGGCGGGTCCCAGCAGGCGGTGAACGGTTCTGCGCCCGGACAACCCACTGCACCCAAACCGAGCACGGCTGCGCACCTGGCGGCCTTGCCTGAGCCGCTCCCTGCGGCTCTTACACAGGGCATTGATGTAACGGCGCGGTCGAAGGAGATTCTTGCGCATCTGAGCGAGGTCATTCGCTTCTACCGCATGACCGTGATCCCGATTCAGAAGTCGGGCGAGCCGAGCGACATGCTCTATGCGGAACAGGCGCAGACGATGGCTACGCAGGTTGCACAGCTGGCTTTTCAGTCGGCGCGCGATGAAGCCGCATTGCTGGCGCGCATCGGCGGGAAGTCCGGCTCCGATTCTGCGCAACACGCTGAAGGAGAAGCGCAAAGGCTGGTGGCGGCGCAGGCGAATGCCGCGGCGCGTGTTCGCGATCTGCAGACACAAAGCGAATCGCTCGAAAAACAAATTGCGAGCGCGCCGGCGAAAAGTCGCGATGCACTGGAAGAGCAGAAGGCGGATGTCGACGGCCAGCTGGAACTGGCAGATGCAACGGCAGAAGCTCTCGCGAAGGTAACGGGCATCTCTCGATCGCAAACGAACAGCGGCCTCCAAGGCGAGATCGATCGGTTGCAGAATGCCGTCCCGGAGGTCATTGACAACAAAGTGAAGCCGGTGGCGAACACGGTGGACAGCGTGAGTTCGATGCGCGACGCGGGCGTGAGTAGTCAGGCGGTCGTCTTGTTTCAGCTGCTCGGGACCGAACATGCGATTGATGAGCGCATCCAGGAGACACAGGCTTTGCATAAGCAGGCACTGGATCTGCGAACCCCACTGGTCAAGATCCTCCGCGCTACGTTGGATGCCGGTCAAAAGCTTCAAAACGACGCAAATACAGGGTCGGCGAATGCAACGCCGGCACAGGGCTCCTCGGCGAGTCATGAGGCCGAAGAACTAAAAGCGACAAGGAAATCCTTCAGCCAGCTGACCGACGCGTTCAAAACAATCTCCGGTGTTTCGGTTCCGATCAGCCAGGAGTTGCTGCTGCTGGAGCAGGCGGAGGGCAATCTCCTTTCGTGGCGAGCGTCGGTTGATTCAGAACGCGTGCGGATGATTCACTCACTCCTGGTGCGCGTTGCGATGATTGCGGGTGCGCTGGCTTTGATCCTGGGACTTGGTGAATTCTGGCGCCGCGCCACGACGCGTTATGTGGCGGACGTGCGCAGACGCAGACAATTGCTGCTCGTGCGCCGCATGGTCATCGGGTTCCTAAGCGCGATTGTTCTGGTTCTTGGCTTCGTCACGGAGTTCAGTTCGCTGGCAACGTTTGCGGGCTTTATTACTGCGGGTATCGCCGTTGGCCTGCAGACGATTCTGCTGTCGGTGGCAGCCTATTTCTTTATCGTCGGCCGCTACGGTGTGCGTGTAGGGGACCGTATCACGGTCGCGAACGTGACCGGCGATGTGGTCGAGGTAGGACTGGTGCGGTTCTACATGATGGAACTGGCCGGGACCGGAACAGAGTTTCATCCCACTGGACGCATTGCGGTCTTCGCGAACTCAGTTCTGTTTCAAACTGGCACGCCGCTTTACAAACAGATTCCAGGCACCAACTATGCATGGCACGAAGTGACGGTGAAGCTGAAACAGGGAACCGATTACCGGCCTGCTTTGGATGTGTTGAAAAAGGCCGTGGAGAACGTCTATAGCGGATACAAGACGCAGATCGAACGGCAGCACACACAGACCGAGGCGTGGATGGATACGGCAATGCCGGCCCCCAGCATTCAAACGCGGCTGCAATTGTCCGACGGATTGCAGTTCTCGGTGCTCTACCCGGTAGAGATTTCGAAGGCTGCAGTAGTGGACGATCAGGTGGTCCAAGGGTTGCTGGACACAATCGTCAAAGATCCGACGCTGACCCAAGTGATCGACGGCTCGCCCGTGGTGCGCGCGGTGATCAAGACCTAGGGAGACATAAATCGATTTATTCGGTTGCTACGGTCGATCCCAGTGCGGTATAGTCCGAGGTCGGAAGGGGCATCGCATCTGTGATCAACCTCAAGGAACAGCTTTCTTGCCTGCGCGTCTACATCTTTCTGTTTGCCATCGCCGCACCGCTTACTGCGCAAACAGTTCAGCTCGCCATTGATACTTCCAGACCCGGAGCTAAGATCGACCGCAATCTTTTTGGACAGTTCGCGGAGAATCTTGGACACGGGCTCTACGAAGGGATCTGGGTGGGGCCGGATTCGCCGATTCCCAATACGCGCGGGATTCGCAAGGACGTGGTGACGGCGCTGCAGGCGCTGAAGGTGCCGAATGTTCGCTGGCCGGGCGGATGCTTTGCCGATCAGTACCACTGGCGCAAGGGAATTGGGCCGGCGGCGCAAAGACCGGCGACGCTGAATTCCGCGTGGGGTGGGGTCGTGGATACGAATGCCTTCGGGACCGACGAGTTCATGGACTTCATTCAGCAGATTGGCAGTGAGGCTTACGTCTCGGTGAATGTGGGCTCCGGAACACCGCAGGAGGCGAACGAGTGGCTGGAGTACATGACCGATGCGCAGCCAACGGCGCTGGCGAAGGAACGAGCCGCTAATGGACATCCTGAGCCCTATAAAGTGGGCTTCCTCGGCTTGGGAAATGAAAGCTGGGATTGCGGCGGCGGAATGACGGCGGACTATTACACGAGCCAGATGAAAATCTACAGCCGCTTTGTCGAGAACAACAATCCTGAGCAGAAAGGCGCGAACCATATGCTCAAGATTGCGGTGGGACCCGGCACTCCCGAAACGGAGTGGACAGAGACGGTGATGAAGGCCTGGCAGCATCACAGTTGGGCGTGGAATATTGATGGGCTGTCGCTGCATTCCTACACAGTTCCGAACGGGTTTCCGCCGACAACGCCTTCTGAGAGTTTTGGTGAGTCAGAATACTTCAAATCGCTCAAGTCCACGCTGTTCATGGAGGATTTCCTGCGGCAGCAGGAGGCCGTGATGAACCGCTATGATCCGCAAAAGAAGGTGGCGCTGGTTGTGGATGAGTGGGGCGCTTGGCACGCGCCATTGGCGGGATCGAATCCGAGCTTTCTGGTGCAGCAGAACAGCATGCGCGATGCGATCCTTGCGGCGCTGAATCTGAATATCTTTGCGCGGCATGCAGCGCGCGTGCGTATGGCGAACATTGCGCAGATGATCAACGTGCTGCAGGCAATGATCATGACCGACAAAGAAAAGATGGTGGTGACGCCGACATACTATGTGTACAAGATGTATGTGCCGTTCCAGGACGCGACATTCATTCCGGTTGATTTCGATGCGGGCACGGTGCACAGCGATGGCGTTACGATTCCGCGAGTTGATGCGCTTGCTGCGAAGGATGCTTCGGGTAAGACTTGGATCGAAGTCACGAATCTTGACCCCGTGAAACCGGCAGACATTGATGCGGCGATCACGGGTGTAACAGCGAAGTCCGCAACTGGAGAGACGTTGACGGCGCCTGCCGTGGACAGCGTGAACACGTTCGCCGCTCCGAGTGCGGTCGTGCCGAAACCGATCTCCGCGACGGTGAGCGGGGGACGGGTGAAGTTGACGGTGGCGCCGAGGTCGGTCACGGTGGTGTCGCTGGAGCCGTAAGGTGTTTGTTCTAAGATGCCGGTAAGCGGATTGTAGGGAGCAGTTCATGATGGCATTCTCACGTCGCAACTTCCTGAAGACGTCTGCCGGTGTTGCCGGTTTGGAAATGTTTCGCTCTTCGGCCGTAGCCCGGGCGTTGACGGCGGATGAACTCGGCCATTCGACTGGCCGGATTGAGCCGTTTCCCTTGGCTTCAGTGCGACTGAGTCCAGGCGTCTTTCGCGAGCAGGAAGAGATCAATGCGCGCTATCTCGATTCGCTTGCGGTCGACCGGCTGCTACACACGTTTCGCTTGACGGCCGGGATTACCTCGAGTGCGACTCCTTATAAGGGGTGGGAAGAGCCGACGTGCGAATTGCGTGGACACTTTGTTGGCGGGCATTGTCTTTCCGCGGTCGCTTTGGCTTATGCGGGTTCTGGCAACGCGGATCTGAAGAAACGTGGCGATGAGCTGGTGGACGGGCTGGCAGCTTGCCAGAAGAAGATCGGTTCCGGCTATCTGAGTGCGTACCCGACGGAGCTGTTCGAGCACCTGGCGCAGGGCAAACCGGTGTGGGCTCCGTTTTACACGTACCACAAGATCATGGCCGGCCTGCTCGATATGTATACGCTCACCGGCAACAGCGATGCGTTGAAAGTCGCTGAAGGCATGGCTGGTTGGGCTTACGGATTTATGGACGTGATCAGCGACGATCAACGCCAGCGCATGCTGCGTACCGAATATGGCGGTATGAACGAAGTGCTGGTGAATCTGGCCGCTGTGACGAAGAAGGACGAGTATATCGATGCGGCGCATTACTTCGAGCAGCCGTGGATTTCTGGATCCGCTGGCGGCGCGGCGCGATGAGTTGACGGGGCTGCATGCGAATACGCATGTGCCGAAGATTATTGGCGCGGCTCGGATGTACGAGGTGACCGGCGACCGGCGGTATCGCGCGATCGCGGAGTATTTCCTTGCGGAGATTCTTTCCGCGCGTAACTATGCGATCGGGAACACGAGCTTCGACGAGCATTGGACGACTCCTGCGGAACAACTGAAAGGCACGCTGGCGTGGAGCAATGCCGAATGCTGCGTGGCTTACAACTTGATGAAGTTGCAACGCCTCGTGTTCGGCTGGAACGGCGATGCGCGCTGGATGGATGCCTACGAACGTACGCTGTGGAACAGCCGGCTCGGAACACAGAATGCGCAGGGGCTGAAGCAGTATTTCTTTCCGCTGGGGGCTGGGTATTGGCGCGCCTACAACTCGGCGGAGGAGTCGTTCTGGTGTTGCACCGGTACGGGCGTTGAGGAGTTCGCGAAGTTTGCGGATACGATTTATTTCCATCGGGGCGGCGACCTGTATGTGAACCAGTTCATCGCGTCGACACTCGACTGGAAGGACGAGGGACTGCGTGTTGAGCAGGCTACGGACTTTCCTCGCGAGCAGGGCACGACGCTCAAGATCAAGTCTTCGCGGCCAGCGGCGCGGGCGATTCATCTGCGCATCCCGGAGTGGACGAGTGGAGAGGCGCGGGTGAAGGTGAATGGAACGACGCTGGAAGCGATCGCCGATCCGGGGTCGTATCTGGCCATCCGCCGAACGTGGAAAGACGGAGATACCATCGCGTTGAGTTTGCCGATGGAGATTCGTTCGGAGCGGCTTGCGGGAGACGACTCTGTTGCTGCGGTGCTTTATGGGCCGCTTGTGTTGGCAGCACAGATGGGCCCTGCACCTAGCGAGAGCCGCGTGATTACTGGCAGAGGCACTGAGCCGACGAAAGTGCCGCCGGCCGATCCGCTTCCGAAGGTTGACGCTGGGGCCGATACGAATCCGAGCCAATGGATGCATGTCGACTCGAAGCAGGGCCTTCGTTTCAGCACGGGCGAAAAGGGCCAGCACACCGTACTTCCGATGTATCAGATTGCCGATCAGCGGTACTCGGTGTATTGGCAGTTGCTGGGCGCGAAGAAGACAGTCTGAGAGAACAGAGACGAGAGAACAGAGACGAGAGAACAGAGAACAGAGAATAGAGAACAGAGAACAGAGAATAGAGACGAGAAATCAGGTCGCTGGGGCTTACATCAGAGAACGTCCAGTCGGTTGCTGGCGGCAACCTTGGCGTACCAGAGGCCTGAGTCTTTCACGGTGCGTTTCTGGTCACGGAAGTCTACGTAGGTTAGGCCGTAGCGCTGGGTGTAGCCGTCATTCCATTCGAAGTTGTCGAGCAGGCTCCAGGCGTGGAAGGCGCGGACCTTCGCGCCGTCTTTGATGGCGCGTGCTAACTCGGCCAATTCCGATTTGAAGAAATCGATGCGGCGGGTGTCGGGCACGTGGCCGTTTGCGCCTGCGTAGGGCGTGTCGAGATAGCCGCATCCGCTTTCGGTGATCTCGATCGCAGGGAAGTTGTATTCGCGCGAGATTTGCATGACGAGGTCGTAGATGCTGCTCGGCCAGATCTCCAGGCCGCCGTCGGTGATGGGGCCCTGCGTCGGCATTTCTGAAACGAACTGGGTGTATTCGTTGCCCGCGATGGCTGTGTCTTGCGTTTCGGTGGCGAGGCTGCCGCCGGCACCGGAGTGCGAAGGCGATGCGGCTGATACCAGTCGACGTGTGTAGTAGTGGAAGCCGATCCAGTCGAGCGGAACCTGCATGATCTTCTCATCGCCGGGGCGGAAGCCC
>CAWJUW010000002.1:0-71604 GCA_963846095.1 uncultured Acidobacteriaceae bacterium
TGCTTGCTAACTACCTATCTGCAACTTTTCAAGAGTAGCACAGGCTACCCGCTATTGCAACCAACTTTCCGGAGTCCCCGGCAGCGCCGCGTTCCCCTTGTTGCAACTCCCCGAGAATAGCAATCCATGCGGGTCCACGCAACCCTCCATGCCTGTGGGAAAGCCCCTGAATCTGTGGGAAAACGTTATCAGCGTCGATGCGATTGCGGGTTCTTCGGCAGGATCTGGGTGCCCCAGGTCCCGATTCTGGGACCTGTGAAAGCACGAACCTTTCTGACTCCGCTAACCCCGCGAACTCCGCTTCTTACTGTTTTTGAATGATCCCCAAGTCCGTCAGGCCATTCACGAAGAACTGCATCGCCAGCGCCACCAGCAGCAACCCCATGATTCGAACCAGGATACGGATCCCCGTCTCCCCCAGCACCTTGCGCACCCGGCTCGCCCCGGCCAGCACCCAGTAGCTGATCAGGCTTGTCAGCGCGATCGATCCCAAAATGGCGCCCATCTCCCAGTTGAACAACGTCGGCACCTGCCCCACCAGCACCATCACCGACGAGATCGCGCCCGGTCCCGCCAGCATGGGAATTCCCAACGGCACAATGCCCGCGTCTTCTTTCAGCGAGGCTTCTTCCGTATCGCCGCTCGCTTCCTGCGTGGGCGAGCGCTTGGCCTCCAGCATGTCGAGGCCAATGAGCAGCAGAATCAGTCCGCCCGCGATCTCAAACGCCGGCAGCGTGATCCCAAACATCTTGAAGATGAGTTGGCCGCCCAGCGCAAAGCTCGTCAGCACGATGAAGCACGTCAGCGCCGCCTTGCGCGCCATGCGCTTGCGCCGCACTTCATCCGCTCCCGCCGTAATTGCAAGAAACGACCCTATCGCCGCGAACGGATCGACGAGAAAGAAGATCGAGCTCAGCGCCAGCGCCGCAAAGCGCACCCAGGGCACCCTGCTCAACTCACTCAACGCTGCTTCTGCTGGGTTATTCCAGATCACTGACTATAGGCCTTCGAATGACTCAACCATTGGATGTTCGTGCGCGTCATCCAGAAGCAAATTTCCTTCGCGCACCGCGAGGCGCGTCTGCATTCCGGCATCCCGCGCCGCGTCCAACTCCTTCACCGCGTCGGAAAAGAAGATCGTTTCACCCGGCTCTACGCCCATCGCTTGCGCAATTGCAACGTAGCTCGCGCTCTCCATCTTGGCTCCGATGCGCGTGTCAAAGTAATTCGAGATCAGCGGCCGCAGATCGCCGAAGTTCGTATGCCCGAACAGCAGCTTCTGCGCCGCCACACTGCCCGAAGAGTAAATCGCAACCTGCCCATGGGCCGACCATCGCTCAAAGGCATCCGGCACATCGGCGAAAAGATTCCCCTTCAACTCGCCCGACTCAAATCCAGCCTTCCAGACCTTGCCTTGCAGGCTTTTCAGCGCCGTCGATTTGCGGTCGCGATCCATCAGCCAGTAGATGTACTCGAGAAACTTGGGTATCGCCACCTTAGGAGTCAAGGAAATCGCGCGCGGAACCTTGCCGGTGGCAGCATCCTTTTCCGGTTTGAGCCAGATGCGCGGGGCTTCCGCGTCCCTGTCCTGAAGATTCTCGTACCCCAGCGTCATCAGGTCGTACCAGACGCTGCCCTCGGCCAACGGATCTTCGCCCTCTTCCTGACGCGACTCGATCTCCGCCTCGTTCTGCCACAGAAACTGCTCGAAATGCGCCCGCGCATAGGGAAACAGCACATCGGTGGTCAGCGCCAGCGGCGCAACCGTTCCCTCCACGTCAAGCAGATAGAGCTTCGTCCGCGCGGCATTTTCTGTCATGCGTTCGCGTCAACCGACAGTCCAGTCGCGACCCGCGATCCCAGATACGCCGGCCCGAAACAGAGCGGCTGATAGCCCTTGTCCACGCCCGAGTCTGTGTAATGAGGCGTCCAACCCGTCGTGTCCTGGAACCACCGAATCGCGCGAATCCGCCGGTCCTCACACAGCGTGAACCAATGCTTCGTTCCCTGCGGCACGCGCAGCAGATCGCCGGGACCGACTTCCACGCTGGCGATCCCCTTCTCCAAAGCCAGGAAAAAAATGCCGCGGCCGGCAAGAATGAAGCGGACCTCGTCTTCCGAGTGCGTGTGCTCCTTGTCGAACCGCGCCAGCATGGCGTCGAGCCCCGGCGTCTCCGGCTTCACGTCGATCACGTCGGCCGTCACGTACCCGCCGCGTCGCTTCATCGCGTCAATTTCGCCGGCGTAAGCAGCAAGTACGTCGTCCGCCGACGCGTCGGCGCCCACCCGCGAAAGATCCCATCGCTCATAGTCGATCCCGAGCGCAGCCAGCTCCGACCGAATCTCCGGCTCACTCTCAGTCTTTCTGTCCGTATCAGGAAAGCGTAGAACCGCCATCGCATCCTCCTTCGGCTTTCAAACTTCTGGGTACTCCACGCCGCGCATCAAGCGGCGCGCCTCAACCTCAAACAAAAACTCAAGCGCCTCCAGATGCCGACGCGCGCCAGCCACCGAATCACCCCAAGTATAAAGTCCATGTCGACTCAGAAGTACTCCATGCGCCGCGGGATGCATATGCAGAGCTGATCGCAACTCTTCAGCCAATTCCTCATAATTCTGCGAATTCTCCAGGATCGGCACACGCTCCACATGCTCATGCGACCGCACCCCGTCCAGCCCCTTCAGAATCTCGTAGCCCGCCAGGGTCACATGTCCTTGGTCCGCATGGAGCCCTGAGAGCAGTGTGTTCCACACCGTATGTACGTGCAGAATCGCCTTCGCTTCCGGCCGCGCCTGGTACAACACCAGGTGCAGGCTCGTCTCCGCCGAAGGCTTATCGTCCGAGCCGATCACCTGGCCTTCGAGGTCAACTTCGAGCAGCCCTTCCCGCGTCAGTTCGCCCTTATCCAGGCCGCTCTTTGTTACCAGAATCCGATCGCCCTCGCGCACGCTGAAATTCCCGCTCGTCGCCGGAACCCAACCGCGCGTGTAGCACCACCGTGCCGTCGTGCACAAGCGCTCCGCTTCGGACTCGAGCGTCTCTTTCTCTTCGGTCATCCGGACCATCGACCTCCCTCAGGTCCTAGCAGTGTAACAACCAGTCCCCTGCTCACAAATCGCCATAACCCTCCGCTCGGCTCTTACCCGCCTGCATCCCACAGGCATGGTTATGAATATTTCGCGATTTGCACCTCAACGCATTGACACCTTCTCACCACGCCACAGAGACTGTTCGCTGGGCTCAGCACTTCTTACTCGAAAGGAATATCTATGACAGACGACGAACTCAAAGCTAAATACCAGCCTGTAGCCGATTTCATGTCCGCGCACGGCTTTGGCATTGCACACTTCAATGTTGCGGACGGTAAGGTAGTCCTTGAAGCCATCGCACCCACCGAGTATTTGAAAGACGCTGCGTGGGATGAGATCAAGAAGTGCGACTCGACCTATGCCGACCTGAACCACAACATCACTGTCGGCTCGGGCACCACCTACGAGGTCAAGTCCGGCGACAATCTTTCCAAAATCAGCAAGGCGTTTTACGGCACCCCGAACGATTACGCGAAGATCGCCCAGGCCAATGGGCTGGACAATCCGGATTTGATCAAGGTCGGCCAGCAATTGACCATCCCTGCATAAACCCGTTCTATCCGTTCGATGAAGTGAGAGGCACCCGCTGGTGCCTCTTCTTTTTGGGTCGCGCGCAACCCTCGGTGCGAACATAGGAAACACCGGGCTTGCCGATTCATTCCCAATCCGTCGATGTCGTTCTGGTCTCGCCGCGTAACCCGCTCAACATCGGCGCCGTTGCCCGTGCGATGGCGAACTTCGGCTTTTCGCAACTCACCGTCGTTGCACCGTATGAACCGCATTGGCAGGAAGCGCGATCCGCGGTCGGCGCCGAAGCCTTGCTGCAAAGCGCGAGAAGAACGGAGACCGTAGAAGAGGCTGTCGCTGCATGCACGCTCGTCATCGGCACGGGCACAGTCACCCATCGCAAGCCAGAGCAGCCCGTAATCAGCCTTCCCAACCTGGCGCCTCTCGTCATTCAAGAGCTTGCTCGCGGAGGCCGCGTTGCCCTCGTCTTCGGGCCCGAAAAGCACGGCCTCACTCGCGAGGACCTCTCGTGGTGCCATGCCTTCGTTGAAATCCCCACGCAACCGGAACAGCCTTCGATGAATCTGGGGCAGGCCGTGGCGGTCTTCCTCTACGAACTCGCCGCCGCGCCTTCCCGCTCCGCCGCCGCTACTCTTTCTGCGTCACCCCCCGCGGCGGCCTCCTCGGCGCACCTCGATCGGCTCGCCGGCGTGATCGAACAGAACATGCGCGCTGCCGGATATTCCCCTACCGTGATGCAGGAAGCCAACCGCCACGATCTCCGCCTGCTGTTACGCCGACTCGCTCCCAGCGAGCGCGACACCCGACGCATTCTCGGGCTCTTTCGCCGCATTCTCTGGCGTCTCGAAAAGGGACCTCGAAACAAGTGACCCTCTGGCCTACAACGAAAGACGCATTTTGCACCGCGCCCAACCGCAACGCGCCAATTTCCTGCTAAAGTGGGCCTCGAAGGCTCCCCCAATGTTCAAGGCATTCGGCCACTTTCGACCGGCTGACAGGCTCCGCGCGTTCCGCCGGGCCGCGCTGCTCGCCGCCTTGCTCACCGTGGGCTCCGCTGTCTTCGCGCAGCAGCCGGCACCCGACACAACCCAGCCACCCGCGCCAGTCATCCCCGCGACCCAGCAGCCGCCGAGCCCGCAAGAGCCCGCGGCTCCTCCCGCAGATTCAACGGCCGCACCCGCAAGGGAGCAGGCCGCGCCGGCAGCAGCGACCACCCTCAACATTCCGCATGCAACCCAGACATCGCCGAATGCTGCGCAAACATCACCAGAACCGGCCGGCGCGATCACCGAAGAGGAGTTGAAGCAGCTTCTCATCGGCAAGCAGCTCTATCTGCGCGGCGGCTACCTCGACGACAGCCTCAGCTTCAACGAGCACGGCGTTCTTGCCGGCCACTCACCGCAAGGTTCGTACACGCTTTCCGGCGTCGCCATCGAGAGGGTCCGCCTGACCAAACACAAAGTCGAGCTCGAAGGCCAGCGCTACGGTCTTCACTTCCTCGGCGCACTGCCGTCTGAAGATCCCACCACAGCCATGGATCGCGTGCTGATCACACCAAAGAAAAAAGTCCTCCGCATCTCCATCGATCGCGAAGCCGTGATCACGCCGAAGAAGAAAAAGGAGAAGCCCCAAAAAGAGGAACCGGCTAGCGCCATCGCCAATCCTGCGATTCCCGGTGGAGCCCCGTCCAGGCCTTCTAAAGAGTCCAGCGAGTCCGATCAGGCCGAACAGCCCAGCGATCCCTCCAGCGTCACAACCACCACGTCGCCCGCCCACGCCGCCGCCGTCCTCAAAGACGCCATCGACCACATCTTCTCCGTCGGCTTCGACGACCGCATGATGACCGCGATGCCCGACTTCTGGAAGCTCTACTATCAGGCCGTTGCCGCGAAAACCGACTATCGCCCGCGCGATCCATCTGTCCTGCGGCAGGGCGCCGTCGACAAAAAAGCCCGCCTTGTCTCCGTCTTCGAGCCCGACTCCAATGAGTTCGCACAGTCCCACGGCGTTGCGGGCCTCGCCCTCTATCACGTAGTGATCGGACCCGACGGAAAACCCGGGGAAATCGCGGTTGCGCGCCCCATCGGCTTCGGCCTCGATGAAAGCGCCGCCGCCTCCATTCGCAAGGCGTCGTTCGAGCCGGCCGTCAAAGACGGCAAGCCCGTGCCGGTCCTCCTCGACCTCATCGTCGAGTTCCATATCTACTCGGCGCGCACCGGCGCAACAGGCAAGAACCTGCCCCTCGATCCGGGCGCACCCGCCAAGCCTGCGCCCTCCGAGTCCGCCGACTCCGCCACGCCTGTTCTGCCTGGTCCCTACAGCGTGCAGCACCACCAGTAGTCCGCCCAGCCGCGCTATATTTCATTGCATGAGCGCACCCGTCTTCAAGATGATTCAGACCGGGGCTACGGCCGACCTTGCCGCAGCCATCCAAGCCGATCCCGGCCTCGCCACTGCCCGCGATCCGCAGGGAGTGTCGCCGCTTCTCTGGTCCATCTACTGCGGCCAGGCTCTGGTGCGCGACTTTCTGCTCGAGCGCCTGCACGCCGACAACGTTCCTCTCGACATCTTCGAAACGGCCGCGCTCGGCGATGAGTTGCATCTCCGTTCCTTACTCGAAGTCGATCCGGAACTGGCTCAAACCTACTCCGGCGATGGCTGGACCCCGCTGCATCTTGCCGCCGCCTTTGGCACACCTGCTGCCGTGTCCACGCTTCTCAAAGCCGGCTCGTCCGTCGCAGCCGTCAGCCGCAATCCGCAGCAAAACCAGCCACTCCACGCTGCTATGGCTCTCGGCCGGAACGCGGAATCGATCCGCATTCTGCTCGACCACGGCGCCTCCGCCAGCGCTACCCAAGCCGGCGGCTTCACGCCGATCTTCTCCGCTGCCGTCGCCAACCGCCGCGATCTTGTGGAATTGCTCCTTGCGCACGGAGCCGATCCGCTGCACATCTCCGATCAAGGCAAAACCGCAGCGCAATTCGCACGCGAACGCGGGCATCAGGAGCTAGCCGAATGGCTCGAATCGATTTCTGCCCAGGCTTAACCCGGAGTTAGCGTTTGCTAACTGCTGACCCAAGGCGTGCCGGCCGGCTGACTCGCCGACCCGCTGACTCGCTGACTCGCCAGCTACTTGACTGGAATCCGGAACACCGTCAGTGAATACGGCTTGAGCTCCACGCTCGTCTCCACGCCCGTCAGCGCCATCGTCGACTCAACCGGCGCAACCGCCTTCGGATTTTCGTAGCTGTTTTCCGCATCCAGATCCTGGCTCGCGAGCGTCGTCACCTTCGCCGCACCGCTCACAGAACCACCCTGAATCCGCAGCACCGTCGTCCGTGCATGCGCCGACGTATTGATCGCTTTCACGATCACCTCATGCGATCGCTCGTCGAGAACAGCGCTCGTGTACAACCCATCGTTCATGAGCGGCGTGATGGGAACCACACGCGTTCCTGCGTTGTTCGCGTACACGCTCTGCACGTAGAAGTTCGGCGTTCCGAACGACCGCAGATTGTCGAACCAGATCGCGTCCGGCCTCCACTGCCAGGCGTTCTCGTTCGCCATCAACGGCGCATACGAAGCCATCGTCACCACGTCGCCGTTGCGCTCCAGTCCCGTCATGAACGCCGCTTCAGCAATCGCTGCGCGCCAGTTGTTGCGATTGGCGTCGCTGGTTGTTCCCACTGTCTGCGCAGCATACTCACCGGCGAATACTTTGGGGCCGCTGCGGTCGTATTTGTCATACCGCGTTGTGTTCTCAAGGAACCACTGCGGCGGCATGTAGTAGTGCTCGTCCACAATGTCGGGATGCAATTGCCGCCAGTTCGCCCACATCGATTCGAAAGGCTCGCCCGCCGGCGCCGGTCCGGCAGCCACGACAAGCTTGATCTCTGGATGCTTCGCCTTCAGTGCCTCCGCGAAGACCTTGTATCGATCAATGTAGCGATTGCCCCACTGCTCATTGCCAACGCCGATCATCTCCAGATGAAACGGCTCTGGATGTCCCATCTGCTCGCGCAGCTTGCCCCAGGGCGTTGTCACCGGCCCATTCGCAAAATCGATCAGGTCGAGCGCGTCCTGCACGTATTCGTGGAGATCGCTCATCTGCGCCAATTCGCTTGTATTGAACTGGCACGCCATGCCGCAGTTCAGAATCGGCAGCGGCCGCGCACCAATGTCCTCCGCCAGCTGGAAGTACTCAAAGAAACCCAATCCAAACGACTGGAAATAGTCCGGCGCTGGTCGCTTGTCGAACTCATCGTTCCAGCGATTGATGATCGTCTTGCGATCCTCAAGTTTGCCGACAGTTGTCTTCCATTGATAGCGGCCTAACAGCTGCCGCCCTTCCACAATGCAGCCGCCGGGAAATCGGATGAAGCCCGGATGCATGTCCGCCAGCAATTGCACCAGGTCCTTGCGCAGTCCGTTCGGCCGTCCCTTCCACGTGTCCACCGGGAAGAGCGAAACCATGTCGAGGTCGATCGCGCCCGGCTCATCCACGTACAGATTCAGCTGCGCCTTGTCCGCGGTCGCATCCGCGTGAACCACCGTCTCGTAGTGCTTCCACTCGCTGGTAAAGGCATCGATCTTCCCGCTCGCAATCACCTCGCGGCCATCCACAACCTCCACACGGAGAGCCTGCGGACCCCGCGTTCGCACCCAGGCCGAGAAACGATAATCTGCACCTTCACGAATTCCCATCCCGCGAAAACCCGTGTTGTAGAAGCCGTACCCACCCGCGTCATGCACGCGAATCTCTAGATAATGCGGATTGTTGGCATTCAGCGGCCGGTCAGTGGCAATCGTCATCTCGCCTTTACTGGCGTGCAGGCCCGTCTTATCGATTGCCATCATCTCGTGCCATCCGGTCAATGGCTCATTGAACTCGAACGACCGGTTCTTCACCAGTTCCGGATACAGCCCGCCATCCGCCGCGAAGTTAATGTCTTCAAAGAAAATGCCGAACATCTGCGGAGAGATCGCCGCACCCGGATGCGCCAGATCGACCTGCAGCACGGTTCGATCCTGCGCAAAGCTTGAAAGCTGGGCGATTGGTGAAAGGCAGGCAAGAACGATCAGTGTGCGCGCGACAGATGTTTTCATAGGATGGTCGCGATTATAGCGCTGCACGCGCGCGAGAAGCGTCTTACACACCTGTTCGACTGCACTTAACCGTTCATCCGCGCGGAACAGGACGTGAGACGGAGCCTGATTCGGAAGGCCCCGTCTTACAAACGGTTCACATTCGTCGCACGACCACTTCGTGATTGCCACAACGGTCGCCCGCAGCGCACGCCGCAGTAAGACAAAGAAGCAAAGCAGGGTTGCTCCAGCGTCTTACCGACCTCAAGCCCGTAGCACAAGGCCCCACAAGGAGAACTCTTTGTAAGACGCCGCCGACTCTGTACTCCCTACTCCCTATTCCCTAGGCCCTAGTCCTTCACTTCCCACAACTCAACCTTGTTCCCCTCCGGATCCCAGATCCAGCCAAACTTGCCGAAATCGTACTCGTCCCGCTTCTCGTCGACGCGCACACCCGCCTCGGCCAACTGCTTCAGCAACGCATCCAGGTCATCGACGCGAAAATTCACCATCGCCTTCTGCGTGTCCGACCCGAAATAATCCGATCCCGCAGGAAAATGTGCAAACAAGGTCGTCCCCGTGGACTCCGGCCCCGAAAACTCCAGGCCGCCGGGGCCCTTCGGAATCCCCAGGTGCTCCGCATACCACGCCGCCAGCGCTTTTGGATCAGTCGCCTTTAGAAAAACACCGCCAAACCCCACCGCCTTCGCCATCGCCTCCCCTTTCGTGCCTCATTCTACTTCGCGGATCACGTCTTCAAGCTTGGGCTTGTGTTTTGCGGCCCGGCCTGTGCGCGGCTCTGTCTCCACCACCCGCACGGGCTTGGGCTGCCCCACGCGCTCCCGCGCATTCGCCTTCACTGCCTTTGTCGCCGAAAACTTCTCCGGCTTTCGCTTCGCCACGTCTTGCTCCTTCCAAGCGGTTGCCGCCCTTGCGTTCCCTCGCCGCAAGGTCGAGTATGGTGGATGAAGCTTAGGAGTGGAAGAGCCGGACCATGGAAGAGCGGGAATTTTTTAACGAGACAACGGAAATGCGCACCCACAATCTCACCTGCCCCAAATGCGGCCAGTCTGCCGAGTACAAAGTCACCTGGGTCGTCCGTCGCAAGCGCCCACAGCTTCCTCGCCATGCCGATGAGCGCGACCGCGCCCGCTTCGCCAAGGCGCAGTCCTACATGGTGCGCCGCGACGACAAGCTGGCCTGCGCCAACGTCCGCTGCCGCAAGCCCTTTGAGATCACCTCGCTCCAGTCGCTCGCGTTCCTCAACGACTAAAAGGCGGAGCCTCGCCGCTCCGCCCTTCAAAATCCTTGCCGGCAAACGCCGGCGCCGTATTTTGCCTACGCCTCGTCGATCGCCTTCGCCGCCGCGTGAATCGCCTCGGTAATCTTCTTCAGCTGCTCCGGTGTCACCGTTCCGCGCCAGACCTTGGTTGCCACGGCTTCGCGCAGGTTCATGAAAGCCTTCATCAGCTCCGGCGAACGCCCGCGCTCAAACCCGCGGCCTGTCTCCTCCAGCCGTTCGAACAGCCCTTCGATCCGCGCGCCGTTCGCGGCCAGAAACTCCAGCCCCTCCGGCGTCACCGAGTAGACCTTTTTGTTGTTCTCCGTGCTCGCCGTGGCCAGACCTTCTTCTTCAAGCATTGTCAATGTGGGGTAGATCACCCCCGGGCTCGGCGCATAGCCACCCGAGAGACGCTGCTCCATCGTCTTGATCAATTGGTAGCCGTAGCTTGGCTGCTCTGACAACAGCTTCAGAATCACCAGCTTCACGTCGCCTGCGTCGAAGAGTCGGCCGCGCCCTTCGCCGAAACCTCGGCCAAAGAAGCCGCGCCCGCCGAATCCACCATGCCGGTGGCCGCGAAATTCGCGCTCGCCCTCACCATGTTCCTCGCGCTCAAATCCTTCCGGTCTCTCGCCTCGTCCCCAGCCGCGTCCGCCAAATCGGCAATCCCGGCCTTCCTTCATTCCAAAAAAGTGTGTGTGCATTGCAGTTCTCCTTTTCTTGATACATCTTGCGATATATCTTTTCTAACTGAAGTAAACATATCGCAAGATATATCTTTGTGCAAGACCTTTTGGGAAATTTTTTGTGATTTCGGCCCGCTCAGCTCGTTTACCAGCTTCCGACTGGCGTCGCCCGGCTCCCATATGATTGAATCGAAATTGGGAGCGCGGAGCACTTCAACTCGCGTCGTTTCACCGTCGAAGTCGCGATACCCCGCAACGGCGCACCCACAAACGGAGACCCACGATGGCGAATTCCCTGCTTCCCCCCGAAGAGCGCAATCTCACCCCCGATCAGGTCGAAGCTCTCGACAAACGCCGTGACCTCGGCCACACCTTGCTTGTCATTGCCGGCCAATTCTCCGTCATCGCCACCGTGCTTCTCCTCTGGATCGGCCAGGATCTCTCCTATTCGCCGGGCTGGGCGCACCCCATGTTCTATTACTTCCTTGTCGCCCTCGGCATCATCATCGTCTTCGGTCTCACCGGGCTCACGCTGCGCCGCGGCACTCCTCGCATCGACTGATCCAATCCGACCCTAGGTGCCCAAGTCTCAATTGTCTGACCCGGGAAAGCACAGACCTCCATGCGAGCGATGAGCGAGCGTCTGCCCCACCGCAGGTGGTTGTGTCAGAATGCTAGCAACACTCCTGGCCACAGCCAAGCTCCCCATGGAAAACCGCATTCCCCTTGAAGACCTGCTGTTTTTCCACCAGTTGACGCGCTCGCTCACCTCGAGCTTCGACCTGGATACCATTCTGCGCACCATCCTCGAACACATGGAGCGCACCATCGAGGCCGACTTGTGGACGCTTCTCATGCTCGACGAGTCAACCCGGGAGCTCACCTACGCGCTCGCAGCCGGTGGGGAGCAGGAGGCACTGCGTGGACTCCGCGTGAAAGTGGGCGAAGGCGTAGCCGGCTGGGTCGCGCAAGCATGGCGAGACCCTCATCGTTCCGGAATCCGTGCCCGACGAACGGCTTCTGGCCGAGCCCCCCGCGGTCCGCACCCGACCGCGCTCTGTCATCGCTATGCCGCTCCTTGGCCGCAAAGGCACCTACGGCGTGATCGAAGTTTTCAATCCGCGCGCCGAAAGTATGACCGACGCCACGATTGCTTTCCTGCACATCCTCGCCGACCATGCGGCCATCGCCATTGAGAACGCGCGCGACGTCGCCCGCATTCAGCAACTCACCATCACCGACGATTGCACCGGCCTCTTCAATGCGCGCCACCTTTACGGCGCCCTCGGGCGCGAATTGGAGCGCTCGCTTCGGCTCGATCTTCCCGTGAGCCTTGCCTTCTTCGATCTCGACTGCTTTAAGCAGGTCAACGATGTGCACGGCCACCTCGTCGGCAGCGATCTGCTCGCCCGCGTGGGCGAACGGCTTCAGCAGCTCAGCCTGGACGGCCATCTCTGCTTTCGCTACGGTGGCGATGAATTCGTCGTTCTCATGCCGGAAACAAACGCGACTGCGGCGAGCCGCCATTGCAACCGCCTGCTCGAGGCGCTCATGGAAACGCGCTTCCCCATGCGCAACGGTCTCGAGCTGCGCGTGAGCGCGAGCGTCGGTGTGGCCACAGCTCCCTACGACGGCATAACGGTTCACGCCATCATCGGCGCCGCCGATTCGCGCATGTACGCAGTGAAAACCACCGGCCGCGGCCGCGTGTTCACGCCGTAGGCAACTCCTGCCACATAAAAAGCTTGTCATCTTGAGCGAAGCGAAAGATCAGCAGTTGCTCTTTCAAAGTGCCCCACCGCAGGTGGTGGCTACACTTGCACCGGCACACCCCGCGCCGCCTTCTGCGCAGTCCGTGCCGCGAAGTAGAGCGACACCACCGTAATATCGTCGGTCTGCCCAAAACGCTTGGCCGTCTGGGCAATGTAGCGCGCCGACTCATTGCTCACCTGCTGGGTTCGTTCGAATCCGAACAGCTCGCCATGCGCGTTCGAAGCCTCAACCACGCCATCCGAGAGGAAGATCAGCCGGTCGCCCACATTCAGTTGAAACGTCGCCTGCTCGTACTCGATGTTCGGCACTACACCCAATGGCAAATCCGCTGCCAATTCCAGTTCACGGCCATCGCGATACGGGTGAAGGTGGCCCGCATTGGCAATCGCCATCGTTCCGTCGGTATACACGCGCGCGCAGACACAGGTCGCAAAACTCACCGCGGCCTTCAGATTCGGCAGCGCCTCCGTCTCCTGCGTCGCGCCCAGCAGCACGTTGTTCAACCGGTTCAGAATCGTCGCCGGATCATGCGAAAGCTCGTTGCGCAGCGCGCCGACCAGCGTGCTCGCATTCATCGCTGCCTGCAGTCCCTTGCCGCTCACGTCGCCCACAACGATCAGCATCGAGTCGTCTTTCAGCGGCAATACCTGGAAGAAATCCCCACCCACGCCATTCGCCGGCAAGTACGCGCTCTCCAGCATGAAGTTGTGGTTCGAAGGCAGCTGCGTAGGAATGAGCATGGCCTGCACGCTGCGCGCCGCGTCAATCTCCGCACTCGAACGCTGTTCCTCCTGGCTCACGTGAATGAAGCGATAGAAGATCACCGCCAGCAGGCTGAACAGGAAAACGCAATAGGAAACGACGCTGACGCCGAACGCGACCGGCCCAAAGTGAAATTGATGATAGGCGAGTGTGTTCGGGATCCAGTGTTGATCGGCCGCCCACTGCAGCACTGTGTCGATAGAATCGCCCGTCGCTGCCAGAAAGAACGGCAGCAGCATGATGCCGGCATCTGGCCGCCCCTTGCGCCACGCGCGGAAGAGCAGCACTGTCACCAGACCGCTGAACACAATCTGCGATGTCACCGACAGATACTCGAAGACGTGCTCCAGGCCCAACAGGGAGAACACCGGCACGATCAACACAGAGATCTGCATCACGCGCACCAGCCGCCGCCAGTCGCTGTTCGTGAACCGGAGAATGAATTCGAGCGTGGCGGCCATGAACAGTCGGCCCGCCCAAAGGTTGAAGATGCGGAAGACGGAATAGCTCATCCAACCCAGATGAAACGCGATCTCTGTTCCACCCATCAGGCAAACCGTCAGGCACAGCAGCGAAAGCCATAAGTACTCAGAGTGCCTGCGTTGCGCCAGGTAGAGGATCGCTCCCAGTAGCGCCACGCAGAAGAAAAGGAAACTCACCAGCACGCCGGCGGAAACGTGCTGATTCCAGTCTTGCTCCGTGTCGGCGGTGAGAAGCTTCGCAATCTCAGCGGGCGGACCCATCTCCACGCGATCGATAAGCCCACGACCGATGGTGACGCTGCTGCCCGCCCAGCTCCGCACCGCGAGGACCAACGTCCCATCCGGTCCTGGCGCCGGCAGGTGGACCACCAGCGGAGGAGAGGCATACATGGTGGGCTGATCGGTCATGCCTTCCGTGCGCCCCAGTTCCACGCCGTTCGCGTACACCGCAAGCTGTCCCACCGACCGTGCCCCGGTCACGAATAAATCGAGGCCCGTTGAAGGATTTCCAAACCGCGCAAACTGCTGCGGGTCGACCTTCAGCCGGTACCAGCCGTAGCCGTTGTAGGTGTCGATGCCCTGTTCCGTGAGCGGCTTGCTGATGCTGATCGTCACCCACGCCGAATCGTTCAGGTTTACGTCGGCTGAGCGTGGGTCGTCTCCGACCTGGAATCGCCATGGACCCTCCAGCTCGATCGTGTTGTGCTCATGGACGACGTTCGCGGTGGCTTGCGCAGCGGGCGCCGTTACCGGCGGAGCACTCGGGGTCTGCGCGTGCAGGTTCATCCCGCACGCAAATGCGCCTGCGGCCCACAGCACAACCAACCGGATTGCCCTAGATCCCATGTTCTTCCGCATGCAAAGTCCCGGGAAAATGCATTGTGCCCTCTCTCACGCCTGACCGGATGTTATCCATTCGACGTTCAGGCTTCCTCATCGGCACCAGTCTCAGCACCTAGTTCTACGCCTAGTCCCTCCAGTTGGTTCCGCCAGTCCAAACCTTCCACAAAACTCTTGGACTCGCGCCATCCCGGTTCCACGATAACGTGCAGCTCCAGATATACCCGCGTTCCCAGCAGCGATTCGATTTTTCTGCGCGCGCCCGTACCAATTTCCTTAAGCTTTGCGCCGCCTTTTCCGATCAGAATCGCCTTCTGGCCTGCGCGCTCGCAGTAGATCGCCGCCGCAATACGCGTGAGCGGCGGTTTTGTCGGCTTTGCGCCCTTCTTCCTCGGCACAAACTCCTTCGGCTCTTCGAAGCGCTCAATCACTACCGCCGATGCATACGGGACTTCCTCGCCCGTCTCCGTCAAAATGCTCTCGCGAATCAGCTCCGCCACCATGAATCGTTGCGGCTGATCCGTGTACTGATCCTTCGGGTAGTAGCGCTCGCCCTTCGGTAGCGCGTCGACAATCTTGCGCACCAGCACATCGAGGCCATCCTTCTTGCGCGCGCTGATTGGGATGACTTCCGCGAAGTTGTACTGCTTCGTCAGCGACTCGATCAGCGGCAGCAGCCTCTCCTTCGCCACCAGGTCGACTTTCGTCAAAACCAGAAATACCGGGCAATCCAGCTTGCGAATCAACCCAAACAAAAACTCGTCTTCGCTCGCCCAAGTGCCGTGGGCGCCTTTCTCCTTTTCGGAAACGATTGTCGGTGCTCCAGGTTCCGCGCCTTTGGGGGCCTGGGATTCACCCGTCCCCTCCAGCTGCACTTTGCGCGTTGCGTCCATGAGCACCAGCACCACATCGCGTGCCTCGAGGGCCTCGTACACCTCCTGAAGCATGCGCCGGTCGAGTTGCGTGCCAGGCTTGTGTACGCCAGGGGTATCGACGAACACGATCTGCGCCGCAGGATGAGAACCTTTCTTCGCCGCGACCTCGACCACGCCCGCGATGCGGTTCCGCGTCGTCTGCGGCTTGGCCGAGACAATGGCCACCTTCTCGCCCGTCAACGCGTTCAACAGCGTGCTCTTGCCGACATTCGGCCGGCCCAAAATCGCAACAAATCCTGATTTCAAAGGAATCGAACTCCTGAAGCTCCATGATCGCACTTAACCGCCCGGGACCATTGGCGTGCCCCATCCATGCGCGGCAGTTTCGCGGATGGGGGGAAAGCGCAAGCCTACGAGCGAACAGCGAGGGTCTGCCCCACTGCGGGGGTGGAAACACCCGGACTTGTCCCACCCGCCGATCTGTCGACGCCACAATCTCGGTGCGCACGCCACTCGGCTCCAGCAGCACCACCTCGCCGGCGAGTGGAATCCGCCCCTCGATCTCGCTCACCAGTCCACCGACCGTCGTAGCCTCGTAGCCGTTGTCGATCTCGACGGGTCCGCCGAACAAATCTGCGAGCTGATCCACAGGGAAATTTCCCGGCACAACCCACGCGCCGTCCGGCTCTTTCTGTGGCTCCTCGCTTGCTTTTTCATCTTCATGCTCATCGCGGATGGTGCCCACAATCTCTTCCAGCAAATCCTCGATGGTCACAACGCCCGCGACGCCGCCATACTCGTCAATCACAATGCGCATGTGCTGCTTCTCACGCTGCATCTCGCGCAGCAGCTCATAGCCACGCTTGGTCTCCGGAACGAACGCAGCCTCATGCGCAATACTGCCCACGGTGCGCGTCCGCGCCTCTATATCCGCAATCTGCAGCAAATCATGAGCAAATGCAATGCCGCGGCACGTTGTCTAAGGATTCGGCGTACACCGGCACACGCGAGAAATTGTGCCCACGCAGCAGTTCCAGAAACTTCTCCAGCGTGATCGTCTCCGGAACCGCAAACACCTCCGGCCGCGGGGTCATCACCTCGCGCACCAGCTTGTCGCCAAACTCCACCGCCGACCGCACCAGGTCGCGATCGCTCTCTTCCAGGATTCCTTCTTCTTCCCCGGCTTCGAGCAGCGCCTCCACATCCACGGCGGTCTCTTCTTCTTCACTTACCGGCTCCTCCGCCAGCGACGCTACTGAGAAGAAGAAGCGCACAAACACCGTCACCGGGGTCATCAGCCACAGCAGCAGACGGATCGGCCACACCAGCTTGCCCACCCAGCGCCCGCGCGTGCGGGTGAACAGCACCTCCGGCAGCACTTCGTTGCAGAACACCACCACCAGCACCACGCCCAGCACCGCCTGTGCGATCTCCGGAAACGTTGGCCGGCCAACATGCGGACCGCGATCGAACAGCACCGCCCCAAACTCCAGCGCGATGATCCCCAGCGCCAACTGCTGCAGCAGCGCGGCCGAAATGGCCGCATGCTCCCGCGTCAGTCCCAGTTGCGGTTCAACCAGTTCCTCCCACGCGTCCAGGTTCTCTTCGATCTCGCGTGCCAGAATCTTCCCGAACTCCGCGTAGACGCGGCTGATGTACGAGGCCAGTGTCTCCACCAGCGCCAGCAACACCACCATCGTGATGGCAAGCGCGCTCATGCGCTTCCCACCTTCCCCGGGCGATTGACGTGCGCTTGCAAGGTACTTGCTTTAGATCGGCGGCGCTTGAAGGGCAGGCGCTTTAGTTCGTGGCGTGTGAAGGGTACGGGCTTTAGCCCGTACATTGCCCCTTGCCAAAGAACCGGGGGCTTTAGCTCCTGAGGGAACTCTCTCGGCGCGCTCAATCAACCCAAGCGGCAGCCCGAGCCTCTTGCGCAGCGCCTGCTCCCGCCGCGCCATTCTGCCATCGTCTGCCTCGTGGTCATACCCGGCCAGGTGCAGCACGCCATGCAGGATCAGCACCTTGATCTCCGTCCCCATCGAATGCCCGCAGGCATCTGCCTGCCTGCTTGCCGTGGCCACGCTGATCGCCAAATCTCCTGCCATCCCTTCCGCACCCACGCCCTCCGCGGGAAACGACAAAACATCCGTCGCCTTGTTCTTTCCGCGAAATTGCTGATTGAGCCTGCGGATCGCCGCGTCCGTCGTCAGCAGAACCGTCACTTTCCCCTTCAGGCGCACAGCTTCCTGCGCCAAGGCCAGAAACCTGGCCATCGCACGCGCCGAAGGCACAGTAACCATCTTCGAATTGGCTCTGGAAGAAGACGCCCTTTCACGCACATCCGGTCGCGCGGCTTTAGGTCCCGGTGGCGCGAGTTCGGCGTCTAGGTCTGGGTCGAGAAGGATCATCGTGCTCAGCACCGCACACACCTAAGTCAGATGCGGTTCTGATGTACCTTCAATTCTACGCGAATGCCGGAAAATTACCGGCAAGTGGCCTGTGGGGCGATTCCCGCTTCGGAACGGCCTACCGGTCGCTCCCGTCGAGGCGCAGCGAAGCCAGCAGCTTGCCGGCCTGCCGCAGCCACACCGGCAGTTCCATCCGCAGGTCGGTAATGTCGAGGACCGTGCTCTTGATAACCGGCTCTGATCCCGCGCTCCCGGCGGCCAGCGTGGCAGTGTTCAGGACCCAGGCGCTCCCGCCGTCCTTGCGCCGCAGGCACAGCTCGAAGTTCTCAAGATGCTTTTCCGCCAGCAGCCACGCATTGAACCGCTCGCGGTCTTCCTCGTTGAAATATCGGAAGTTCGGCGGCTGGCCAAGAATCTCCGCGCGCGATCCATACCCGAGAATCTGGCAGAACGAGAAGTTGCAGTCCAGGAGCTGGCCACCCAGCGTCGACTTGTAGGCCCCGGCAAGGCTGCCCTCAAAAAGCACCCGATGGCTCCTCTCGCTCAGCACAATCTGGAATCGCGTCTGCGCCTCTTTCTCCACCAGAGAGAACCCCGCCGCGACAATCAGCAGCAAGGCAAACAGCAGCGGCAGCGCGTGCGTTGCCCACGCGGAAATGCTCCCATAAGCAGTGATTTCAGAGACTTCCACCGCGCAAAGAAGGGCGCTGACGAATGCCGCCGTTCCCAGCCCGACCGAGCAGACAAACGACAGCCGCACCGCTGCCGCCGCCACCAGCCGGTAGCGCATGGCGCCATGCGCGAGCGCCGTCAAATTGAGCGTGCGGGCCGCCAACGATACCAGCAGCACTACGGTGAACGAAATGACAGCCACCAGCACCAGCCACTGAACCCAGTCCAGCGAGCTCATCGCGACCAGAATGCTCTCGGGAATCAAACGGTGAAAAAAAGCCCTCGCGGCTGCGGCAACCCAGTTTCCGCCGCGGGCGACGCCATCGCTCACGGAGTCAAACCCAAAGATCGCAATTCGTGCGTGTAAAGCGCAATGATTCAACAAGACGGGCCCCTGTTTCTAAACAGACCGCTGCGCTAGCTAATAAGCCTTGCGATAGTTAACCAACGGTCAACCAAAATCCCCTGGAGAGCTGTAATCAGTAAAGCTCACCTGTCCTTCCCGCACCATTCCCCCTCGGTAGCACCGCCTATCACCTAAGTCATCTAATGGCGTTTCGACCCTGATTCCCTGTCCCCCACGCAAAAAGGCCGCGCCCGCCTTCGCGGACACGGCCCTCAGCCATCCTTCACCCGTTTACTGCGGTTTCTGCGCGTAATGCGATTGTCCCGCCGCCGGCTCTTCGTTCGCCTGTGCCGGAATCTCGATCGGCTCCCCCATCGCCAGCGGCAGCTCCTGCTGTCCCGGCTTAGCGCTCTCGTATGCCCGGACAATCCGCTGCACGAGCGCATGCCGCACCACATCGCCGTCCTCGAAGTGGCAGAAGTGGATCCCCTCCACCCCATCGAGCACGTTGATTGCGTCCACCAGCCCCGACTTGCGCGGATTCGGCAAGTCGATCTGGGTGATGTCGCCGGTGATCACAGCTTTCGAGTTGGCGCCCATGCGCGTCAGGAACATCTTCATCTGCTCGACGGTCGTGTTCTGCGCTTCGTCCATGATGATGAACGCGTCATTGAGGGTGCGCCCGCGCATAAATGCCAGCGGAGCCACCTCGATCACGTTTTTCTCCAGCATCTTTTCGACTTTGTCTGCGTCGAGAAGATCGTAGAGCGCGTCATAGAGCGGGCGCAGATACGGATCGACCTTTTCCTGCAGACTGCCCGGCAGGAACCCGAGCTTTTCGCCCGCTTCCACTGCCGGCCGCACCAGCACGATGCGGCTCACTTTCTTGGCGTTAAAAGCCGACACCGCCATCGCCACCGCCAGGTAGGTCTTGCCCGTACCCGCCGGTCCCACCCCGAACGTCATATCGTTCTGCTCGATGGCCTCGACATAGCGGCGCTGGTTGATCGAGCGCGGCTGCACAGTCCGCTTCACACCCGCCGACCGTGCCTTGCCGCTATCCACCAGCGAGCGCAGCGTAATCGCAGAATCCGCGACCACCAGGCGCAGCATTCCGTTCAGTTCGCCGTTGTAAGGATGTACCCCTTGCTTCCGCAGAGATTCAAAGTCCTGGAAAATGCGCTGTACGCGCATCACGCCCTCTTCCGGTCCCTCCACTCGCACTGCGTCCGAACGTAGGTCAATTCGTACGCCGAGCGAGTCTTCCATCAGCCTCAGGTTTTCATCGCGAGTCCCGAACAGCGGCTCAAGGTTGGGCGTGATCTCCAAAGCGATCTTCAAAGGATTCGACTGCCTCCGGTCTGAAGTTGAGATGTTGAAAGTTGCCAGGGGCGAGCTTGACGGGCCCCCGGCGCAAAGTTGGCAAGTGGATCGGTGGTTCGCGACACACATGCGACCCGACCCCATAAACAGGGAGAATGGCTGGCAATTGTTGAGGGAGTGTTCGCCGAAAACCGGGCGACGGTGGCGCGGGGCTTCCGGTTGCTTGACGGAGCCAGACCGAAACCCTGCTCTGTCTGGAAGAACCGCGGGATGGCAATGGCAACCAAATCGGGTATCTGCGCTAGAGACTAGCGCCTGTGCTCCTCGGCGTCAATCCGCCGCCTATCAAAATTAGATGAGAAGTGTGCCAGCACGGTTACCTGTAGACTCCGGGAGCGCGTCCTTCCGGCGCGTGCTCCCCGTCTTGTCTTTCGATCGCCGTCCCCCCATCACGCCGGGCGAGAGGGCTCGACCGGCGGGTTGAACCCACCGCAGGCCCCGCGCATCCCTTGCCGGAACCGTTCGCGCTCCTCGGGAGTCATGGCCTCCCATTGTTCCCGGTTCCTGCGGCGACGCTTGCCGCCATTGCCGCTGCCCCAGCTGCCAAACAAAAGGCGGCACAGAAGCAGTAGCCCCAAAGCCTGCCAGAAGGTAATCACGTGCGCTCCCGCGAAGAGTGCCGGCACAAGCCAATTCCACAGGGACTTGATGATCTCGCCGCAAAGCACGATAACGAGAACAGCCGCGGGTGGAGCAACGAAGAAGATCCATTTCTTGTTTTTCATGATGATGACCTCATTTCTCTGAGAGTTCGTCGTGAATGCGCTGCAGGCGCTTGCGGAGATGCAGTACAGCGTAGCGCTTGCGGGCAAGCAGAGTGTTCATGTTCACGCCGGTTTCCTCGGCGAGTTCCTTGAAGCTTCGACCTTCGAGCTCATGTGCGATGAATACGGCGCGCTGATCGGCGGGCAGTTCCGCGATGGCGGAATTCAGTTCATCCAGCAGCACCTGGCGGAAATACAATGCCTCCGGTCCGTCCGCCGGTGAGGGCAGCAGATCTTCCACCTGAAGCATCTCGCCCTCTTCGTTTTCAAACGCCGCATCGATGAACGACTCCGGTTTCGCTTTGCGGAATAGATCGGTAATGCGATTACGCGCAACGCGAAAGAGCCACGCGGAGACTGTTTCAATGGGCATCAGCAGTCGATGCGCCTGCACCAGCTCGAAAAGCACTTCTTGCAACAGATCCTCTGCGTCGGCCGAATTGGGCACGCGCTTACGGATGAAGTTGATGAGCCGCGGCTGCTCTCGCGCGACCAATGCGGCGATTTGGCGGTCCTGTTCGATCATCGAAGTCGCGCTCATCGCCTGTTCCCTGATCCTGAAGACGAATGAGATCCGCAAATATTGTTGTGACCATCATCGTCCATCTGGATATCGCCAGGGTGCGATGGTCGGAGCGCCATTCCACGCCTGCTCGAGACCGGCGCGACAGGCTCGCTCACCCCGGTTTTCAGCCTTTTTTGCACCTAACTTTCGCGGATCGAGGAATTTGCAGCAAAACGGGGGAGGGGGGTGGGGGGCTATGTAGCGGTACGGACCGGGCGCATGTCCGACAGACCGGACCCGCGATGGGTTCCCAACAATTCCTGCGAATGCAGACTCTTCAAGTCTGCGCCCAAGACGCGTAATTCGATGCAAAACGAGACCGAAAATCTCGAGCACCCGCTCACACACTGCTCTCGTGGGATCTATGGTTTGCGATCCCGGACAAAACCGGCTGCCGGCCATCAGGCTTGAGGGAGATTGGGTTCTATCGCGGAGGCCACTAAGCGCGGCAAAGATAAGGCCCGCTCTCCAGTGTCACCGGACCGGACTCCACTGTGCTATCCAGCACGAAAATCTTGTAGCTCAGACCGTCGCTGGCCACGCGTACGACAACATGCCCTTGCGTGCTGCGCATCTCGTGCACCCACCGGCTATTGAATAGACGATTGCCTGGCAGCACCTCGGTCGCGAACACATCATGGTGTTTTGCGTGTGGCCACGCGCCCACCAGACGTTCAAGCTGGGCCTGACCGGGATGGGTGAGATGCCAGGACGGAATGATGTAGGCCTGGGCATCGAGATTCTCGACGAAATGCGCCCCGCACGCGTCAAAGTAGGCGTGATGATCTGCGACCGCGACTTCGACTCGACCACAGGCTTTGGTTACCGGACTCTCCACATCGAGCCAGGGTTCGCGACCGTCATGGGTGTCGGTATTCAGATCTCCTCCCGTGAAATACGAAAATCTTCCGTACTCGATTCGTAACGCAAGCGAACAGTCGTTCTCGGTAGGTTGATCGTTGATTCCCGCCGAATCCCGTCCCGGAAAGAGCGAGCGGCTCTCTTCTCCTGCACGCGTCCAGACACAGCCGTTGGCTGCCAGGCCGCGAACCGAGAACGCCGGTCCCTCCAACGAAGACCGGAGACGAATCTGGCGGGCAGAACCGATCTCCAACCGCTCCACCCTCTTGCCGGCGCGGCGACGTGCTGCGAGCCACGCCAGATAATTCACCGCGTACGGGTCGCGGGAAGGCGGGACTGCGCCGTAATCGGGGAAGCTGCGGTCAATTACGGTTTGCGCGGGCATAAGCTGATCGACCTGGCTCAGCCCTGTGGCGACGAAGCCACCGTCGGCCGGGAGTTCGGTACCGCGTGGAAGATCGCCGACATGGTCAGGATGAATATGGGTGGCGATCATGTAGTCGAGGGTGGTGCGGCCGGCAGCCCGGGCACGGCGCAAGGCATAACGCGCCACCCATTCACCTGGTGAGCGCGAAGCGTCGGGACGAGGGGGCGCAGAGGTTTCTGGAGGGTCGTTGGTCGCGCCACAATCGATCAGAATGGTGGTGCCGTCCGGCGCCAGAAGAAACGTCGCATTCCCGCGACCCGTGTCGATGTGATGGATCTCAAGTACGCCTGTCGACCACTCGGGAAGCGCGGTCCCGGAAGGAGTGCCTTGCGTGGGGAGGGAAAGCAGCCTTTGGCCGCCCAATGCCAGGCTTGCGCAGACGAACTGACGCCTCGTCCAGTTTGTTGCTTTCCGAGGTAGGGTCATCAAAAGGCTCGGCGTGTTTGTTTTGCTCGGGTTTTGAAACGGTCGCGATTCCGTCGACGGCGCGGATCACCGCAGGGGAGAGCATCCCAGCATCAATGTTATCGAGCCTAACAAATTTCGGGTTTCGACCGAGCCGACCTACTGCAATGTTCATCGATTAGCATGGTCCAAGGAAGGCCGAGAACCAGTGACGCTGGCTCGCTGAGCTTCGCAAGCAAGGGTATTCAGCGCACGCCCTCTCGTCCCGGAAGGATCAGACCATTTGATTCGAGCACTCGTCGATTTTGCGCTCAAAAGCCGTTGGCTGGTCCTGGGCGGAGTGTTTGTGCTCACCGTTTGGGGCGTCCTCTCGTTTCGCGCTCTTCCCATTGAAGCGTATCCCGACGTCGCCAATAACTACGTGCAGATCATCACCCAGTGGCCCGGCCGGAGCGCCGAGGAGATCGAGCGCCAGGTCACGGTTCCCATTGAGATTCAGGTGGCGGGCATTCCCCACCTGACCAACCTGCGCTCGACCACGCTGGCTGGGCTGTCGAGCCTGATGCTCATCTTCGACGACAACTCCACCAGCGACGTAAATCGCGAGCACGTGATGGAGCGGCTGGGACAAGTCAGCCTGCCGGCAAATCTGACGCCCCAAATGGGAACCGACTGGAGCCCGGTCGGACAGATCTACTGGTACACGGTCGAAGGCAACAACCTTGCCTTCGACGTGATGGAGAAAAAATCGCTCGAGGACTGGCTGCTGGAAAAGTCGTTCAAGAGTGTGAAAGGAGTCGTAGACGTATCCAGCTTCGGCGGGCCCACCAAGGAGTACCAGATCAAGCTCGACCCCGAGAAACTCGTCATGTACGGACTGAGTATCGGCCAGGTGGAACAGCAGATCGCCAACAACAATACCAACGGCGGCGGAAGCTTCATCGAGCAAGGCGCTCAGCAGATCAACGTGCAATCCCGGGGCCTTTATAACAGCGTTCAGGACATCGAAGACACGGTGGTGAAAGCGCAGAACGGCGCATCGATTTCGATCAAAGACATCGCCACCGTTTCTCAAGGCGCCAAGATCCGCCTGGGGCAGATCGGCCGCGCCACCCACCGCGAAGACGGAAGCATCGTCGACAATCCCGACACGGTCGAAGGCATTGTGCTTTTACAGAAGGGAGACGACTCCGACCCGGTTTTGCAGGGAATTCACGAAGAAGCCGACAAGTTGAATCACGGCATCCTGCCCAAGGGCGTCAAGATCGTTCCCTTCCTCGATCGGTCGAAACTGGTGTCGTACACGGTGGAGACCGTGGAGCGCAACCTGACCGAGGGAATGATCCTCGTCGCCATCATTCTCTTTCTTTTCCTCGGCAATGTGCGCGGCGCCATCGTCGTCACCCTGACCATTCCATTTGCGCTGATGTTCGCTTCCATCTGCCTCGACATCAGCCATATTCCTGCAAACCTGCTCTCACTGGGCGCATTGGACTTTGGAATGCTCGTCGATGGATCGGTGGTGATGATCGAGAACATGGTGCGCCACCTCGCCACAAGGGACGATACCCACACCCCGTCGCAGAAGATTCGCGATGCGGCTCACGAAGTGCTGCGCCCGGTCTTCTTTGCGCGCGGCATCATTATCACTTCCTACCTGCCGATCTTCACCCTGCAGGCGGTGGAAGGCCGACTCTTCAAACCCATGGCCTGGACGGTGACGTTTGCCCTGCTTGGCGCTCTCGGTTTTGCCATCGTGGTAGCCCCGGTGATGGCAGCCTTGCTGTTTCGCAAAGGCGCAAAGGAATGGCAGAACCCCATCATGCAATGGCTCATCGTGCGCTATCGCGTCGCGGTGCGCAGCGCCATCGAGCATCGCTACGTGACGGTGGGCATCGCCGGAATTCTTTTTGCGATTGCGGTGTATCTCACCGTGGGCGGACCGATCGGCTCGGAGTTCCTGCCGCATCTCGACGAAGGCTCGATCTGGGTGCGCGGTACCCTGCCTCCCAGCGAAGGACCCACCGCCAGCATTGACTTCGCCAATAAGGCGCGCCTGGTGATGGCCTCCTTCCCTGAGGTCACCCAGGTCATCAGCCAAACCGGCCGTCCCGACGACGGGACGGACACGGCCGGCTTCTTCAACACCGAGTATTTCGTCGACTTGAAACGTAAAGAGGATTGGCGGCCTGTTTTTCAGAGCAGCAAAGAAAACCTGATCGCCGCCATCGACAGGGAGCTGCAGAAATTTCCCGGAGTCATCTGGAACTACTCGCAACCCATCTCCGACAACATGGAAGAGGCCGTCTCAGGCGTGAAGGGCGAGTTGGCCGTCAAGCTCTATGGCGATGACCTCCGCACCCTGGAGAGCACCGCCGTCAAGATTCAGCAACAGATGGCCATGGTGCGTGGCGTCGGAGACCTGGGCATCTTTCGCATCGTCGGCCAGCCCAATCTGAATTTCCAGGTGGACAGAAAAGCTGCGAAGCGTTGGGGCATCAATATTTCCGATGTGCAGGATGCGATTCAAACCGCGGTTGGAGCCAATGCGCTCACCCAGGTGCAGCAAGGCGAAGCTCGTTTCGATGTAACCCTCCGCTACCAGCAGCAATATCGCGACACGCGCGAGGCCATCGAGAACATCCGGCTGCCGGCGCCTTCGGGCGAGCGCGTATCCCTGGCGCAGCTCACGACCGTCTCTACCGACGACGGGGCTGAACAGATCAATCGCGAGTCGGGCCAGCGCTACATCGCCATCAAGTACTCCGCCATCGGGCGCGACCTGGGCTCGACCGTTGAAGAGGCGATCAGCCGCGTCGAGCACAACGTCCAGCTACCCACCGGATACCACCTGGAGTGGGCCGGCGAATACGAAAGCCAGAAGCGCGCCAACCGCCGCATGGCCATCATCGTTCCCATCACGGTTCTCGCCATCTTTTTGATCCTGTATACGATGTTCCGCTCCGCGAAATGGGCCATTCTGATTCTCATCAGCGTCATCATGGCCTCCATCGGCGGGCCGCTCGCCCTTTTCATCTCGCACACCAATTTCTCAGTCTCTTCGGCGGTCGGCTTCCTGGCGCTGTTCGGCGTTTCTGTGCAGACCGGCGTCATCATGATTGAGTTCATCAATCAACTCAGGGCGCGGCGCCGGGGGATGGAAGAGTCGACCGAGGCACACATCGTGGACGCGGCAGTGGAAGGTGCCGTTCTGCGCCTTCGCCCCATCATGATGACCATGCTGGTGGCTACGCTCGGCCTGCTCCCCGCGGCGCTCTCGCATGCCATCGGGTCCGACTCGCAGCGTCCCTTCGCCATCGTGATTGTGGGCGGCCTGCTCGCCAACCTCGTGATCGGCGTCTTCCTGCTCCCAACTTTGTATGTGTGGGTCGCCCGCCACGATGACATTCTGCCGCCCGTCGAGGATGGTACGGATTTCTGATCCGCCTGGGGCTACGCCAGCCGCCCCGGCAGATACTGGCTCAGAAAACGCCGCGCCAGAATGAACCCGTCCTTGCGCTGCTGCGGGAAGTCGGCAAGATGTTCGCTGTTGGGCGCGTCCCAGAACTCGTCTTCGTGCTCAACAGCGATGCCTCCGTTGAACTTGACCTGCAGCAAGACCGTGAGAAACTCCGGCCAGTTGACGATGCCTTGGCCGGGGATGCGATAACGCCACCAGCCATCGCCATGAATGCCCACCTGCTGCAAGACCGGTTGGGTGATCTCGGTGTCTTTGGCATGGACGGCGCGAATGCGATCTTTGAAGTGCCACGCCACCGGGACCGGGTCGATATATTGGCGCACAAAGTGCGAAGGATCGAACTCGAGGCCGAGCCGCTTGCTTGGGACAAGGTCAAAGACGGCCTGCATCGCCGCCGGGTAGCTGGCGAGATTTCCCTCGTTGGGGTGGTTCTCCCATCCCATCGACACGTCGAGCTTCTCGCAGACAGGCAGGTATTTCTCGTTGAACACCTCGGCGAGGGCCTTGGCGTGATCTTCCATTTTGGCCCCGGGCATGCCGCCGCTGAAGGTCCCCACAAACTTGCATCCGAGGCGATGGCAGAATTCCAGCGCGCGCACGAACTTGGCGTTGGCCTCTGCTCGCTTGCCGCGGTCCGGATCGGTGTGGTTGGGCTCGAAGTATTCAATGCTGACGATGCGGATGCCTGCATTGCGCGCGGTAGCCAGCACCTGGTCGATGGCGCTGTCGCTCAGTTCCGGATTGAAGTCCGGGCCGGGCGTGACCACCACGCCTTCGTATCCTGCCTGAGCGGCAAAAGCCAGTTTCGCCGGGGAATACGGGGTGATGATGGAGAGCTTGGGATAGGGTGTGTCCGCCGGCTGCGCCGCCTGCCCGCCGGGTTGGTCTGCCGCCAGTGTCTCCGCGCCGGGAATGCCCAACGCCGCCGCCGATGTGCCGCCCACCTTCAGAAAATCCCGCCGATTCCACGACATGCCCTGGCCCTCCGTGGCCTTTGGTCCCCGATTTTTCCAGCCCGTGACAAATTTACAGCAAGCAGCCTCGCCGCAAAGACGGTTGACCCAGGAGGCAAATCCCCGTAGACTAAGAAATTGCGAGGGATGCGGATCGAGCTGCATTCTTGCCCCGCATCATTTCTCCCTGACCGGGCACTCCGCCCGACGCTTCAGGGCCAAAAGCTTAAGGAAGATCAATGGCAAACCACGTTTCATCGCTCAAGCGCGCCCGCCAGACCGGTCGCAAAACGGATACCAATCGCGCCAACCGCAGCCGCGTCCGCACCAGCCTGCGCACCCTGCGCGAAGCCCTCGTGAAGGGCGACGTCAAGGAAGCCCAGACCCAGTACCGCGAGACCGTTTCCGTCCTCGACAAGAGCGTGCAGAAGGGCATCCTTCACGGGAACACCGTTTCCCGCTACAAGAGCCGCCTCAACGCCCGCCTGAAGGCCCTCGCCACCGCGAAAGCCTAAGAATCGTCAGATGACCATCAACGGCCGGGAGCAAGGGCTCCGGGCCGTTTTGTTTGTGTTCCATACCCGCTGCCTTGAAGGGGCCGGGCTTCAGCCCGGCCGTTAGCACGCAGACAAGGCGTTCGGCTTTAGCCGCTGAGGGATGTCTTTCCTCTCGTTGCCGACTACGTAGAATTTGCGGCAGTTTAGTTCAGCCGCTCGAAGATCCCGGCAGCACCCATGCCCCCGCCCACGCACATGGTCACCATGCCGTAGCGCACCTGCCGCCGCCGCATCTCGTTCAGGATCGTGGCCGTCAGCTTCGCGCCTGTGCACCCGAGTGGATGCCCCAGCGCGATGGCGCCGCCGTTCACGTTCACGCGCTCCGGATCGAGGCCCAGCGTCCGAATGATCGCCAGCGCCTGCGCCGCAAAGGCTTCGTTCAGTTCGATCAGCTCAATGTCCTCGAGCTTCAGTCCGGCCATCTTCAGCGCCTTGGGAATTGCCGTAATCGGCCCGATCCCCATCTCCTCCGGCAGGCAGCCCGTCACCGCAAACGACACCAGCCGCGCCAGTGGAGTAATGCCGCGCTCCTTGGCCGCGCCTGCTTCCATCAACACCACGGCCGCAGCGCCATCCGACGTCTGCGAGGCATTGCCTGCCGTCACCGTTCCCTGCGCATGGAAGACCGGCTTCAGCTTCGCCAGCGCCTCCGGAGAAGTATCGGCGCGCGGGCCTTCATCGGCTGCGAACGTCGACTCTGACACCACAGGCTTGCCCGCCTTCTTTCCCGGCACCGCGGTCGTTACCTTCACCGGCACCAGTTCCTCGTCGAATTTCCCCGCAGCCTGCGCGGCCAGCGCTTTCTGATGGCTGCTCAACGCGAAGGCGTCCTGATCCTGGCGCGACACGCCATAATGCTTTGCCACGCGCTCCGCGGTTAGGCCCATCGTCAGCAGCGCGGCGGGGTAATTCTCTGCCAGCCAGGGATTCGGACTCGGTTTCAGCCCACCGAAGGGCAGCATGCTCATGGTCTCCGCGCCCCCGGCGATCACGACCCGTTCGCCGCCCGTGCGAATGCGCTGGTCGGCAAGCGCAATGGCCTGCAGCCCTGAAGAGCAAAGCCGGTTGATGGTCATCCCTGGAATCTCCACCGGGAACCCGGCGCGCAACGCTGCCATGCGGGCAATGTTCCATCCCGACTCACCTTCGGGCTGCGCCGACCCCAGAATCACATCGCCGATCTCCGACTTCTGCAGCCCCGGCACACGCGCCACGGCCGTTTCCATCGCAAGAGCTGCGAGATCATCGGGGCGGGTGGTGGAAAGCGTGCCTTTGGGAGCCCGGCCCACCGGGGTACGAATAGCGCTGACGACAACGGCTTCCGCCATGAACAACTCCTTCTTCAAACTCTCAGGCCTTGCGAACGCTAGTCCGGCATGGGCAGCACAGTCCACGCGGTATTGGCGTAGAAATGGTACTTCGTGGTGCGGTCGATCCGCGAATCCGCAAGCGCATCATGATCCAACTTGGCCGGAGGATCCCTCATCCCGTTTTGCGCCGAGTGAACCTGCTCGGGGGTTGCCGGATCGATGCCCCAGTCAAATCCCAACGTCGTGCTTCCTGGATACGCCTGCAGCCTCTCCGTCTCCCCCGCCGACTCCAAAACAATCGGTTGCGCGGAGGTCGCGCCCGCCTCTCCGCCGAAGAACACCAGCAGAGAAACTGTCCCGCGGACCGAGCAAAGCAACGCCCAGTCGGAAGAACCCGGCGCTTTGAAGCTCCCATGAACTACGTTCTCGGGTCGATGTGCCTCGTATGTCTGGGGAATGGTGCATCCCTTCTGGTTGAGCACGTCCACCACCTTCGCCGGCAGACCTGGAAACGAACTCACGGGCAGATGCCGAATCAGATACGAGGCCGGTTTTCCGTCCACCATCGATTGCCCCGACTCCGTCAATGGCCGTTCGTTCATTTGCGGCGAATTTGCAGCGGTCTGGCCGAGTGCGCCGGTGCCGGCGAATTCGACCATGCACAGAATCGGAAACAAGAGCGCCGCCTTCATTTCAATTCCGCAACGGCTTGCCCGTCTTCAACGTGAAAGCAATGCGCTCCTGCGTCTTCCGCTCTCCGCACAGCGAAAGGAACGCCTCGAGCTCGAGATCGAGCAGATACTGCTCGCTGACCAGCGAACCTGCCGTCACGCGACCACCTGCGAGAATGTAGGCCGCCCACTTTGCCACCTTCTGGTCGTGCTCGGAGGCGTATCCAGCTTCGCCCATCAGAAATACCCCGGTTTCCAGCATCGCCAGAACACCCAGACCCGGCGCAGGAACCATTTTCGGCTGCGGCGCCGTATAGCCAGCAGCGGCAAGCGTGGCGGCAAGATTCTTGGCGTCGAGCAACAGCCGTTCGCGATTGAGTGTGATGCGATCGGAAGCGCGAATCATGTCCAATCCACGCGCTTCCATCGCGGAGGTGGAAACCTTGGCCATCGCGATGTTTTCAAAAAGCCGCTTCACCGCCGCGCCCACTTCGGCCGATTGCGCAAACCGCGAGGGCGGATCCTTGGGATCGGGAGGAGCAAGCTCCGTGGCCTCATCGATCGCCCGCAGTACCATCTCCTTCGTGCCGCCACCGGCAGGAATCAAGCCAACGCCGGCTTCCACTAATCCCATGTAGAGCTCAGCATGCGGTTGCCGGCGCGCCGCGTGCAGACAAATCTCCGCACCTCCGCCCAGCGTCAGCCCGAACGGAGCAGCCACCACCGGCCTTGGGCAAAACTTGATCGCCGCCGTCATCTGCTGAAACGCGTGAATCGTTGCCGCAACGTCGTCCCACTCGCCTTCCTGCGCAGCCAGCAGAAGCTGCATCAGGTTTGCGCCCACGCTGAAGTTCTCGCGGTCGCTGGCGATCACGAAGCCGGCAAAGTTCTTCACCGCTTCCGAATCCGGCTTGAGGACGGAAGAGATCATCGCCAGCACATCGCCGCCGATCGCGTTCTTGAGCGAATGCAGCTCGATGCAGCCAATGCCATCGCCCAGGTCCACTAGCGAAGCACCAGAGTTCGACTTCACCACGCCGTTGCTACGCCGGAAGTCCGCCACGCGCGCATGTCCGGCTTGCTGCGGAATGGGCTCCCACTCATGTTTTTGCGGGCTATAGCATTGCGGCGAATCGGGAAGGTACCACGAAACCGCCACATTGGAAGGCTCGGCATTCAGCAATTCTTCTGCGACTGTACTCACCGGCAGTCCAAGCGCTTTCATGCGCTCAACGGTCTCGCGCACACCGGCAGCATCCCACATCTCAAACGGCCCGAGCTCCCAGTTGAACCCGGCCTTGATGGCCTGATCGATCGAAACCGCGTCCGCCGATACCTCTCCGATGCGGTCGGCAGAGTAGTTCCAGATCGAAGAGAGAAGCGGCCACAAAAACTTGGCCGTTTTATCCTTCGCCGGATCATTTGCCAGCAGCAGTTTCAGCCGCTCCTTCAGGCTTCCGGCGTTCTTGGCCATCTCCAGTGCGGGCAGCGACGCCTTGGCCGCGGGCCGGTACTCAAACGTGTTTAGATCCAGAGCGAGCCGTTCGTCTTTTCCGCCCGCACCCTTGCTCTTCTTGTAGAAGCCCTGCCCGGTCTTATCGCCCAGCCAGCCGCGCTTCAGCATCTCGTCGAGCAGCGCCCCGAATTTGCCGGCAGGTGCGCCTTGCGGAAAATTCTTCGCCACATGCGCCAGGATGTCGATGCCCACCATATCGGCGAGGCGAAACGTGCCGGTCCTTGGCCAGCCAAGCGCGGTCCCCGTCAGCGCGTCCACTTCCTCAACGGTGAGGCCCTGCTCCAGCATCAGGTTGCCGGCAGAAAACGAAACGGCCACGCCGATGCGGTTGGCGATGAAGTTGGGCGTATCGTTGGCAAACACCACCTGCTTGCCGAGATTCTTGTCTGCAAACGCAGCGAAGGCGGCCACCAGTTCCGGCTTCGTTTCGGCGGTGGGGATAATCTCCAGCAGCCGCATGTAGCGCGGTGGATTGAAGAAGTGCGTCCCAAATAATCGATCGCGATGCCCGGAAAGACCAGCCGCGATCTGCTTCACCGGCAGACCCGATGTATTCGTCGTCAGCACCGCGTTCGGCGCCAGGTGCTGCACAACCTTCCCCAGCAGCTCAGTCTTGATGGCCAGATTCTCGGCCACCGCTTCGATCACCCAGTCGCAGTCTTTCAGCTTCGGCAGATCGTCTTCGAAGTTTCCCGGTGTGACGAGGGACGCCAGCCCCGCTTCGTAAAATGCAGCCGGCTTGGCCTTTGCTAATGCCTCCAGCGCGCCCTTGGCCAGCTTGTTGCGATTGCTTTCGCCCGCGGGAACAAGGTCGAGCAGCAGCGTGGGAATGCCGGCATTGGCCAGGTGTGCGGCAATGCGGGAGCCCATCGTCCCCGCGCCAAGAACGGCCGCACGGCGCACCAAATACGGTTGCTGGTTTTCAGTTGAAGCTGGAGCGGCTGCCGGCGCGACGGCTGTGGTCATGCGGACTCTTCCTCGAGCGACGCCCGGTTCAATCGGGACGCCACGCGGAAACTCTCGCAGAATACGGAAGAGCAGCTTGACGGGTCAACCGGGGCATTCAGAAGACCTTGCGAAGAGTCTCGAACACGCCGTATCCGACCAGCGCGGAGATCATGGCGATGAGGAAGTTCTTGCCGGTGAAAATGTCGTGCAGCGCGAACAGCAACGTCTTCCCCGGCGCTGCTGACCCTGTGAACTCGCCCATCAGCAGGTTGGAATAAAACAAAAAGATGATGGACGCGACCTCGACCACGGCGCGGAGCACCGTTCTTTGCGGGCTTTTCCGGAGAGTCGCTGCAGCCATGGAGTTTTCAGCGTACCAAAATCAGCCGAGGCCACTCGAAACGAAACAGGCCTTCGCGCGATTCACATGCCGTCAAACATTCAGTACTTTGCGAGGGGCATACTATCGCTATGACGAACCGATCTGTACCCACCGACTCTATCCTGCCGCACCTGGTCTATCGCGACGTCTCCCGAGCTGCGGCGTGGCTGACGCGCGTCTTCGGTTTCACTGAGCTCTTCCGTTACGGCGACCCGGTCAGCGGTGTGCAGTTGCAACTCGGGCAGGCCGTCATCATGATCTCCGGGCCGCGCGACGGGACTGAAAGCCCCGCCACCACCGGATTCTGCACACAAACACTCTCGATCATCGTTCCCGATGCCGCAGCGCATTTTGCGCACGCAAAGCAGCAAGGCGCCGTCGTCTGGGAAGAACTGCATGAGACGGTGTACGGCGAAAAGCAGTATGGAGTGAAAGATCTCGACAGCCATCGTTGGCTCTTCTCCCAGCACGCGCGCAACGTCAATCCCATTGAGTGGGGAGCCCTGGTAGCTGCGACCCACGATTGAACGCCACAACCAGCGGCTCCTCTTCGCTGCGCTATTCTTTCCGAGAAGGGATTCGAGCACCGATTTCGCGTGCGTCGAGAAATCGATCGCCTCCACGAATTCCCACGGAAAGTGAGTGTGAGTGGTTCAGCAATTAAGTCTTGCCATCCTCATCATGGCCGCAGGCAAGGGCACGCGTCTCAACTCCCGCAGGCCCAAGGTTCTTCACGAAATCGGCGGCAAGCCGCTGCTGAGCCATGTCATCGCGACTGCCGTCGAGATCGTCGATCCGTCCGCCATCTATGCCGTCGTCGGTCATCAGTCCGATAAGGTCAAAGCCGCAGTCGGCTCTACAGGAGTGCACTTTGTCGATCAGCTGGAGCAGCGCGGCACCGGCCACGCGGTTCAAACCGCAAAGGACGCCATTGCCGGCTACGAAAATGTCCTCGTGCTCTCGGGCGATGCGCCGCTCGTCAAGGCGGAGACGCTGCGCGCGATTCTCGCCTTCCACCAGGCCGAGAACGCCGCGATGACCATTACCTCCGCCGAGCCCGACATCCCCACAGGCTACGGCCGCGTCATTCACCCCGCTCCCGATTCCGCCGAAGTCACCGCCATCATCGAGCAGAACATGCTCCGGCCCGATCAACTGGCACTGCGCGAAGTCAACATGGGCCTTTACGCCTTCCGCACCCAGCCGCTCCTCGACAATCTTGACAAGCTGACGGCCGCCAACCCGCTCGGCGAGCTGTACCTCACGGACATGGCGCACATCTTTCGCGATGCCGGCGAGCGCGTCGTGGCGTTCAAGGCCACCGATCCCGCGCAGCTCCTCGGCGCCAACACCATTCAGGAGATGATGGCTCTCGACGCCGCCATGCGCCTCGCCAAAGCCCAGCAGCTCATGGCCGCCGGCGTCACCATCTTTCGCCCCGAAACCTGCGTCATCGACGCCGGCGTCGAAGTTGCGCCGGACGCCATCATCGAGCCCTTCGTTCAGCTGTTAGGCTCCACCCGCATCGGCTCCAACTGTCGCATTCGCTCCTACAGCGTGATTGAAGACTGCACCCTGGGCGAAGACGTCCTTGTCCGCCAGAGCTGTGTTCTCAACGCAAGCACCATTGCCAAAGGAGCGAGCATCGGCCCCTTCGCGCACATGCGCCCCGGCTGCGAGATCGGCGAAGACGTCCACATCGGCAACTTCGTCGAAACCAAGAAGGCCAGGTTGCACAAAGGCGTGAAGGCCGGCCATCTGACCTACCTGGGCGATGCCGAAATCGGGGCCAACACCAACATCGGCGCAGGCGTGATCACCTGCAATTACGACGGCGTCCGCAAGCACGTCACGCATATTGGGGAAAACGCCTTCATCGGCAGCGATTCCACCCTCGTCGCGCCGGTCACGATCGGCGATGGCGCGTATATCGGCGCCGGATCCTCGATCACCAGGGAGGTCCCGCCCGGGTCGCTCGCCGTCGGCCGCGCCCGCCAGATCACCAAGGAAGGTTGGGCCGATGCTCGCCGGGCCCGCGCCAAAAAGCAGGACCCCTCCACCCCGCTTTCCTGAACCTGAACAAACGAGCCCTGCACCACCCTCAGCAGGTAAAATGGACAGGTTCGCATCGCTGCGCATTCCTGATGCACTGGTTGGCATTTGAGATTACTTCGAGCGAAGAGTTTCCGAAAAACTCCTTCCCGAGCAATCGCTATCGGAGTACGCTTCCCATAGCAATGACAATGGTTTTCACGGGACGGAAACTTCCTGGCAGTGATCAGCGTATTGAATCTGGGCCCTGCTGATTCTGGATTGAATGCTTTTCTTTGCGAGCTTCTTTGACTGTGGACTCGGGTCTGATTCTCTTTGGCGGCCTTCACATCGTTGAATGTCGTTAAGGGCCATGAGAATCGGCTCCTGGAATGGACGAGACTTCGCTACCAGCCGGCGGAGGTCTTCGGAGGAACCTGGCTTGGCTTTGAACCTCGCAAGACCGCAACCAGTGCCCCCGCCTGGCGGGAATGCGCGCGCCGACGCGGATCAGCGCACAACGACCCGGCAACGCCGGACCGCCCGCATCCTGGTCGTCGATGACGAACCGCACATCCGATCCATGATCGGTTCCACGCTCGAACGCCAGGGCTACGACGTACAGTCCGCCTCGAGCGGCCGCGAAGGCATCGAGATCCTGGAGCGGACGGCTTTCGACCTGGTCCTCACCGATATCGTGATGCAGGACGGCAACGGGATCACGCTGCTGGAGCGCATTCATGGCCAGCAGCCGCATCTCCCCGTGGTCATGGTCACCGCGATTCACGACATCAGCGTCGCCATCGACTCCATGCGCCGTGGCGCGTACGACTACCTCTTGAAGCCCTTTGAGCGCGAGCACCTGGTCAACACCGTGCAGCGGGCGCTCGAACATCGCCAGGCCCTGCAGGACAGCCACAGCTACCAGCAGAATCTGGAACAGGTGGTCCGGGCGCGCACCGAGATGCTGCGCCAGGCGATGGAAAACCTGGAGCACTCCTACGACGTCACTCTCGAGGCACTGGGCGACGCGCTCGACCTCAAAGACTCCGAGACCGAAGGCCACTCCAAGCGCGTCACCGCTTACACCATCGCCCTGGCCCGCGCCATGGGCATTGGGCCGGCCCAGATCAAGGTGATTGCCCGCGGCGCCTTTCTCCACGACATCGGCAAGATGGCGATTCCCGACGATATTCTGCGCAAGCCGGGCACGCTTTCCCCCGAAGAGCAGACCGTGATGCGCGAGCACTGCGCCCGCGGCTACAACATGCTGCGCAAGATTCCCTTTCTGGCAGAAGTCGGCCGAGATCGTCTTTTCGCACCAGGAACACTACGACGGCTCCGGCTACCCCAATGGCCTGCGCGGCATTGAAATTCCCGTCGGGGCACGGATCTTCGCAGTTGCCGACACCCTCGACGCCATCACCAGCGATCGGCCCTACCGCAAAGCCACCAGCTTCGATGCCGCCCGCGAAGAGATCCTGCGCTGCTCCGGCAGTCAGTTCGACCCTGCCGTCGTCGAAGTGTTTTTGAAGGTCCCGAACGAGCTCTGGCACGAACTGCGGTCGGAAATCACGGGCCAGAATAAGCGGTTTTCCACTTTTGATATTGCCCCGGTCCCCCAGGCGCCATCCAACTAGGCTGAAGCGTTCCTGGCGAGGCGGATGCCTTCAATCGCCTGCGAACTCTTCCAACTCTTTTTGAAAGCCAGGAGACCGAATGGCCGCCCTCTCTGCCCAGGAAGTGAATACGCGTCTAGCCTCGTTGCCTCAATGGAAAGTCGAATCCGGCGAACTGATCCGAACCTTCGAGTTCAAGGATTTTCGTGCCTCGCTCGCCTTCGTGAACAAGGTAGGAGACCTGGCCGAAGCCGCAGGCCACCACCCCGACATCGACATCCGCTACAACAAGGTTAGGCTGGCGCTGGTCACGCATGACGCAGGCGGCCTCACTGCCAAGGACTTCGACCTCGCCGGCAAGGTCGATCGAATAGGCTGAGGCCGCCAGCACAAAAATCGACTACGAATTTTCGGATTCTTTGCGGTTTTTGCACCCGTTTCGGGGCGTCTTACCGCTTTCCGATGATCCCACTGAAAAGGATTTCACCACCGCAGGCGCACCCGCCCTCACTTCTGGCTCGTCTACCCACAATTCTCTTGAGCCCTCAATCAGCACGCGCACGATCCGACTAAGCTATTTAGGGACAGCAGATTAGCCGCTGCTCACCGGCGCTTTCACGGCCCTCCGCTCCGGGCGGATTTCTTCCATTGACCGCCTTGCCGCCACCGATTCGGCCCTCTTCTTTCAGGGCGTCAACTTTCTTCCCGCGCCTCCAGAAATATTTCGATTTCTGGATTTGCTTTCTCCTCAATCTATGCTATGGTGTATATATTCCAGTGATGGAGAGAGGCGCCAAGCCGCTCCGATCTGGAAGTAAGTTGCGTCACTGGCCTCCCGGCACGAACAGCGAAAAGTTCGTGCCGTCTTTTTTTTGTGCGGAAGACTGGCTGCAACTCTCACCCCGTTACGGCTCACCCCACTCTCAAGAAAAACAGCTAGAATACAAGTCGTGAAACGTCCCATGAGCCAAACGTCTGCGCATCGCTATCTCGGAACCCTCGCTGTTTTCCTCGTCACTGTAGCCGCGTACGCCCAGTTCTCCAACCCCGCGGAGGACGTGCCCGCCTACCACGCGACGGCGCCGCTCAAAGTCGCTTCCCTTCCGCCGATCCTCGCCGGCGACAAGCTCACGGGCGAAAACTTTCGCTACGCCTGGCAGGCGCATGTGTACCAACAGGCCGCCAAGGTAAGCTCCGTGCTCTACCAGCTCCCCTGCAACTGCCGCTGCGACCGCGCCCTTGGCCACACCAGCCTGCGCAGCTGCTTTGAAGGCTTGCACGGCACCGAGTGCTCCACCTGCGCCAAGGAAGGCTTCTACGCCTACCAGCAGACCAGGCTCGGCAAGACGCCGGCACAGATTCGCGCCGCCATCGCCCAGCACGCCTACGAGTCCATCGACCTCGAAAAGCAGTAGATTGAGCCGCTTACGAGCCTGGTTGTTGCCCGCAGCAGATTTGCAGGCAATTTCGCCTGTTTGTGCATAATTGAAATAGATCCAGTTCCTAGAACACAACGAGCGCAGGCGCGGGTCGGACTGTTCCCGTAACTCCTTTATTTTCTAATTTCTGCAAAGGTAAATATCCCCTAACGTCAGGTATAATGATTCTGCCGTGACAGGGCGATGTTTACCCCTTGCAGATAACTTCAGGGTTATCAGGAAGTTCAAGTGGGTAAGTGTGGCGGGAAGTACGCTATTTCTTCTTGTTGGTCTGTTTCTGCCGTCTCAGTTTGGCTTCGCCCTGCGGTCCTTCAGGTCTTGGTTCTACCAAGACCTGGACGGTGGGTTTGTCCGATTTGATCGCCTCTCCCCTCAGCGCATCGAAGCCAAATTTGGAGAGTTGGTTTATGACAGATTGCGATGCGGCGGTGCTCCGCTCATCCATCGTGCTCCGCACTTGTACGCCTGTCTCAAGTGGGGGGTTTGTTCCAAATCGGACCGGCCCCTCGCGCATCATCAAAACTGATTGTGGTTCGCCAACATTCCAATGCGCGATTTCGTGGAGCGCTGTGTCGATGTCCATTGCGAATCCATATGCTTCAACGTCATTGACGTTGTACACAAGGGCAGTCAGTTGGTTGGGATATGCGGAGAGGACTGTACCCATATCTGCGATCTGGGATTTGGTGAGCCTCCGCCATTCCACCGCTTCTTCCACCCGGAGTCTGGCAAGATGTTCGACCTCTGCCTCCTTCTGTAGCTTTGCTGCATATCCCAGCGCGTCAATCTCATCTAGGGCGTTCTGGAAAGCTAACGCCGAGGCATTTGCTGTGTCATTGTTCAGTCCAGCGATTGTGAGATTGAAGCGCGAGTTGGTATTTACCAGAGCCGCGAGCGATAGAGCGAGTCCCACTATGAGTACGAGGCTGGAGGCTTTCGACAATTTGTTGGTGTCAGGCCATTCAGCAAACACTTCCCCCATCACGCCGATAAAGACGAGTGCTTCGCCCACATATTCTGCGATTTCCCAAAATTCCATGCCAACGTCCGTGCGAATACGACTTTGGGGATGGCTTCTAATCGCAGCCATCGCGCTTGTTCGGCTTGCTATGCTTCTGATTTATTGGATTCTAAATGTGTGCCATAATCCTAGCAGTCATGGCCCGACCATCGAAGCTCACAAAGCGGCAGAAAAACAGCGGCAAAAGAAAACTCCTGATTCCCTCGAAGGAGACTCAGGAGAAGATGCAGCCGATCACGTTTGATGACTTTGCCGGTCTGTTGGGGAAGGCTATTCCGCCTTCCCCACAACCTGCGCCAGCAGAGAAGTAAACATTGGCTGATCTAACACTCTGCGGTTGTAACGGAAGCTGTATTCGTCCAAGTAGTTTTGCAGGTACTTCTTGCTGACGGAGTGGTAGACGCCGCCGATCCCGCGCTTCACAAGGCTCCAGAATCCCTCAATCGTATTGGTGTGAACGTCACCCATGACGTACACCTTTTGCGCGTGCTGGATGCGGCGATGAACGTAGCCTTTCGGAATCGTCGCCAGCTTGTCGTACATCGGGTAATCGTCTGTGTAAACCGTGCTCTCGGGGAGAACGCGCTCCGCAATGATTGGCATGATGGTCTGCGCCTTCACATCGGGCGTCACCATCGCAACCACGCATCCGCCGCGCTGGACCATGCCGAACACAGGCGTCTTAGTATCGAGGCTGCGGCCATTCCCGCCGCGCTTTCCTTGACGTTTGTTCTTCGCTTTGCCGCCAACGTACATCTCGTCTGCTTCTACTGTGGTCCCCTCCAATCTGACATCTTCCGACATCAGGGTTCGAATCTGCTTAAACATGCGCCACGCGGTCTTGTAGGTGACGCCGACTTCACGCTGAATCTGCTTTGCCGAGATTCCGCACCGGGTAGTGGACATGAGGTACATCGCATAGAACCACAGGCGCAGAGATGTGCTGGACTTCTCGAAGATCGTCCCGGCCATCGGCGCAATCATCGTTCCGCAATAGTCGCAGGAGAACACCTTGCGGGTTGTTACGCGGTGGAACCGGCGCTCCACATTGCAATAGGCGCAGTGGGCCATATAACCCGGATACCGCTTCGCCATGAGCCAATCAAGGCAGGAGTCGTTATCGGGAAACATCCGGTTGAATTGCTCGATTGTGAACCGGCGCTCTGGCGGAATGCTCTGCTTAATCTTCATGGTAAGAACATTATGAATCAGTTCTTACCTGTCGTCAAGGGATATTTACCTCTGCAAATAACTCCTCTGCAATCAATTTTTTACAGCGGAAGCCATGAGCTATACCGCTGAAAAGAGAGTATTTATTTACAGAAATATAGGGAGGGGAGGGGGAGGGGGGAGGTACGAACTAGTAACGCTCCCGCCGCCTTCGACAATTTGCCTTTTGCGGCGCAAGGGGCGGCCGCGCACCGCAGGTGCCTAGACGATCCAGCCGCCGCCCACGACCTCGTCGCCGTCGTAGAAGACGGCCGACTGGCCGGGCGTAACCGCACGCTGCGGCTCGTCAAACCTGGCCACCACCTCGCCTGCGTCGTCCGCCGGCTCCAGCGTGGCCCAGGCCGGCTCATGGCGATGGCGAATCTTGATCTTCACGCGCATCGGCTCGGTGAGCTCGGGAATGCTAATCCAGTTCAGCCGCCGCGCGCGCAGCGTTGGGCTTGTCAATTCGCTCTCCGCGCCGACCGTGACCCGATGGCTATCCGGATGAATCGCCAGCACGTAGAGCGGCGTCGGCGAGCTGACCCCAAGGCCCTTTCGCTGCCCCACGGTGAAGTTGGAGATGCCCTCATGATGGCCGATGACTTCCCCGCTGGAAGCGACGAGTTCGCCGGCAGTCTCCGGCATCGCCTCGCCCTGCTCCTCGAGATAGGCCGCCAGAAACTGCTTGTAATCGCCGCCCGGAATGAAGCAGATCTCCTGTGAATCGGGCTTCTCCGCAAGCGCAAGCCCTGCGTTGCGAGCAGCCACCCGAACCTCAGGCTTGGTCATCGCCCCCAGCGGGAAAAGGGTGCGTGAAAGCTGCTCCTGCGTGAGGCCGAAGAGAAAGTAGGTCTGATCCTTGGCCTGATCCGCCGGCCGCTTCAGAATCCAACGCCCGCGCTGCGGATCGAACTCGTTCACCGCGTAGTGCCCTGTGGCGATGCGGCCGGCGCCGATCGAGCGCGCCGTCAACAGGAGCTGATCGAACTTGAGGTGGTTGTTGCACAGCGAACACGGAATCGGCGTCCGCCCATGCAGGTACTCGTCCACGAACGGCCGCACCACATCGCGCTCGAAACGGTCTTCCTGGTTGACGACGTAATACGGAATGCCAAGATGCTCCGCAACCCGCCGCGCGTCGTACACATCGTCGAGACTGCAGCAGCGGCCGGCCTTCGGCGTGTCGGGAATCCCGTGCTTGCCCGCCAGCCGCGTCTGATCCCAGAGCTGCAAAGTCAGCCCCACAACCGTCTCGCCCGATTGCGCGAGCAGCGCCGCAACCGTCGAGGAATCAACCCCTCCGGACATGGCGACGGCAATGGTTTCTGAACTGGTCATGTTTGCGAGTCAGCGAGTCAGCAAATCAGCCGAAGATGCCGGCCTGTTGCTTAGGGAAGCTGCCCTCTCTCCATTCTCGCAGAAGTTTGCTTTGCCCGCTGGTTGAGTGGAAAGCGGAGCGCTCGAGGGTTACCCGCGAACCGCGGCACCGAAGATGCGCAGATAGTTGCCGCCACCGATCTTGCCGATCTCCTCCCGGGAGAACCCGGCCCGCAGCAGCGCATCGACAACCACGGTGTAGAAGCCGGCGGTCTGGCCCTCCCAGGCGAGGTTGGTGCGCTCGCCAACGCGCGGGGGCATCGGGCCGCCCGGCGGGCCGGAGGGGCCGGGACCTCCGCTGCGCGGGCCATCGGGCGGACCACCGTTAGCTGGGTGCTCCCCTCCCATTGCTCCGGGTGGGGGTCCGTTCGGGCGCGGGCTCGCAGGGGTAAGTTTCGTGTCGGTGCCGATGCAGACGTGATCGACGCCGATCACGTCGACAAGCGCCCGCACATTGTGCGCATATTCCAGCGGCGTCGCGGAGAGATGCGTCCATACGCCTACGGCGCCGCCGGCATCGGCAACCATCTTCGCCTGCTCCATGCTGATGAGCCGGGGCCGCATCATCTCCGCCATGTGCGGGTCGCTGCCGAGCTGCGTATCGAGGCCGGTATGCGAAACAATCACTGGACGACTCGTAGCCTTGAGAGCCATCGCCGTCGTCTGTTTGTCGGCATGGGCCAGATCGATCAAAATGCCGAGCCGGTCGCATTCCTTCACCACTTGCGCTCCGAATGCAGTCAAGCCGCCAAAGCGCGGAGGATTCGTATAGACGTCGCCCAGCGGCACCGGTGCATCGCTGTCGTGCAGCAGCCCGAAGTGCCGCAAACCACGATGGTAAGCTTCTTCCACGCGCTCAAGTTTGCCCTCGGTGAAGTGCGCGCCTTCAACCGCCTGGATCACCGTCGGCAGACCATCCTTGTGTGCAGCAACGACATCAGCCGCGGTGAGCGAGCGCTTCATCCGATTGCGCTCTAACTGCCGATCCATCGAGGCGAGTGCATTCTGAAAGCGGCCGTACGCATCGCCGCGTTGATAGTCCGTGGCAAACGTCATGCAGATCGCCGAGAGGCCTGACCGTTTCATTTCACCTGCCAGATCGATGTCCGGGCCCGGCATGTCGGCTGCATTCATCGCAACATCGATGTGGTTGTGCGTGTCGATGCCGATGGAGTTGGCCACAATGCCGGCCACCTTCGGATCGACAGCGTCGGCAGCCCATCCGAAGAGCGGGCTGAAGGCAACACCGTAACCCGCCACAGCGGAGGCAGCGGAAAGGAATTGCCGCCTTGAATACCGTCGATGGAATGGGGTCATCGTTCTCCCGGACAATTGCGATTTGATGTCTCTTCGGATAGACGGAAAGATCGCTTTGCGAGACCAGCCGTTCGTAAATTTGGGCGATTCTGGCGGGCGCCGACAGCTCTCAGCCCAGCGTGCCGGCTTCGACAGGGGAGATGGCGCGCAGACGTTCAACCGCCTGCGGCACGACTTCCAGAACGTAGTCGATATCGGCATCCGTCACGGTCTTCAGCAGGCTGAAGCGCAGACTGGCCCGAGCGCGAGCCTTGTCCAGTCCCATGGCCATGAGCACGTGGCTCGGTTCGGTGGCGCCGGAGTGACAGGCCGAACCGCCCGACACCGAAACGCCCTTCAGGTCGAGTGCAATCACCAGCGCTTCGCCCTCCACCTGGTCGAACCAGATGTTCGACGTGTTGGCGGCTCGCGTTACCGGCTTGCCATCCGGGCCGGCGCCGTTCACCCCCGTGCCGGGCATCTGCAGAATGCCGGCTTCCAGTCGATCCCGCATCTTCGCCAAGCGATAAATGGTCCCGTCGTCGAGCGCGTGCATGGCAAGTTCGGCGGCCTTGCCCAAGCCCACAATACCGGCAACGTTTTCCGTTCCAGCACGCTGGCGGCGCTCGTGGCTTCCACCCACCAGCAGTGGCTGAATCGGCGTTCCGCGGCGCACAAACATGGCGCCGATGCCTTTGGGCCCGTGCATCTTGTGCGCGCTGATGGAGAGCATGTGGCAGCCAATGCGGCGCACGTCGAACTCGATCTTCCCCGCACCCTGCACGGCGTCGATATGGAAGAAGATGCCGGTGTCGGCGGCGATCCTGCCAATCTCCTCCACGGGCTGCAGAACGCCAGTCTCGTTGTTGGCCAGCATTACGCTGATCAGGCGCGTCTCCGGCCGAATGGCGCGAAGAATGTCATTCGGATCGATCAGCCCGCTCGGCTGCGGCGCAACAAACGTGGTTTCCACGCCGCCTTGTGCAAGCCGATGGGCCGCCTGAAGGACGGCCGAGTGCTCGATGGAAGTCGTGATGAAGTGATCGCCCGGGTGGAGCAGCCCGAAGATGGCTGTATTGTCCCCCTCCGTGCCGCCGGAGTTGAAAACGACCTCAGCATCGTGGCAATTGAAAAACTGCGCCATCGTCTCACGCGCACGATCGACGGCGGTGCGCGCCTTCTGGCCATGCTGATGAATCGACGAGGCGTTCCCGAAGTGCTCCAGCCAATAGGGATGCATCGCCTCCAACACCTCCGGAAGCAGGGGTGTCGTGGCATTGGCATCCATATAGACTCGGCGCATGGAGATCTCCTCTTTTGATTGTAAAGGCACATGGAAATCGATGCACCCGCAGCGGGGCTAATGGAAACGCGGCCGAGCTTGACTGCGAAAAACCCCGGTCAAGCTGCGCGGAGCATTGCTCCGATATCCCTGGATATTTCTTCGGCGATCTTTGCCGATTCATTCCCGCGCGGTTGCTAGAATAGATCAAACGATCCGCGGGACTCGCCTTGAGTCTGCAAGCGGTATCCGGAGACTGCTTCGACTCCTGTCTCCGCAAATACGTTCTCGGTCATGCGGACGGGACTGCTTCTCTTTACCCCAAATCAACCTGGATCCTGCGTCGATGCCCGCTCAGTGGGTTCCAAGCGCACTTTGAACCCTCTGGCAGGAGGAGTTATGAGCACCGATCCGACCGTTGCCGCGGAAGTCCGCGGCCCAACGCAAAGCGACCGTAAAGACTCGCAGTCTACACCGAAGTGGTTTGCGGTTCGCACCCGTCCGCGCCACGAGAAGCGCGTCGCGCAGTACCTCGACCGCAAGGAGATCGAGAACTATCTGCCGTTGACGAAGACGCCGCGAAAATGGCGTGACGGATCCAAAGGAATTCTCGATCTCCCGCTTTTTCCTGGATATCTGTTCGTTCACATCGACCGCAATGCGCGTTTGCCGGTCCTGCTCGTCCCCGGAACACTGGCTTTTGTGAGCGGCACGAAAGGAGAACCAATTGCGGTGCCCGATGAGGCTATCCACGATGTGCAAACCGGCGTAAGAGAACGCGCCGCCGAACCACATCCCTTGTTAATCCTCGGTGAACGCGCGCGCATCCGGTCGGGCGCGTTAGAGGGGCGGGAGGGCGTCGTCGTCCGCAAGGAAAATGGCGTGCGCTTCGTGATGACCCTTCAGCAAATAGGCAGCAGTTTCAGCATTATCGTGCCTGAGGATGATCTTGAACCGTTAGCGCACCTGCTCGACGTGCACGCCCTGGATCACCAAATCTCAGGTGGCGAAACGAACTAGACAAAAGCGGCTGCGCCTCGCACGCATCGAAAGATGTTGCGTCTTTCGGGATCGCTTGAGCGTCGAAAGAGAAGAAAGTTTGAAGTACGAATCAGATCGGCAAATCAATAGATTGCATCCTTTTCATAGGGCATCGGCACCGTAACCGCAATCGGAAGAAATCGTCTAACAGTCTTTGGTCAAACCTCCCATTGTCGGTAGGAAAACTGTGCTTTCAAAGCGCGGCCGGTTTGTTGACAATAAGAACGGCTTGCGGCGATGCTGCGACATGCATCTGCATTGATTGAGTTCGAAGCGGAGTTCTAAGTGCCAGGAATCGACGAACCAAAAGACGATCGGCCGATCGGCCCCGAACATCAGCTCCCGCCACCACCCACCAGCAATCATTGGCTCCTCTGGACTCTACTGGTGCTCGCCGTTGTCCTGGGTGTCTACATTTACATGCACAACCACAAGCAGGAGCAGACCGGCAAAGCCGGACCTGCCGGGGCTGGTGGAGGCGGCGGCGGCCGCGCCCGCATGACCGGGCCTGTTCCTGTAACGGTGGCGACAGCGACAAAAGGGAATATCGGCGTCTACCTCGATGCAATCGGAACCGTTACGCCCTTCTACACCGCACAAATCACGCCCCAAGCCGGTGGCGTCCTGATCGGAGTGAATTACCACGAAGGCCAATACGTCAAGAAAGGCGATGACCTCATCGATATCGACCCGCGGCCCTATCAAGCCACGTTGACCCAGGCCGAGGGTACACTCGAGCACGACACCAACGTGCTTGCGCAGGCGCAGATGGACCTGGAGCGTTACCGCCAGGCCTGGGCACGCAACGCAATCAACAAGCAGCTTCTCGACGATCAGGAAAAGATCGTCCTTCAGGATCAGGGCACGGTCAAGAACGATCAGGGCACGGTCGACTACGACAAGGTGCAGCTCAGTTATTGCCACATCACCTCGCCCATCTCCGGCAAGGTCGGTTTGCGGCTCGTGGATCCCGGCAACGTCGTCCAGGCGGGTTCGACGTCGCCGCTCGTCGTGATCACGCAGATGCAGCCCATCACAGTGATCTTCCCCATTCCCGAAGACAGCCTGGAACAGGTCCTGGCCCGCATGCGCAAGAATTCGCTGTCGGTCGAAGCCTGGGACCGTGCTCAACAGAACAAGCTTGCCAATGGAAAGCTCTCGACAACCAATAATCAAATTGACACGACGACCGGCACACTGAAGTTGCGCGCTACCTTCGACAACAAGAACACGGTGCTCTTCCCCAATCAGTTTGTGAATGTCCGTCTTCTGGTGAACACGCTCGACGGAGTTACCTTGATTCCGACGGGCGCCGTTCAACACAACGGGCAGGTGGCTTTTGTTTACCTCATCGACACGGCCAATAGCGTGGCTCACGTGGCAAATGTAAAAACCTCGGTATCCGATAACGGGCTCGTTGCGGTCGAGGGAATCAAACCAGGAGATCAGGTCGCGACAAGCAGCTTCGAAAAGCTGCAGGACAAGAGCAAGATCACGATCTCCAAGCAGCCGATCGCCACTAACCCAGCGGAGGGCAATACCCCGTGAGTCCTTCCGGGCCTTTCATTCAGCGCCCCGTTGCAACATCGCTGTTGATGGCCGCAATTCTGCTGGTGGGTATTGTGGCTTATACGCAGTTGCCGGTCTCTGCGCTGCCGGAAGTCGACTACCCGACGATTCAGGTGGTCACGTTCTACCCTGGCTCGAATCCGAACGTGATGGCCACTACGGTCACCGCGCCACTGGAGAGGCAGTTCGGGCAGCTGCAGGGCCTGAGCCAGATGACGTCGACGAGTTCGGGCGGCTCGTCGGTCATCGTGCTGCAATTCACGTTGACGTTGAATATCGACGTGGCTGAAGAAGAAGTGCAGTCGGCCATCAATGCGGCGCAAAGTTATTTGCCGTCAAACCTGCCGGCACCGCCGGTCTACAGCAAAACCAATCCCGCGGATGCCCCGGTTCTGACCCTGGCCATTACTTCCCCTTCGATGCCACTGTCGAGCGTGGAAGACCTTGTGGACACCCGGCTCGCCCCCAAGATTTCGCAGTTGTTCGGCGTCGGCCTGGTGAGCATCAGCGGCGGCCAGAAGCCCGCCGTGCGCATTCAGGCCAATCCGCGGGCTCTCTCCTCGTACGGCCTGAGCCTCGAATCCCTGCGAACGGCTCTCACCCAGGCCAGCGTGAATCAGGCCCTCGGCAACTTCGACGGACCCCATCAGGACTACCAGATCAACTCCAACGATCAGCTGGTCACCAGCGACGATTACAAGAAAATTGTCGTTGCCTACAGCAACGGCGCGCCGGTGATGCTCACCGATGTTGCGAAGGTGACTGACGGAGTGGAGAACAACAAGCAAGCGGCATGGATGAATGAGACTCCCGCGGTGATTCTCAACATCCAACGTCAGCCGGGCGCCAATACCATCAAGGTCGTCAAGGCCATTCAAGCGGTGTTGCCGCAGCTCGAGGCCAACCTGCCGGCCTCCATCCGCGTTACACCGCTGACCGATCTCACGACTTCGATCAACGCTTCCGTCGAGGATGTCGAATTTGAGCTCGGGCTCACCGTTGTGCTGGTCGTGATGATCATCTTCGTATTCCTGCGAAGTATCTACGCGACCATCATTCCCAGCATCGCTGTACCCGTCTCGCTCGTGGGCACCTTCGGTGCAATGTATGCCCTTGGCTACAGCCTCGACAACCTGTCTCTCATGGCGTTGACCATCTCAACGGGCTTCGTCGTCGACGATGCCATCGTCATGATCGAGAACATCTCCCGCTATCTCGAGGCCGGCGATTCTCCCATGGAAGCGTCCTTGAAGGGTGCGGAACAGATTGGCTTCACGATCATCTCGCTGACGGTTTCGCTGATTGCCGTTCTCATCCCTTTGCTCTTTATGGGCGATGTTGTTGGCCGCCTCTTCAGAGAGTTTGCTGTCACGCTCGCGGTCACCATTGTGCTCTCCGCAGTGGTCTCGCTCACGCTCACACCGATGATGTGCTCGCGCATTCTGCGCCATCGTCCTGAGGCGGAGCAGGGGCGTTTCTACCAGGCATCGGAGCGGGTCTTCGAAAACATGATCGCGTTCTATGGGCGCACCCTCAAATTCGTCCTGCGCTTCCAGCCCCTGACCCTTCTGATCGCTGTGGCGACGCTGATCCTCACGATTTTTCTTTATATTGTCATCCCTAAAGGCTTCTTCCCCACGCAGGACACAGGAGTTATCCAGGGCATCTCGCAGGCCCCGCAATCCATCTCCTTTAATGCCATGGCTGCAAAGCAGCAGGAACTCAACCGGCTTGTGCTCCAGGATCCCGCCGTCGAGAGCCTCTCCTCCTTCATCGGCGCGGACGGAACCAACACCACGCTCAACAGCGGCCGTATCTCCATCAACTTGAAGCCACTCGATTCTCGCGATCTGGATGCAGCCGCAGTCATTCGCAGGCTGCAAAACAGCCTTGCGCAGGTGCAGGGCGTTCAACTCTTCATGCAGCCGGTGCAGAACATTACCGTGGATGATCGCGTGAGCCGGACGCAATATCAGTACACGCTCGAAGACCCCGATATCAACGAGCTAAACCTGTGGACGAACCGTCTCGTCGACAAGATGAAAAAGATGCCGGAGTTGGCTGACGTGGCCACCGACCAGCAGACCGGCGGTCTCGCCGTCTCCCTTGTTGTGGATCGCGTGACAGCATCGCGCCTCGCGATTGCACCCAACACGATCGACGGAACTTTGTACGATGCGTTCGGCCAGCGGCAAATCAATACGATGTATACGCAGCTGAACCAATACCACGTCATCCTCGAAGCCGATCCGGATTTTCAGAAGAGCCCGACCCGCCTGCAGGACCTCTATCTTCCCACCAGCGCTTCTTCGGGGACTTCAGGGCCCGGTGCTTCCACTTCGTTTGCTGCTTCGGGCTCGTCGTCCGCCGGCTCAAACGCGACCACGGCTTCAGCCGCGTATACCCCTTCGTCACAGGTGCTCGCCGCACCTTCGACTGCGCTGAACTCGGGCGTCGGGGTGAGCAGTTCGGCCTCGAGCTCAACAAACACGGCGACAAACGTGACCCCCGCGAGCGCCGTGCCGTTGAGTGCCTTCACCCACGTCGAGACAACTACGGAACCTCTCTCGATCAATCATCAGGGACAATTCCCTGCGGTGACGATTTCGTTCAATCTGGCGCCGAGCGCTGCGCTCGGCGGAGCAATCACCGCCATCAACAAAGCCCAGAAGGATCTGAACATGCCCGCCAGCGTGCAGTATGGCTTTCAGGGCACGGCGGAATCATTTGAAAGCTCCCTTTCCAATGAAGGACTCCTGATTGTGGCAGCGCTGGCCGCGGTGTACATCGTACTCGGTGTGCTGTACGAGAGCTTCATCCATCCCATCACCATTCTTTCAACGCTCCCGTCCGCTGGCGTGGGCGCGCTCCTGGCTTTGATCGTCTTCCACCAGGATCTCAGCGTGGTGGCCATCATCGGCATCATCCTGCTCATCGGCATTGTGAAGAAGAACGGCATCATGATGGTGGACTTCGCGCTCGAAGGCGAGCGGGAGCGCGGAATGAACGCAACCGATGCCATCTATGAGGCATGCCTTCTGCGTTTCCGCCCCATCATGATGACAACCATGGCTGCCCTGCTCGCCGGCATTCCGTTGGCCATGGGCTCCGGCATGGGTTCGGAACTGCGTCGGCCGTTGGGCATATCGATGGTGGGCGGATTGCTCCTGAGCCAGATTCTGACCCTGTACACCACGCCGGTTATCTACATCTTCTTCGACAACATTGGCCATCGCTTTGGTCGCAAGAAGAGCGCGCACGGCGAAGATCCGGAACCCGCGGAGGCGATGTGAATTTATCGTCGCCCTTCATCCACCGGCCGGTGGCAACCACCCTGTTGACTACAGGCGTGATTCTTGTGGGCGCTATCGCGTTTCGAGTTCTCCCGGTTTCGCCGTTGCCGCAGATCGACTTTCCCACAATTTCGGTGAGTGCGGGTTTGCCCGGCGGCAGTCCGGAGATTATGGCTTCCTCGATTGCCACACCGCTCGAGCGGGAATTCGGGCATATCGCCGGCGTCACCGAAATGACATCGTCGAGTTCGCTCGGCAGCACCAACGTCACATTGCAATTCGATCTGAGCCGCAATATCGATGGCGCCGCACGCGACGTGGAAGCAGCGATCAATGCGGCGCGCACGTATTTGCCCGCAAATCTCCCGGGCAATCCGACCTATCGCAAGGTGAACCCTGCCGATTCGCCCATCATGATTATTGGCTTGACCTCGGCCAAGTACGACAAGCCAACCCTGTACGACGAAGCTTCTTCGGTGGTCGCGCAGAAACTCTCGCAGTTGCAGGGGGTCGGCCAGGTGTCAGTGGGCGGCGGCGCCGGCCCGTCGGTTCGCGTTGAGGTAAATCCCACCAAGCTAAACAGCTTCGGCTTGACCCTCTCGAATGTTCAATCTGTTCTAAGCCAGCAGAACGTGCATCAGGCATTGGGTCAGCTTTCCAACGCCGACGGGACGACCGCAGACATCGTCGTCAACGATCAGATGCACCAGGCCGATCAATACAAACCGCTCGTGATTGGCTTTCATAACGGCGCGGCCGTCCAGTTGCAGGATGTTGCGGATGTGTACAACGGCGCACAGAATATCCGCACCGGCGGCTATTTGAACGGCATCCCGTCGGTCACCGTCATCATCTTTCGTCAGCCCGGCGCCAACATCATCGATACAGTCGATCGCATTCGAAGCGAACTGCCGTCGATTCAAGCCTCCATTCCGCAAGGAATCAACACAACCATTGTGCTTGACCGCACCACCACCATCCGCGCATCCGTCAACAACGTAGAGAGCACGCTGGTCCTCTCCGTCGTGCTGGTGATCCTGGTGGTCTTCGTCTTTCTGCGCAATGGCCGCGCCACGCTCATCCCGGCGGTCGCAGTTCCCGTCTCCCTGATCGGCACGTTCGCAGTGATGTATCTGCTCGGATTCAGTCTCGACAACCTGTCTCTTATGGCGTTGACCATTGCCACCGGCTTTGTAGTCGACGACGCGATTGTGGTGATGGAGAATATCTCGCGTCACAGGGAACACGGCATGCGCCCGTTCCAGGCCGCTCTGCTGGGGTCGCGAGAGATTGGTTCCACGGTCTTCACCATCAGCATGTCGCTGATCGCCGTATTCATTCCGATTCTCCTGATGGCCGGCATCGTCGGGCGACTCTTTCGGGAGTTCGCCGTCACGCTTTCGACATCCATCCTGGTGTCGATGGTGATCTCGTTAACCACCACACCCATGATGTGCGCCTACCTGCTGAAGGATGAAAGCAAGATCAAGCATGGCAAGCTGTTCAACCTGAGCGAACGCGGATTTTCCAGCATGGTTTCCGGTTATGCCCGCACCTTGAAATGGGTGCTCGACCATCCGGTGCCCATGCTCATCGTTCTTCTGATTACCATCGCGCTCAATTTTTACCTCATTGCGATCATCCCCAAGGGATTCTTCCCGCAGCAGGATACGGGAGCCATCATGGGCGCTGTGCAAGGCCCGCAGGATGCTTCGTTCCCAGTGATGGACAACTCAGTGCGCCAGCTTGTGGGCGTGATCAAGGCCGATCCCGCCGTGGCGAATGTGAACGCCTACACGGGCAACTCAAACGCGGGCTTTATTTTTGTCGCGCTCAAGCCGCTGAATGAAAGAAAGATCGCAGCCCCCGACATCATCAATCGCCTCCGACCCAAGCTGAACCGCCTTCCTGTTGCTTCTGCCTTTTTGCAAGCGGCCCAGGACCTGCGCATTGGAGGGCGAGCAAGCGCCGCGCTGTATCAGTACACAATTCAGTCGGACAATGTGCAGGATCTCGCACACTGGGGCCCGGTTCTACTCGATGGAATGAAGAAGCTTCCTGGATTTCAGGATGTGAACACCGACGCACAGAACAACGGGTTGCAGGAATTACTCACGTACGATCGGCCGACTGCTGCGCGCCTCGGCATCACACCGTCCTCATTGGATTCGTCGCTTTACAGCGCGTTTGGCCAATCGGAAGTTTCCATCATTTACACGGAACTGAATCAGTATTACGTCGTGCTTGAGGTAGCGCCACAGTATTGGCAGAGCCCCGACGGTCTGAAGAATATCTACTTGAACACGACGGGCAAAGGCGTGATCCCGCTCTCAACGGTCACGAAGGCGCATGCGACAACCACGCCTCTTGTGCTCAATCACACCAGCTCGTTTCCGTCGGTCACCGTCTCGTTCAACCTGGCCACAAACATGTCTTTGAGCGACGCCACCCGCGAGGTGGGTCAGATGCAACAGCGCATGGGCATGCCTCCAACCGTGCGCGGCTTTTTCGCGGGAACCGCGGCTGCGTATCAAACGTCGCTGGCCAGCGAACCGGCTTTGGTGGGCACCGCGCTGCTCGCGGTATACATTGTTCTCGGCATTCTCTACGAGAGCCTTGTCCACCCGCTCACCATCATTTCTACATTACCCTCGGCGAGCGTGGGCGCCATGCTCGCCTTGATGCTGTTCAAGGTCGACCTCAACGTCATCTCCATCATCGGCATCATTCTGCTCATCGGCATCGTTAAAAAGAACGCCATCATGATGATCGATTTCGCACTTGTAGCCGAACGCGAACACGGCAAATCTACGCGCGACTCCATCTACGAAGCGTGCCAGCTTCGCTTTCGCCCGATTCTCATGACCACCATGGCCGCGCTTTTCGGGGCGCTTCCTCTGGCGTTCGGCACCGGCACAGGGTCTGAGCTCAGGCGCCCTCTGGGCATCACTATTGTGGGCGGATTGATTGTCAGCCAGGCACTCACGCTCTATACAACCCCCGTTGTTTATCTGTTCTTTGACCGCATGCGTCTCCGCTTCCAGGGCAAGCATTCGACCGCTTTGCACACCGGAACCGCAGAGGCTTCGTAGACGGAAGCCCAGGGAGAGTTATCTATGAATCTATCGACTTCCACAACTCGAATCACATGGCGCGGGCTTCTTGTCCTGTCGGTCGCGGCGGTGTGCGGATTGCTCTCCAGCTGCAATGTCGGCCCCAAGTATGTTCCGCCCCAGACCACGGCGCCGCAGGCCTTCAAAGAATCGCCGACCCAATTCAAAGAAACCGACGGTTGGAAGGTTGCTGAGCCGCAGGACGCGACCCTGCGCGGCAACTGGTGGGAGATCTTCAACGAGCCCGAACTGAACGCATTGGAAGAGCAGCTCAACGTCAATAACCAGAACATCCGGGAAGCCTTTGAAAACTATATGGAGGCGCGGGCCCTCGTTCGCGAAGCACGCGCACAGTACTTCCCCACCCTGACCACTGCGCCTTCCTACTCGCGTTCGCAGAGTTCGGGGAACCTGTCGTCGGGGGCAATTGCAAGTAATGTCAGCGGCAAGCAATCGCAAGTGTTCGAGCTACCCGGCGAGGTTTCATGGGAGCCCGACTTCTGGGACAAAATCCGAAACACCGTGCGATCGCAGCAATACACAGCACAGGTGACGGCGGCCGACCTCGCCAATGAGAGACTCACCGAGCAGGCGAGTCTGGCCGAATATTTTTTCGAGATTCGCGGACAGGACGCGCTGCAACAGATTCTCGATGCGGCAGTCGAGGCCGACAAGAAATCTCTTGATGCCGAGCAGGGCAGGTACGACACCGGCGTGGACGATCAGATCTCACTCGTCCAAGCTCAGACCACGCTCGCCAGCGCCCAGTCCTCAGCCATCAACAACAAGATCGCCCGGTCGCAGTACGAACACGCCATTGCCATGCTCATTGGCAAGCCTGCGCCCGACTTCTCGATTCCGGTGCTTGCCAAGACCACAGCACCACCGCCCATCCCGGTGGGATTACCAAGCCAGCTTCTCGAGCGGCGTCCCGATATCGCGGCGGCCGAGCGCACGATGGCTTCAGCAAACGCGCAGATCGGCGTGGCGTACGCAGCCTTCTATCCCAACATCACTCTCTCCGGCAGCGGTGGATTTGAGAGTTCGGTCATCGGCAGCCTTCTCTCGGCGGCCAGCCGTTTCTGGTCGGTCGGCCCAACACTCTCTGAGACCATTTATGACGGCGGCCTGCGGCGGGCCACGGTGAACCAGTACATCGCCACCTACAACGCCGATCTGGCGGCATACCGCCAATCTGTCTTGACCGCGTTCCAGCAGGTCGAAGACGCGCTTGCGGAGGTCCGCATCCTCGCCGACCAAATCAAACGCCAGCAGGAGGCGGTTGCGTATTCGGCCCACTACCTGGAGCTTGAGCAGACGCGCTATGACACAGGCATCGATCCCTACATCGATTTAGCGGTTGCGCAAACGACTTCGTATTCGAGCCAGCAAGCTTTGGCGGGCCTGCAGATTCAGCAAATGTCCGCATCGGTAACGCTCATCCAGGCCCTGGGCGGCGGCTGGGATCGCACCCAGTTGCCGACGCCGGCGCAGGTTACGCAAAAGCCGCCGCGCTCGGATTACACGATTCAACACTGATCCGGAACGATCAAGCGAAAGCAAGCGAGCCCCATTTCGGGGGCTCCGCGCCGCTGGTTAAATAAAACTTGGTTTCGACTATCCGCTCTTGCATCGGAAGGGATATACTGCTCTCCCGCGTCGGCCAAGGCCTGCCGTGCGCGCGGCGGAGAGAACCCACTTAGGGCCGGGAGGGCGCATGAAAATCAGCGATACCATCGCGTTGCTGCTCAAAGCCAAAGGCGACTATAAAGTCCTTTCCATCTCCCCGGATAAGTTTGTCTACGAAGCCATTGAAATCATGGCTGAATATGACATCGGCGCGCTTCTCGTAATCAAAGAAGCAGAATTAGTTGGGGTTTTATCCGAACGAGACTATGCGCGCAAGGGTGTCCTCTTGGGGCATGCGTCAAAAGAGACACTCATCTCGCAGATTATGACCGCCCCCGTGATTTCGGTAACAACCGAGCACACGGTTGATGAGTGCATGGCGCTCATGACTCAGCATCGCATTCGCCATCTGCCCGTGCTCCGCGACCGCGCCGTGATCGGAGTGATTTCGATTGGCGATCTGGTGAAGTGGGTTATCTCCGGACAGGCACAAACCATCGAGGCGCTGCACGGCTACATTGCCGGAGCGTATCCTGCCTGATCGCGCTTTCAAAGAGGAAGGCGAACGGCGCAGGCCATCGCTCTGCGCCGTTCTCGTCTAACGCTTCCATTCAATTCAATGAATGTGGGGCTACTTTTCGGCTTCCACATTGTGCTTCTGAGCGATCTGCTCAATCAGCTGCAGATGTTGAGAGATCATATTCTCGCCCTCTTCCGCCGCCTTCTTCATGGTCGGATTCTGCGACATTTCCGCTTCATCCTTGAAGTCTTTCAGATCCTGCTTGTGATCCTTGACCATGGCCTTGATGTACTCCTGGTCAAATTGCGGGCCGGAAAGCTGATTCAGGCTCGCCACCAGCTGCTTGTCCTTCTTTGAGAGGCCTTTCGGCTCCTTCACGCCTAATGCTTGTGCCATCGGCTTGATGACCTTATCTCCGAGCGCCGTATGGTCCAGGACCATCTTCTGCGCAAACTGCTTCACGTCGTCGCTCTGCGATTTCTGCTGAGCGAGTTGCCCGAGCTGGATCTCGGCATCGCCGCCCTGCAGCGCCTTGTGCACAAAGTCCTGATCATTCAGCGATTGCGCACTCGCACCGCCCGCGTCCATGGGGTTGTTTACGCCTGTGGCAGGCTGTTGCTGTTGCGACGGCATGCTGGGTTGTTGCGGCGTTGCTCCGGTGGGTGCCTGTGCGAATGCCGATGCACCCGCAAAGACCAACAGGGATGCCGCAGAAAGAACTACCTTCATGCGGACTCTTTGATTCGACATAAGTCATCTCCTAGCGGAGCAAATCCCCAGATCTTTGTCTCCAATAAATTTTGCGTACCCCTTCGTTCGATCCGATTGGATGCACTTCCTGAAAATCGAGGTTGCTCTCCGTCGGCGCCCGGCGCTGATCCAAGTCGTGAACTGCGCGCGGGGACGCACGCTTTTGATCTGCTCAAACGTCCCAAGCCAACCTTTGCCGGCCAAACGGAATCAATTGCCAGTTGGGTTGAAGACGCTGTCCCTAAGTCTCAGCGCAACGCTGTTCCGAACTTCACATTCAACACCCGTTAAGGGAATGTTTGCACTCAACATCCTTCGCAATCACAGGGCCACTACGAGATCGATTCATCGCAATTCGAACTCGGATTTTTCAAAAGGAGACGCCACAATGCAGTCTGATTCGTACACGATTAGAAGAAAGGTGCGGGCCTGGTTGACAGGATCCGCTTTTTTTGTTTTAGCGGCATTCATGAGCGTGCCTGCCAGCGCGCAATTCAACGCATCCTTGCGCGGCACCGTCTCTGATCCTTCCGGCGCTGTAATCCCAGGCGCTACCGTAACGCTGAGCGAAAAGGGAACCGGTCAGGCGAAAGTCGCGCAATCCGATGCAAATGGGATTTACACCTTCAACGCACTGGCGCCCGGCAATTACAGCGTGACCGCAGAAAGGCAAGGATTCAAGAAGCAATCGATCGCGCAGGTCGTTCTTATTCCCGAACAGGCCAATGCGCTCAACATCAAAATGGAACTCGGAGATGTGGCCCAGACGGTTACCGTCAACGGCTCTTCGTCTCCGCTGCTCGACACGGACACGGCCACAGTAAGCGCCACGATCAGCAGTAATGAGATTCAGCACTTTCCTTCGTACAACCGCGATGTCTTCCAGCTCGCGCAACTTACCCCCGGCGTTTTCGGCGATGCTTCGCAAGGCAGTGGTGGTGGAAGCTTCAACCTTCCAGGCAACCAGGGTCCCGGAGGGTCGGGTAGCGGTTCAGCCGGTATCTTCGCCACAGAGAACGGTCCTCAGATCCAGACCCGCGGCGGCCAGTATGAGACCAACGGCATCACCGTCGACGGAATCAGCACGGTCAGCGCGGTGTGGGGCGGAACCTCCGTGATCACGCCCAGCGAAGACTCGGTCGGAGACATGAAGATTGTTTCCAATAGCTATGACGCCTCGGTAGGCCGGTTCAGCGGCGGCCAGATCCAGGTGACCACCAAGAGCGGTACGAACCAGTTGCACGGTAGCCTGTTCTTCAAAGCGTCCCGCCCGGGATTGAATGCATATCAGCGCTGGAATGGGGTTGGATCGGCGGTCGCCGGCACCCCAGCGTCGCGCGGCCTCAATAAAGACGATACGCGCACCAACAATGACGGCGGCAGCCTTGGCGGCCCTATCTGGAAGAACAAGATTTTTGCATTTTTCAACTTTGAGCAAAGCCCACAGAGCAACAGCACCACCGCACAAGGCTGGTACGAAACCTCGCAGTTCGACAGCAGTGCAGCGAGTTCAGGCAGCATAGCTTCCAATTATCTCTCCTACAAGGGAGAGGGTGTAGCGTCGAGCAGCATCATCCAGGAAACCTGCGCCTCCATTGGTCTCGTGGAAGGCGTGAATTGCACCACCACAACCTCAGGCCTCGACGTGGGCTCGCCTTTGAAGGGTGTTGCTCTTGGCGCCCAGGACCCCAGCTACACATCCTCGAATTCACCCGGCATTGGAGGCGGTCTGGACGGAGTACCCGATATTGGATACTTCAACACCGTGAACCCTGTAACCATCAGCCAGCAACAATACAACGGCCGCCTGGATGCACAAGCAACCGGGAACGATCATTTGAGCTTCGCTATCTACTGGGTGCCGACTTCGGAAACAGACTACAACGGTCCCGTTCGCTCCGCGAACTTCTGGCACCACTCGCAGGTCAACGATGCATTTTCAGGAATCTGGAACCATACATTTTCCGGAACCCTGCTCAATGAGGCACGCGCCAATGCTGCAGGCTGGCGTTGGAACGAAATCACCAGCAACCCGCAGGAACCTTTCGGTCTGCCGCAAGACAACCTGGGAAACATCGGCACCGCTCCCTTTGGCAACAGCTACTTCGGAGCGCCTGGGCCCTCCGATCTGAATCAGTGGACGTACGATTTTCAAGACGTCCTTACCAAGGTGGTTGGACGGCATAACATCAGGGCAGGCGGCGGCCTGACTCGGCTGTACTACCTGAATAATGCTGTGTATGCAGCGCGGCCCAGCTTCAGCTTCTACAACCTTTGGGATTTCGCAAACGACGCACCCGATAGTGAAACCGGACAGTTCGCCTCCGCAACTGGAATTCCCTCGTCGAATCGCGAAGACAACCGCGTGAATCTGTGGGGAGTGTTCGTGCAGGACGACTATAAGATTCGTCCCAACCTTACCGTTAACCTCGGAATTCGTTGGTCCTACTTCGGCTCCTTTGATTCGAAGGAGAATAACCTGGATACTGCGCAGTTTTCTCCCGGCCCAACCGGCCTGAGCGACTTGAGCGTGCGTGTAGGCGGCATGCTCTATCAACCCCAAAAGTCAAATGTCGGTCCGCAGATCGGCTTTGCCTGGCAACCGCTGGAGTCTGCGAACCGCCTCGTCGTTCGAGGTGGATTCGGAATCAACTACAACCAGAACGAGATCGCGATCCTGGCCAACGGTTTTGGGAACCCGCCAAATGTCGTCAATGTGGACTTCTGCTGCTCAACCCCGACCACAACGATCCCTGGAATTCTTTACGAGACAGCGACAAACATCAACTCGCTCTTCGGTTACGCGCCGAACCCAGCGACGATCACTACTTTCAACTCGAATAACCTGCCCGCGAACGGAAGCCCCATCTCACTCACTGCATTTCCGCAGAATCCCAAGACCATCACCAACTATCACTACTCGCTCGACACGCAGTATCAGTTCCCAGGGAGCATCGTGGCCACGCTGGGTTACCAGGGCAGCGAATCACGTCATCTGCTCATTCAATCCAACTACAACGCGATCGTCGCCGGTGAAGGCGGCACACTGAATCCAGCGGCTAACTTCATCGACTACTACGCAAACACGGGCACCAGCAACTACAACGCGATGATTGCAACTCTCAAGCATAGTTTTGCGAATCATTTTAATCTCGAAGGTCAATATACCTGGGCGAAGGCGATGGATGAGAATTCCGGCCCCTACTCCGAGGACCCCTATCCATACAACTCGCATGCGGCGTACGGGCGCTCTGACTACGACATTGCAAATTCGTTCAAGGCTTTCGGTCTGTGGCAGCCAGTCTTCTTCAAGGGCTCGCGTGGCTGGGTGGATAAGATCGTCGGTGAATGGTCACTGAGCGGCATCTTCAACTGGCATACCGGTTTTCCGTGGAATCCGGTATACAACGCAAACACCAGCGGCTCGGCGCTTTACTACAACGGAAGCGGTTACTCGCAACTGCGACCGGCAGCGGCCCTTGGCGGCGCCGGCAACAAGACCGACAACAGCGTCTTCCAGCAGGCAACGAATCCAAACTACGGGGCCAACGCAACTGCGTACTTTGCTGCACCAGCATTTGTGGTGGGTCCCGCATTCCCCGCAACCGCTCCACCTCCGGCGCCAGGCATTCATCGCAACAGCTTGAATGGCCCGCGCTATAACGACCTGGATGCTTCGCTCAGCAAAGGGTTCGGCTTACCCAATAACCGCGTAATCGGCGAGAACGCAAGGCTCGAGATTCGCGTCGACACGTACAATCTACTGAACAAGTTGAACATCGACACTTCCTCCATTGACAACACTCTCGGCTCCGTGAATCCCGATGGCTCCGTCCAATCGTTCAACAGCGATTTCGGTGTGGCACGAAACGGGCTCGGAAGCAGAACGGTTCAGTTGCAGGCTCGCTTCAGCTTCTAGGGCCGGTGTCGATCCGTCTCAAAAGATGCGCGCGATGGATTCAACTCCATAGCGCGCATTTTCTTTGCCACGACTCTTTGCTGATATAAATGGCTTTTCTTTGAAGAGGAGCAGCAACGTGCGATTTGCACAGTGGGCAACGAATTCCGCGCTGGCCTTGACTCTCGTAATCATGAGCCACTCCGGGCTCTCTCAGGAGCAGGTAGCTATTGACGCGCACGGTCCGACGACGCCGTTCCCTCACTTCTGGGAACAGATGTTTGGCTCGGGACGTGCGATTCTCGCATTGCGCCAGAGTTACCGCGACGATGTTCATGCAGTAAAGCAAGTGGCCGACTTCCGCTATGTGCGCTTTCACGCTATCTTTCATGACGAGCTTGGTGTTTACGATGAAGACGAGCACGGTAACCCGGTCTATAACTTCTCCTATGTCGATCAGGTGTATGACGGGCTCTTGAAAGACGGGGTAAAACCGTTTGTCGAAATCAGCTTCATGCCGAAGAAGCTAGCTTTCAATCCGGACGCGCTCCATCCCTTTTGGTACAAACAAAATGTCTCTCCCCCCAAAAGCATGGAACGTTGGGACGATCTGATCAAGCACTTCGTCCAGCACCTGGTCGACCGTTACGGCGCAGACGAAGTAGCAAGCTGGTACTTCGAAGTTTGGAACGAGCCCAATATCGACTTTTGGAATGGCATCCCACGACAGAGGTCCTATTTCGAGTTGTATGAGCATACCGCGCGCGACGTGAAGAGCGTCGATCCACGTCTGCGGGTCGGCGGCCCGGCAACCGCGGCGGCGGCGTGGGTTCCGGACTTCCTGCGTTTCACGTCCGAACACCACGTCCCAGTGGATTTTGTATCAACCCACGGCTATGCGGACGACACGGTCGAAGACCTGTTTGGTACGGACGAGAAGATTCCCATGGATGACCGGGTCTGCAGAGCAATCGCAAAAGTACACACGGAGATCAAGCAATCGAGTATGCCGAACGTTCCGCTCATGTGGACGGAGTGGAATGTGCAAGGCATGAAGGAATCGCGCGACACCATTTTCGTTGGCCCGGCTCTCGCAAATACGATTCGGCAATGTGATGGACTCGTGGACATGCTCTCTTTCTGGACGTTTTCCGACGTCTTTGAAGAGGGTGGTCCAATTCCAAAGCCATTTGAAGGCCACTTCGGGCTACGCGCCAAGGGTGGCATCAACAAGCCCAGCTACTACGCATATAGCCTGCTACATCAACTCGGCAACCTGCGCATTGCAAACGCATCAACCGACGTAATCGTCACGAAGAAGGCGAACGGCGCAATCACGATTGCCGCATGGAACCTGGTCGATCCCGATCAGCAAGGTTCGACCAGGAGTATCGAATTTCAATTCTCTGGTGTTTCCGCCGCAGCACAGGTAAGCGTTGAGCGGGTTGATGAAGACCATGGCAACGTCTTGAAAGCCTACGCAGCGATGGGTCAACCGCTCGATCCGCTTCCCAGGCAGGTAGAGCAGCTAAATCAGCAGTCGAGCCTGCCTCCACCTGAGAACGCACATCTGCAGGCAGGAAAGCTGAGAGTTGACCTGACTCCCAACACGTTGGCATTGATTGAAGTGAAGCCTTGAACGACGCTAATTATCTTTGAGCTTGGCTTTCAACACTCCCTTGCTCAGCGGCAGTTCGTGGAGTAAGAGCTCTGTGGATTGGACGACGGGATTGGCGTGGAACCATCGCTGTACCGCATTCTCCTGAAGCAGGTTGGTGATTGCGAGAAGCGACATACCCTGATGATGCGCCATCCATTCGCGCACTAGTACGGCTCGGCCGTGCCCCGTGTAATCGGCGGCTTCGTAGAAGCCGTACGCGCCAACCCAGCCCGCTGCCTCCATCGATCGCAGGTTCGTATGCGCGGCTCGCGCATCGACACCGAGCGCGAGAAAGGTGGAGTACGGAGATACCACCGGACCGGCCGTCGCATCAACCCAGAGCGCGAGTTGAGGCACGCCGTAGGCCTTGTAATCATAGTGCCCGGCATCATCCTTCTTCGCTGCGCCCGACTCGGAGATGCCCCATGGAATACTCAGCGTGCGCGCGAAGGCTCGTTGCACCGCAACGCAGGCTCCGAGAGTGCGCGAGATCAGGGTGTCCGGATAACTTCGCATCCAGAGAGCCGGCATCAGGTATTCGAACATAGTTCCCGTCCAGGACAAGAGCACAAATTCGCCGAATGCGTAGGCATGATCACGGCTCAGCTTCGTCCAGCTCTGGTGTGGGATCTCGTCCCGCGCAATCGCTAGAAATGTGGCGATACGCGCCTCAGACGCAATCATGTCGTAGCATGCGCCGTGAAGCTTTTGTCCGCGAACGTCGTAGCCGATCGAGAGAATCTGGCGTACCGGATTCGTGAGAAACGCGAATTCGGTTTGCTCTGCCAGCGTTTCCGCCCTGCCGGCGATCTCGTTCAGCGCGCTCGCGGCCTTGCGCAGGTTTTGCGCAGCGAGAGGAAGGGACTCGCGCAGCTGTTCGCCGAGAGCAAGAAGCTGTGCGTTGCCCACAAGCTTGAGCCAGGCTCTCCGAAGATTCGATTCCAACTGTTCAGCGAACTCGATGGCTTCTTGAATGGAAAGGGAATAAGCATCCTCACGAATCCCGAGTTCGGGGATCTCGCGAATCGGCGCATACTCTGACAGCAACCAGGGCAAGTAGTTGTTGAGAATGGTCGAGATCGCGCGAACTCGTTTCTGGGTTTCGTTGTCCCACCATGCGCCTTCAGCTGATTCTGTAGAGGTACTCGTTGGCGCGCCAGTCAATGCACCTGCAGTCGACATCCATGCAATCCAAGCCGTTACCGGCGCCTTCGCCTCCGGAAGAACTAGCTTGGCAAAGGGGGACTGTGCATTCGTCTTCGCTCGAACGATATGCCAGTGGGCGCGGAGACCGGCAAAAAGCTGCATCCCCAGGAGCGGCTGCCGCAACAATTGGAGCGCGCCGGCACGAAGTGTGTATAGCGACGCAACCAGATTGCCGCTGTCGACTGAAGAGACGAACGGCGATGGGTCGAGCGATTTAAGCGTCCGCGTGTCGTACCAGTTGTAAAGATGTCCCTTGAATTTCTCGAGATGTTCGATCGTCGTCAGCGTTCGGCCGGTTAGGTCGATCATTTCCGGGATGGTAAGAAATCCGAGCTCACATGCAGCTTGCCGCGCATTCAGAAGAAGTCCAACGTTGGTTGGCGACACGCGCGCAGCTTCAAAGAGGCCCTCTTCCTCAACGTTATCGGGAATCAGGTAATTGTGGGTCTCGTTGGCAAACTGATAGAAATACCGCCAGATGCGAAGCGCGTGTTCAAGCAGATACTGTTCGGCCGCAGGGTCGAGGCGCTTGTGCTGCTCCGCGGGTTTGGCATTCAGCCATGCGGTGACAATCGGAGCCGCGGCCCATGCGAGCAGAATCGGCGCAGCCACTTTGAGCGCATAGTGGTTGTGCGCGGGATTCACGAAGAAGACCAGAACCGCAACGAAGAAGGCCACAAAGGGCGTCAGCATCAGGTAGCGGTCAGCAGGCGTATTGCGTTTCGATTGGGCTTCCGCTTCAGCCGCCGTTTCCCACTCCAGAAGCCGCTGGCCGGTGATGAACTGACGAACCAAGGCGCGAACAATCGCGTCAAGGGAGAGAAGCGCCTGATGCGGGAGATAGACAAGATTGAGGAGAACGGTAAAGACGGCCCGTGCAAATCCGGAGAGAGCCTGGCCCACGCGCCCCTTCGACGTGCTCGCCATTGCTCGACCAAGGCTGAACGCCAGTTGGACAATGGTGGGGAAAATGAGCAGCGAAAGCGGGATCATCGTCCAGTAGAGAGCCCCACCCGGGAGCCCAAGCCAGGCCGCAACGAAAAGTATGAAGGTGAAAGGCTCAACCAACGAGCGCCGCAGATTGTCGAAGATCTTCCAGCGAGATACTTCAGAGATTGGGTTCTTGACCCAGTGGTGTGCCTCATCGGGTACCCGGGCGAACATCCACTGCGCAATTTGCCAGTCGCCGCGCACCCAGCGATGCTTGCGCCGGTTGAAAGCGCTGAGGTGCGATGGATAGTCGTCGATGACTTCCACATCTGTCGCCAGCCCCGCACGCGCGTACGCGCCCTCGATCAGGTCATGACTCAGCAGCGCATTGCGCGGAAAGCGGCGATCGAGCACGGCATGGAAGGTCGACACTTCATAAATGCCCTTGCCGGTGAAGATGCCCTCGCCGTACAAGTCCTGGTAGGCATCGGAGATCGCGCGGGTGTAAATGTCGAACCCGCTCTGTCCTGAATAGATCGCGGCCATACGCGATCGCGAGGCCGAACGGACACTCACGCCGACTCGGGGCTGCAGAATGCCGTAGCCATCGACAACAATGCGCAGCTTCGGGTGCACGACCGCCTGATGAAGCGGGTGAGCGATTGCGCCGACGAGGCGTGCGGCGCTTCCGCGCGGGAGCTGCGTGTCCGAATCGAGGGTGAGCACGTAGCGAATTTCGTGCAGCAGGTCGAGCCTTCCCGCCTTGATCGGGAACGCGTCGAACTCGCCCACGAGAAGTTTGTTCAGATCGAGGAGTTTGCCGCGCTTGCGCTCCCAACCCATCCACACGCCCTCACGCACGCTGAAAATGCGATGGCGATGGAGCAGGATAAAGCCGCCCTTATTCTGCGCCCCATACTTGGCATTCAATTCATCGATCAGGCGGATGGCCAAGTCAGCCAGCGGGTCGGAGTCGTTGGTTCGCGGCTTGCTCACCGCATCGGGGAGATCGGTGAGTAATGCAAAATGAAGGTGCGGATCGCGATTGGCCAGGTAACGAACTTCGAGATCATTAACCAGCGTACGTAACTGCTTCTCATTCAAAAGCAGCGTCGGAACGGCGACCAGAGTGGTGCACTCCTTCGGAATGCCCTTGCCGAAATCCAGCTTCGGGAGTGGATCCGGATCCAAGATCGCCGTCACGGAGTTGTTCACCAGGTCCACTGCACACTGCATGACGGGCAGAAGGAGCACCAGTGCGGAGATGAGGCAATCGAAAAGGGTTGCGCGCGAGAGCGGAAACAGGAGGAGGATGACGAGGAAGAAAATCGTGATCAGCTGAATGCCGCTGATGTAGATGTCGTCGGCGTGCGAGCGCATGAACGAGCGCAATTGCGCGCTAAACGGGGGATGGAACCCGGTGCGATGGGCGAGCTGAGAGAAGCCCTTGTCGAGCAGGTAATAGCCGACGTGGGCATGTCTCCGCCGTATGCGCGGGTCGTCGGTTGGGGTGCGCTCGCCTTGTTGCGCGAGTTCGAGAGCGATTTCCGCGACCCGGCTTTCGATGCAGTCAGAGTGTCGCGCCACAATGGCCACGCGCTTTCGATAGATCTCGCGACTATCAAAGTCCATCAGCTCAAAGGTGCGATCGGGGTCGCGACGCAGGGTTGCGTCGAAAACGATGAGTGGCTCGATGAGCTGCGACCAGGGCGTATCCGCGACTAAGCGAAGACTCTTGACGCCGACGGTGATGAGCAAAACCGCGGCGAGATCGGAAGAGCGCAGCAGATTCTTCGCGCCATCGAGTAAGGATTCGAGCAGCACAAAGGAAAGAAAGGCCGGCAGGTTCCAAAGCTCCTCGAGGCCGAGCGGTTCATGCGCCTGCACTGCTTCAACAAAAGCGCTGAAGCCTTCCGGTTCGAAGTTCCCGCCCACTGCGCGCAAATAGAGCGCGACAATAGCCGCAGCGCGGGGCTCGTCTCTCTGCGCCGGTAAAACAACACGCGGGAGCCGGCCGATCTCACGGTCGCGATTGGACAGGCCCTTCGCGGCCGAACGCAAAAGGCGGGCATTGGCGCGCAACTCGAGAAGCGCGGCGCTGTTGCCTTCAGAAGAAGGCCGGGAAGCCGGAAGCAGGGCGAGATCGCGTTCGAGTTGCGCCAGAGCCTTCCGAGCGCCCAAGACACGCGCGGGAAACGTGCTCGGGCCCGTAGGGCGATGCATCACATCCCACGACGCCGCCGTGCGCAGAAAATCTGCTGCCTCAGCAGGGAGCGCTTCGCGGGATTGCGGCATGACTGGTTGATCGTTCATCGAGCCTCAACGGTAACTTGCTGCTTGCATTTCGAACATGGCGGCGTAGCGTCCACCCAGAGAAATCAACTGCGAGTGACTGCCCTCTTCCACGAGTTTTCCTGCTTCAAGAACTACGATACGGTCGGCCATGCGGACGGTCGAGAAACGATGGGAGATGAGAAGTGCCATCTTGCCCTGGGTGAGTTCGGCGAAGCGCTCAAAGACTTCAAGCTCACTCCGCGCGTCGAGAGCCGCAGTGGGCTCATCCAGAATCAACAGTTGCGCATCGCGCAGGTAAGCACGTGCTAACGCCAGCTTCTGCCACTCTCCTCCCGAGAGGTCCACGCCGCCTTCAAAGCGGCGGCCCAGCATCTGGTCGAAGCCACCCTTCAATTTGCCGATTACCTCGGAAGCGAGGCTCTTATCCGCCGCGTACTGCAACTCTTCGAGCGAATGCTTCACTTCAATGCGGCCGACTTCAATGTTGTCGCGCGCCGTCATCTCATAGCGCATGAAGTCCTGGAAGATGACTCCTATCTCGGAATGGAGGTCAGCAAGATCGTACTCGCGCAGGTCGACTCCGTCGAGCAGAATCTGCCCTTCCGTCGGGTCATAGAGGCGCGTGATCAGCTTGACGATCGTCGTTTTGCCCTGGCCGTTCTCACCAATAAGTGCGACCCGTTCGCCGGGGCGAAGAGTGAAGTTAAAGTTGCTGAGTACCCGGCGCTCGGTGCCGGGATATGCGAATGAGACATTCTGGAATTCAAACCCCCGCTGAATTGGGCGCGGCGTGCGCAAGCCGTTCGCCTTCGATTCGACGCGCGGCTTCATCTCGAAGAACGCCAGCAGATCGGTGAGGAAGAGGGCCTGATCCGCGACTCCAGAGGCGGTGGAGAACGCCTGCTGAATATTGCCCATGGCTTGAATGATGGCCGTGGTGATCAGCGTGAAATCGCCGATGGTGTAGGTGCCGCGCAAGGTACGGTAGATGCTGAAAACGTAAGCCCCGTAATAGCCGAGTTGCCCAATGATGGCGAGCAAACCGCCCCAGAAAAGCCGGCGCCGATTGAGAGCCACGTTCTCCTTGTAGATTGCCAGCGAGAGCGCGGTGAAACGGCCGGTGAGGTAGTCGCTGAGATTAAAAAGACGGAGTTCCTTCGCGGCTTCTTTGCTTCCACCCACCTGGCGAAGGTAGTCCATCTGTCGACGCGACGGAGTCTGACGGAAATTTTTCGCATAGGTGAGAAAGGCAAAGTGGCTTTCCCCCAGGAACGCGGGGATAATACCCCCGACCAGCAGAAGCAGAAGCAGAGGCGAAAACCGAATGAGCACTGCCGAAAAGGCAATGGCGGTTACCGACTGTTGAATCAGCCTGCCCATCTGTTGGATCATGGCGAGCCGGTCAGTCGCCTGCACACGCGCACGTTCGAGGCGATCGTAGAAAACAGGATCTTCGTAGACCGTCACGTCGAGGGACGCAGCCTTGCGCATCACCTCCACGCTCACATGGTGCGTATATCGATCCGCGAGCAAATTATCGAAGTAGTCAACCGACCTTGAGAGAATTCCCGTGAGCACCGCGAGCGCCATCTCGCCGCCGACCAGCCACCAGAAGTGCTGAGGGAATGGCTTGTGCAGTGCATTGTGGTTCAACCCATCTACAATGAATTTGCCGACGATGCCGATCGCCACCGGCAGGAACGCAACCACAATACGGGTGGTGATATTCCAGAAGACAATGGCCGGGCCCGATTCCCAAACGAAGTGGAGGACCGGCGGAACATTCTTGAGCGCGCGCAGCCGATCGGCCCAGGCATTGCCTGGTGGTTTCGGATCGGGTTGTTCCTCGCCGTTCAACTCGGCGAGATCTGTTTCCTGCGCAGTCGTGGACATTTCTTCAAAAAACTCAGGTTGTTAGAGAGCTACTAACCGGGTGGAGACTGAGCAGAAGCTTCATCGAGGCGGGTGTCGCCGGGAATCAGTGTCTTGTATCAGTATCCTTCGTTTATGCGATGCGCACATATTCCAGTTCGTTGTTTGCACGTCCCTTTCCAGAGACTTAGCGCGCCCTCGCCACAAATTAAGAAAGCTCCGGGCGAGAATCAGGCCCGGCGATGAAAAGATAAGTCGCGATTAAGTGGCCGCCGGATCCGGCTTGAATCCAGCGATCTCCATGCCGCGCTTTGCCTCAGGGTTCTTCATGAAGGTATCCCAGACAAATCCGGTACGGGCGTTCTCTGCCATCAACATCGTGATCCCGGTGTCGATGCCGATCACATCGGTATCGTACCAATCGGTGAGCGGATTGAATGCATCGATGAAGCCATAACGGCACCAGGCCTTGGGATAGTGATCGTGAATGGTTCGCAGCACCCGCATCGTGGCGTTGGGAAGGAACGGCACCGACCCGCCGGCCGCTGCGGGAGCGATGGTGCCATCGATGGGCCCTGTGGCAGGAGGGCCACCCCAGGCCACATAGCCTTTATCTGAGTCCGACGCCGTAATGCCCCACAGTGCATTGGTGTAATCGACAAATTGCTCGTTGAGTCCGATACAAAAGCGCCGATGAACGTCCGTGGCGATGGCCGAGTTCTGGAAGTAATTGGCAAAGCGGTCGCGCTTGCCCCGGAAATCGAACCAGGCCTGCGAATACTGATGGACGAAGAGCGGCGCATACGAGCCTATGTAGCGCAAACCATCAAACTCCCAGGGGATTCTCTTCCACGCAAACCAAGTCTCGCTCGCCAATGGGTGCGAAGACGACCCCATGCCCAGCAGGTACATCATCATCAACTCGCTATAGAGATCCCACCGGGAAGGAATGAAACCGAACTCCGGCGTCCATCCGTGGGAAAGAAGCGACGTGTCTTCCGAGAGCCATGTCCAGTCCACGCGATCGAAGATGGCATGCGCCAACTCGGAGATCGTCTGATCTTCGAAGTGCGCTTTACAGGTGAGGATGCCGCAAAGCAGCATGGCGGTGTCGACCGATGAAACCTCGGAATCCCAGATTCGTTCTCCGGTGTTGATATTCGCGAAGTGATAGAAGAAGCCGCGATGCGTGGGCAGTTTGTGCCACAGAAACGAGAGTGCCTGCACCACGCGCACACGCGCTTCGGCGCGGCTGACCAGACCTCGTTTCTCGCCGATGCAGATAGCTGTCAGTCCGAAGCCGGTAGAGGCGATGCTGGCGGCGATGCTTGTGTCCTTGGTGGTTACATTGCAACGGTCCTTCACCAGGCCTGTCGTCGGGTTTCCCTGCTCCCAGAAGAAAAGAAAGTTGGCGCGAATGACGGCATCGAGGAACTGATCGTCTTCCGGCGCTAAAGCCGTTGGCGCTGGAGGCGGCGCCGGCCTTGAATGCGGCTGTATCCGCCCTTGTTGCGGGGGCTCCTCTTCGAGGAGAGGGAGAGCGCCGGCGGAGGTCAGCGGCAATCCCAGGGAAAGGCCCGCCATCTGGCGCAGGAGTTTGCGCCGCGAACGTTCCATGCCTGTCGTACCCTTTTTTTCTGTGGACTTTAGCCGCTCCATTGGTTCAATTCTATCCGTCGGCCGGGCTGTGGAGCATGAACCTTGTTGGCTCCTGTACGATTCTGACATCAACGGGATTGGATGCAGAAAGTTCGCAGAGCGAATGATCTCGCGAACACATCTTGCGGCGCAGCGCATCGAATGAGTCGAGCGGGTAAATGCTGAAGCATAGACATCGGGAAATACGACCTGCACTTGTTGCTTTTTGGTCCACTGCTGTCCTTGTGGCGGCTGCGCTGGCAACCTTCTTCCTCGTACGGATGCACCACTGGCGGCCACGCTCGCTGACCATTCAGGGCGCCGTGGTTCGCAAAGACGAGGACACGCGGAAACAGCTCCCCGTCACCGATGCCGTAATCACGGCGACGGACGGCGTCACGCATGTGACGACTCAGTCGGACGCTGGCGGATACTTCACGCTCACGTTTCCCGAGGCGGTCTGGCCCGGCCAGACTCTCCAGCTCACCTTTCAGCATCCCGACTATGAGCCGACCAAACTGAATCTGCAGACGGGGCTACGGCTGACGAGTCGGGAGCTCTTTGTGGCCCAAATGGCCCCGCTGCCCGAGAAGCCCCCTCAAAGCGTCAAGGGACCTGTCGAAGCTGTGAAGAACATTCGCATACGCTACACGGTAAATCTGCCCTCGGAAGATAACGTCGGCAGCGCCGTGCAGACATTTCAGGTTGTCAACAAGGGCAATGTGCCCTGCGACGGACATGGACCATGCTCTCCCGACGGGCTTTGGAAAGCGAATACCGGATCGATCTCGCTCGATGCGGGGCCGGGCAATGAATTTCGCAGTGTTCGCGGCTCTTGCATCGCTGGGCCTTGCCCGTTCACACGGCTCGACTCCAGTGGATATGTCAACGGCGGCCGGAACATCACCGCATCGGCGGTCGATTGGTCCGATACGGCGACGTTCCTGATCGAGGCGGAGGTATTCCACACGGCGATGGCTTCGCGCGTGCGCTATCTTTATCCTGTGTTCTTCGGCCCGACCCTGAACTTCACCCTGCCGCCCACCCAGGAAGGTGTAACCATTGAAGCCGAGGTGAACGGAACGCCGATGGTGTTTCCGCTAGGACCGGATCTTTATCTCAGTTGGGCGACCTGCACTACGCGCAAGAGCAACGACTCAGAACACACAACGGTGTACCTCTGCGAACTCAAGCCCGGGTATAAGTTTTAAAGAGCGGTAGCGGAGTTACTGGCCGTCGCGGAGGGTCCGCCAGCGGCCAGCATTGGTTGCTTTTCGTTAGGGGATGCGAATGACGGTGTCGATGTGGAAGTTTGTTGAGTTGACCAGGACATATTGCCCGTCGATCATACGCCACTCGTAACCGCGCGGCGGACGCTTCAAATGGTACTGCCGGTAATCCACGACTTCCGCGCGCTGCCAGTCTTCATGCCGGATGACTGCGCCCCTTCTCCACTCCTTGTGCTCAACATAAGCATGGTTGTCGTGATGTTCCTGCGCGATGGCAACCCCACCGCCAAGGCCTGCGGAAAAAATTGCAAGCACAAGAGCCCGTTGAAACGTGTTCATAGAATCTCCTTTGTGGGTTGGATGCCATGAGGCGAAAGGCGAGTTTCCCGCCGCGCTTCGCCTGCGCCATTTCTTTTATGCACAATAAGTTACAAGGAGTTTTGGCCTCTGAAGCCGCGATTCTTGAAACGACGGGAATATTAAGATTTCAGATATCTCGCAAGGCGATTGCTGGGCCCCGTTCGAAGCCGTCAAAGAAGGTACGAAGCGCCCGCTAACGCCAAGGCTTCGCGGAAGGTGATGTGGCAAGCCCTTGTGGAGGGCGAAGAATGGTGGAGGCGGCGGGAGTCGAA
>CAWJUW010000003.1:0-325913 GCA_963846095.1 uncultured Acidobacteriaceae bacterium
ACACATGGTATTCACCCCTATCCAGCGAAATACATCCCCCAGATACCGAATGCGCTTATTCAGGAGTTGTCTGCTGTCGGAGATGTAGTGGCAGATATTTTCTGCGGTAGCGGCACGACACTCGTGGAAGCGCTTACGCTAAAACGCCACGCAATCGGAATCGATGCAAATCCACTAGCCTGTCTCATCACCAAAGCCAAAACGGGTTTCATTTCAGACCAGGACGCCGCCGGTCTTTTCGAAATTGCTCGCAAGGCTAGAGAGATGGGTGACGAGCTCGCGGGACGTTCTAATGGTGAAGGCAACTCGCTCACGCAGGAAGAATTGTTTCCATCAACCAATTTCGTATCGCAAGCCTGGCGACCTGAGGGCGACTTCCTTCAGTTTCGGTTTGATCCATTTGTCATTGAAGAGCTGGCGGAGTGTTTGTCCTGGTGCCGAATGTTGAACATCGGGGCGGCGCAAACGCTCGCACTTAGGGCATTCTCTTCAATCGTTGTGATGGTTTCGCGGCAAGATTGGGATTACCCGTTACGTAAGGCGCGACAAGCAGCTCACCAACGGGGAAGTTTTCAGGCGCTTTTCGCGGAGCTTGGAACAAATAACGCGTAGTGCAATCGAATTCTCGGAACTTGCTGAGGAGCGATTCAGATGCCAGGTCTTGCAGGCGGATATTCTCATGAACCCCGATGTGGACGTTCTCGACCTGGTCGTCTGTTCTCCACCATACCCGAACGCGTTCAGCTATCACCTGTACCACATGACTCGGATGTTATGGCTTGGAATGGATCAACCCAAATTCAAAAAGGAAGAGATTGGTAGTCACCGCAAGTACAGCAATCCTTCGAAGAACAGAGCAACCGCGGACACTTTTCGACAGGAATTTACCGCCATCATGCATTGGCTCGGAGGCCGACTTAAGAAGGGGCGCTATGCCTGCTTCGTTGTTGGAGACTCTCCCTTGAAAGGCGAACGTATCAACAATGCCGATCTCATTTCCGATGCGTCTCGATCAGCCGGTTTCGTTGAAGTGCGCCGTATAAATCGAACGCTTCAAACTACCAAGAAGGCGTTGGATGAGGACAATCGGAAAGATCAAGGAAGAGAAGATTCTGATCCTTCAAAACCGTGGGGAACGATTTCATGAAGAAACCGCTCGTATGCCGAATGAAGTCTTACATCCAACCCTTCGAGCGCGACTTGGCACTGGCCGAACTCACCGCCCTTGCCCATTCGGAGCCAATTCCCATAGAGCAGGAGTCGGGAGATCCTATTTGTTTTTCGATTCCTCCCACTGTCGGGAGAAGACCGGCCACTTTAGCTCGAGGCCTGGCTTATTGGGAGAGTATTGGGGCAGAGCAACCATACCTAACTACTCAGGTTTTGCGTGAGAGGACCGTCAATGTTGTGCGGAATGGGGTTTCTCCAAAGGAAATCCCACAACTCCTGCTGGCGACTGAAATTGGTCTGCCTAATCGCAGATGTCTCCGATATGGCACGCATGGAATTCACGAGTATCGCGGGAAGTTCTTCCCACAACTTGTTCGGTCTCTGATCAACATTGCTGGTGTTCCAAAGCGTGGAATTGTTGCGGACCCAATGTGCGGTAGCGGAACCACGTGTGTTGAAGCGGTGCTCGGCGGCTATGAGGCGATTGGGCTCGACATGAACCCATTGTCTGTCCTGATGGCGAGGGTCAAGTGTTCCTTGCTTTCGGTCAGTCCGATTTTCTGGTTTCGTCGTACAAACGTATTCAAGGCCAACTCGTCAGCAAGGCGGTAACAGAAGTTCGCTTCCCTCGCATATTTTGGCTCGCTCCCTGCGCGTGATCAGCTCTTTACGAGCATGTGCCCTGAACAGGTATTACAGGATTTGGATGAGGTTGCACGTGCAATTCAAGCGACGGATAGGCAAGTCAGCGATTTTTTCTGGCTCTGCCTGAGCAATACTCTTAGGAGTGTGTCGTGGCAAAAAGATGACGACTTACGGGTGCGCAAAGAATTGCGCGTAGACGCGGAAATGACCCTATTCGAGAATTCCTAGAAGAGATGGGCCGTTCAGTTCGCGTGGTGCTGGCACTGCTATATCAAAACAAGGAGAGCTCCTCTCGGCTCTTGGACCACTAACGAAGGCGATGCGCGAGACTTAGCATCGGAATGGAGCCGCCGCAAAGGAAAGATTGATGCCATCATCACCTCGCCTCCATACGCTACAGCCCTCCCCTATCTGGATACCGATCGATTGAGTCTATGCTATCTCGGATTGTTGTCGCGTCCGGACCACAGGCGTCGGGATCAGCACATGATTGGAAATCGCGAGATCAGCGAAGGTCAAAGGTCGACGTACTGGAAGCTCTTTGAGTCCAACAAGAAGGAACTCCCAAAATCGGTTTCAGGCTTGATCCAAAAAGTGAGCACACTAATTCCCAAATCGAGGTAGGCTTTCGCCGTCGAAATCTGCCTTCGCTGCTTACTAAGTATTTCATTGACATGCAACAGGTTTTCAAGGGATGATAGCCGTCCTTCGGCCTGGCAGTCCGGCCTATGTTGTGATAGGAAACAATCACACGATTGCGGGTGGTCAGAGAGTGGAGATTGAGACCGCAAGTTTGCTTGTAGATATTGCGTCAGGAGTAGGTCAAAGACCGAGAGACGCATCCCTATGGAGATGCTGGTTTCCCGAGACGTTTTCAAGAACAATGCCGTCGCTTCGGAAGAAATCCTCTGCTTCAGAACTCCTGACTAAAAGTAGCCGAATCGCTTTAATGAATTGGGTACTTGGGTGTTGCAGAACGGCGCAAGTTGCCCGAAAAATGGCGATCCCTGCGGTGCCACTTGAACATCGTATTCGAATCCATTCACCGGATCAACGCGACGGACAAACAGGATGTCGCCGATATTTCCGGCACTTCGCAGCGCTTCATTCCCGAGCCTAAAATCACCTTTTCTGGGATTGAAGAACATTCTGACTGTCTGAACCCGCCTATCCGCATAGGCACAGTCATTCGATCCATCTTCCCGAGCCCGTTGCGCCTGTTTGTCGGGTGAGTATTGTTCCATCCTACGTCGGCGGTGAACTGGTTCGGGAATGTCCGGAAGTCCGGATCTCGTCCAACGCCGCAAGTGGAATGAACACTTCTGGGGAGCGTCTTGAAGTGCCTTGGGTCGTTTGTCCAAAACCTACATCAGTGTTTTGAAGTGTCATCACAAAACAACTTGGACCACCATTTTGAGACGGAACGATTCCGGGCGGAAGAACCATAGAAACCGGCACGACCAGTGATGCCGAACCTGGCTCAGTCGCTTCTGCGGCCGCCTCTGTTGCGGCTTCCGCGGCCGCTACGCTGGGGGGAGAGGGAACGGTCACTGTAATGAACAGCGGTGGCGGTGCAGTTGTGAGTGTCTCTCCACCAGCCGCGGCGGTTGTCTGAGAAGCTCCCGGGGGCTGCACGGGCGGTACGGCTTGTTGCATTGCCGCCAATTGCGCTTCCGTTCGCACCAAACCGGAGGCTATCAGTTGTTCCACCAATTCCGGCGAAACCTGGTAGCAAACACCCTGTTGCCGCTGGGACCATGAGTCTAGAGTTGTTTGGACGAGCTGCAGAAACGCCACGTCTTCAGGAATGGCGAGGTCCAGAGACGCTGCGAGCGACGCTTCATAGTTAGTGAACAGACCACCTGCCGTCAGATTACCTGAGCCAACGAGCACCTCGGCTTTTGTTGCAGACTTAAAAAGATAGATCTTTGGATGAAAGGTAGACGGTCCATTGTTCCGATAAACAAAGATCTCTCCCCCAGGAGTTGAATCAAGAAGATCGGTAAGCCCTTCCCGAGAGGTACCGAATAATCTACGCCAACCGAAATTCTCACTTGCGCTCTGGCGCTGAAGTCTTGAAGGGGTTGGCGAATGAATCGGGTGCCGGATCGCTTGACGAACGCAATCGCGGCTCGAAAGGCGGTCCACTGTGGGTCAGCAAGATGGCTTAGGAGGAAGTCTCCGAGACGTACTTCTCCGAATGGCTGTGAGATGAACTGCATGATCGAGCGCTCCAGAAGCCTGAAGAAAGCTACTTAATGGCGAAGTGCAATCATAGCAGGAGCTTGCGAGCCAGAGTTCAATCCCGTTCTTTTGCCCGTTAGAATTGTGACCCCCATCACTCCCTAAAAACCGCCAGCTGAGAGTTGGCTGGCGCTTTTCGGGCATCATCTGCAGAAGCTGAGTGTGGAATCTCACATCACCCCTATGCCTTGGACTACAGTTGGAGCCTGGCTGATTTCCAGCGCCGAGGTCTTGGAGACATCGGCGCTAAGTTGCGGGCTGAGCTTGGCGATGTCGTCAGTGAAAAGGGTGGCCTCGTGGCTCGCGCGGGAGATGGAGACGTAGCCGAAACGGGAGTTGAGCAGGTCCGGGTGAACGCCGGTGTCGGCATTGACCAAGACGCGCTCTGCGGTGAGTCCCTGGGAGCTGTGGCTGGTGACGGCATAGCCGTGATCGAAATGGCGATGCTCACTGGCGTTGAATTCTATGCGCCGGTTGTTGTCGAGGCGGGCGGTAATTTGCCCATCAGGTCCGATGGATTCGATGACGGCAAGGTCGCGATTGGCGACGCCAAGCGCCTTGTCCGGAGCAGTGAACTGAATACGGTCGCCCGCAGAGAAGTCACGCGCGACTTCTCGATAGACGCTGACGCCGGCGAGGCGGCGCGGGTCGTAATTGGCTAGCTCACCCGTGGATCTCTCGACGGTAAGCATGTTGGCGGCCGAGTTGATGCCGACTACTGTTCCGTACTCTCCTGCTTCGATTCCAGCGCTCTTGCTTCCACGCGCATAACGGACGACATCGTTGATCTCATAGCGACTGGCCCAGGAGCGTTCGGCGCCGGTCATTTCCTGGCGCTGGACAAGCACTCGGAAGCTGTGATCTTCGGACGCAATAGTGCCGTTGGCTTTCAATTCCTGCCGAACGGCGGCATTCAACTCGCGCCGTGAGGCATTGTCTGGTGAAACAATAAGCGTCTTTTCAGGTGACTCAACGTAGCTTCTGGCAATCGCGCGAATGCGCTCTTCGGCATCGGGAATCTCCTTGACGCGTCCCTGTTTCTGAAGAGCGTCGAGCGCGGCGGAGACCTGACCTGTTGCAAGCATTTCGACAGCGGATTTGAGTTCCGGGTCCTTCTGACGAACGATCTCATCGAGCTTGGCCGTGCGCATTCCGGCCTCCTGCAACTGCTCGAATGGTCGGCCTGCTTCGACGCCCTGATGCTGCCGCGTATCGCCGATCAACAACACACGGTCCTGAGGAGCAAGACGAGAAAGAAACTCGCGCATCTGGTTCGTGGAGGCAAGGCTCGACTCGTCCACAAAATAGAAATGCTTCTGCTCTGGAGGAGCCGGAGGAATCGACCTGGCGAGGAATCCTTGCAGCGTTCCGGCATGGACTCCGGCGTCGCCAAGCTGCCGCGCGGCGCGGGAGGTTGGCGCAAAGCCCTCGACCTGGAACCCCTGAGATTCCGCAGCGCTGCGGATAACAGAAAGCGTCGTGGTCTTACCGGATCCGGCGAACCCCTGGATGCCCTGAATACGGTCCGGCGAACTCAAGACATCCTCAACAACGCTCCGCTGAGTGCGGTTCAGGTGCTGGTGACGATCGGCAATGGAGATTGCCTGAGATCGTGAGAGAACCGGCTCGACCTGGTTCCGGCCCTCCCGCACGCGGCTGACGATTTCGTGCTCGGCGGCAATGGTCTTGGCCGTCGTGAATTGACGACCGGGCATGTGCGCCCGCTCGACTGTCTGGAATTCTCCGGATGCGATTCGAGCATTCAGATTGCCGCGAACTTGCGCATAGGTGACGTCGCCCATACCGCGTCGGAGTCCATCACGAATCAAGACCCGCTCGTCCACGACGGCCTCGCGCTCGAAATTCTTATCGCGAGAAAACGTCAGTGATTCCCGAACCCGATCGACCGAATTCGTGGGCTTCTCCTGATGCTGTTGCCGCTCCCGTGCGGCGCGAACAACGGCATCCGCCTGGTGCCCGAAGTCGGCGGCAAGCTTGCGGTGCGCGGCCATGACCTCGCCGGGAGAATGGATCTCCTTGCGGTCTCGCGTTGAGTGCGCGGCAATCTCGGCAGCCTCCCTTCCGCTGCGGCCGGTCCGCTCCAAATACTCACGAATCTGCTGACTCCTCGGGCTGGAAGCGTCGAGGTATTCCTGGGTGTAGCCCTTGATCTCTGGCGCTCCGCTTCGGCCAACGGTGATTTCATAGCCGAGATCCTTCAATCGGTACGTGAGTTCGGATTGATAGACGGCGGTCGCGAACTGCTGCGAAGCGAAAAGGCTTTGCGGCTGGATCGCCCGCGGCTGACCATTCTCGCGCTCGGTCAGATTGAAAACGACCGCATGGGTATGGAGTTGTGGCGCAACATACCCATCCACTGGACGAGCTGTATCGTGCTCGAATTTGGCGGCGATGAATTTGCCCGTAGTCTCTGGCGGATGGTTCCCGCCGATGCGGGCCTGCGTATAGTACTCGAGTTGTTCAAGGGCTGTGCTGACGCTCTCTCGGTGCGCCTCACGCACACGATCATCGCCTCCCACAAGAGCCGTCAACGAAACAGACTTTGGGGCGGAAAAGGTAGCGTCCCATCCGGCCCTGTGCTCCATTGTCTTTACGGTCTTTCCGTCGGCATCCTGGTACTCGTAGGACGCTCGCTGTCGAACAAGTTGTTCGCCTGTCTCCGGGTGCTGCCCCTGGCTGAGCTTTCCAAAATCCTCAGCGGAAACCGCACCGGCAAGGCCTAACTGTGCAGCGAGACTGCCCTTGCCACTCGCCGGCGATCACACCCCGTTGTGACCAGTAATTCTGCTCCTTCGCCGTGAATTCCTTCTGGTGATAGGTCTGCGCCTGGCCGGCGGACAATGGCTTTGAAATGGTAAGCATGTGCGATTACTCCAACTGCTGCTCGGACGGTTGGACAAGCGTGTTCCGGTGCCAGCAGATTCCCTTGCATCTCCTCCGGTTCTGGAGGAAGAGGAGTGCTCGGAATGATCAAGTCGTCCATCTTTCGTTCATCGAAGCCGGGGTTCTTCTCCCGAAGAGCGATGAACGGAAACGAGAATCGCGCGACATGATTCCCGTACTTCAAGAAGCCACGCAGGTCATCCAAACCTGAGACTTCTGAAGGCAGAACGAGCGGCTCGGTCTGCCGGTCAAGTGCGAAGTTCTTGCCCGCTCGCGAGCCGTCGTAATGAGTTTCCCTAAGCCGCTCGATTTCGACCTCCCCGATTGCTTCACTTACCCATTTGGCAGCACGCGGCTCCGTTGTCCGCAGAAAGATCTTCGTGGCCGGCTGCGAAAGCATCGCCTCCGCATCTTGCCCGTATCGAGCTTCCATCTGGCTACGTCCCTGGAATCCGAGGATGACAGGATTCTGTGACTTCCGATTCTCAGTGATGGCGGTATGAAGCTGCGGCAGACGCTGCAAACTGGCTAGCTCGTCGATCACAAACCAGACAGGTTTCTGGTCGGGCATCGGCTCATTGAGGAGGCGCAACACAAGAGTATCGATCCACAAACTGATGAGCGGTCGAAGTGCCTCGCGCATGGTCGGACGCGATGTAATGAAGATCCACCCTCGGCGGGATTCGGCCCACTGTGTCGCCGTCCAGGCCGAACTTGTCTCCTCTTCCTTGGGAAGCAGGCGAAAGCTGTCGGCACTCATATTCAACGAGCCGAGAACGCCGGTCCTCTGTTGCGGAGCCTTCGGATCGATCAGCATCCAATACTCGGTTCCCTTGACGCGGCGATCGATTTCAGCCGGATCGGACATCCATTTGACCAGGTCCTCGGGCGTCGGCAGATACGTCAACAGATGAGCGAATATCTTCTGCGGAGCCTCAACAAAGAAGCGATTGGACACCCCTTCCGGTTGATAAAGCGAGACGGCCAGCGCCTTTGCCTCGGCCTTGCGGCGCAGCTCTTTGGAAGGATTCCAATATGGCATTCGAGCATCAAGAGGATTGAGAACGATGTCGCCGCGATGTGGATTGTAGAACTGCTTCACGAACTCGCAGGCCGGGTCGTAAACAATGGCGCTGTCACCTCGCGCTTCGACTTGGTAAAGCATCTGGCGAATGACGCTCGACTTGCCGCTGCCGGTGTCGCCGACGATCAAGAAATGCTTGTTCTCGGCATCCCGCGGAATCCGCAACGGCAGCTTTGAATCGTTCGTCGTGATTCCGATGCCGTTCCCGGCCACAGCTTTTGTGAACTGCTTGCCATTCACAAGGACCGGGCCTTTGAGACGCCGCCCATAGCGAAGATCCTTGATTCGCCGAATGTCCTTACGAATTGAAAATGGAAGCTGCAGGGCGAAGGCAACGAGGCCAAAGACGAGCTGCATCGTGAAGAGCTTGTAGATCGGCACATCCTGATAAATCCAGCGAGCAATCCATGCATGCAGCGCCTTGTTTTGATAGTTCCGAAGGCTTTCGCGCATCAGATAAAACGTCGCCATGCTTCGCCGCCTCTGGAGTAAGCATCAGAGGCAACGGCTTGCCTCCGAATTGAGGAGTTGAGCCCGGCTGTACATCGCTGTCCAGGGCTGCTCTGCCCTGCTTTTCACCGTCCGAAACGTAGAGCAATTGGTATTGGCTGACGGGATGAGTCAGGCCGGCAGTCTCGGTCCGCAAGTAGTACGGGAGGTAGTAACGCTGGAGAGGCGAAAGACCATATTGAAAGCGAATGTAGATGAACAGACCTGCCAATATGCACGCGAAGATGAATGCTCCGAGGGTGTAAACGTAGCCACGTGGCGGCCAGATAATTGACTCTTTACGCCCCCATTGTTGAACGGTCGCCATAGTCATTTCTCCTTGTTCTGATTGCGCTTGGCCAGGAGTTCTTGGGCCTGCGTGGCCTTGGTTGTCTGGACTCGGCGGTAGAGGGCGGCGAGTTGTTCTTGGGCCATCTTCTCGCCGCGCAGAAGCGGGTCAAGCGCATTCATCAGGAGCATCTGGATGCCGACAAGCTCGGTGAAGATGTGCATCTCCATCTCTCCGCGGCTTGCATCGACTGCGACCGCAGCAGCAACGATCGCGTGCCCATTCGCGCAGGTGTCTTGCCCATCAGCCTCGGCTGCCACTCAAGATCTGACGCTCTTCCTCGGATCGAGTGAACTGCGTGCCAATGCTCTGAGTTCGGCGATTCCGTCCCCGGATTCGCCGCAAACTTCATTCCGTATCTACTGTGTTCTCTGTCATTTTTCGCCGATTGCGCTCCAAATTGCCGGTTCCGGGTAGGAACCGGGAAAGTGCGCAACTCATTGATTTCTCGTAGCGGTTCCGAATGGAACCGAAAGTTCCAAGGCAACCCTTTCAGGGGTGGAGTGTCACAGTTCATCCGGTGCGAAGCACCGTCGTCGCTCCACCCCGGAATTGAACGCCGAATCACGCCTTCACCGTCCGCACTGATTCCACGGGAACCGTCGCGCTGGCTGCCTTCTTCGCGGGCTGCTCGATCGCTTCGGAACTCGGGGCTTTCCGGACCCGCAACGTTGAACTGATCTGCTTCGCCTCAGGAGTCTTCAAGAAGTCCTGAAAGTCCCGATCCTTTGCGAAGACGTAGTTGAGTGCTTTATCCACCACGTCGTCAGCAGAGGCCTTAATGAAAGCGGCATATTGATCGACCTGGGTTGCAGTAGCCTCATCAAGCCGAACCGAGGCGCTGATTTGGCGGCTTTGAGTGATTTCGAGCAGTGGCATGTTAGTTCTCCTTGGAGTGCAGAATTCGAACTCGTTGAACAAAACTGAAAGCAGTCGTGGCGATCTCGGCGGCGCGGTCGGTCGAAAGAGCAGAATTGCGCGCTTTCAGGCTCTCGATAACAGATTCACGATCGACGCCTTTACGAACCCATTGAACGGCGGTCGCTATGTCCACGGTCCGATTCGCGTAATAGTCAGGATTCGGTTTGTCGCTCCGCATATTTGCAAGCGTTTGAACGATTTCTTGAGCGGGAATGCCGGCGTTCAACTGAGCCATTACCCATCTCCAATCGCTCTCTGATCTGGTACGGGAACCGAGCGATCTTGGCCGGTCGATGTGGTGAGGTTGAACGTCCGCAACCGTGGGTAATTCCAGCCTGAAATCACTCCGCGAATATTCCAACTGAATCGCCCGCATCTCCAAAGTGACCGGAAAAGCTGGAGAGTACTTTCGATTGAAGAAGCCAGGCAGGCGGAAGACCCTTGCACAGTCGGTGCACGCACGGTCGCCGCCGAATGTCTCGGCGAGCCCTTTCAACATCACTTCCTGCTCGGGAATCGTGAATCCCTTGACGCGCCAAATGACCTGATGTTTCCCCATCGAAGTGTGGATCACAGCAGTCGGTGACGGTACGGCATTCGATTCACACAGAGCTGCTAGTCTGCGGTCGCCATCCGAATCCAAATCGAGGTAGAGTCCCTTCGCCGCAGCGACCGCGCTCTTAGTCCGCTTCTTCGCGCCAAACGAGAGCGGATTGATTGAGAAATAGATATTGGCACCGCGGCTATTCTCAAAGGCAAGCCAACCCAGATAGTTCGACTTCATCAGGTCCGGGAGGCGAACGATTCGCTGCAGGGTGCGCGATGCTTGAGGGTAACGAGCGAGCAGCGCAAACGTCTCATCTGGCCTGAACCATTCCGATAGGAATTGCCGAGCAATCTCCTGGCATTTAGACATGGTTGAAGCTCCCCGAAATGGAAGCTGTTTCACTGCCGTATACGGCTTCAAACCGAAACTGCTCTGTCCGCCGGTCATAACCATTGAGTCGCAACACTTCCCGAATGGTTCGCCTCCCCGGTTGACGTTCCACATGGACCACGAAGTCAACGGCCTCTGCGATCTCTGCTTCAGTGTCGGAAAACGTCGTCTGAGCGTGGCCGCGCATGACGAGATTCGCAAAACGACAAAGGGCCTTCTCGGCAGAGTTCGCGTGGATTGTTGCCAGCGATCCTGAATGGCCGGTGTTGAACGAATCGAGCAAAGTTCGCGCTTCAACTCCCCGAACTTCTCCGAGGATGATTCGGTCGGGACGGAACCGAAGTGCGTCTTTCAACAGGTCGTCAAAGGAGACGTGAGATTTGAAGGTATTCGTCTGAGATCCGGCCGCAACTATATTGGGTTTCCGAATATGAAGTTCGGGGGTATCCTCGATGACGACAATCCGCTCGTAGTCGGGAATGAAGTCCGCCAGTATCCGCAGAAGAGTCGTCTTCCCGGTCCCCGTTCCGCCGCTAATTAGCAGCGTCTTTCCGTTGGATATTTGCTCTCCCAAGAACTCAGCAAGAGCGCGTGATATGGTGCCGCGCTGAATCAGGTCATCGATGGTGAATCTGCGGCTGGTGAACTTACGGATCGCCAGTGCTGGGGATGGCCGCACAATGGGTGGAATCCACGCCGCGAGCCTGCTTCCGTCTGGAAGCTGCGCGTGCAATGAGGGATTGTCCTCATCGAGCTTCTTTCCGAGCTGATTGGCGATGACTTCAAGACCCGTCAAGAGCTTGGCAGCATCGAACGAAACGGCATCTTCGTGGTGCATCTTGCCGTCGCGCTCGCACCACCACGATGAGTCAGGATTGCCCATGATCTCGCTGATGCTGTCATCGAGCAGCAGGCCTTCTATTGGCCGGAGAAATGGGAGTATCAATTCGAAACTCATTGCGGGAGCCTCACAGAGATGGAAGCCCAGCAGGTAGCCAGGCCTCCGAGAGTGAAGAGAAAGGGCCTTAAGCGGCCACTTCCTCGTTAGAAGCATCGTCCTGCTCGCCATCTTCCGGCGCGGACTTCTCGGCCCGGTCAAGCTTCAGGATCGAGTCGACCTTGATCTCCCAAATGCGCTGCTTTGAGTCCGTCTTCTTGCTGTCGTACTCGCGGCTGCGCAGTTCGCCCTCGACCTGGATATGCGCTCCTTTCTTCAGGGTGCCGGCGAACTCCGAAAGCTTTCCGAAGACGACGCAACGGTGCCATTCGGTGTGCGAGATGTATTTGCCATCTTTCTTGTAGGACGACTTGGTTGCCAGCGAGAGCGTGGTGAAGCTGCGGTTGTCGTTGGAGCGAACTTCTGCGTCGCTGCCGAGGAAGCCGATGAGGGTTACTTTGTTCTGATACATGAGGGTGTCTCCGTTTGTTGAATTTCCCGATCTTGCTTGGGTCACACCGGGCGAAGCCAAGCGAGTGGGCCCGGCTCCCAAGCGCCAAGTCGCGCTTTCTTGGAGGGTGCCCTTTAGGGAGGAACCATGACCCGAAGGGCGGCGTAGCCGAAGCAGAGCGGCGCAGTGCCGCCGGGCGCCGGAATGGCCCCGAAGCAGTGACCAAGCAAAAAGCGGGATACATAACGCCAGACGCACACGGGACCAAAGTTCTCGTCGGTGCTTTGGCTGCAGAAGTCCGGGGCAATCGCGGATCCATTCGAGCGCCTTTGTCCGCCCAAGAACGAGAGGCTATCCTCACCGGATTCTCGTGCAGTCTGCCAAGCATTCGCCGTTTCAAGCGCCATTAGGGACAGAGAGGGTGAAGCAGCCGAATTGGCAGCGAGTGTGGCCATAGATTCTCCTTTGGGAATGCCGACTATTCCTTAGCTGAATGCCTGGTCGGCCCGGAAGCGAACGATCGTCAATCCGAGCGGATTCACGGCCAGCTCGTTGTTCTTCACGTTCTCGCGGAAGACGTACGTCACGCTGGCCGTCCATCGTTCCCGCTTCAGTTCCGTGTGATCCGACGGATTCGTGTACACTTTTTCGAACTCGATGCGGGCGGAATAGGGCGACTGACGCAGGTCGTCGAGGACTACTTCCTTCACCTCGACATCGACATACGGAAGGGTGCTGTCTTTGATGTATGTGGGGATGAAATTGTCCTTCCGCTCCTGGTCAATCACAGCCCGTTGGACATCACCATTGAGAAAGTAGAGTGAGTTCGTCTGGTCCCGCTCAATCGTGAAGCGATTGCGGCTGAAATAGAGTTCAGCCCAGCGGGTCAGGTAGTATTTGTTCTCCGCCTCCTGAGGGCGGTATTGGAAGTTGCGATAGTCAATCGCTTCGGCCCGCCCCACGTCGTTAATCCGAACGATCAACGGATGCATATCGGCAAGCGCCTTCTGGCCTCTAAAGACAAGCGCAGCCAGGGAGAGGCAGACGACCGCGAGAACGAGGATGATGACCTTGAGATAGGTATTCATCACGAGCGGGTCTCCATATTGTTCGAGATACCGCTCTGCTGCGCGTGTGATCTCGGGTGTGGGCTTCGTCGCAGTCGTCATATGTCCTCCAGTTTTCCTCTAGAATCCCTTAAGAACCGCAGCGGTAATGAGTCCGCCCATTCCGCTGCCGTGACCACCCGTATGGCCTGAGAAGAGGGATGCGGTCATAGTCGGAATCTTCAGCAAAATGAACCCCGCAACAATGCACAACATTAGAAGTGCGGGCATCAGGTAAATGAGGTTCTTGGGATCATCGACGTTCATCGCACCGCTGGTGAGATAGCTGATCAGAAGATGGCTCATTACGCTGAGGGTTGCCGCGGCTACGACCTTGTAGAACTCAAATCCGATGAAGGCCTTTAACCATCCCCAAAACAGAAAGTCGGTCTTGTCGAAGACCATCCACGGAATGAATACGGGACCGAGCAGGCCGATAATGGTTGCCCCTATGGCCCCGTACGCAATGATGACTGCAATCAAAGCGGTCAAAATGCTCAAAATGATCTGCACCGTGTACGTGCAGAGAAGCGTATAGGGCTCGGTCAAAGACGGTGACATCGTCCCCACCTTTGCTAGCGCATTGTGGATCGTCGTCTGTACCTCTTGCGTCGAGTCGTTTCCGATGTAGTCGACCAGGCTACTGGTTCCCCCACTGATGAAACTCTTCAGCGAGTACCCGATCCCCGGAATTGAGCCGTCGTAGAACTTCACGAAGCAGTAAGCGAAGGTGAGGAGCAAGAAGAAATTCAGAAACTTTGCCATATTGAAGCCCGGACCACCCTGCGCGGAGGCAAGCGCTTCCTGCACGCCGAACCACACCATCATGATTGTGGCAAGCGATAGCACCATATGCAGGCCGAGCGAATCGACTGACGGCGCGGCCGTGGCCGTGAGATTGTCGCATCCATTCTTGATGAGGATTAAGAAGTCCATCGCTTGCCTCCGCATGTCCTAGTAGTGGAATGCCCATTGGGTGCCCGCGGTCGTTTGTTGCGGCGTCACCGTATTGAAAGTCTGTTGATAGCCATTGCCGGTTTGGAACAACGACTTGAGATTGTCTTGTTGCACTTTTTGGCCGATCATCTGCTGCAACTCCTGAGCCTGAAGCATCTGATTGGTGTCCTGTTGAGCGCGCAATTCGATCAATAGAGCCTGGTTGATCCGTTGCAGGGTCGCCATCTCGGTATGCTGCGATGGATCAGAGGAATGAGTGGCCGCTTCGAGCTGGCTGATATCGGCCTCTCGCTGCGCGGAGTTGGCTCTGATAGTGCCTGCGGTCTGCAAGCTACTTGCGTTGACCGCATCAGAGAGATCGACAGTCGCGCCGCGTGCGGCGATGGCTTGTTGACCTTGAGGGCTCAAAGAGCCGTAGCCGGAGATTTGACCTGTACGTGGGATGCTGGCCGTTTGGTTCGCAGCAGCAGCGCCGTAACCGGCCGATGCAGCGTTCATCCACGGAATTGAGTTTCCATATGTATTCTGCGGCTGGGTCAGAATGGTCCACTGTTGACGTCCTAAATTGGTGTAGGAGGTGTAAAGCGCCTGCGGGAGATTGGCCATCTTTTGTGCGAGATTGTAGGCACCGATGACGTTCCGTTCTGTCTCGACAGTAGTGGTATAGAGCTGGTTTGCCTGGAGAATCTGTTGGGCGGCATGAGCCGACTGGGTTGGATCGAACACGATGCCCGAACCAAATTGGGCATAGGATATCGGCGCTGCGCTCACGATGAGCGCAGAGAGAATGAACTGCTTTAGCATTGGGTCCTCCGGATGATTACTGTTTTGCGCGTTCCTCTTGAAGCCGTTTGCCGGCTTCGCCCAGCTTCTTGCTCTCGTCGGTACACTTTGGGCTGAGTGTTGGCGGGACTTTCAGATACTCTGCCGAACAGTCTTTGGCAAATTGCTGGTTGAGTTGGTCATATTCCTTCTGAAGCGCATCAACCTTTGCCTGGTGGCTTTGGCATCCAGCGAGCATGAATGTGAGTGTTGCGGTCAGAGCAATGAGTCCCGTTGTACGTCGCATAGACGCTCCTTAGAACGAATTGGGGATTGTATGGTTCTCGTACGCTGGGAGAAGCATGTCCTGGGTGAAATAGACCTTGACCCGATGACCCTCCCGAATCGTGATTGTTGGCGGAATCTGAATGAACCGATCTAGGACGGTGGTTGCCGACTGCGAAACGCCGCTGGCGGCTCCGGTAGTGAACGCCTGTGATCCGCTCGTCGTAATCGCGCCTCCACCCTGGGTGATCTGGCCTGCACCCGCAATAACGCCGAGGGCAATTGAGGTGCCGAAGATCTCAAGGTAGTGGTTGTTTACCTTATCTTTCAGGGCCTCCTCACCAATCTGATCGAGACCGTGAAACTGGTCGAGGTCTACTGAGTAGCCATCAGGCATAAGCATGCGGTGAAAGGTGACCGCGATGCGGCGCTGTTGGCCGAAGCCGTTGGAGCCGATCTTTTTCGCTTCGCCCAGTACGATTGTTCCCTCCGGAACGAGCACATGCTGACCGTCATGTGAATAGACAGGATTTGAGACGAGCACTTTCACTGGGCCAACGGAATCGCCGTCAAGCCGGTTCATCAACACGGTGTCCATCGTGAGCCCTTCATAGATGACGTAGGGCTGGCCCACTGCAGAGTCGATGTTCACTTCGGGACCATGTTTGATCGACGCTTGCCCGACTGCTGGTGGCGGGTCACCGGCAGGACGAGCCGCGACAAGGCTGCTGCCGTTTGCGTGGAGGCGGCGGCGTTTGGGTTCGGACCTTGTGAATAGCCAGCCACAGTCGGAACCTCTCGCTCCTGCCGGAGCTGTTGCGAGACCGCTGCCTCCGGCTGGTGGGTATATACGAGATTCGATGCAAATCGCGAGTTGTATGCCAGTTCTCGCTCCTTGGCTGCCAATTGTTGAGCTTCTTGCTCCTGAGGAGAGATCGACGGCTGGCCTGTCTGCTGGCCGTAGATGTTTGGCTGCGCGCATGGCTGACCAGGAACGCAAGGAACGGTCTGGCCGGTCGAACTGTATCTTGCGGCGGCGGCCTGCTGAGCCGGAGTTGCAGTGGCAAGCGCTGGGTCGCCGGTAGCTCCGGCCTGCTGAGCCTGCCTCTGTTGCTCGGCGGCAAGCTGGTTCTTGAGGTCCTGGACGTTGTTGTCTGTGTTGTCCTGCACAGTGGGTTGCGGCGGTTCATGTCGCGCCGCTGCCTGTTGAGAGGGCGTCTTCTTGCTCGTGCCGCTAAATACGGCAGCCAAGATAACGAGCAGCGCCGCGCCAAGATAAATGAACGGCTTCAAATTCTTTCGTAAAACGCCCTTAGGCTCATGCACGTCTCTGACGAGTTCCGGCTCCGGTGGAACCGCCTGCTGCGCATTGATCGTAGTCTCAGTCATTGTCCGCCCCGTTTCGTGTGAGTGTGACTATCCCTTGCGAGAGAATTCCATGCGCTTCTTGCCGAGTTCCACGTAGCCGGAATCCATAACCTTCGGAATGATGTAAGTGCCTTCGCGCAGGTCGTAGTTGACCAGGTCCGGCTTGCCGTCCTTCATCTCATAGACAGAGAACTTCTCCGGCGCGCTGGTTTTGATATAGGTGAACTTGTCATCGTGGTATATCGACTCGATATCGAAGGGTGCTTCGTTCGCTTTGAACGTGTAGTCGAACTTCAGACTCAACGGGTAGGCGCTCTTGTATTCGTCGACCGCCTGCGTTATGTGCGTCTGCACCGCGGCAAGTTGCTGCTTCGACTGCTCCAATTGTGTTGCTGGAACAAACTGAGGAGGGCCGCTGGCCGCGACGATAGCGGACTGATCGGCTGGCTGGACAATCACCTTCAAATCCGGATTGTCTGGCGAGGCGGAGATGTCTTGAAGGGTGAAGCTATAGATGTTGCCCTTGTCAGTGATGAGGTTCAGGTTGGAGTTGATTCCTGACTTGGCAGGATGCACAAAGCAGAAATTGCCAACCACATCGACAATCCAGAACTCTTTGTCGCCTGTCGCCGCCTCCATTATCTTTTCGGTCGGTGGCACTTCAATTAACGTAGTGAACTTCAACTTCGCACGGATCGGGACAATGTCCTGAGAGTGATACTGCACCGTGCGCGCCGACTCCTGCGCCACGGCGTTCACAGAGATGAAGACCACAAGAATGTTTGCAAAGGCTATGACGCGTTTCATGGCAGGGCTCCTTATTGGTTGGTGCTGGTCGGTGACGTGGCGAGCTTGCGAGGTTGAAATGGATAGTCTTGGGCGAGACGGCGAAGTCCTTCAGCAATGCCGAAACGCTCGAAGTAGTCGCGCTTCTTAAGGTTGTCTCGCGCATTGTTTGTGGCGGTCCAATGGGAGACGGAATCGACGTTCAACTGCACTTTCTTGGAGGTCTGCGCTTTCCGGATGAGCATCTGCCCTGGTGGGACCAGGCCGGCAATCAGGTCCAGTTCCGTGTCGTTCAAATGAAATGCCTCACGGTACAGGCTGCGATCCATTTCGGGGTTGGCAAGGAATATCTTTGTCGGACAGCTCTCGGAGACGATCTGCAGCATGCCTGACTCCTCAAGCTCCTTGATCGATTGCGTCGCAAGGATCATCGCGGCATTGTGTTTTCTCCAGGTCTTCTGAGCGGACACGATGTAGTTGCGGATCGTCTCGTTCTTGATGAACAGCCACGCCTCGTCTAGGAGAAACATCTTGAACGTCGCCAGCTTCTTTGGATCGGCGATTTCGTTCGACGCCCTGTGCAGGACGTAGAACAGTAGTGGCTCAAGCACCTCCGGCGCGTCACCCCAGCCAGCAAAGTTGAACGTCTGAAACTGACTGAATGAGAGGGTGTCTTCGGCGTTGTCGAACAGAAACCCGTACTGACCGGCTTTCGTCCACCTGTGGAGTCTCTCTTTCAATTCACCGATGATGTTGCCTAGGCTCGAAACGGTGCGCTGTTCGGGCTCCAACACATAGATCCGCTCGATTGCATCCCAAAGCCTGCGCTCTTCCTTGAAATCCATCCGATAACGCTGCCCGTTGCCCTCAATCAACACACGGAAGAAGCTGAAGAGAAATTGCGTATTCTCCTTGGTGGGAGCGAGCGAGAATGGATTGATCGTGAAGTCGCGCGCGTCCTGGCCTACATTCAGGTAAGACCCGCCGAAGATCGTTGTGAGCGACTGGAAGCTTCCGCCGATATCGAAGATGTAGGTTTGTGGCGCGTACTTCTGTGCGTTCTGCAGTAAGAAGTTGCAAAAGTAGCTTTTGCCTGATCCCGTCATCCCGAGGATGAGCGTATGGGCCACCTCGCCGTTATGCAGGTTTAGAAAGTATGGCGTGCTGTTGTCCGTCTCCAGCACAGCCAGATACTCGGCTCCGAGATGAGCGTTGCGTGTTTCGCCCGGCAGGATAGTAAAGAGAAAACTGAGGTCGGCGTAGTTGCTATTCAGCAGATACAGCTTTCGCAGATTTAGGGCATAATTGCCCGGTACGGTCGCGAAATATGCGTTTAGCTGGTTGTAGGACTCGGTGAACAGATTCCCGTCGGCATTCGTGAACACACTGACGAATTCCCCGACGAGCTCATCTACTCTGGCCTTTGAGTCGCCATAGAGAACAATTGAGAGGGAGAAGTCGCCAAGCGATTGACCGTCTCCCAGGGCACGCAGGCAATCGCCCAGATTCTCAATGTCCGCCTGTTTTGATTCATCCACCAGGACATCGCGCGGGTTGGTCTTCGTGACGTCGTTCCCCATCTGCGAAACGAAGGCCGTCTTCGACATATTGAAATGGCGGCGCCGTTTGTTCACTTCCTTTCGTGCTTTGCTCGCCGGTAGGGGTGTCCACTCCGTGCAAACGATGAAGTTTGCCGGAATCTTGAGCAGTGAATCAAGTACCAGCGGCCGAGTCTCTGTGATGGCCTCTTTCATAGTCAATATGCGGACCTGGTGATCCCCAACTCGCAAGTGGTCGCGCTCAGCTTCGATATTCGAATTGACCACTTGGTAGTCAAGGAACTGGGTGCTTTGAGGCCTGCCGGCGATGCGCCAAGAGTCGAAATTGAGTAGGCGGCGGAGGAACGTGAATTGTCCCTGCTGGTCGAGGAGCGTGATCTTTACAAAATCAGCGAGCTGGCGAGTGAAGGCTTGAACGCGTTGATCAAGCCTGGCCAGGTCGGTTTCAATCTGCAGTCGAAGCAGTGTCTTCACACTATTGTTCGAGAACTGAGCTTGAAGTTCTCCGATGGCTCCTGATGGGTCGGAGAAGAGACGAGCAATGGCGGTGCCAATCCCTCGTTTCGATCGCGCGCCTTCAAGGAGGACGACGTAGAAGATTTCGATCTGGTAGAGGTTGTCGCGCTTCGATTCGAAGAACCGACGACGCTGTTCGACAGCGGCCTCCACTATTGGATCGTCGTAGTTGGCAAACGGGATTTCCGGACGGTTTGCCTTGAAGAGATACTGGTAGACATGAAAGCCTTGCCCGAAAGCTTTGAGAGCGGATTCCAACCGCTTCACTGCGTACTCCTGTCCCGCGGTATCGAGGCTTTCATAGTCGACGCCCTGAACTTGCAGGACCATCCCGAGGTCTCCAGACTTCGTGAGAAATGCAGTCTCATTCCAGAAGCCGTAAAGATTGATGTGGTCATTGAGAGCGGCGCTCTCCTTCCACGGCTTGATGATCTTGTCGAGGCGCAGCATTAGATCACCTCCACGCGGGGAACGCTTTGTTTCGCGGCGTCGTAACGGGCCTTGTAACGCTCGGACCTGGCGAGAATTCGTAAGAACGCCGGATCACTGTTCGTAACCCATTGACCGAATGCGAATCCGCCTATGAAGACGGCTATTCCGGCGAGAATGGAGTTGAAGAGATTGAAAGCTCCGACAGCACCAACGCAAACGAAGTAAAACAGGGTGCGTTCGACACCCAGGTAAGTGAGGGGCTTATGCAGGCTCTTGAAGACTCGGTTTGTCCGTCGTGTTTGTGGCTTCATGTCTGTCATAGGCCCCTCTCTGTGCTCGCTGTAATGGGTGGTTGAAGATGGTTGGGCGATGTATCTACACGCCCCAGAGCCAACTCAGTACATTCGCAGCGAGAACGGCAATCCCGGTTCCTGCAGCAACGCCGGCCAGTGCTTTCTTCGCGCCAGGCTCACCATGCGCGAAGCCATAACCGCCAATGACAATCGCAATCAGACTTGCGACTTTTGCGACCGTTCCAGTGAAGAGGGTTTGGAGAGAGGTAAAGCCCGTGTCGAACGGTGAACCGCTCTGTGCCAAAGCGGCGACGGGCACTAAGACTAGAATGGTGGCGATTGACACTGATTTCGGCAATTTGCGGATCCACTTTCGCTGTTTGGGCGAGAGGTTCATGGGGAGCTCCATTTCTGCGAATTCGACCCCGCACAAGCAAGTCGTGGGGACAGATTGATCTCACCCAAATTTTCTGTCCAAGACTTTTTTGGTCATCGCCAATGCCTTCCGGTTATCGTTCGGTCTCTGATGGGAATGGAAGGACATTACGTGGCAAATGTGGAGTCTGTTTGCAGCAAAACTTTTTAGCCGGTTCGTGCCAATTCATCACTGCGAATGGAATCAGCAATACCAATCGCAATCCTTTGTGCAATCGGAGAGCAATTGCTGCGGTAGACAAGCACCAATTCCAGCGGCTTGAGATCTCGGATTGGAATCACACAGACATCCTGCGTGTCGTTTCGGCAAACACCTTCAGGAAGCAAAGCAATCCCAACGCCTTCTTGCACTAGATCGGTAGCCTCCTGAGTAGAGGTCACTTCTTCCACGAAAGCCGGACGAAATCCGGTAGCTAGACACTGTTCATTCAGCCATTGATGCAGTGCCGGATGAGTGCGCCTGAAGTCGGCCGTTACGAGGGCTCGCTTGCTCAGGTCCGCCAACGAGAGAGACGACTCAGCGGATAGAGGATTGCGCCGTGGAAGGATGGCACACAGCCGCTCTGATCGCAGAGGGATTTGCCGCAAGTCGTCTCGTCCGAGTGGCGCGAATGTGATGCCCACTTGTATCTGCCCAGACTCAAGCGCGTCGAACATATCCAAGACGGACAAAATTCGGAATCGCATACGAAGTTTGGGGAACCTGACCTTCTGGACGACGCGAATTTGACGCCGGAACTGAGGGGAAGTGCAGGCGCAGTGGCCGATAGTGAACTCCTTTGCCTGTCGTTGGTTAACGGCTCTGGCCGCATCGACGGCAATTCGGAAGTCGGCGTCCAGGCGACTCAACATCTCGCTGATCCTGACCACTAATTCCTGGCCGGATGCGGTGAGGCACACGGGATCTCGCCGGAAGATATTGAAGCCAATATCTGCCTCAAATTCCTTGATCTGACGGCTAATGTATGGCTGCGACACGTTGAGACGTTCGGCGGCTCTGCGGAAGTGCAGCTCCCGGGCGACGGCCAACACGTATTGCAGCTTTCTGAGCGGGGGAGGGATGCTCATACTCTTGGCTGCCTTTGACGAAATGTGTCACTTTCTCAACCCGCGCTAATCCGTTCCGAGGGCGGGTTCCGTTACTACTTAAAGGCACTTTCGAAGTCCGTTTGGGGCGTCGCAGACGATATTTTTTTGCGAAGGGGACATTTTTTGACACCGTGACGTGATTTGGCTACTTTTGAGTAGACAGTGATTCCTCATGCCCCCAAAAGGTCGCATCTGGCAAGAGCTGACATGGACTTGGGCCTTCTCGACCGGGCACCTTGCTTCTGATCAGAAGCTGGCGGCCGCTGCTGAAGCAGCTTGGCCTTACGCCCTCCTGTACGCATGGACCTATCTGAACGATCACGACGCGGCTCACGACCTCATGGATCACGCGATTGAAAACACGCGGGACTACGCCGGGCGACATGCTGACTTCCCCGTAGAGAAGTTGGAATGGCGCATGAAGAGTACCCTCAAGCGCCGGGCACAGCAGCAGGCAGCGAAGAGGCGATTCGAAGTTCAGTCGGGTTCTCTGGCTGATTTCGACAACCTTCTTGTGTGTCAACCGGAAGCGGAACAACAGGTCTATGCGAGAGAGCTTCTGGAATGCTTGTCGCCGTTCGCTCGATCCATCGCGAACCGTCGTTGGTTGGGATATTCATGGCGAGAAATCGCCGATTCTCTTGAAATGGATCACACAGTCGTTCGACGCGCATATTTCCGAGAAGTAGAGACGTTGCTTAACGAGCTTTCCCGATCCAGGGGAGGCAGAAAATGATGTGGAGAAAGCCAGACTCTCCACCTGCCGAAGATCGTTTCGAAGAATGGTTCAACCGAAAGCGGCAGGAGTCAGTTCTTGAAGGGCAAGTCGAAGCTCCGCAAGGGCCGCACCCCGACGATTCGTTTCTTCGCGATCTCGCTCGGAAATCCAGGAGTATTAATCTCTCCGATCCGCGAGTGGATCATGCGGCCTCATGCCCTCTTTGCATGAGAAAACTGCTGGCTCTGAGAAATGAGAAAGCCACAACTACTCGGCGCGTAGCACTCACTGCCGCCATTGCCTGTTGTGTGCTGGTTGTTGCGACGGTCGTATGGATTTCCGGTCGCAGATCGCGCGAGGTTCAGCCGGCACCAAACGTCGCCGTTGTTTCAAAGACTTTGGATTTGTCCAATGCCGGTTCTTATCGCGGAGATCAACCTGCCCCGTTGCAATCTGTTTCCTTGCCCACTGCCCTGGTGAAAGTGACAGTTGTCCTCCCGCGTTACAGCACACCTGGACAATACGTCGTGGCCGTGACACGTGATCAATCTGGAAGTGATCCAGTGGCAAAGGGCATCGGCCTAGCCGTTGCCGATGGAAGTCGCGAATTGGTCACTGTCACGCTGGACCTTCGATCCGCAGCGGTCGGCCCTCATTTTTTGTCGACCACGCGGGAGCAGGATCAAGCCTCGTACTACTATCCACTCGACATCCGATAGGCGATTCGCCAATCTTCTATCGCAGTGTGAACACTGAAAGTTTTCGGCGGTAGAATGGTGCTGAGTCGCAAGTTGCTCTCAATCCCCGGAGGTCGACTCATGCTGATTCTCATTCCCTGGAAGCCCGTGGTTGTTGCGTGGTGCCTGCTGGCAGCGATGCTGTGGGTTGGATACGTTGGCTATTCGGTTCTGGAAGGAAAGAACCCCTTCGCGATGGCCCAGCACCATTCGTCTCACCTTCAGACACGCAGCACTACCGCAAGCGGAACTCGCAACAAAAGCAACCCAGACTCACGATAAAGACGGGTGGACGCGTCTGGGGCAGCAGTGTTCAAGCAAAAGTGGGACGATCTTCTGCAAGTCCTTGCGGCGTCAGTCCTTGGGGCGCGAACCCCTCGCCAGAAGATTCATACGTTGTAGATATAGGCAAAACGACGCGAACTGTCGTACCGTGATTTTCGCCGCCCCGACTGCTTTCGATCACGATCTGGCCTCCGTGGCCTTCAACAAACTGTTTTGCGACAAACAAACCGATGCCTGTTCCCACGGTGCTGCGAGTGGTGAAGAAGGCTTCAAACACCCGTGGCAGATCGGCCTCCGCGATCCCAACGCCGTCATCCTTGACGGTCAAGACAATGCCATCCGGGGACCCCTCCGTGTCTTCCACGGAAATAGATAAGACGCCCCCTACCTGCATGGCGTAGATCGCGTTCATTATCAGGTTTGAGACCACCTGCATGACCTCACCGCGACGCAGCATGATCTTCCTTGATGAATTGATCGTTTTCTTGATCTCGATGCCAGCCGCTATACACCGCGGCTCATAGATTGTGATTGCATGGAGAACGATCTCCCCGATTAAGGCACAGCTTGCCGCTGCATTTTCGCGATAATAACCAAGCGTCTGCTTGGCAATATGCGAGACACGCCCGAGTTCTGTCTCGACTGACTGGAAGTAATTGATAGCTTCTGGGTTGGCAATCATCGGACGAAGAAGGTAGATCAGGTTCATCACGGCTTCAAGAGGGTTGTTGATTTCATGGGCGATCGTCGCCGCCATGCGGCCGGTTGCCGCAATCTTTTCCGCTTGCAACAGGGCCTGCTCAACCCGTTTGCGTGTAGAGACATCGCGCAGAATTTTGGACGCGCCGATAACCCGACCGTGCTTGTCTTTTATCGGGGAAACGGTGAGGGAAACATCGAGCAATTGACCGCTCTTGGTGCGACGCACGGTCTCAAAGTGCTCGACTCGGCGACCGGCGCGGATATTTTCCAGGATGGTCTCTTCATCGGAGTGAAGATCCTCCGGAATAAGCCTCAGAATCGACTGACCGATCATCTCGTCCGCGGAATAACCGAAAAGGCGCGTGGCCGACGCATTCCAGCTTCGAATGATGCCGTTCAGATCCTTGCTCACAATCACATCGTCGGAGGATTCGACAATAGCCGCGAGTTCGCCAAGGCGCTCGGAACTGTCTTCCAGCATCTGTTCTTTTTCAAGCAGACGATCCTCTGTTCCCTGATGTTTGGTGCCAAGCAACAGGTAGTCTTGTTCGAGCTTTTGATGTCGCTGGTTCAAATCGCGCAAGGAGGTCAGTTCTTCAGAGATGCGACGAGCAAACTTGTTTTCCGGCAGCGCAGCCGGGTCTGCAAGGACACACGTAGCGAGGGCTTCATGGCTAGCCAGGAGTTGCTTGATGTCGTCTTCCAGAACCAGTTCGGGATGTATTTCGGTCCAGTAGTGCGCGGTGCGAATAAAGGCAAGAAGGAGCTTGGCGTACTCCAGCGTCTTTATATCAAAGACACATTTGAGGGCACTGAGCGCTCGCGATGCATCCGGAGTTCTCAGGAAGACATGCGCGGCGCACGCGAAGATTGCCCTTTCCTGATCGCTGTCCGGCTCGGGGGGCAAAGACACCAAGCCCAGCCGTTCGCACAAAGCAAGCTGCTGATCCAAGTCAGAATCGAAGGGAAGGTCGCGTCGAAGCATCGGCAGCACTTCATCAAGCGATTGGGGCAGGCACTGAGGGTCACCCGCAGGATGGCCTAACCCTACCAAGAAGCCAAGATGTCTGGCGATACAGTACCGGACTTCGCAGAAAAGGGATAAGTAAACGAACAATCTCTCCTTCAGGAGAGAAGGCAATGGGTTGTCCAGGTATGCGAACTGAGCAAATCCCCACAGGTTTTCTGTGATCTTAGGATCGTCGGTGGTGAGTCGAAAGAAGTTCGGGAGAACTCCAAATCGTGCGGCAACGTTAGATTCCAGTTGAGTTCTCAATGTGCACCGTTTTTGGCGTAACCTTTTCTCCGGCAACCAGCTCAGCGGCCGATAATTCGGATTATTACGGTTACGAGGCGGGGCTGATACCTCAACTTGATAGAAAGTCGCTTGTGACCATCCTATGCTCCGCTGTCGTCCCCGTCTACAACAGTCTCGACCCCCGCCAGGTCAGCTCTTGGGCTTTAGCTAGCGCACAATCCTTTCAAGAATCATTCTCGCCAGTGAAATACTGTCTGAAACCACTGATATCAAACGAGGCGACGGTTTGCTGATGTCTGGCTCTCTTGCGAGCCGTACAGCGGCGATGATCGACGCAGCAATCACGAGCGTTGAGGCGAATCGATCTGTCATGCGTTTCTGTTCTGCCATCGCCTTAGTCCGTTCCTGTTCCTCCCTGGCGATGGCCCGCCTCATCTCGCCCACACATCACCGCCGATCTGTGACCCGCGAAGACTTCGCCAGCAGGTTGTGCGAAAGTCGACCCGGGAAAATGTCCGCGGGTAAATATCGGCGCCTCGCTCCACAAAGGCTGCAATCAGCAATGATCCAAGAGTCCGGAATGGTCTCGACTGGTGCGGGAATATTCTGCTGACAGCCCTTGCAGACTATGACAAACGGATGGCTGCCGGTCGTTGGGCCATGAAACATAACTAGAGTATAGGCGAATATAAGGCGAATACATCAACAGGTCGTGAGGAAAGCGCGAACAAAATGGTGCGATGCAAGTTATTGGTATCTTGTGATAATATATATCGCATAGGAGGAGTCAATTATGCCCTCTAGCGCTTTTGCAAATCAGGGACGCCAACAGAACTGGGACGTTCAGGAAGGCTCGGCACAGGAACTTGCCTCGGACCTCGAGAACTCCGAAGGCCAAGCGCTGGTATTCCTCTCCCATTCCCGAGGCGGCGACGAACGAACAAAAACTATCTTCGAAACCCTTAAGCGAGCGTCCCAATTGATCGACGTTCTAATCGATAAGAAACGCGAAAATAGTTGGGAAGCCCTGATCGAGGCGCTGACCCCCGATGTTCCGTTGACCTCGAATAGAGTGATTGAGGCCACCATGGTCGCTCAAGCCATGAAGGGGATCATCGAGAGCGGCGATTTTGCTAAAGCCGCAGACATTGCACAAGTCGCTCATTTCAGCAGGAGCAATCCAAGCTCTCAGCCGAATCGATGGAAGAAGGCTGGACTCGTCTTTGCTGTCCCCTATAAGGGAGTCGATCTCTATCCGCTCTACGCTCTGGAGTTCAAAGAAGGAGCGAAGCCTCTTCCGATCATGAAGAAGGTTCTGCACGTACTTGCGAACAAGGACGCTTGGCAGACGGCGTTTTGGTTCGGGAGCGTAAACACTTACCTAGGAAATAAAATGCCGAAAGAACTCCTGAAGTTGAATCCAGAGAAAGTCCTTCAGGCTGCAGAGATCGAGGCGTCGGGCATACAGCACGGCTAGGAGAAGTGCATATCAAATCTCCGACGGGCATTCTCGAAGCGACCATCATCCCTTGGGGTAAGGGAAAGACGATCTTTCGTGTCCATCCAAATGCATACGGCAGCGCGCAGTTCAATCCCTCAGCAACCGGCAACGCAAGATTCAGTCCCTTGGTGAATGCTGCAGGCAATGTTATTCCGACCATCTACGCGGGGACAACTCTGGACTGCGCATTGATGGAAATAGTCTTCACGACGTTCCTTGCGGCGGGTCCGAAGATGTGGTCAAAGACTTCGCATGTTGCGGGTAAGGTGTACTCGCAGTTGACGCTCAGCCGCGATCTCGATCTGATCGATCTCTCGGCGATCTCCCTTCACAAGCTCGGAATTTCCCGTAAGGATCTGATTGAGTGCGACGGCTCGCAATATGCCGAGACTCGTGCTTGGGCTTTGGCGCTGCACGACAAGCATCCGGATGCGGAAGGCCTCACCTGGACTTCTCGCCAAGCCGATCCTGAGCGGGCTATTGTTTTATTTGAAGATCGTCTAACCGGTCGTCCGGCGCTTGTCACAAGCGGAGCCTCGACTCCACTCTTATTGCACGACGGCAGCGCAATTATTGAGGTTCTTTCCCTTGCGAAGCGACGAGGCGTCCTATTGACCCCATCGAGGACTTCATCTCAGCTGGCTTGTGCCAAACTCCCGTTTCCAGAGACTCAATCGCCCTATTCAGCTGCGAGTCCACTCCGCTTCTCCGTTCTTTCCAGTCGAATTCAACACGCTCGTCTGGCTCGATCGGAGTGTCCCTTCAAGAACTGATCCTTTCCACGTGTAGTAGGCGCCCGTAGGCAGAGCCAATCTGTACCCTTCTCCGACTTTCACAGAGGTCGCAGACAGCAACCGACCGGCGGTTGGCTCGCCCAGAATCGTGGCGAGTTTGTTCTCTCGAACAAACGCCACGATCATCTCAGCTGCGCTCGCGGTGTGCCGATCAACGAGAACCACGACCCTGCCATGAAATCTCTTTGCCCCCAGCCCTTCCGCCTCAAGAACGATCGGCGACTTCGACAACATCGCTGGACCGAACTTGGCAGCGAGCAGCCATAGAGAACTCTTGGATTCCGGAATGCTGTCGAACCGACGAAAGCTGTGCTTTACCGTGTCCAGATTTGGCGTTACTCGGTCCTTTGCGAGCGCGAACCCGACTGGAATTTTGGTTGGCGTTAGCAGGCTCATTACTCGAAGAGCCCCAATGCCCCCACCGGTATTTCCACGGAGATCGATTACCAGGCTGTCTATTTCTCCCAACGCTGCAAGAGACCGGGAGATTTCGTTTGCTACCTCAACTCCGACGAGCCCAGGAAACATGGCGATCTTCAGATATCCCACACCATCATTCAAATGCCGCGCCTCAACCAACTTCGGTTCGACGAAGTGTAGCTTCTTCCCTTTTGGGCGGGCCACATCAACGATTACCCCGCGCTTCTTCTCATCCGCTCCAACCACCTCTACGCTTGTCTTTTCTCCCATCGTGAAAACTGGGTGCTCTGGCGGGACGATGTTTTGATCATTGACGCTCAGGAGAATATCGCCTGGCTCGATACCAGCGGAAGATGCTGCGCCACCTGCGTGAACATCCTGAAATATCCAGCGCTTGCCATACTCCGTCTCATCTTCCAAGTAGGTTGCGCTTAGAGCTGCACGACTTGACGCCCTCCGTGCACTGCGATGGAAAAATCCGAGATGCGAGGTTTGCAGTTCCTTCAAGAGATCGCTGACCTCCTTCTCAAAATCGGCTGGGGTATTCGCTGATTCAATCAATGGCCGATGCCGCTCCACTGCGGCATGCCAGTCCCCGTTCAACTTCTCCGGTGCATAGAATCGCTTTTGCAGCGTTGCTAGAACGCGATCAAGCACCTTCTTTCGCTGATCAGCAGAGAGGGTCGCCGACTGAGTTTCATTCATTGGTTTCTCCTGGCGGTCGAATTCAGATTGGATTTATTGAACAGGCTGCCGGTCGGGTCACCAACGACCTCGAAGCCGGCCCAGAAATACGGCGGATCGCCGGATGCGATCATTTGAAGCTGTGCCTCTCTCAGAGACTGTCCCTTTTCCTCAGCGCGTCCAAGATGCTGGTAGAAGTCACTCATCAGATGAGCCGTGGCATGGTCTTCAAGTTCCCAAAGTGTGGACACAACTGTTTGTGCGCCTGCTTCGACGAAGGCATTCACGATGTTGGCAACTCCCTCTTCGCCAACCGGCCCCACACCTGTGTCACACGCTGAAAGGGTCACGAGGTTTGCCTTAAGGGGAAGACTACGAATCTCGCGAATCTGGAGGAGGCCGTCATCTGGTCCCTGACTTTCCGGGGCAAAAACGAGAGCCGAGCGATCCGAGTACTCCATATCGGCGTAGCCATGAAGTGCTAGGTGCAAAACGTTGTACTGGCTGAGGGGGAGACGCTTGAATTGCGTCTCCGTCGCACCATTTCCCAAAAGCAGCGTATCTGGCTTTGGGAGATCAGACGCGATCGATTCAACTTCATGTCGGCTTTCAGGTAACGCGATTAGTTCACTTCTCTCTGGACCCGATGCACCACGCAGAATGCCGGAGAATAGCGTTCTCTTCGGCCTGTTAATTGTCCAGGCGGCCACTCCCAGATACGGCATTGGTTCGATAGCCAAATGCTGCTCGCGATGCCGGAGGATGTGGAACACTGTCCCTGATGGAACCACCGTCACTAAATGAGAAGTCAGCACGTAGTGGCCATCATCCGACAAAGCCGAGAACGGCAGTAGATGAAGCTTTCCATCGGGCACGACGATAATCGATTGCAGTTGCCTGTATGCCGGAACGGGTTTAATCAAGTCATTGAATAGCCGCCGTGCCAATCCATCGTCCGCCTTCTGCTTCATCACGACGGATCGATAATCTGAAGCCTCTCTCTCCAATTCCGACTTTGCCTTCAACATGTAACGTTTCACTTCGGTTTTGCTGATAGCGAGCACGTACGATTTTGGCTCGTCCAAGACGTATTCCAGCATGAGTTCCGACGGACCGAGGTCACGTTGCAACTCATTTAGGTCCACCGGCTCCGTCGAGAAATGATCCGGTCTGAAATTCGTGTTGATCTGTTGCTCGGTGTCATAGATCGTTTGCAGAATGTTCTGTCTGGATCCAACGTCGTCCGTGTCCAGCAATCGCAAATTGAGATTCGTGAGAAGCTTCTCCGCAGTCGTCTGCTCGTGTGGTGCCACTGGCTCGTGATCCTCAAGCGCCTGCGCTTCAACTCGGCCTCGTGCACGCTCGATTGCTCCGAATGCCTCTCTGTTCTTGCCTCGGTTGCTCAACGAGGCAAAATATCCAGCGTAGACTTCGCTCAGTTGCCCGAGCAACTGACGCTCCACAGTCGGTGTCGGCACTTTCGACAAGAGTGCATCGATGAGATCCGTACTCTTGCGGTAGAGCTCATCCGAACTTTTAGCATCCCCAAGTTTCGCCAGGATCTCTGCTTTTATTGCCAGGTTCCGCGGCACAAAGTAGAGTTCATCGGGAATCTGCTCGTTGGCTTCAATTGCTTCATTGACGGCTGCGAGAGCGGGCTGCAACTGGCCTTGTTGCAGGTATGCCTTGGCTAGTAGGCCATCCGCCTGAGTGACACCTCGCCAATACGATAACTGTTTCGCATATTGGATGGCGCGAGAGTAATCAGTCTGCCGCTCGGTCCCATTGGCCCATTCGCCCGTAGACACCCGCTCGGGCTTGATAGAGCTCATAGAGATGTCCGGCCAGGTGGTAATTGGACGCTCGTTGCATCGCCTCCGATGCCAATGCCAGTGCTTCTTGATTGCGCCCCAGCCCGCTCAAAGCTTCGATCTTCGCATTGATCGCGATGGTCGGATACGCAACATCCGGCTTCTTCTTCGACACCTTAATTGCTTCGTCGAGTGGTCCGAGAGCTTCGCCGTACTTTTGCAGTTCGACCAAACCAGTGCCGTAGACACTTGCGTATCGAATGTGAGCCGCAGGATCAGCAACTTTAGCCACGGTCCATGCTTTAACGACGTTTTTCTTCGCGGTTGCAATGTCTCCGAGCAGGAATGCTGCGATTCCTTGTTCGCCAATCGCCCTGGAGGCGAGCAAATAGTGATGCCGCTGTCTTGCGAGGGATTCGACCTGCGCCCACGTCGCACGTGCCATCGCGGAGTCGTAATTCACTTCCAACATCCCAAGGATCGTCAGAATGCGAAGCCTTGTCTCAGGGTCCTGCGCTTGCGGTAAGGAAAGATCCGCTGTCAGTTCGGCAAGCTGGGCAGGAACACTAATCGAGGATTCGCTCTGGGCGGGAATTTCGCTGACGTGCGCGTACAGAGCCTTCGATGGCTCATGCTTCCGAATGAATCCAAGTTCTGCTTGTCGGTATAGGGGTTCTGCTGCGATCCAGTTGTTGACCCACGACTTCTCGTCGGCTTGTTCCAGCAACGCCTCTGAGGAGCCCGGAATCCTCCATTGGAGGACGTGATATCCAACAACACCCAACAGGACAGCCAGGATCAATCCGGTAGCGATGCGAAGAGTGGGGGAGACTCTGAATCGCAATGCGCACCATTACCCTTGAACCAATAATGCCAAAGATCAGACGGTTAGATCAAACCTCTCTAGAAGAGTTCACCAGGTTTCAGGCCCCGATTCCATCGAGTTCAAAGGCCTGAACCGAGCACCCGTCTCTGACCATTCGGATCTTGACCTGGGCACTTGTTTTTGGGATCGACATAGCCTGGCAAGATATGTGCGATATTGAAAACAAAGAAGAAACCTGCAACAGACGACTTTGATCGAGGATTGCGCCGAACTGGAAAGGACAAACTCGGACGAGGACCGATCGAAAACGTTGAATCCCGTGACCGCCAACTTCTGTGCGGCATGCTCACGGCGAGGAAAGGAGGCAAATGCGGTGAAGGTCCTACAGGAAATTCTCACTTGGTCAGCAGACCGCCCTACGTGGCAACGAGACGCGCTTCGCCGTTTGGTGTTAAATGGAGAACTCTCGGAAGACGACATCAGGGCTTTGACCGAAATTTGCAAGGGCGATCACGGCTTGGCCGAGAAAGCAGAAGTCAAACCGCTTGCTAAGGAGCACGTACACGATGGAGAGGCAACAACTTCCGCGGTATCGCTCGAATCGATATTCCATCACAAGGGCGTAAATGCGCTCGCAGAAGATCAGACCCTCAAGTTCGCACCCGGCCTCACCATTGTTTACGGCGACAACGGCGCAGGTAAGACCGGCTACATTCGCATTCTCAAGCAAGCGTGTCGCGCACGTGGGCAGGAGCAGATTCTCGGAAATGTCACGTCCCGCGTCGCGCCGCCCAAACCGGTCGTGAATATCAAATACAAGGTAGGCGACGAGACGACTTCCCATGAATGGGTGGGCGGCGACGCAGACGAATTCATTTCCCGCGTCAGTGTCTTCGATACACAGTGCGCCGCCGTTTACCTCAACGAGAGGACGGATGTCGCGTTTCTTCCATTCGGACTGGACCTATTCGACAAGCTGGTAAAGGCATGTCGGGCCGTTCGCACGAGGCTGGAATCAGAGCAGCGCGCATTGAATATCAACGTGCTTGCTCCCATCGTTGCGACGATTCCCGCTGGGACAGCGGCGGCGAAGCTCGCCGGGAACATCACGTCGCTCACCAAGCCAGAAGCGGTCCTAGCCTTAACGCGGCTGTCATCGGAGGAAGAAGCACGGCTTGGCTTCCAGGAAAAGTCCCTGCAAGATTTGCAGGCCAATGATCCCAATAAACTGATTGCACAGCTCAATATCCGTGCCGGTCGCGTGCGCGCGCTTGGTGAGCATTTCAAAGCATTAGAAAATGCATTGTCGGATGCAGAGGTTGCGGCCGTGTTCAATGTTAGGACAGAGGGGCGCCGCAAGAGTGAGGAGGCGAAGCGTTTACGCGAGGTGACGTTTCCCCAAGGTCTGCTTCCCGGTACGGGAGGCGACCAGTGGAAGGCAATGTGGGAATCCTCTCGGCTCTTCTCGGAGCAACAGGCGTATCTGGGCAAGGCGTTTCCGGTCGCGGAAGATGGATCAAAGTGCATTCTCTGTCAGCAGGACCTCGACCATGCCGCCGCGCACAGGCTCAAACAGTTTGAGGAGTTCGTAACGTCGACGACCGAGCGGGAGCTACGCCAGATTCGGGAAGACTTCGTTCGCAGACGCAACGCTTTTACTTCCCTCAAGGTGACCTCCGACGCGGTTGAGGAGGCCGTCAAAGAACTCCGTTTGGAGCATGAGTCAAAGGCGGAGGTTATCAGCGGCGCAATAGCGCAGGACGAGAAACGTCGTGCCGCGGTTGTCGCCGCACTGACAGAAGATAAGGACTTGGCTCTGGACTGTCCCGCTTTCGTCTCAGGCGAGGTGCAGTCGATAACGGCCGAGATAGAGGCACGTATCAAGTCTCTGCGCGATAGCGCGAATACGGAGGCGCGCAAGAAGCTAGCCGACGAAGCGCAGGAACTGCGGGCCCGAACGGGGCTTGGGAAACACGAGCGGACCATCCTTGACGAGATTGAGAAAAAGAAGAAAATCGCCGCATACAGCCAGTGCATCGACGAAACGAAGCCCACTGCCATTACGCAGAAGAGTTCGCAGGTAACGAAGGGTGTTGTTTCGGAGCGTCTGAAGCAAAGCTTCAAAACTGAATTGCAGAATCTCGAATTCAATCACGTTGAGATCGAGCTCAAAGAGGTTGGCGGCGCGGAAGGCGTCTTTTACCACAAGCTCATTCTCACGCGTAATCCTGGCGTCGAAGTTCCAAGGATCGTGAGCGAGGGCGAGCAACGCTGTATCTCGATTGCGGCATTCTTCGCCGAACTCAGCACAGCCGATGACCCCTCGGCCATCGTGTTCGATGATCCGGTTTCCTCGCTCGATTTTGAATGGCGTAACAACGTGGCGCGGCGCTTGGTGCAGGAATCCAAGCTCAGACAGGTCATCGTATTCACACACGATGTCGTCTTCCTGTTGGCGTTGAAGGAATATGCAGAAGAGAGCAGCATTGAACCACTTGACCAGCATGTCCGCAGGCAATCGAAGGGGGCGGGTGTATGTGCTGAAGAGTTGCCGTGGGTTGCAATGCCGGTTAAAGGGAAGATCGGCTATCTCAAGAACCGCTACCAAGCAGCGGAGAAGCTTTCCCGGGACGGCAATCAAGATGCCTACGAACAAGAAGCAAAATACCTCTACGGCCTGTTGCGCGAGACATGGGAGCGAGCTTTGGAAGAAGTTCTATTGGGCGGGGTCGTGGAGCGGTATAGACCAAGCATTCAAACCCAGAGACTCGGCCCGCTCTCCGACATTAATGATGCAGACTGCAAAACGGTTGAAACGGCGATGACGAAGTGCTCGATCTGGCTGCCGGGTCACGATAAGGCCCCGGCGGCGCGCGCGCCAGTGCCCGGGACCGCCGAACTCAGGAAAGATATTGAGGCCCTTGAAACTTGGGTTAAGGGCATCCGCGACCGCCGAAAATAGCTTCAGCTCCCATTACTCAATGCACCTGGTTCTTCCTCAAGATTCCGGCGCGCTACGGAATGCTCCGTTCTGATGCCTGTCGAGCATCAGGCTTGATGAAAAAGGTCTTGGACGCCTGCGGAATTTTGGGGCACTCTCGTGGAAAAGGAGGTCGCTAATGGCACAGGTGGTCGCAAAATTCCCCCCTCGCTCAGTCGACAATCATTCATTTGGCATTCCTGATTTTGAACCTCTCCTCAACAGCCATCAGGCCGCACAGCTCTTAGACATTCATCACAAGACCCTGCAGAAATTGGCGCGACGCGGGGAGATTCACGGCTCCCACGTGGGGAAAATGTGGCGTTTCCGCGCATCTGACCTGAACGCGTGGCTGGATCGGCAGCAACGGGCCAGTTGAGCATCGATCCCTAAAGTCTCCTGTTCTCGATCCTTTTCATGACCGAATTCCCTTCCGTCAAAGGATTCGAACACACCAATCGTCTCGCAGGCTTCCGTCTGGAACGCAGCGGGAGCGCACGCTCGACCTCTGCCCCACGTCGCGGTAGGCTGAAAGAAGCCATCCGTGGCGCCTTTACGAGGAGTATTCATGTCAAGGCGGACACGGTATCAACAAGGAAGCGTGCAGCGCGAGAAGCGGCTCAGCGGATCGGATGTTTGGATTTACCGATGGTACGAGACCGGAACTGACGGAACGAGCAAATACCGCAAGGCTATCGTCGGTACGGTCGCAACTCTTGCCAACGAGACTTCGGCCCTAAAAGCAGCTCAAGCGTTGCGCATTGACGCCAACCAACAAGCCCCGCATGCGGAAAGCGGACCGAGAAGTGTTGCCGAACTGATTGCCCACTACCGGCTCAAGGAATTGGCCGGCGAAAGCAAGGGACGCAAAGCATTCTCCACGCGAGCCGCATACGAATGCTACCTGAATCGATGGATCCTTCCTCGTTGGGGGGATCTCAGGATCGATCAGGTCAAGTCAGTCGCAGTTGAAGAATGGCTGGACAGCATTAAGCGGGCGAAGGGGACGAGAGCGAAGATCCGAAACATCATGAGCGCAATCTTCCATCACGCGATGAGGTACGAGTGGGTTGATCGCAACCCAATCAAACTCGTCCGTCAAAGTGCGAAAAGGGAGAAGGTGCCTGAGGTTCTCGAGCTCTTCGAACTTCAACTCCTCCTAAGCAAGTTGTTCGTCCGAGAGCGCACGTTGGCTCTTCTGGACGCGGCAACCGGACTTCGGGTCAGTGAACTGCTTGCACTTCGCTGGAGCGACGTCGATTTCGAGAATCTGGAGCTGAATGTCACCCGATCAATCTGGCATCAGGTAGTCGGCAATTGCAAGACAGAAGCGTCGGCCAAGCCCGTCCCAATGGACAGCTATATGGCGGAGGATCTTCTCCGGTGGCGACGCCAGAGTGACTACGCATCAGACGACGATTTCGTCTTCGCGAGCGAGACCATGAAAGGCAAGCAGCCCTATTGGCCTGACAACTTGATGAAGCGCCATATCCGGCCAGTCGCCAGGGCCAACGGCATCAACAAGAACATCGGCTGGCATACATTCCGGCATTCCTTCGGAACTTTGCTGAAGGCGAACGGAGAGGATGTCAAAACCGTCCAGGAGCTCTTACGTCACGCGAATAGCAGGATCACGCTCGATGTTTACACACAAGCATTGAGCACGAACAAGCGGGCAGCACAGAGCAAGGTTGTGAAGATGATGGTTCCAAATCTGGGTGAAGGGAAGGATGAAAAACACTCACAAAATGGGCGGTAGATTTCTTATTGCACCCATATCGAACCCAGATTTCGATGTCACATTAGGTCCATACGCTCCGTAAGTCATTTGGAATGTATGGCGGGGACGACGGGGCTCGAACCCGCGACCTCTGCCGTGACAGGGCAGCGCTCTAACCAACTGAGCTACGTCCCCAGAAACAACGGAAAAACGCGGTTCCGGACGATCCGCTCTTGCAATCGAAATCCGAAAATCGCAGTTTTCACGCTGCCGCTGGCTCACAACGCCCGAACCATTTTGGCTCAAGGGGCCGGATGCAACAACAGGTTTAAGTGTATCAGAAACTTCCCACCCACAAGACCGGCGAAAAATGTCTCATACGGGTGTGGCGCACACCCAAATCCGACGCGTACGAAGCCCCCTAGGCCGACCATGCCGTTCGCGTCGCCCGCGCCGACGTGTAACCCATATCGGCCGAGATTCCGCGCACGCATTGCAGCAATTGATTCGCAATCGACGGCAACTTCTGCGCCGTAACCCGGAAGGACGGACCGGAAATGCTCACAGCCGCAACCGGCAGCCGCTGTGCATCCAGCAGAGGCACGGCAATGCAGCGCAGTCCTTCCTCAAATTCTTCGTCATCCACCGCATATCCGCGCCGCCGCGTCTTTTCCATCTCCGCGCGCAGCGCCTCGGCCGTGGCAATGGTCCGGTGCGTAAATCGCTCGAAACGCGTCCGCCGAACCACCTCCGACGCGCGATCGTCCGGCAGAAACGCCAGAATTGCCTTCCCTACCGATGTGCAATGCACTGGATTGCTCGCGCCAATCCGCGTAATCATGCGAACCGAGCGCGCGGGCTCAATCTTATCGATATAGATGACCCGCGCCGCTTCCAGAACGCACAGGTGCGCAGTCTCTTCCGTCTCCGCAACCAGTCGGCGCAAATGCTGCTGCGCGCGGTCGCGCAGATCGTATTGATCGATGGCGCGATTGCCGAAATCAAACAGCCGTAGCCCCAGGCGAAATTTTCCGTTCGTCGTGCGCTCCACCATGCGATGGCGCTCGAGAACCATCAGGAACCGGTGCGCCGTACTCTTGTGCAACTGCAAAGAAGACGCAACCTGCGCCAACCCGAGCGGCGTTTCGCTCTCTCCAAGCAGATCAAGAACCGCGAACGCCCGATCCAAGGCCTGGACCTTATAGGTTCCTTGTGGAGCAGCGTCTCGCATCTTGAACCTCCATGCCGCTAAGTGGTGTCCTCTTCAGTGTGAGCCGTTGCGTGTCGGCATGTCAAGGACTGGGACGCCAGCCCCCGGATTCCCTTGCGTCACAAGGGACCAAATGCGTCGCCGCGCCTCTCCTACTGTTCGTTGAAAAGGCGCGGTCACGAATGGCCGCGCGAAGATTAGAGTCTCATCGGGTATCAAGTCTTCGCGCGCAATTGCGCAACATTGCCGAACGTCACGCGGGCACAACGTCTCCCTCGCCGGGCGCCAGAAACAGGTTCGCCTCAAGTCCATGTTGCCGCGTGTACAGGTCGTAGTAGCGGCCTCCCAGGGCGAACAGTTCCGCGTGGTTGCCGCGCTCCACAATCTTCCCCTGCTCCACCACCAGAATCTGCTCCGCGCGCCGAATGGTCGACAACCGGTGCGCAATCACAAACGTCGTGCGGCCTTCCATCAACTTCGTCAGCCCCGCCTGAATCATCGCCTCCGACTCCGAGTCCAGCGAACTCGTCGCCTCATCGAGAATCAGTATCCGTGGCTCCGCCAGCAGCGCGCGCGCTATGGACAAGCCTCTGCCGCTGCCCGCCAGATAGCTTCACTCCACGCTCGCCCACAATCGTGTCGTAGCTCTCCGGGAATCGCTCCGCGAATTCATCCACGCGCGCCGTGCGGCATGCCGACAGGAACTGCTCCTCCGTGGCCTCGGGCCGCGAAAACATGAATGTTTTCCCGAATCGTCCCATCGAACAGGAAGGAATCCTGCAGCACCACACCCAACTGCGAGCGGTACGTGTTCAGGTTCACATGCGCAAGGTCAATATCATCCACCAGTACTCGGCCCTTTGTCGGCGAGTGAAACGCGCAAACCAGGCTGATGATCGTCGACTTGCCCGAACCCGAAGAGCCCACCAGCGCCGTCACCGTGCCCGGATTGGCGAGAAAGCTTATGCCATGCAGCACCGGCTTCTCTGCTTCGTAAGCAAACTCCACATCTTCAAAGCGCACCGTCCCGTGAATTGGCGGCATCTGCTCCGTCCGTTCCGGGCTCTTGTTCTCTTCGAGCTCATTCATGATCTCGTTGGTGCGATCGAGCCCCGCAAACGCTTCGGTCAATTGCGTGCCGATGTTCACAATTTGAAAGACCGGCGCGATCATGAACGCGAGAAACATGTTGTAGCTGAAGTAGTCGCCCACCGTCCACGTGCCATGCAGTACGCTGTGCCCACCCAGCCACATCACCAGCGACGATACAAGCCCCAGCACAGTCGTTGAAGCAGCGCCAAGCATGCTCGTCATGGTCAGCGACTTCATCACGTTCGAGAGCAGCCGCTCCACACCCTCTGAGAACACGCCCGCCTCGCGCTCTTCCGCGTGGTATCCCTTGATCACGCGCACGCCGCCCAGCGACTCAGTCAGCCGCCCTGTCACCTCTGCATTGATCTTGCCCCGCTCACGGAAGATCGGTCGAATCACTTTGAATCCGTATTGCAGAACAAAAACAAACGCGCCCATGACCGCAAACACGGTGAGCGTGACCCTCGCACTCAGATGCAGCAGATAGAGAAACGAAAGCACCGCCGTCAGCAGGCCGCCAACGAACTCAACCAGCCCCGTCCCCACCAGGTTGCGCACCCCTTCCACGTCCGTCATGATGCGTGCAACCAGTGTTCCTGTGCGGTTCTCATCGTAATAGCTCACCGAGAGCAGGCCAACGTGCCGCTGTACCTGGCGCCGCATCTCGGCAATCAACCGCTGGCCGGCCTTCGAAAGGAGTTGGGTCAGAGAGAACGACGTAATTGCCTGCACAATCATCGCGCCAAATACAATGGCGATAATCTTCGGCAACAGTTCGGGATGCGGATGCTGCGTGGAAAGCACGCGATCCAGAAGCGACTTCGAGGTGTAGGGCAGCACCAACCCTGCCACCCGGTTGACAATCATCAGGCACATGCCGCCCATCAGAAGCGCCATGCGCGGCTTGATCAGTCCCCAGATCTGCGGCCACATCTGTTTGAGATTCGGCTTCTTCTTGGGCGTGTCCGTTTGTCCTGCACGCGCTGCGCCGTGGCGCGGCGAGCGCTCAGCCCGTGATCCGCCCATGCTCAAGCCTGGACCGCGCATTGTGCTCAATGGTTACACCTTCCCCGAGCGGCGCGCGGCAATAAATGACCGCACGCACAGAACGACATACACCAGCAGAAGCAGAGCCATCGTTATCTTCGATTCGAGCGCAATCACGTCCGGCGCCATCCCCGTCGAACTCGCATGGGCATAGCCGCGAATGGCCTCCGCTGTGGCTCCCAGAAAGCCCAGAAGCGCTATCGTCACGTTGATGTGCATGAACAGCTTGCGTCGCTTCTCATCCGGGCTGATAGCGAGAAAACCGCCGATGCCCAGCGCCAGCCCAAACCACGCAGGAATCAATGCAGTCGGATGCGCGCTGCCGGTACCGATGTAGCCAACCAGGCCCAAAACTACCAGCAAAATCGCCAGAACCAACGTCAACTTCGCCAAGCCGTACCTCTCTTCAAATGCAAGGCAAGGATACCAGTGAAGAGATGCTTCATGCGCCGCCGTTGATGCACGAAGTCAGCGCAAACGGCCAATCGTCCTGGCTCCGCCAGCCGGAATCTCAACCAAAATCAGACGAATTAGCGTTGAATGCGCGCCGAACCGCCCTTGGCAAATGCCCGCACCTGGTCCACCGTGGCCATGGTCGTGTCGCCTGGAAATGTCGTCAGCAGCGCCCCATGCGCCCACCCCAGCTTCACCGACTCTTCCGGTGTCTCGCCATTCAGCAATCCGTAGATGAATCCTGCGGCGAATCCATCGCCGCCGCCCACCCGGTCCAGAACATCGAGTTCCGCCATCGGAGCCGCATAGGTCTTCCCCTCGATCCACGCCACCGCGCTCCAGCTATGCCGATTCGTCGAGTGCACCTCCCGCAGGGTGGTTGCCACTACCTTCACACGCGGATACTTCTTGATCACCTTGTCGATCATGCCGAAAAACACGCTGGGGTCGAGTTTCGACTTCGCGGCAATCTCAGGGCCCGCGATGCCCAGGCCTTTCTGCAGGTCTTCTTCATTGCCAACCAGCACATCCACATTCTCGACAATGCGTTGCAATCGTCGCAACGGCTTTCGCGTCGCCGCCGTGAATCTTCCAGAGCTTTTCGCGAAAGTTCAGATCGAACGACGTCACGGCGCCCGCAGCCTTGGCAGCCTTCATCATCTCCGCAGCCAGTGGCGCTGTCGTCGGCGAGAGCGCCGCAAAGATGCCGCCGCTGTGCGCCCACTTCACCCCGCCGGCAAAAATCGCCTTCCAGTCAAAGTCGCCCGGCTTCAGTTGCGCAGCCGCTTCGTTGCAGCGGTTGTAGAACACCACCGGCCCGCGCACCCCATGTCCGCGATCGCTATACACGGTCGCCATGTTTGGCCCGGTCACGCCGTCATGCTTGAAGTGCTTATAAATCGGCTGTCACGCCCATCGCGCGCACACGCTCAGCGATCAGATCGCCAATCGGATAATCCGCCATCGCCGACACAATCGCCGTCCGCATCCCAAAGCAGTCCGCCAGATTCGCCGCAACGTTGAACTCGCCGCCGCTCACGTGGATCGCACATTCCGTCGCCTTGCGAAACGGAATGATCCCCGGATCGAGCCGATGCACCAATGCTCCCAGCGAGAGGAAATCCAGCTCCGCGTCCTTGCGTATCTTCAGGCCCTTGCTCATCGCGCGCTCCTTGCAACTACCGGCATTAACATCGTCCATCACCTGCTGCACCGTCCACTCATTTCCCGGATAGAACCGCACCACCTTGCCATCGGCTCCAATCAGCGTCGTCGACAGCGTGTGAGTAATCGTGTCATCGGGCCCATCGCTCAAGCCCACGTCAAAAAACTGCGCCATCTCCGTGAGCACTGCCTTATCTGGCGCCGCAAAGTCCCAATGCGCAAACGCGTCCGCGGCATCGCTGCCAATATACGTCGCGCCATATGCGCGCAGCCGTTCCGGTGTGTCGTGCTCGGGATCAAAGCTCACGGACAGCAATTGCGTCTTCGCATACATCCGCCGGATCCGCTTTCAACTGCTGTTCCACCTGCGCAAAATTGCGCGTCACCAGCGGGCAGAAGTTCGGCAGAGGGCAGCGCGTATAGATAAACGTGATCAACAGCGCCTTGCCCTTGAATTGCGCGAGATGAATCGCGTGCCCGTCCTGATTGCGCAGCTTGAAATCAGGAACAACATCGCCGGGCGCGGGCACATGGTAGATCACCGCCGGCTTGTAGTCGGGTTTCCCCTGCGCGATCACAACAATATGATCCAGCAACACATCCGCATTCGGATCCTGCGCAGACCAGAATGTCCGCTGTGATCTCGTCGCCCGGATGCAATTCGCTCAGGATCGCCGGGTCCTTCAGCTTGTATGGCATCGTCATGGCATCCATAAAGCCGGGAATCGCCCCATGATTCAGCGTAACTTCACCTTTCGCGCCGTCGGTGCGCACCACCTTGCCGCGCAGTTTGTAGACCTTGAATTTCTGTGACGAAGAGGCCTCCGCCTCAGGCCGCCCGCCGGAATGACAACCGGTCAGCGCCGCGACGCCAAACACAAAGGCCAACAATAGACCGCGAATCACTGCCCAGTGTACAACCGCCGCCCCGGCAGCCCCTCGCTTCGAATCAGCCCGAGGGCCTACGTGCCCGCTGTATTGCAGTCATCCTTTCCACAGTTGGCCTTCCCGCGCCCCGGCAGCGTATAACGCAGGAATGGGGGCCCCCACGCATAGAGAAGTCGACGCTTGGTTGCGCGAGGGCAAAATCGTCGTCACCGCCAGCGAGCGCGCTGCGCGCACCCTGGCCGCGAGCTATCACCATGCCCGTCAACTGGAGGGCCTCACGGCCTGGGCCGCGCCCGCCATTCTCGACTGGAAAAGCTTCATCCGCAAAGCCTGCGCCGATCGCCTCGCCGATGCGCGCCTGGTCCTCAATCCGATGCAGGAGCAGTCCTTGTGGGCTGCCATCCTTGAGCAACACAGCCCGCACGCCGTGCTCCTCGATGGACCTCGCCATCGGCTCGCCGCCATGGCCATGGATGCGCACGAACTTCTCTGCTCCTATGCGCCCAGGTACCTGCGCGCCGCTGCCCGTTCCTCTTGGCAAAACGATGCCGCAGCCTTCAACCAATGGTTGGTCACATTCGACGAACGTTGCCGCGGCGGAAAAGGTCATCAGCGCGGCCCGGCTGCCCCTGGCCCTGCTGGCCCACCTGCGCGGCGAAGGTGCAAGTGAGCGCCGCCCTCCGTTACTTCTCGCCGGGTTCGACAGGCTTCTCCCGGTCCAGCAGTCCGTCTTCGACGCCTGGGGCGATTGGCGCGAGGCAAAACCGTCCCTGCCGGCGACTCAAGTCAGCTTCTATCAGGCTCCGGATCACCAGTCCGAACTTGAAGCCTGCGCCGTGTGGTGCAGCCGCAAGCTCGCTGAAAACCCGGCTGCGCGATCTCCTCATCGTGACCCAAGACCTCCGCGGCAACCGCGGACGAATCGAGCGGGCTTTCCTTCGCGCAACCGGCGCAGGCTCCTTCGAATTCTCGCTCGGAGTACCACTCAGCCTGGTTCCACTCCCGCGCGCCGCGTTGCTCCTTTTACGCTGGTTCTCCGTCCCGCTTGCCGAGCATGAGCTCGATTGGCTTTTCTCTTCCGGCTACATCTCTGGCGATTCCGCCGAGTCGAGAGCCTTGCAGGCCCGCATGCGTGCCCTGCGCCGCAAGGACGAACAGCAACCCGCCTGGGCGCTCGAAGCCTGGCTCGCTCGTTCCCAAGCGAGCGCCCGTCACGATTCTGCGCTTTCCGCGTGGATCGCTCGCTTGAGCCGCGCCCATCATCTTGTAAGCGACCGCACCCGAAACACCCACACCGCGCTTGAATGGTCAGAATTCGTCCCACAATGGCTTGAATCGATCCAGTTCGCTGTCGGATCGCCCCTTACGAGCGCGGAATTCCAGGCCCTGCGCCGCTGGCAAGCCGCGTTGGAGCTGACGGGCTCCGTCGGCTTCGACGGGCGCAGAATTTCTTACGACGACTTCCTCGCTCTGCTCTCCCGCGCCTTCGACGAAACCGTCTTCGCGCTTGAATCGCGCGACGCCCCGATACAAATCACCGGCCCTGCAGAGTCCGCCGCCATTGCCGCCGACGCCGTTTGGTTTCTTGGCGCGACGGAAGATGCCTGGCCCGCATCGGGAACAACTCACCCTCTGCTGCCGCTCGAGGTTCAGCGCGAGGCCGAGATGCCGCACGCCGATCCGCGCCTTGACTGGACCCTCTGCCAGTCCATCACCACGCGCCTCCTGCAGTCCGCAGCGGAAGGGTACTTCAGTTACGCGCGCCAAAGCGAAGCCGCGGAGACTCTCCCCTCGCGGCTCATTCAACTGGCCGCCGGCCCGCCCGAACCACTCCCTCCTGCGCTCGCAGCGAAGACCGCGCCCACACTCCGCACCGTAATCGTAGAAGACTTCAGCCAGATCCCTTTCCAACCCGGCAAAGTGCCCGGCGGCGCCTCGGTCCTCACGCTCCAATCCCAATGCCCCTTTCAGGCATTCGCCGTCGCCCGCCTCAGCGCCGACGATTGGGAGCCGGCGCAGGCAGGCCTCACTCCGGCGCAGCGCGGTCAGCTCCTCCACGCGGTGCTTCATCGCCTTTGGGCCGAGTTGCGCAGCGGCTCACCCGCCCTGGATGAATTACAAGTCCGCGGCAACCGCGACCAATTCACCGCAAAGCATGTCCGCCAGGTGTTTCTCGAAGAGTTGAAACCCGCCCTGGCTGGGCGCATGCCCGCGCGCTATCTGCAACTCGAACAAGAGCGCCTCACGCGCCTCGTCTCCGCATGGCTGGAAATCGAGCTCTCGCGTGTCGCCTTCGCAGTCCTTGAAACCGAAGCCAGACGCACTGTCTCCATCGCGGGCTTGACCTTCGACCTGCGCCTTGACCGCATCGACAGGCTGAACGACGATTCGCTGCTTGTCATCGACTACAAGACCGGCGATCTCAAGCCGAAAATCTGGGAGTTGCCGCGCCCCGAAGACATCCAGCTGCCCCTCTACGCCGGCTTTGCCCTGCCTGAAGATTCGACGCTCGGCGGCCTCGTCTTCGCAAAGATCCGCCCCGGCAAATCGGAATTCAGCGGCCACCTCCGCTCTGCATCCACAACCCTGAGCAACACACTGCACGGCACAAGCGCGCTTGTCCGAAATCCACTCACCCTGCAGCAATTGAGCGCATGGCGCGACAAAATCGAAGAATTGGCGCGCGCCTTTCTGGCTGGCCGCGCAGAAGTCGACCCTCGCGAATTCCCCAGAACCTGCGAACGCTGCGGCCTGCAAACTCTGTGTCGCATCAACGAGGTCAAGGTCCCCTTTGAGAGCGATGATGAGCCCGGCGCAGGCTCCGCCTTTGCGGAGATGCCCGATGCGTAATCCCGCTGCCCAATCTGTGCCCGCCGATCAGGCGCAGCGCGACCTCGCTCTCGATCCGCACCGCAGCGTGCTCGTGCAGGCGCCGGCGGGTTCCGGCAAAACCGATCTGCTCACGCGGCGTTTTCTTCGCCTGCTCTCGCTCGTCGACCAGCCCGATCAGATTGTCGCCATCACGTTCACCATTGCAGCCGCCGCAGAAATGCGCCACCGCATTCTGTCTGAGTTGGAAAAGGCGTCCGCACCCGGATTCGAGTTTTCAACTGAGGACGAATCCTCCATGGCAGCCCTTGCGCATCGCGCGCTTCAACACTCGATCGCAAAAGGATGGCAGCTCCTCGACCTTCCCTCGCAACTGCGCATCTCCACCATCGATTCCTTTTGCCGCGAACTCGCGCTGCAACGACCGCTGCTCTCCGGCCTCGGCGGTGGCATCGCCATCGCCGCGCCGGCAGTCGATCTCTATCGCCGCGCCGCCCGCCATGTGCTCAACCAGATTGAAGGTCGCGATTCATCCCTCGTCGATGCGATTGAACAGCTTCTCCGCTGGCGCGACAACAATTGGCACGAAATCGAAAACCTGCTCGTCGGGATGCTCGAACGTCGCGATCGCTGGATGCATGACTTTGTGGTGAGCGATCATCCTGATTGGGACGAATTGCGCGAACGGTTAGAACGCCCGTTCGCCAATGCGGTTCGCAAGGCGCTGACAGAGATCAGCGAACTTCTCGATCAAACTCCCGATGCTCGCGAAGAGATCATGCAGCTGGGACGATTTGCCTGCGCGCAAACCAACGGTATGCAGCATCAGGCCCTCGCTGAGTTACTCGCGTTCCCCCAGGCGCCCTTCTCAACGGTGGAAGCTCTCGAAGAAGCCCACGGTGCCATGGCTTGTCTCGCGCGACTCGTGCTCAAGGTGGATGGAGACTTTCGCAGGCGATTCAATGTCACCCTTGGCTTCCCGCCGCATGCGCCCGTTGAAAAGAGCAGGGTTGAAGTGCTCGCGCGGCAGCTCGCTGCAGTTCCCGGCCTTGGCGCCGCGCTGGGCTCCGTCTGCAAATTGCCGCCCGCGCGCTATCCCGAAGAAGATTGGCAGATCATTCGCGCTTGCTTCACGCTGCTTCGCCACGCTGCCGCGCAATTGAAAGTCGTGTTCGCCGAAGAGGCCTCGGTCGACTTCATTGAGGTTGCGCAAATCGCGCAGAGCATTCTTCAGTCCGACGACGGCCTGCCTTCCGACGCCGCGCTCGCGCTTGCCGACGGCATCCAACACCTGCTCGTCGATGAGTTCCAGGACACCAGCCGCCGCCAGCATCGGCTCCTTGCCGGTATTCTCGGCGCATGGAACGAACTCGATCCCGCCCAGGCTCATCGCACTTGCTTCCTCGTCGGCGATCCCATGCAGTCCATCTACTTCTTCCGCGACGCCGATGCGGAACTGTTTTCGCGCGTACGCGAAATCGGCCTGGAAATCCCCAACTCCGAGCCTTGGCAATTCGACTTCGCTACGCTGTCCGCCAACTTCCGCACCGCGAAACCGCTGGTCCGTCGCTTGAATGAGATATTCACGCAGGTCTTCGCGGAAAACGACGGCAGCGGCATCACGTTTTCCCCAGCAAGCCCCGCTCGCGACGAATCTGCGCTGCCGTTCAGGACCTTCGATCTCCATTTGAAGTTTTGTCCGCGCAAGGAAAGGAATAACCCGTTCGACACCGATGACGCGGCCGTCAACGCGGAGCTTCATGGCGAACCCGATGCGCAGGTCGTCCAGGCCCGCGAGATTGTCGACCTCATTCGCAACCGCCAGGCCGCCATGACGCAAGCCGCTGCCGCGGGGAACAAATATCGCATCGCCGTACTCGCGCGCGCCCGCAAAGCCCTCGCATCCGTCGCGGAAGCTTTGCGCGAGGCAGCAATTCCCTTCCGCGCCATCGATCTCGAAAAGCTCGGCGCACGCCCTGAGATTCTGGATGCTCTCAGCCTCGCCCGGGCGCTCCTGAATCCGTTCGATCGCACCGCGTGGCTCGGCGTCCTGCGCGCCCCCTGGTGCGGCCTCACGCTCGAAGATCTGCATCTGCTGACCAGCGCCGACAATGCGGAGATTCAGTCGCAGCCAGTCCCCGCCCTGCTTCTCGATCGGCTCACCTTGCTTATCTCTTCTGGACAAAGAGCCGTGCGTCATGTCCTCTCCGCACTTCATCCAGACGCTGCGACCGGTCAAGATCAGACCGCCTCAACCGGAACCTGGCTCGAGCAATACTGGCAGCGCCTCGGCGGACCCGCTTGCTACGACGCTTCAGCGCTCGCCAATCTCGAACTTCTTTGGTCGTGCCTGGACTCACTCCCCGGCGGCCGTGAGGACGTGCTCGGCCCCGCCCTGCCCGCTGCCCTGAATCAACTCACCGCGCTGCCCGATCCTTCTGCCTCCGCAGATTGCGGCGTGCAATTGATGACGATCCATGCCTCCAAGGGTTTGGAATTCGAAGTCGTCATCGTTCCCGACCTTCAGGCTCGCACCGCCGGCAACGAATACAACTTGCTCTCGTGGCTCGAGCGCGGTCTCGATCCCGACCAGCAAACCTCTCCCGAACCTGGTGGCGAAATGTCGGAGATCACCGAGTTCCTCATCGCACCACTCCCATCCAGAGGCGAAGCCTCCGGCCAATCCAAGAAGTGGGTCGATGCAGAGACGCGCAAGCGCGAATCGCAGGAAGATCGTCGCATTCTCTACGTAGCCGCCACTCGCGCGCGCGAAGAACTGCACCTCTTTGCTCGCCCCGCATATAAAGTCTCCGACAGCGGAGAGCTCACACTGGTCGAACCTCCCGGCGGCCTGCTTTCAACGGCGTGGCCCGCTCTCGCGGACGAAGTGCGCTTACATTTCGACGCGTGGAGGTCGAGCCTCGTGCACCAAACTCTCACCGAGGAGACAGAAGCACCCGCAACCACCATCGAGTCTCTGGCGGCATCGGCTCAACTCGACCTTTTTGCGCCCCCATCGGAAGCCGATGTCCCGAAGCCCACCATCCTTCGTCGCCTCCCTCACGATTTGCTCGAGTCGGAGGCTCCTTCCGCAAAACCAGCCTGGGACCACGCTGAAGACGGAGTGCCCACCACCGGCCCCAGCACATCGCCTCTCTACACCCGCCACGAGGGCGGAATGACTTCGCGTGCTCTGGGCACGGCGGTCCATGCGCTCTTCGAGCAGCTCGCGCAACTCCGAGCCAACAACGATTGGGAAACGGCGCGAACGGTTCTGCGTCAGTCGGAGCAACGTATCCTGGCCGCGGTTCGCTCCGTTGGCATCGATGCCACCCGTGCCGCCGCCCTCACTGCGGAAGCGCTACGCATTGTGTTCGCCGCGTCCCACGATCCAGTCTGCCAATGGATCCTCGCGCCACATCCCGATGCCGCCAGTGAGGTTCGCTGGACTGGTGTGATCAACGGCGCCGTCCGCACTGTCCAGGCCGATCGCGTCTTCAAAGCCGGCGCCTCTCCCGAGACAACCGGTCAATCCACCTGGTGGATCATCGACTACAAGACCTCCAGCGCAGAACGCGGCGACGACTCCGCCCTGCAACAACAGCGCGCACTCTTCGCGCCGCAGCTCGAAGCCTACGGGCAAGTACTGCGCAAGCTGCACGGCGCAACCGCATCCCTGCGCGCCGGTCTCTACTATCCGCGCACGAAGCTATTCGACTGGTGGGAGCTTTAATCGAGACTCACTTCCGTTCGTCCACATCCAACCCAATCGATCGCATCAGTTCCAGGGCGTTGCTCGTCTGCACCACGCCTTCTTTCAGCTTGTAGTCAAAAATCAGCCTGCCATCCGCGATCTGATCTTCGAAGTGAACATTCGCCGCGCGCCCGTCAAGCGACTCCGGAATCCGCGTCAGAGCAAGATCGTGCGTGCTGATCATGCCGATAGCCTTCCGCTCCACCAGCCTGCGCACAATGAACTCGCTGCCCACCAGCCTGTCATGCGAGTTGGTTCCTGACAGCAGCTCATCCAGCAGGAACAAAACCGGTGTCGCGCCTTCTGCCATCTCGCAGATCAGCTTCACCCGCTCAATCTCCGCGTAGAATCGCGAAACCCCGCCCGACAGCGAATCTAAAACGCAGATCGAAGCCGCAACCGCGAGCGGCGACATCTGCAGCCTTCGAGCCCGTACCGGCGCACCGCACTGCGCCAGCACGGCATTCACTCCAACACTGCGAATGAACGTGCTCTTGCCAGCCATATTCGGCCCGCTCAAAACCAGCACCTGCAAACCATCTCCCAGCGCTACATCGTTGCCGACGGCCGTGTTCGCAGGCAGCAGCGGATGCGCCATGCCTTCCGCGCGAAACAACGCTTCGCCCGCAACAAACTCCGGAAACACATACGCTGGATGTTCATACGCGAATCCAGCCAGAGCTGTCAGCGCCTCAAGCTCTCCCACGACCTTGAGCCAACCGCGAATGGCGACGCCAAACTCCTCCTGCCAACGTTCCGCCTGGAACATCATTTGCGCGCTCCAAAACGTCACAATGTCCAGCAGTCGCGCAAACGGATTGTGTCGCGAAGCAACCGACTCATTGAGACGCGCCAGTTTGCCGATGGCGGTCGAAGGTTGCACCCCACGTCGCCGGATCGCATCTTGCAGCGCGATCAACCGGGGAGCCCGAAATGCTTGCTTCTCAATCAGGGCCAGAACTCCAGCCAGCAATGCCAATCCGTCTCCGGCCTTTTCCAGGCCTTCCGCCGCATCTTCCAGCCTTCGGTAAATTCTGTGTGCCCACGCCAGATTCAAAAGCGTCATCGCTGCCGCAACATCGCCGAGACGAAAGACCGCCCACACGATCATGCTCAAAACCCACAGCGCACAAAGAATGCGCGTCGTCACTCGGGTCGCTCGCTTGTCAAACACCGGCTTGCGCTCGCCCCAGGCGGCCAGTTCTTCCGGCCGCACGCTCAGCCGCAGAGTCTCACCCAGCGAAAACAACTCCGTTCTCAGGTCTAGGCGGGCACGCAATTCGCGCACTGCCTCCTGTCGTGCCAGCACTTCCTCTACTGGCACCGCCGTCAGCAGCCAGGACGCCAGCGTCTCTTCGCCGGCATGCGTGCGCGCCGTGCAAAGCAGCTCAAACAACGATCCTTCGCCAAAAAGATCAAGATCGCGTGCGTTTGGATGTGCGGGGTTAAGAAATTTCTCTCCGCCATTTCCTCTTCCGCTCCATCGGTCTTCAATCCGCGCCAATCCCTGCTCGAAGAAAGCAATGCTGCGCGCTAACAGCCGCAGGCTGCGGATGCGCTTCTCCTGCAAAACCGCAAGCACCGCAAACAAGGCCACGCCCACTCCAACGAACGCGAAGCCTCCGAGCCTGTGCAGAGACGCGAACGTCGCAATCACCGTCAGCGCGGCGACAATCAGCTTTCCGTAACCCAGTTGTCGTTCGCGTCGCTGCTCCGCCGCCTGAGCCTGCTTCAGCCCGGCAAGTTGAAACGAATAGACCTGATCCGGGCGATCCTCCACCGGACGCTCTTCGCGCGCTCGCGCCGTGCCGCCATCCACTCTTATCTCCACGGATTCAATTCAAACATCCGAGGGCAGGCGCACGCAGGATTGCCAATTGTTTTTTGATTGCCCATCCATGGGCGGTGGGGCACGAAGGCGATGCCGGTCAGGAAACCGAGGGTTGGTCGGCTACCGACTTCAGCTCTTTGTGGTGCCGAACATCGGCGCCTTCCACCCAGAAGATCACATCTTCGGCAATGTTGGTGGCGTGATCGGCAACGCGCTCCAGGTTGCGGCAGATCATCAGCGCGTTCAATGCCTGCGGTGCAATGTGGCTCTGCTCTTCCATCACCCTGGTCAGCGCTTTGAAGGCAGCCTTGTTCATCGCATCCACTGCGTCGTCCATGGTGAGCACGTTGCGCGCCATCGTTGCGTCGGCCTCAATGAACGCCTGCAGGCTCTTGCGAACCATGTCCGCCGCAAGCGAAGCCATGCGCGGAATGTCGACCGGTAACTCCGCAACGGCCATCTGCTCCATGTGCCGCACACGCTCGCTGATCGCTTTCGCCGCGTCGCCCACGCGCTCCAGGTCCGCATTGATCTTGATCACGCTCAGGATGAAACGTAGATCGATCGCCATCGGCTGTTCCATCGCCAGCAGATCCAGCGCGGCCTGGTCGATATCGCGCTCCAGCCGGTTGATCGCGATCTCGCTGCGGCTCACCAGGTCGCAAATCGAGAGATCGCGCACACGATACGCCTCAATGGCCCGCTGAATCGCCTGCTCGGCCAACCCCGCCATCACCAGCAGGTTTTCCTTCAAATCGTCGAGGCTCCGTTGAAATCGTATGCGCGTCATCCGAACCTGCCCGTGATGTAGTCCTCTGTGCGCTTGTCGCTTGGATTGGTAAAGATCTTGTGCGTGGAATCGAACTCCACCATGCGCCCATTCAAAAAGAAGCCCGTCTTCTCAGCCACGCGCGCTGCCTGTTGCATATTATGCGTCACAATCACAATCGTGTACTGCGACTTTAGTTGAAAGATAAGATCCTCGATCTTCGACGTGGAGACCGGATCGAGCGCCGAGGCCGGCTCGTCCATCAGCAGCACCTCGGGATCAACAGCCAGCGCCCGCGCGATGCAGAGCCGCTGTTGCTGCCCACCCGACAAACTGGCGCCCGACTTCTTCCGCAAGTCGTCCTTCACTTCGTCCCAAAGCGCCGACTCCCGAAGCGAGCGCTCCACAATCTCATCGAGGACATGGCGGCTGCTATATCCGTTGAGCTTCAACCCCGCGGCAACGTTGTCGTAAATCGACATCGTCGGAAACGGATTGGGACGCTGAAAAACCATTCCCACCCGGCGCCGGATCTCCACCGGCTTCGCATCTTTATAGATATCCAGATCGCCGATCCGCACCGTCCCCGTCACGCGCGCAATCGGATTCGTCTCGTGCATCCGGTTCAAGCACCGCACAAACGTACTTTTCCCGCAGCCCGAGGGTCCAATCAATGCCGTGGCATGGTTGGCAGGAATGTTCAGGTTAATATCCTGCAGCGTGTGGTTAGCCCCGTACCACGCGTTGAGGGTCGATACCTCGATGCCGACGCCCACGTTCGCATTTCTCCTTCCGCACTCCCTTGGAGGCGAAACCCATTCAGTGACGAGACCCTTCCGAATTCGCCACAGGCAAGTCGATCAAAAACGCCACTTCCTGGAAGAGAAATGCCGTTCCCCGTCGTTTAACTTGCTCCCTTCAACACACCTCTGCTGGCCACATACCGCACCAGCGATACGGCTGCCACAATCAACACCACCAGCACCAGTGCAGCTGCCCATGCCTGCCTGTGCTGATCTTCATACGGCGAGATTGCATACCGGTAAATCTCCAGCGGCAACGCCGAAATGGGGCGATTCAGCGCTACGCTCCAGTTCGAATTTCCAAACGCTGTAAAAATCAATGGCGCCGTCTCGCCCGCCACGCGCGCAAACGCAAGCATGCAACCTGTGATGATGCCCGGGGATGCCGTCTTCACCGTAATGGAAAGCACCGAGCGCCAGTTGGGAACTCCCAAAGCGAGAGCCGCCTCACGCACCGTGTGCGGAACCATCAGCAGCATCTCCTCCGTTGTACGCGTCACCGTCGGAATCATCATGATGCCCAACGCCACACCGCCCGCAATGGCCGAAAACGGCATCGCTGGTGTCACCACCAACCCGTACACAGCCACGCCCATCACAATGGACGGAACGCCGTTGAGCACATCCGCCGTGAACCGAATCCCGTTGGCCAGTTTCGTTCCGCGCCCAAACTCCGCAAGGAAGATGCCGCCGCCAATGCCGATGGGGACGCCAATCAGGCTCGCCAATCCAAGCAACACGCCGGAGCCCACGATTGCATTGGCCATTCCGCCGCCAACCTCGCCTTCAGGCTTTGGAATTTGCGTAAAAAAGGCCAGATTCAACGAACTCGCGCCCTTGTAAATCAGGTACCCGAAGATCGCGAGCAGCGGCGCAACCACAAGCACCGTCGACAGGACGGCCAAACCCGTAGCGCAGCCATCGATCAAACTACGGACCCACTCGCGCGTTCCACTACGCGGCGCCCGTTGTGTTCTCACTTCCGCCAAGCTCCTCACTCCCTATTCCCTGGTCCCTACCTGTCCCTGCTTCACTGCACCCTTGCCGGCGCTCCACGCGTCACCGCCCAGACCAGCAACCGCGCCAGCGCATTCACGATAATCGTCACGATAAACAGCGCCAGGCCAATCTCGGTCAAAGCACTCAGGTGCAAATCGGCTGTCGCTTCCGCGTACTGATCCGCAATCACCGATGCCATCGATGCGCCCGTCGACAGCAGCGACTTTTGAATCTGCGGCGTATTGCCGATCACCATGGTGACGGCCATGGTCTCGCCCAGTGCGCGGCCCAGACCCAGAATGATCGCGCCTACAATGCCGATGCGCGCATTGCGCAGCACGCCCAGGCGAATCATCTCCCAGCGCGTAGCACCCAGCGCCAGCGCCGCTTCTCGCTGTGATCCCGGCACCGCATTCATCACCTCGCGCGTCAGCGACGAAATAATCGGCAAAATCATAATGGCCAGAATGACGCCTGCCGCCAACAAACCCGAGCCCTGTCGGAGTGTCGTCACTGAAAAAACCCGTCCAGCCGAACAGTTTGGTCAGCCATGGGTTCACATGCACTCTCAGCATCGGCACAAGAATGAACATGGCCCATAGGCCATAAATCACGCTCGGAATGGCCGCCAGCAATTCCGTGAGAAATGCCAGCGGGCTGCGCAACCACCCCGGGCACATTTCCGTCAGGAAAACTGCCGTCCCAATCGCAAGCGGAACCGCAAGCAGCAGCGCCAGGAACGACGAAACCAGCGTGCCGTAAACAAAAGGCAGCGCACTGTAATGGCCATTCACCGGGATCCCAATACTGCGGCAAATGCGTGTCAGGATCGACAAACTTCGAAACGAAAAAACGAAACCCCGCAGTTGTCCAGGCAAGATGCGATCCCTTCACCAGTTCGCTGGCAATCAGCACCACGATGGCGAAGATACTGAGTGCGCAAAGAACCATCAGCCACTGGAATCCACGATCCGCGATCGCAGAGTTGCCGCGCGACAGCAGGAAAGCCCGAATCGCAGAAACCTCCGTCGGTAGTCCCCTTCCCGGCAGCCTGTTGATTCTCGGGGCTCGGTTCGACGTGGATGCGGGGTTGAGAGATGCGGACTTCAGGCACTTGGACGCTCACCTCAGTCAGGCTACCGGCGCAATGTGAATACGAGGTTACAACCCTGCTAAATCAAATGCATACAACCAGAATCTCCTTAGACGCAGATTCCCGAAGCCGAAGTGCGATCTCTTTGACGGCTGAGTCCGCCGTCCCTTCTCGCCTGTTCTATCCTAGCTTCGTTCACCGAAAGGCTTTGTATGCGCTTCCTATTCCCACTTGCTCTCATTGCGCTCGCAATCCCATACCTTCAATCGCAATCCTCTCCTGCAGTCGATCCACCCACCCGCGAGTGGCACGCTGGCTGGATCACTCACCCTACCGCGCCTCTGCGCGAGCCGTTGGTCCTTCACTTCCGGCGCGAGTTGAAACTCGACTCCGTCCCCGCAACCTATGTCGTCCGCGTCAGTGCGGACAACCGCTTCATCCTCTACGTGAATGGTCAGCGCGTCGGCGATGGTCCCGCCCGCGGCGACCTGGTCCATTGGCGCTACGAGCGCTTTGACATCGCTCCATACTTGAAGTCCGGCCGCAACCTTGTCACGGCAACTGTCTGGAACTGGGGCGTCTACGCCGCCATCGCCCAGTTCACAGACCGAACCGCCTTTCTCCTCGAAAGCGAAGCCACGGGTGCAACTTCCATCAGCACCGGCGGCGACAAGCCCGATGGCTGGCAGGTGAAAGTTGAGCCGGGGCACCACCCGCTGGGCCGCGACAAGGTCACCTTCAAGGACTACATGGCCGCCGGCCCCGGCGAGGAGATCGACGCCGCAAACTACGACTGGAACTGGCAAACTCCGACCACCGCCGATCCCGGCTGGGTTCCAGCCGCCATCGCCCATGCGCGACAGCATCTATGGCGGAGTCAACCAGGCGCACTCCGCAGAGGCCACCGGCGACAACCCCTGGGGCCTCATCCCCGACGAACTCCCCCACATGGAATACACGCCAACCGAAGCAGGCTCGGTCGTCCGCGTCGACGGCATGCCTTCGTCGATTGCCCAGAACTTCCCCGCCGCTTCTGCGACGATTCCAGCCTCCACGCACATCCACATCCTCCTCGATCGCAAAACCCTCACCACTTCCTACCCACAGCTCACCGTCTCCGGCGGCAAAGGCGCGCAAATCACCCTCACCTACGCCGAAGCCCTCTACGACAAAAACCTGCACAAAGGGGATCGCGACGAAGTCGCCGACCGTAAAGCTCTCGGTCTCACCGACAGCTTCCTCCCCGATGGCGGCCCACATCGCACCTTCGAGCCGCTTTGGTGGCGCACCTGGCGTTACCTCGACCTCGACATCCAGACCGGCTCCGAGCCTCTCACCCTCGACTCCCTGAAGGCTCAGTTCACTGCCTATCCCTTCGAGGAGCGCGCCAACTTCAAAGCCAACGATGCCGGCCTGGACAAGATCTGGGACATCAGCTGGCGCACCGCGCGCGACGACGCCCACGAAACCTACATGGACACGCCCTACTACGAGCAGCTCCAATATGTAGGCGACACCCGCATCCAGGCGCTCATCTCCTATTCCGTCGCCGGCGATGACCGCCTTGCGCGCCAGGCCCTCCGCGCCTTCGATAACTCCCGCATCCCCGAGGGCATCACGCGCAGCCGGTACCCCAGTTCCCTCCCGCAATCTATCCCCACGTTTTCATTGCTTTACGTGGGAATGCTCCACGATTACTGGATGTACCGCCCCGACGCCGATCACCTTGCTCGCACCCTCGTTTCAGGCACGCGGGGCATCTTCGACTGGTTCTCTCACTATGAACAGCCCGATGGCCTGCTCCACGAAGTCCCATGGTGGAGCTTCATCGACTGGGTTCAGGACGGTCAGACCATCCCGACCTACGACAAGAACGGCGAATCCTGCATGACCACCCTCGAATACCTCGGGGCCCTGAATGATGCCGCTGATCTCGAGAAAGCCCTCGGCGACCCCGTTCTCGCCGAGCGCTACTCCTCCCGTGCCGCTCATGTCCGCGAAGGGATCTACTCGAAATGCTGGTCACAATCACGCAATCTTCTCGCCGAGACACCCGACCAGAAAGCCTTCAGCCAGCAGGCCAACATCCTCGGCGTTCTCTACAACGTCATCCCCCAAGATCGCCAGCAGGACGTCCTGAAGCGTGTTTTGGCCATCGAGCCCGGCACCACCCCCGATGGCATTCTGAGCGCCTCCTACTACTTCCGCTTCTATCTCAGCCGCGCCCTCGATCACGCCGGCATGGCCGACGACTACCTGAACTCCATCGAGCCCTGGCGCAAGATACTCGCCCTTCACTTCAGCACCTGGCCCGAAGTCCCCGGCGAAACGCGCTCCGATTCGCACGCCTGGAGCGCTCACCCCATCTACGACCTGCTCACCCTGGTCGCCGGCATCGAACCCGCCAGCCCCGGCTTCGCCACCGTCCGCATCGCGCCACACCTCGGCTCTCTCCCATCGTTAACGGCCACGTTCCCACATCCCCAAGGACTGATTCACGTCGACTACCACCGCACCGGAAACGATCTCAACGCCACAGTTGACTTGCCCGGATCGCTTTCCGGCACCTTCATCTACAACGGCAAAACCACACCTTTACACCCGGGCGCCAACCAACTCACGCTTCGCTGATCTTCCTCAGAGCACTTCATAACGAAAAATGGGTGCCCCCGGTCCTTCGCACTTGGGGACCGGGGAAGCATGAAGCTCCCCCTCAACCCCCAAAAAATCGATTCCGCAAAGGCTTTGCCCAGTTTCCCGCCCTACTGGAAACGTGCTACAACTCCAACATGGCAAAGGGAAAACTTTCCACCCCTCCAGGGCATGTGAACCTGCGCATGCTTGCCGAACACCTGGAGCTCTCACAGACCACCGTCTCGCTGGTGCTGAATAACTCCCCTTCCGCCAAATCCATCCCCCAGGAAACGCGCAATCGCGTCATCGAAGCGGCCGAACGTCTGAATTATCGGCCCAACTACTTCGCCCGCTCCTTACGGCAAAGCCGCTCCATGAGCGTCGGCGTGCTCGCGCCCGATTTGAGCGAGGGCTACTTCACCCGCGTCATGAGCGGCGTGGTCCAGGAGTTGACCGCGGCCCACTACTTCTACTTCACTGCCTGTCACGACTGGAAACGCGAGCTCATCGAGAAATATCCCCGCATGCTCGTCGAGCGAGCCGTCGACGGCTTCCTCCTCCTCAACACGCCCACCGATCAGCTCACGCTGCCCATTCCAGCCGTCGCCATCTCCGCCCACAGCAAGATCGACAACGTTACCAACATCGTTCTCGACCATCACAGCGCGGTTGAGCAAGCACTCCTGCATCTGCACAATCTCGGCCACCACCGCATCGCCTTCATGCGTGGGCCGCGCGCCATTCCCGACTCCGAATATCGCTGGGAAAGCATTCAGCAGGTCGCCCGCGAGATCAATCTGCAAAATCGATCCCGCCCTCGTCATTCGCATCGACTCCGCAGCCGGCTGGTCCGCGAAGGGAGGCGACCACCCCATGGCGCCCGAAATCGGCTACAAGCCCATGCGTGCTCTGCTCGACAAGACGCACGACTTCACCGCCATCTTCTGCTTCAACGACATCGCTGCGATCGGCGCCATCCGCGCGCTCAAAGATGTCGGCCTCTCCGTGCCCGGCGACGTCTCCGTCGTGGGCTTCGACGACATTCAATCCGCGGCCTACTCCACGCCTTCGCTGACCACCGTCCGCCAACCCCTTGCGGAGATGGGCAAGCGCGGCGCGCAGGTCTTGCTCGAACGCATAGCCAACCGCGAGAACAACTTCCCTGCCGAGATTGTCATGGCTCCGGAACTCGTCGTCCGTGAATCCTCCGGCCCCTGCCCCAATCCCGCCTGAGAGTTTTGCCTCCCAAAAACGAGGGAGCCTGATGCCCACAATCAGCCGGTGCACCAGGCTTCATTGGCCGTCTCGTTATGAAACGCTCAGGAATCACGCGCTAGAGGGCGCGGCGAAGGAAAATCTGAGAAAGCACTTCTATCCGCAGAACGACTCGAACCAGCGACTCACGTAGACCTGCGCGTGCGCTTCTCCGCAGTAATGCCGCGCTCCCGGCGCATTCGCCGCTTCCTGGTTCCACTTCAGAATCGTCAACTGCGAGTTATTGCACTGAATCACAATCCACCGCACCGGGCGATCGCGTCTCTTCCCCGCAAATCTCACACCGATAAATCGTGTCGATCAATTGAATCCCCTCCACACCGACCCGCGAAACCTGTTCACGGATCACTGACCACTGGTCACTGATCAACTGTCTTTACTCCAGCATCTGCAAATCCAGCGGCGGTGCATTCATGCAATCCATCGTGCGCACGCTCTCCAAGGCCCGCTTCAACGCCGACGACTTGCACGGCTCAACGGTCACCACAAACGGCAATGCCTCCGCCGGATATCCGGGCTTCTGCACAATCGCGCGAATATTGATCTTCTCTGCAGCCAGTGCGCTCGTAATGGCGGCCACAATGCCCGGCCGGTCCTTCACCAGGAACCGAATGTAGTGCGGAACCTCGAATTCCTCGCCGACAACGGCCGGCACCGACGCCACCTCGACTCGTCTCGATCCATGCGCCAGGGCCACCAGGTCGCTCACCACCGCCACGGCCGTCGGATGTCCGCCCGCTCCATGCCCCGAAAACACCACATCTCCGCCATAATGTCCCGACAGAATCACCATGTTCTCGGTGCCGCGCGACCAGGCCAGCGGCGACCGCACCGCAACCAGCATCGGCCCCACCGTCGCGGCCACCCCGCCATCCGATCGCTCCGCGCGTGCTACCTGCCGGATCGTGCAGCCCAGGTCCTGTGCGTAGCTGAAATCCATCGGCGAAATATCGGTGATCGGCCGCGGCACAATCTCCTGCGGATCGACTTCCAGGCGCAGCGCAAGCCGCATCAAGATTGCCAGCTTCGCGCGCGCGTCGAATCCGCCCACATCTTCCGTCGGGTCCGCTTCCGCATAGCCGGCACTCTGCGCTTCCTTCAAGACCGCATCGTAGGCCGCACCATCCTCCATCTTGCTCAGGATGAAGTTGCACGTCCCATTCAGAATTCCTTCAACCCGGTCGATCCGGTCCCCGGCCAATCCCTGCTCTAACCCCGGAATCACAGGAATGCCGCCCGCGACCGCCGCTCCATATTTAAGGTGACCGCCGCGGGCCGCAGCCAACCGCTCCAACTCTACCCCATGAAACGCAATGAGCTTCTTGTTCGCCGTGACCACGCTCTTTCCTGCTTCGAGCGCCTTCCGCACCCATCCACCCGCAGGATCCAGTCCACCGGCCAGTTCCACCACAACGTCAACACCGGACCCAATCACCGCGTCCGCATCGTCGCTCCACACCACCCGCGAAGGAACCCAATCGACCTTCTTCCGCTCGATTCCGCGATTAAAGATGTGGGTCAGTTCCAGCCCCTGCGGCTGCGACTCGACAAGAATGCGCGCCACCGAACTGCCCACCGTTCCAAAGCCGAAGAGCGCAATGCGCAACGGCCGCTGCGTACGCGACTCCAGGGCTGAAATCTGTTGTGGAGAAACCGAAAAACTCACTTCAGACACGAACCATCCTCACCTTGAAAACATCCAACTTTCATCCTGATGCAGCAAGCCGCCTCACTCACGATGAACCTGATCATACCTGACCGTTATCGACACCCAGATACCCCATTTCGGGAATGGCGCACCATCGGGTACCATCATCTCTGACATGCGTCGCGCTCTCGCCATCTCGCTGATCCTCTTCTTCAGCATCGGGCCGCTCTCGGCCCTGCTGGGAGAGAGCGACGACCCAAGCGTCCCCGCCTGCTGCCGCCGGCACGGCGAGCACCATTGCGCCACTGCTGCGAAAATGGCTTCGCTCATCGAAGCCGCCTCCGGGAACGCAAGCCTCACCGCGCCGCTCACCTGCCCGCTCTTTCCCCGCACGGTCGCTCTCGCAGCATCGTCCACGCAAGCCTTCGTGCCCGAGCCCGTAGCTCTCCCCATTCTTCTTGCGGAATATCACTCCCCTCTGGTCGCCCGCGCCTCCGCGCGCATCAGCCAAATCCGCACCCGCGCCGACCGCGGGCCGCCCTCGCTCCTCTAGCGCGCACAACACCCTCCAAAAGCTCACAATGACTTCCCTTCAAAGATTTTGGAGGGGCACGGCTTTAGCCGCCCCGAAAGAGCTGAGAAGCTGTCGGGCTTTAGCCCTGAGGGATGTCTTTCCCAAACATCGCCCCACGAGAAGGCAATCGAGTATTCCCCGTACTTGTCGATAAATGAGGTCCCTTTGCTGCGTCTCCTTTGTCAACCTCGTCTCTTGTTTCTCCTCATCCCCGTCAGCGTCGCTGCGCACGCCACCGTCTTTGCCAACCTCCACGGCGTCGTGCACGATCCCCAACATCGCCCCGTCTCCGAGGCGAACATCACCCTCCACGCCGCTCAGTCTGACTTCACACTCAAAGCCAAAACCAACGCCGTCGGTGAGTTCGATTTGCAGCAGGTCCCCATCGGTCTCTACACCCTTGCCATCAGCGCAACCGGCTTCAACACCACGCCAGCAATCCCTCACCGTCGCTTCGGGAACCAACCCGGTCCTGCACATTCAACTCACCGTTGAAAACGCGACGCAGACCGTTGTTGTTCCCGCAGGCCTGCCAACGAGTCTGCAGACACCGTCACGCCCACCACGCTCATCACGCGCCAGGACATCGAGGACACTCCCGGCGCCGACCGCACTCTCGGCATGCAGATGATCACCGACTACGTGCCCGGCGCCTACATGACCCACGACATGCTCCACATGCGCGGCGGCCATCAGACCAGCTGGCTCATCGATGGTGTATCCATTCCCAACACCAAAATCGCCTCCAACGTTGGCCCGCAGATCGACCCCAAAGACATCGACTCGCTCGAAACCCAGCGCGGAAGCTACGCCTCCGACATTGGCGACCGCACCTACGGCGTCTTCAACGTCCTTCCACGCAACGGCTTCGAATTCGATCGCAATGGCGAGTTTCTTCTCGACGGCGGCAACTTCGGCACCGGCGAAGCGCAACTCTCGCTCGGCAATCACTCCGCCGCCACCGCGTGGTACGCGAGCATAAACGGGTCTCGCTCCAACTACGGGCTGGCTCCGCCCGTGCCCCAGGTGCTGCACGACACCACCAACTCCGAAAGCGGCTTCGTCTCGCTCATTCGCAACCAGTCCCCGCGCGACCAGCTGCGCCTCGATGGCCAGTATCGCCAGGACCATTTTCAGATTCCCTATGATCCCAACCCCAACGACTGGGAACAGGCCAGCCAATACTACGAGTCCTACGGATTGCGCGACGCACAGGCCGAGCGCGATGCCTTCGTCATCGCCAACTGGGTCCACACCCTGTCCTCCAAGGCTCTCATTTCCTTCGCGCCCTTCTATCACAACAACCAGTCCAACTACGATTCCAACCCCGCAGACAATCCCGTCTCCACCACATGGCACCAGGGCTCCAATTACATCGGCGGCCAAGGCGACCTGCATGCCGATACCGGTCCCAACAACCTGTCCGCCGGAGCATATACCTTCTTCCAGTCGGAATCCGATCTCTTCGGCGTTCAGGTCAACGATGGCAGCGCAACGTCACAACCCAACACGCGCGCCAACGCCGGCGCCGTGCTCGTTGAAGCCTACATCTCCGATCATCTCCGCCTTGGTTCGTACCTCACACTCCTCGGCGGCATGCGCCTCTCCAGCTTTCATGCGGGCCTCAACGAGTCTGCAATCTATCCGCGCATCGGCGCAACGTTCGAAGTCCCGCACCTCCACTGGGTCTTCCGCGGCTTCTACGGCCACTTCTTCCAACCCGCGCCACTCGAGACCGTCTCCACTTCGGTCCTCAACTATGCCTCCAGCCTTCCATCCGGGGAAAACACCTTCACCCCCATCCCCTCCGAGCGCGACGAAGAACATCAATTCGGCGTGCAGATGCCGTATAAGGGCTGGAACCTCGATGTCGCGACCGTAAAAAATCGCGTCAAGAACTTCCTCGATCACTCCAACCTCGGCGAATCGAATATGTACTTCCCCATCGCCGTCGATGGCGCTCTCGTTCGCGCATGGGAACTCACCCTCCGCTCTCCGCAAATCGCCGCACCGCGGCCAGTTCCACGTCGCGTATTCCAACCAAATCGCCGAGCAGCGCGGCAATATCATCGGCGGCTTCACCTGCACCATCGCCACTGATCCGGCCTGCGACTTCGGCTTCAACTACACACCGCTCGACCACGACCAGCGCCACACGCTCAACACCGGCTTCACCGCCAGTCTCCCCCGGCACACCTGGTTTTCAACCAACGTTTACTACGGCTCAGGTTTCACCAACGGCCTCGCCGGCTCCAACCAGGGCCCCTTCAACGGCTCCTACCTCCCCGTCCACACCACCTTCGACGCCTCCGCGGGCCATTCGCTCGGCGAACGATGGAAGTTCGCTGTCAACGTGGTCAACGTAACCAACCATCGCGTTCTTCTCGACAACTCCATCACCATCGGCGGCTTCCACTACAACGACCCGCGCCTCATCTCCGCCGAACTCCGCTACCACTTCCATTTCTGATCCGTATGCGTTGTCTTGAAAGGGCACGGCTTCAGCCGTGCCGCACTGGCATTCCCCGGTCCGGGGCCTTCAGGCCCTGAGGGACGGTCTCTGCGTATCCGCCCCACCACCCCCGCAGAAGGTCTACAGTGTACCTAGTGCACCAATAAGCATTTCCGGGGTAATCAAGTGTCCGATTTCGTCCAGTTCCCGCGCTCGTCCAGTTCCCCGCGCCCGCGCCGCCTCATTCTGGCTGTTCTCGCTGTCTTTCTTGTCTTCATCTTCTTCAGCCGCACAGCCATCTCCTACTGGGTCGATCTGCTCTGGTTCCAATCTCTCGGCTATGCCGAAGTCTTCTGGAAATCCTTCACGCTCCAGTGGTCGATCTTCGCCCTCTTCGGCATCGTCACGTTCGCGTATCTCCTCGGCGTCTTCCTCGCCCTCAAACGCCTGCACGCCGCGAACCTGCCTGAAGACCACACCATCCTCATCGCCGGCAATCCCATCAAGCTCCCCGTAGGCCCCGTCCTTCGCTGGATCGCTGCAGGCATCTCGCTCCTCATCGCCCTGGCAACCGCCGCCGCCATGCAGGCGCAATGGAACACGCTCGCACTCTATTGGTACGCGCCCTCCGCCGCGCCCGGCTCACCTGCAAGCTTCGCCGATCCCATCTTCGGCCGGCCGCTCAGCTTCTATTTCTTCACTCTCCCCGCATGGCAACTGATCGTTGGCTGGCTGCTCACCATGGCCATCCTCACCCTCATCCTCGCGGTGCTCTTCTTCTTGATCGCGGGTGGCTCGCGCGCCTTCTCAGGGACCCTTCGCAATATCACTCCACTTCCCTGGCGCAGCTTGTCCTTCAGCGCCGCCGGCCTGCTCTTCGTCCTCGCCCTCCGTGTTTACCTGAGCCGCTTCGAGCTGCTCTTTGAGCACCACACCATCTTCGACGGCGTTACCTACACCGACGCGCACGTAGCGCTCACGGGCCTGCTCATCGTCTCCATCGCCTTGCTCGTCGGAGCCGTCATCGCAGCCGGCAGCGCTCTCGTCAATCCGCGCGGACGCATGCTCGTCATCGCCGTGCTTCCCGCCATCGTCTGCTACATCGGTCTCGGCCTGGTCTCGTGGTACGTCACCAGCTTTCTCGTCAAGCCCAACGAGCTCGTGCGCGAAGAGCCCTACATCGCCAACAACATCCAGATGACGCGCAAGGCCTATGGCCTCGACGCCTTCGACCAGCGCGAGTTTCCCGCGGAAACCACTGTCGGCGCGACCGACCCCGCGAACAACCAGCCCACATTGCAAAACATCCGTCTTTGGGATGTGCAGGCCCTCAAAGACACGCTCCGCCAGATTCAGGAAATCCGCACCTACTACGACTTCCCCGACATCGACATCGACCGCTACCAGATCGACGGCAACCTGCGCGAAGTCATGCTCGGCACGCGCGAACTCAATGTCGACAAACTTCCCGAAAGCAGCCGCAATTGGATCAACGACAGGCTGATCTACACGCACGGCTACGGCATCACCATGAACCCGGTCAACGGCTTCACGTCCGAAGGCCTGCCCACGCTCATGCTCAGCAACATGCCCGTGCAATCCACGGTGCCCAGCATTAAGATCACGCGCCCCGAAATCTACTTCGGCGAAATGACCAACACCGACGTCTACGTCAAAACCCGCCAGCAGGAATTCAACTACCCCGAGGGCCAAAGCAACAACCTCACCACGTATGAAGGCCAGGGCGGCATCGTCGTCGGCAGCTTCCTGCGCCGTCTCTTCCTCGCCTTCGATCGCGGCGACCTCACCAAGCTCCCCTTCAGCGACGACGTCAACGCCGACAGCCGCCTGCTCATGCGCCGCAATGTGCGCGATCGCGTCGCCGCCCTCGCTCCATTCCTGACCTTCGATCAGGACCCCTACATGGTCGTCGGCGAAGACGGCCGCCTCTCCTGGGTCATGGACGCCTTCACCTCATCCGACACCTATCCCTACTCTGCGCATCGTAGCCTCGACAATCTCTCGCTCAATTACATGCGCAACAGCGTCAAGGCTGTCATCGATGCCTACGACGGCACCACCACCTTCTATGTCTTCGACTCCACCGACCCCATCCTTGCCGCCTGGCGCGCCATCTTCCCCAGCCTCTTCAAAGATGTTTCCGCCATGCCGCCTTACCTGCGCACGCACATCCGCTACCCCGAGTTGCTGCTCAGTCTGCAGGCTGAGGTCTACGGCCTCTATCACATGACCAATCCAGAGGTCTTCTACAACCGCGAAGACCTTTGGACCGTCGCCACCGAAACCGGCATGGCGCAAGGGGGCGAGCAGACCACGCAGCCCATGCAGCCCAACTTCGTCCTGATGAACCTGCCCGGCGAACAAGGCCTCGAGTTTGTCGAGATCCTCCCCTTCACCCCCGCCAATCGCAATAACCTCATCGGCTGGATCGCCGCCCGCAGCGACGGTGCGCACTACGGCACCTCCATCGTCTATGACTTCCCCAAAACCCGCCTCATCGACGGCCCGCAGCAAATCGAAGCCCGCATCGATCAGAACGCCCAACTCTCCGGCCAGCTCACGCTCTGGAATCAGCAAGGCTCGCACGTACGCCGCGGCAGCCTGCTCGTGATTCCGTGCGGAAAGGCGCTGCTCTACGCCGAGCCCATCTATCTGCAGGCCGAACGCAGCCCCATGCCTGAGTTGCGCCTTGTCGTCCTCGCCTTGCAGGACAAGCTCGCCTACGCGCCGACCTTCGAGGCCGCACTCGCCTCTCTCTATGGCTCCGGATCTTCCTCGCTAAGCACCGCGGAAGTTGCCGGCGCGACACCCGCCGCCGCGGCTACAGCGTCTGCTACTTCGCATCCCGCTGCCGACCTTAAGTCGCTCATCACCCAGGCAGGACATGACTTCTCCGACTATCAACGCCTAACCGCCGAAGGCAAGCTCGCCGAAGCCGGCCACAAACTCGACGACTTGAAACACATCCTCGACCAACTCAACGCCCTGCCCAAATAACAGGCTCTGGGTGCCCCGTCCTAGCTCCCGCTAGGGCGGGAAGGCACCGACCCCAAGCTCTGGGACACCGTTGGGTGGGAAAGCAAGAAACCCAAGCTCTGGGTGCCCCATCCAACGCGCTCTTTGCGTTGGGTGGGAAAGCACGAACCCGAACCACGCTGGGTGCCCCAGGTCCCTCGCACTTGGGGACCTGGGAAAGCACAAACCCCGGCGAGCGGAAAGCGCGGTCTGCAGCACCGCAGGTGGCAACCGTCACTGCGCTGCGTGAAGGCGCGCATTAATCTTTGCCCTGTAATTCAAGGACCATCATGCCATCATCTCTCCTGCCCATCCAGCAAATCGCAGACAAACTGTTCCTCTCCCCCGACCGCTACGAAACCATCGGCGCGTACGGAGCCAAGCTCAAGCTCGATCTGCTCACCGATCCCAACTTCCCGCCACGCGGCAGACTCATCCTCGTCACCGCGACCACGCCCACCGTCTCCGGCGAAGGCAAGACCGTCGTCTCCATCGGCCTCGCGCAGGGCCTCGAGCACATCGGCCGCAAAAGCATCGTCACCTCGCGCGAGCCATCGCTCGGCCCTGTCTTCGGACTCAAAGGCGGCGCCGCCGGCGGAGGTCTTTCGCAGGTTGAGCCCAGCCAGAAGATCAATCTCCACTTTCACGGCGACTTTCACGCCATCACCGCCGCCCACAATCTGCTCGCCGCCATGATCGACGCCCATCTCTTTCACGGCAACGCTCTCGATCTCGATCCCAGCCAAATCTTCTGGCCGCGCGCGCTCGACGTCAACGACCGCGCTCTGCGCCGCATCACCGTCGCCGTCGGATCCAAAGGCGACGGAGCCAACCGCGAAACCGGCTTCGTCATCACCGCGGCCTCTGAGATCATGGCCATTCTCGGCCTTGCTTCGAGCCGCGCCGATCTCCGCCACCGCCTCGACTCCATCGTCATCGGCCTCAATCGCCAAGGCCGCCCCGTGACCGCAGCCAACATCGGCGCAACCGGCTCCATGATGGCTCTGCTTGCCGATGCGCTGTTACCCAATCTCGTGCAGACGACGGAAGGCACGCCCGCCCTCGTGCACACCGGCCCCTTCGCCAACATTGCCCACGGCACCAGTTCCGTGCTCTCGCAGCAAATGGCAGTTCGTCTCGCCGACTACGTCGTCAACGAAGCCGGCTTCGCCTCCGACCTCGGCGCAGAAAAATACTTCGACATCGTCATGCGCTCCTCCGGCATCCGTCCTTCCGCCGCCGTCCTCGTCACCAGCGTGCAGAGTCTGCGTGGCCAGGGCAATGGCTCGCTTCAAGAAGGTTTCCCCAACCTCGCGCACCACGTCGCATCCCTGCGCAACTTCGGAGCTCCGGTCGTCGTCGCCATCAACCACTTCCCCGCCGACCAGCCCGAGGAGCACGAACAAATCACCGCAGAATGCACTCGCCTCAACGTCCCCTGCGCGGTCGTCGAGGCCTTTGCGCAAGGCGGAGCTGGCGCGACCGAATTGGCGCGAACAGTAATCACCGCCATCGATGCGAACCCCTCACCGGACGTCCATTCGCTTTATTCTCTCGATCAATCCCTCGAAGAGAAAATTGCCACCGTCGCAACCAACGTCTATGGCGCTGCCAAAGTAGCCTACAGCGCGCAGGCACGCACCAAACTCGACCAGTTCGCAGCTTGGGGATTCGGCAACCTGCCCGTCTGCATCGCAAAGACGCAGTACTCGCTCACCGACAACCCCAAGATCTTCGGCGCGCCCACCGGCTGGACCCTCAACATCACCGATGCCGCGCTCTCTGCCGGCGCCGGCTTCATCATCCCCATCGCCGGCAACATGATGCTCATGCCCGGCCTTCCCAGCAACCCTCGCGCCCTCTCGATCGACGTAGACGAAGAAGGCAACATCCTCGGTATCTAGCGCTTGATCGGCTGGAGCGAGAAGACTGGGTGCCCCATCCAACGCGTCTTGTGCGTTGGGTGGGAAAGCACGAACCTTGATAGAACGAGTCACGTTCGAAGCCGGGTGCCCCGTCCAAGCTCCGCTTGGGCGGGAAAGCACAAATCCGAATGCGAGCGAAGAGCGAGCATCCGCCCCACCCGTCAGGTACCTACAGAAACGTAATGCTCCCCGGGCTCCCCACCGCCGTGTACTGCCCCGTAAACTCCAGCATCCCCGTCCCGCGATGAATCCGAAAGCTCGTGATCGAATCCCCCTTGCGATTGCACGCGTACAAAAAATTCCCCGTCGGATCGATCCGGCATTGATTCGGATAGTCGCCCATTGTGGACGACTCGCCCACCCACTTCAGTTTTCCGTCCGCGCCAATCGCAAACACCGCAATCGTGTCGTGCAACCGGTTCGCCGCATACAAAAACTTCCCATCGGGGCTCAACAGGATCTCCGAAGCAAAACTCGTTCCCGCAAACTTCGGCGGCAAACAGGAGATCGTCTGCTTCGCCGCAAGAAGTCCTGTCTCGGCCGCATAGTCGAACACAACCACCGTCGAAGCTTCCTCCTGAATCGCATACAGCCAGTGTCCGTTGGGATGAAATGCGAAATGCCGCGGACCGTCCCCGGTAGGCATCGCCTGAAAATTCGCTCCACTCACCAGCGTCAGCGTGCCCTTCTCGCGATCAAACTGGTACGTGTAAATCCGATCCTGCCCCAAATCCGTTGCCAGCACAAACTTTCCCTGCGGGTCGGGCGCAATCATATGCGCATGGGGCGCGTCATGCCCGCTCATCGCAAAACTTCCCGCCGGGGCATCCAGCGCATTGGGCATACCGATGTGCCCAGTATCTTTGTGCGTATCGGAGGCCGCGCCCAGCGACCCATCCGACGCAATCGGCAGCACCGCGATAGAACCGCCGCCATAGTTCGCGACAAACGCGAACTTCCCCGCAGCATCGATGCTCAGGTAGCACGGCCCTGCGCCTTCCGAACTCACCTCATTCAGCGCGTTCAAATCGCCGCTTTCCTGGTCGATGGCAAACGCGCTGACCGACCCGCTGTTCCCGTGAAAATCGCTGATCTCATTCGTCGCATACAAAAACCGCTTCGACGGGTGGATCGCAATCCACGACGGATCCCTGGTCTTCCCCACCAGCAGGCGCTCCGTCAGCGCACCCGTTTCGCTATTCACCGCAAAACGATAAATCCCTTCACCGTTGCTGCCGCTTCCCGGTTCTCCCGTATACGTTCCCACATAAGCAAACTTCGTCTTGGCGGGCTTTGCCGCTTGCGCCCAGCCCAATCGCGAACCCGTCAGGCCCACCGCGCCCAAACCCATCAAAAACGATCGCCTGTTCACTGCGAATTGGTACATAGATCCACTCATCCCCTAAACTCCTGCATTCCTGAAAAAACTAAATTGGTCGTCATTCTGAGCGAACGAGGCTCCAAGCGCAGTTCAGCTTGGAGGTGGTGAGCGAAGAACCTGCTTCTGTCTTTTTCCTCAATGCAGCCCATGAATTGCCTGAGCATCGCAGTTTTTCAAACCACGAACGCCAATCCCATCGTCAGAATCAGCGCGACCACCGAGATGATCGTTTCGCAAATCGACCACGTCTTCATCGTCTCCGCCACGCTCATGTTGAAGTACTCCTTCACCAGCCAGAATCCGCCATCGTTCACGTGCGAGAAAAACAGCGACCCTGCCCCCGTCGCAATCGCCAGCAACTCCGGCCGCACGCCGTGCGTGTGCAGCGCGATCGGCGCAACGATCCCCGCGGCTGTCGACATCGCCACCGTCGCCGACCCGGTGGCCAGCCGCATCATCACCGCCAGCAACCACGCCAGCAGCAACAGCGGAACATGCCACTGCATCGCCACGCCGATCATGGCCTGGGAAACGCCGCTGTCCATCAGGATCCGCCCAAACCCGCCGCCCGCGCCCACCAGCAACGTAATCGCCGCCGTCGGCTCCAAACACTCGTTGCTGAATCGCAGAATCGTGTCGCGCGAAAATCCGCGCATCTTGCCCAGCGTGTAGAAACTCAGCAGCACGCCGATCAGCAACGCCATGTCGTCGTTCCCAATCAGGTGCAACACGTCGTTCCAATGGGTGCCCGGCGTCGCCATCGAATCCGCCCAGCTACCGCCCACCATCAGCACCACGGGCGAGAGAATCGTCACCAGTGTCACCCAGAAATTCGGCAGGCTCCGCTCCAGCCCTTCATCCTTGAACTGCTCTGCCATCGCATTGTCCGCCGCCAAATGCACATGCGGTGCAATCAACTTCGCATACAGCGGCCCCGCGATCACTGCCGTCGGAATACCAACCAGCAATCCAAAGAAAATCGTCTTGCCCACATCGGCCTTGTAAATCGTCGCCGCCAACAGCGCCGCGGGATGTGGTGGCACCAGCCCATGCACCACCGAAAGCCCCGCCACCATCGGCAGTCCCACGAGAATGAACGAAGTCCCCGTCCGACGCGCCACCGTAAACGCAATCGGAATCAGCAGCACAAAACCCACTTCGAAAAACGCAGGCAGCCCAATCACCAGGCCGATCACCATCATCGCCCAGTGCACCCGCTTCGTTCCGAAGAGCTTGATCAGCGTGTGCGCAACCTGGTCCGCGCCGCCCGACTCCGCCATCATCTTGCCCAGCATCGTCCCTAGCGCAATCACAATCGCGATGTGCCCGAGCGTCCCGCCCACGCCCACCTCAAATGAGTGCACAATCGCATTCACCGGCATGCCGGCAACAACGGCCAGGCCGAGCGAGGTCAAAAACAGGGTGATAAACGGGTTCAGTTTGAAGACGGCAATCAGCACGATCAGCAGCACCACTGCGATCGCCGCCGTCCAGATCAAAAACATTCCGTGTGGATCAATCATTTGGCTTCAGCCATCCAGACTGCCCAGACCAGCACGCACTCGTATTTGCAAACGATCTATTGAACCCACTCCGTTTTGCCCCGCGCCACAAAACCTCCAGCGCGGACGCCTGTCGCCCTGCCATTCCGGTAAGACAGTTCTCCGTTCACCCACACCGCCGCAATCCCCGCTGAGGGCGACACCGGCTCTTCAAAGGTCGCCGTGTCCTTCACATGCTCCGCATCGAACAGCACCAGATCCGCATGAAATCCCTCGCGAATCAGTCCACGTTGCGCCAGTCCGAATCGCTGCGCAGGCAACCCCGTCATCTTGCGAATCGCCTCAGGCAAGGTCATCAGCTTCTCGTCGCGGCAATAGCGCCCCAGCACCCGCGGAAACGTGCCCCACAACCGCGGGTGTGGTCGCGGATCCTGCGGCAATCCATCCGACCCGATCATCGTCGCCGGGTGCGCCAGGATCCGCCGCATGTCTTCCTCTGAAATACTGTGGTAAATGGCCCCCGCCGGCTGCAGTCGCGTCGCCGCCTCCAACTGCGTCACACCCCACGACTGAGCAATCTCCGCCAGCGTCTTCCCCGCCATCTCTGGATGCGGTGTACTCCACGTAATCGCGATCTTCACCCGCTCATCCACTTGCCGCAGATCCAGCGTGCTCGATCCCGCCGCATACGGATAGCAATCGCACCCAACCTTCTGGTTCTCTCGAGCCTCTTCCAGTGCGCCAAGAATCTCGCCGCTGCGCCCCCAGTTCGCAATGCCCGCACACTTCAAGTGCGAGACAACAACAGGCGCCCGTCCTGCCCGCCCGATAGCAAACGCTTCATCCATCGCATCGCGGATCGCCTCCGTCTCGGTACGCATATGCGTCGCGTACACCGCACCAAACTCCCCGAGCGAGCTTCCCAGCGCCGCAACCTCTTCGGTCGTCGCCGCGTTGGCGGAAAGATACGCGAGGCCACTGCTCAACCCCAACGCACCGCCTTCCAGCGCCTCGCGCAGTTGCACCTGCATCGCAGCGATCTCAGCATCCGTAGCTGCGCGATCCAGCCGGTCCATATGGTTATTGCGCAGCGCCGTGTGACCAACCAGCGCCGCCACATTCACCGCCGGCCGCGCATCGTTCACCGCAAACGCATACTCCGCAAACGTCGCGTAGCGAAAATCCTCGCGCTCGCCCAGCAGGTTCATCGGGTCGGGCAAAGCCCCACCGAGCGTTACCGGCGAAGCACTGATCCCGCAATTGCCCACAATCACCGTGGTCACGCCCTGCGACAGCTTGGGCAGCATCTCCGGCCTGTGCAGCACATACAAATCGTCATGCGTATGCACATCAATGAAGCCCGGCGCCAGCACCAGCCCCTCGCCGTCCACGATTCTCGTTGCGCCCAGCCCCAGCGAAGGCCCAACAGCAGCGATCCGACCATCGGCAAGCGCAACATCCATCGCCTCTGCCGCAGCGCCGCTGCCGTCCATCACCGAAGCATTCCGGATCAATGTGTCGCAACTCTGCATGGCGCTCGTTCAGACTATAAACTATAGGCGCAGCGCTCTCGCGCCCTTCCTGAGCGCCATCTCACGCTTCCGGAGACACCCACCGTGACCCACACTAAAACCACCTCTCCGGATCTGTACGCACCGGTGCCTCCGCTCAACAAAGGCCTCGGCTCATTTCATGGCTTCCTTCCCCACCGCGAGGTCCCACATCTCAACTGGAATCTCCTGCGCGAAGACCTCAGCCTCCCCGCCGCCGTCCTCTATCAGGACAAGCTTGAGCACAACCTCGAATGGATGAAGCGCTTCATCGCCGCCTATGGCGTCAAACTCGCGCCGCACGGCAAAACCACCATGGCCCCACGCCTCTTCGAAATGCAGCTCGACTCCGGTGCGTGGGCCATCACGCTGGCGACCACGCAGCAGGTCGAAGTCGCCTACGCCCACGGCGTGCGCCGCGTCCTGATGGCCAATCAACTCATCGGCAGGCAAAACATGGCCGCCATCGCGCTTCTGCTCGACGATCCGACCTTCGAGTTCTACTGCCTCGTCGACTCAGCAGCGCAGGTAGATCAGTTAGGCCATTTCTTTGCCGAGCGCAAACAGCGTCTCCATGTCTTGATCGAACTCGGCGTCAACGGAGGCCGCGCCGGCGTCCGCGACGACGCACAGCTCCAATCCACACTCGATGCGCTGGCGCGCTGGCCCCAGGCTCTCTCCCTCGACGGCATCGAGATCTATGAAGGCGTGCTCAAAGACGAGCCTTCGATCCGCCAGTTCCTTCAACGTGCCGTCGATGTCACGCAAAGCCTGGCCCGTGAGTCGCACTTCCAGCGCTCGCCCATTCTGCTCACCGGCGCTGGCTCCGCCTGGTACGACGTCGTCGCCGAAGTCTTCACGGCCGCGCCCTTCCAACATCCCGTCGAAATCGTCCTGCGTCCCGGCTGCTACCTCACGCACGATGTCGGCGCGTATCGCGAAGCACAAACCCGCATCCTCGCCAACAATCCCATCGCGCGCAGCATGCGCTCCGGCCTCATTCCAGCACTGCACATCTGGGCCTACGTGCAGTCGATTCCGGAGCAGGATAAGGCGATCGTCACCATGGGCCGCCGCGACGCCGCCTTCGACTCCGGCCTGCCCATCCCCGCCCTGCACTACCGCCCCGGCAATGCCGCTCCGCAGGCAGCCCCTGCCCATTGGGAAGTAACCAAGCTGATGGACCAGCACGCCTTCCTCAGCATCAGGGCAGACGATGACTTGCGCGTGGGCGACATGCTCGCCTTCGACATCTGCCACCCCTGTCTAACCTTCGACAAATGGCGCACCCTCGTCGTAGTCGACCCCGCATGGCAAATAACCGAAATCATCCAGACGTACTTCTGAGTTGCTCTCCAAAGTGCGGTCATTCTGAGCGAAAGGGGCCCCAGACGTTTTTCAGTCTGGGGTGATGAGCCGACGTCCCGCTTGTAAGTTGGAAGTGGCTGTCATTCTGAGCGGACGGGGATGCCGAGCTGATGTTACGTCCGCAAGTTAATAAGAAGTAGATCTGTCATTCTGAGCGAAAGGGGCCCCGAACGTTTTTCAGTTCGGGGGTGGTGAGTCGAAGAACCTGCATTTCGTCTTTCCTGGCCGCACCATCCTCAATAGAGCAAATACTTCCCCCGCACCCTCTCAAACCTCTCCAACCCCTCGATCCACCCCTCCGCAATCCGCCGCGGATCCGCCCTCGCCTTCAATTCCCCCAAGCTGGCCGTATTCACCATCAGCCCATCGATCGCCTCAACGTTATAACTAGCCGGATACAGTGCGTTCAGCGCCGAAGCCACCTCTAATCCCAACTCCGGCGCATCCAAAACATTCCGATCCGTCATCACGATCTGCACGCCGCCGCATTTCTGATTCGCATAATTCGAACTGCCCGGAGTAAACTCCACCGGCACAAACCGTACGCCGTCGATCTCGCGGCCATTCAAATACCCAGCCAACTCTTGCCCCTTGACCCACGGCGCACCCACAATCTCAAAAGGCGTATCCGTCCCGCGTCCCACGGAAATATTCGAGCCCTCAATCATCCCGATCCCCGGATACAGCATCGCCTCGATCAAGCTGCGCATATTCGGCGACGGATTCACCCACAACGCCCCCGTCGAATCGAACCAGTCCCCCCGCATCCATCCTTCCATCGCAACCACGATGAGCTTCGCGTTGATGCCGCGTTCCGCATTGAACATCTTCGCCAGCTCGCCCATCGTCATCCCATGGCGAATGGGCGTCTGCCCGTAAGCGACGAACGACTCCCTCCCAGCATCCGCAACCGGCCCCTGCACCAGCACGCCGCCAATGGGATTCGGCCTATCCAGGATGAAAATCGGCTTCTTCGCCTTCGCGGCAGCCTCGAGAAAGTAGCCCATCGTCGTCTCATAGGTGTAGAAGCGCACGCCCACGTCCGCAATGTCGAAGACCAGCGCGTCCACCTCCGCCAGCTCCGCCTCCGTAGGACGTCGCTTCGCATCGCCTTCTCCATACACGCTGTACACCGGCACACCCGTAGCCGCATCCTGCGAGCCGTTGATGTCCGTCGTGTCCAACTGCCCAGCAATCCCATGCTCCGGACTGAAGATGGCCGTGAGCTTCACGCCCGGAGCATGTGCCAGCACATCCACCGTGCGCGTGCCACGGCTGTCCAGCCCAGTCTGATTTGTCACCAGCCCAACGCGCACCGGATGCGCCGCCATTCCGCCCAGCTCGCGAAAATCATGCGCCTCCAGCACGTCGATTCCCGTCTTAACATTCCCGTTGCGCGCCGTGATGCGCCGCGAGGCCATCAGCGTCTCGTTGTATCCCGTAATGCGCGCCAGCCGATATTTTTCTTCCTCTGTCGCCGTCAGTTCCAGCGCCTCGACAACAGACGTCGCCACCTTGGCGCGCAGCGACACGGTCGACTTGCCTCCACGCGGGTGCACCGCGTTCGTCAGCAGCACGATGTAGGTGTCCGTGATCGGATCGATCCACAGCGAAGTCCCAGTGAACCCCGTGTGCCCAAACGATCCCACCGGCAACAGCTCGCCGCGATTGGTGGCAAACGGCGAGTCGATATCCCACCCCAAACCGCGCAGGGCACCGGCATTCACAGGCTGTTGCGGGGTCGACATCTTTTCTATCGCCGCCGCACTCAGTACCGTGTGGCCGCGCAGCAAGTCCTCGGCAAACTTCGCCAGATCGTCCGCCGTCGAAAACAGCCCCGCATGCCCCGCCACGCCACCCATCCTGCGCGCCGTCGGATCGTGAACCACACCGCGCAGCATCGCGCCTTCGTCGTCATATTGCGTGGGCGCAATCCGCGAACGCCACTCCACTGGAGGAAGAAACCGCGTCTCCTTCATCCCCAGAGGCTCATAAATATGAGCGCTCGCATACTTGTCCAGCGTCGTTCCCGTCGCCTTCTCCACGATGAATCCAAGCGTCTCAAAGTTGATATCGCTATACACAAACCGCGAGCCCGGCGGGTTCTGCGGCTTCTGCGTCATGGCCATCTCGAACGCCTTCGCACGTCCCTCCCAAGGCGTCTTCAACTCCAGATCCGGCGCCAGGCCTGAATAGTGCGTCATCAGATCGCGAATCGTAATGTCCTTCTTCCCGTTCTGCGCAAACTCCGGCAGATAGGTGGCGACCGTGTCGCTCAACCGCACGCGCCCGTCCTCAACCAGCTGCATCACCGACACCGTCGTCGCCACGCACTTGGTCAGCGACGCCAGGTCGAAGACCGTATCCAGGGTCATCGCCTCGCGCGTCGGCTCCAGCGATCGATTCCCAAATGCTCTGCGATGCACGATCTTTCCGTCATGCCCTACCACGATTACGGCGCCCGGTATGTTCCCTTCCGCAACCGCCTTCTCGATGACGGCATCCACATGCGCAAACCGCGACGACGATCTGGCTTCATCCTCCGCGTCTTCCGCTCCCAGTCGCGTAACAACGCAGCCAAGCCCGCAGACGAGGCATGCGAGCGCAATCCATTTCAGTCGGTGAACACCCTTCATCCGTTGAGCATCTCCTCGTCTCCACTCATTCTCACTCACTCCGCCGCGCCCACCTGCGATTCAGTTCGCACTCCACGGCTCTTCCCATCTCGCATCAAGGTACTCGCGGTCAGCCCGACAATAAATGTCACGCCACTCCCCAGCGCTACGTACCAGGTGAAAGCCACGCTGGTGAACAGCCAAAGGTAGACGTTCAGTGCGAACCCGGCAACCATCCCGATCATCGCTCCGGATTCCGTCGCGCTCCTGGTCAAGACTCCTAACAGAAAAACTCCCAGCAGACCCCCATACGCGACCGACGCAATCGAAAGCCCCATCTCCAGAACGCGTCCGCCATGCCGCGCCGCAATCGCCAGCGCGAACAGAACCACCGCCCACCCAATCGTGAAACGTCGCGAAAGCCTCACCCGCCGCTCTTCGCTCGTCCCGGGGAAGAACCTGCCGTAAAAATCAATCGTCGAAGTCGAGGCCAGCGAGTTCAGCGCCGCACTCAGGTTCGACATCGCCGCCGCCAGGATCGCGGAGATCAGCAGCCCGCTCACGCCATGCGGCATCTGCGTCACAACATACGTTGGGAATACCGTATCGCTCCGCGCAAACGCCGTCGCCGGAGGAAAATCCGCGTAGAACACGAACAGCATCATCCCGATCAGCAGAAACAACGCGAACATCAAAAACACAACCCCGCCGCTCGAGAGCAGCGCCAGACTGGCCTCCCGGCGGCTGCGCGCCGCCAGCAATCGCTGCACAATCAGTTGATCAGTTCCATGACTCGCGGTGGTGAGCAGCGCGCCGCCCAGTACGCCTGACCAAAGCGTGTACGTCGCCGTTGGCTTCCACGAGAAATCGAACACGCGCAACTTGCCCGCCTCGCTGGCCGCCGCGTGAATCGCCTTCCATCCTCCCGGAACATGGTGCGCAATCGAGATGGCCGCGATCACAGCGCCCGTCGCATAAATCGCGAGCTGCACGGCATCGGTCCAGATCACCGCCGCCATGCCGCCCTCGAACGTATAAGCCAGCGTCAGCACCGTCACAATGGCAATGGCGGCGATGTCCCGCCCCGTGTCACTGAATCCGTTCAGCAGCCCGCCCAGCGCAATCCGAATCACAATGGCCACCGCCAGCACGCGCACGCCCTCAGCCGCCGCACGCGTCAGCAGGAAAACCCCAGCGGTCAATGAATGCAGTCGCGGACCAAACCGTCTCGCAATCAACTGGTAAGCAGTTGCTAACTCGCCCTTGAAATACTGCGGCAGCAGGAAGACCGTCACGATCACGCGGCCCACCACGTAGCCCATCGCCAGTTGCAGAAAGCGAAAATCCTTATCGTAGGCCAGTGCCGGCACGCCGATGATCGTCAGCGTGCTCGTCTCTGCCGCCACAATCGACAGCATGATCGCCCACCAGGGAATCGTTTTATCCGCGAGAAAGTAACCCTTCAGGGTCGATTGCTTGCGCCGGAATCGCAGGCCAAACAGCGTTACACCTGCCAGGTAGGCGGCAATCACCACCAGGTCCCACGCGTTCAAGCCCATCCAAAGATTCCCTTCAGGTCAGAAGGAAGCTTCACACACGAAGAACGCGAATCCCCTGCCGCTCAAACGGCGCAATCGATTCGCTGCTTGCATCCGTATCCGTAATCAGGATCTGGATCTCGTTCAGCGGGCAAATAAATGCAGGGCTCACCTTCCCCAGCTTGCTCGAGTCCGCAGTCACAATCACTTGTTTCGCCTGCTTGATCATCTTGCGAAACACCAGCGCTTCATCCGTCTCCAAAGTCGTCGCACCGCGCTCCGCATCCAGGCCCGTCACGCTCAGGAAGACTTTGTCCATGTACACATCGTCGAGAAACCCAAGCGCCGCATTGCCCGTCAACGAGAACGACCACGCCCACGGAACCACGCCGCCCGTCAGGTACGTCCGGATCCCGGGCTGGTTGCAAAGCTCCATGCCAATGTTGATCGCGTTGGTTACCACCTGGATCTTGTCGCGGTGCCGCAGGCTGCGGCCCACGTGCGTCGTCGTCGTGCCCGCCGTCAGTCCCACGCTCTCATTCGCCTGCACCAGTTCCGCGGCCGCCAGCCCGATGCGCCGCTTCTGCTCCGCGTAGCGCTGTTCGCGCGCCAGAAACGAGCTGTCGTAGCGAAACGGTTCATACAGCAGCGGTTCCACGAGCGTCGCCCCGCCGTGCGTGCGCCGGATCAGCCCCCGGCTTTCCAGGCGCACCAGGTCGCGCCGAATGCTCGGTGCAGACGAACCCGCCACCGCCAGAATCTCTTCGATGGTTGCGCTTCCCGTCCGCAACAGGAACTTTACGATCAATTCTGAGCGGCGATTGATGGCGTCGGACATATCGCACCGATTTTAGTCCGACAACCATGTTCATCCGCAACCAAAAAATCGCATTTTCTGCAAATTTTCCTGCAAATTTATTACTCTTGCTCATCAAAATGATCGATTAGCGGCTGTATGATCGGAGTAACAAAGGGTGTTCCCCCGCAGAACGCCCGGGACGGCCCGAAATGCCCCACTTCGATCATGAAATGCTGCGCGAGATCTACGAGCAGCCCGAAGCCCTGCAAAAAACCTTCAATCTCTATCTCGAAGGCGACGCCCTCCGCCCCGAAGTTGCCGCTTTACTAGCGGACTGGGCCGCGCCTGATGGCGAAATCCTGATCGCCGCCTCCGGCTCCAGCCGCCACAGCGGCCTTGCCGGCGAAATCCTGCTCGAAGATCTCTGTGGGCTCGCCGTCGACGTCGAGTACGCCAGCGAATACAGTTGCCGGGGCTCTAATGCCAACGTCGATGTGCGCCACCCGAGTGTTCTCGTCATCTCGCAGTCCGGCGAAACCACCGACACCCTCGCCGCGCTGCGCGAGTCTCGCCTGCGCGGCCAAAAGACCCTGGCCATCACCAACGCGCCCAGCTCCACCATGGCCAGCGAAGCCGATGTCTCCATGCCTCTCGGCGCCGGCAAAGAGAAAGCCATCCCCGCCACCAAGAGCTTCACAGGCCAGCTCGCCGTGCTCTATCTCCTCGCGCTCTACGAAGGCGCCCGCCTGCAGCGCATCGACCACGCAGCACTCGCAGCCCATATCGCAAGCCTCCATGCCCTCTCCGCTTCCATCGGCAGCCAGCTCGATCGGTGGCGCGACCAGATGCACTCCCTTGCGGATAAGTACGTTACCGCAAGCACGTTTCTTTTCCTCGGCCGCGGTGTGCACTATGCCATTGCCCGCGAAGGCGCCTTGAAGCTGAAAGAATCGTCCTATGTTCACGCCGAAGGCTACCCCACTGGCGAGCTGAAGCACGGCCCCAACGCCCTCGTCAGCGATCAGGTCCCGCTGATGGTCCTGGCCACGTTCGACCCCACGCAAAGCGGATCGATCTTCCGCTACGAGAAAACCCTCCAGCTTCTCCGCGACATGCGCGCCCAGGGTGCGCGCGTCATCGCCCTCGCCAACACCGGCGACGAAGAAGTCGCAGCCCTCGTGGACGATTGCGTCTTCATCGATCCCGCGTCCGAATACCTTCTGCCCATCGCTGAGATCGTTCCTTTGCAGCTCTTCGCCTACTTCATGGCGCTCGCCCGCGGCGTCGACGTCGACCACCCCCGCAATCTCAACAAAGCCGTCATCGAAACCGAACCGAGCCCCTAGCCGAATCCGTCTCAAGCATCCCGAAGGGATGCTACGAATTGAGCCACGGGTGAAACCCGTGGAAAGGGTGAAAGCAGAAGGCCCGCCGTGCCGGAGGTACGGCGCGAATGCCTGAGTCCCGTGTCCCCGCGCAACTTGGTTACAATGACTAGTTCCAATCCAAACGCTCAATCTTGCTTTGGGAGGCTTCGCCGTGCCGCGTTTTCATCTCATGTTCGGGCTCACTGCTCTCGCTCTCTCGGCGACGGTACAAGCTCAGGTGCATTTACTTCCCGCCCCGCGCGAAGCCCACTTCACCGGCGAAACCCCGTTCTCCGCCCTGCAAATCAACGTCCCCGGCCACGACGCCGAAGATGAATTCGCATCACGCGACCTCGAAGAAGCCGTGAAACCCTCGGGGAGCCCGGCCGCTTCCTATACAGTCACCCTCCTCCGCTCCACCGCGCCCCAAGCCCAATCGCTCCTCACCGCCGAGCACCTCACCTTCGACCCGGCCATGAAGGACGAAGGCTACGTCCTCATCCTCGGCGAGCATCAGGCCTCGATCATTGCTGCGTCCTCTGCCGGCGTCTTCTACGGCGTACAGACCTTCAAGCAGTTGCTCCCTCTCGCAGGTGCGCACTCAACTCTGCCCACCGGCACCATCCGCGACTGGCCCGCGATGAAATACCGCGGCGTTCAAGACGATCTCTCCCGCGGCCCTGTGCCCACGCTCGAATTCCAGAAGCACCAGGTCCGCGTCTTCTCGTCCTACAAGGCCAACTTCTACTCACCCTACTTCGAACACACACTGCTCTACCCCGACCACCCACTCTCCGCGCCCCCCGACGGCGCCATGTCGCCGAGCGACGTCGCCGAGCTCGTCCGCTACGCCCGCCAGTACCACATGGAAATCATTCCCGAGCAGGAAGCCTTCGGCCATCTCCACCACGTTCTCAAGTACGACATCTACGCGGACGCGGCCGAAACCCTCCACGGCAACGTCTTGGCCCCGGGTCAATCCGCTTCTCTCCCACTCATCAAAGACTGGTTCACAACCATCGCCGCCGAGTTCCCCTCGCCCTTCATCCACATCGGCGCCGACGAAACCGGCGACCTCGGCAAGGGCCGCACCGCCCAGGCCGTCAAAGACCGCGGCTACGGCCCCGTCTACGTCGACTTCCTCAAGCAGATTCACGACGAGCTCGCGCCTCTTCATCGCAAGATTCTCTTCTGGGGCGACATCGGCGGCGACGACGCCAAGGCCGTCCCCGGCCTGCCAAAAGATATGATCGCCGTGCCCTGGAACTACGGTGATACCAGCGGCTTCGACAAAATGATCCAGCCCTTCGCCCAGGCCGGCATCGAGACGTGGATTGGCGATGGCGACGCCAACTGGGGCGAAGTCTATCCGCAGGCGCAAATCGCCTTCGGCAACATTCAGGGCTTTGTGCGCGACGGCCAGCGCCTCGGTTCTACCGGCTCGCTCACCACCGTCTGGAACGACGACGGCGAAGGCCTCCACAACCTGAACTGGTACTCCCTGGTCTTTGGCCCCGTCGCCGCCTGGCAGCCCGGTGAGAGCTCCATCCCCGCCTACCAGGACGCCTACGGCCCTCTCTTCCACGGCGATTCCACCGGCAAAATCAATGCCGCGGAAAAAGAAATCATGGCCGCCTTCGCTCTCCTCGCAACCGCCAAAATCGACACCCGCAGCGACGACATCTTCTGGATCGATCCATGGAGTTCGCAAGGCCAGGCCCTTGCCGCCAAGCTCTTGCCGCTGGCGCCGCAAATCCGCGCCCACGCTGAGCAGGCCATCATTCTGGTTGCACAAGCACGCGCCGCCAATCCCAACCTGCGCGAACAGCAGGCCCTCACTGGCCTCGACCTCGGCGCGCGCCGCCTCGACCTCATCGGCATGAAGTTCGAAATGGCCCAGGAGATCGCATCGGGCTACGCGCAGGCCGTCACGCGCCCGCGCAACAAGCAGAACGACGACATCACCCAAACTTTCCTCGAAGAAGCCGCCGGCGACAATGGCCTGTGCGAAGACCTGCGCGACGCTTACTCCGCCATCAAGGCCGAGTACAGCCAGCTCTGGCTCAGCGAGAATCGCCCGTGGTGGCTCAACAACGTCACCGTGCGCTACGACCTCGCCATCCAGCAGTGGGAACGCCGCGCCATGCAGCTACAAGCCGTCAACGCCGACTTCCAAAGCAATAAGCCGATTCCACCAGCAGAAACTCTCGCCATCCCCGCACCTTTACGCCCCCAATAGCGAAGGCCCAGCCTCAAGCCCACAATGCCGAGCTGGTCCATCACGCAAACGAAGAGTTCGCGCCCATGCGGATGCAGGGCCTCCAGTCAAACGAAGGGTACGGCCTTTAGGCCGTACATCAAACCCCCAAAACCCAAGGGCTTTAGCCCCTGAGGGAATAGGCATTTATTCTGGAACAACCCTGACCAGCAGCACTGATGAGCAACTCTCACCACCCTGCGACCATCCGCCCCGCCACCCCAGCCGACGCACGCGCCATTGCCGAAGTCCACGTAGCCAGCTGGCGCGCCACCTACCGCGGCATCGTCCCCCAACCCCACCTGGACTCATTAAGTGTTGCGGACCGCGAAGCAAGATGGCGCGACAGCTTCACATCCGAAATGGCGATCTTCGTTGCCGAAGCGAACGGCGCCGTAGTCGGCTTCGCCTCCGGCGGCCCGGCCCGCGTCGAGTTCCCCGGCCTCACCAGCGAACTCTACGCCATCTACCTGCTACCCCAAGCCCAATCCCAAAGCACCGGCGCAAAACTCTTCTTCGCCATCGCCAACCATCTCCAGCAAGCCGGCCACGCCGGCATGTACCTCTGGGTCCTCGAACAAAACCCCGCCTGCGCCTTCTACAAACGCATGGGCGGCTCGCGACTCTCGCAGCAGGAAATCGAGATCGGCGGCCAGTCCCTGATCGAAGTCGCCTACGCCTGGCCCAGCCTCCACGCCAAAGCGTAGCCCCTCACAGAAAATCCGTCTTCCGCGACTGGATGTAAAACGTGGTCCACAAAAGCAGAGGCACCGTGAGCAGTTCGGCGATCAGGATCGCCAGCGAAGTCGAAGACCACTGCACGTGGCTTCCCCACATGTAAGCCGATATGCCGCGCAGGTGAGCGAAAAGGTAGCCCAGGATATTGATCCCCAGGCTGGAGACGAAAATCCCCACGGTCGCCCACGCCTGTGACTCCGTAATGATGCCGGCCGCCACAATCAGCGTCGTCGTGATAAACATCTCCACGGCCATGATCGCTGTAAAGGGAACAAGCCCGTGCGTCGCTCCAGGCAGCATCAGTACACCCAGGGCACCCGCAGTCAGCGGCAGCCACGGAACCAGGAAGATGATGAGATTCGCCAGGATCTTGGCCGCCGTATACTCGCGCCATGAAACCGGAAGGCTCATCACGAAAGCCAGGGTTTGCTCTTTCCGTTCATTGACTGTCGTCACCATCGCCACTTGCGCGCCCACCCCAACGATGACCATGCATAAGAGGATGATGCAAAGCAGAAAGGCGATCTGCTTGCCGGTAAGAACAATGGCCAGCGCACCCAGGCCCACCGGAAGCGACCCGAGGATCACCCATCGATTCAGGTACCAGTCCTTCAGGATTAGAAGGCGGACAACAGCAAAATTAATCCGAGTGCGGTTCATGCGGGTTGAAGCTCCCTTCTGCTCTGAACGTTTGCGACAAAAATCTCCTCCAGTGTCATCGGGTCAACGGCCTGTACCGTCGCTCCGCGATCCTGGCAGAACCTGACAACGGCAGAGTCAAACTGGCTCGTCGTCAAAATCGGAAGCCGCGCCGTGCCGCCAACGTCGATCACACCGGGTAGCGCAGGAATCTCCGCATCCGCTGGAACCACGAGCCGCACACGCCGCCAGCGATCCAGAAGATCTTCCTTATCTTCGAAAGCAATGAGCCGGCCGCGATCGATAAACGCGATGCGGTCTGAAATCTGCTCAACTTCGAGTGTGTTGTGCGACGAGAAAAAGATCGTGCGCTCCTCATCGGTGAGCACCGACATCAGTTCGCTGAGAACCTCGCGTCGCGCCACCGGATCAAGCCCCGTCGTCGGCTCGTCCAGGATCAGCAGGCGGGGCTGGCGTGCCAGCGCCAGCAGGAGCGCCGCCTTCACACGCTGCCCGTGCGACAGCCCCTTGATCTGTTGCTCCGCCCTCAGATCGAATCGCCGCAAAAGCTTGTCCGCGTACGCCTGGTTCCAGCGCGGGAACATCGAAGCCACGAACTTCATGTGCCAGGCAAGTGTGGCCGCCCCATAGAGACGCATATCTTCAGAGACAAAGCCGATATCCTGCTTTACCGCCGTCTGCTCTTGCGGCATGGCACGGCCCAGCACCTCGACCGAGCCGCTGTCCTGATGCACAAGGCCCATCAAAATGCGGATCGTCGTGGACTTGCCCGCACCGTTCGCCCCAATGAATCCCAGCACGCTGCCGTGCGGCAATTCAAGGTTGATATTGTCGAGAACAAAATGAGGGTAGCGCTTGTTGACGCCCTCCATGTGAATGCAGAGGTCGTTCATACGGACTCCTTTGCTGATTTCGGAATATCGGAACGGGCATCGTCGGTCTCTTCCAGGGCTTGCCGCAGGCGCGAGACGATCTCCCGCTCGCTCATCCCCATCGTCGTAGCCAGACGCGCCGCTTCTTCCAGGTGGCCCACCATCTCCCGCTCAAAGATCTCAGGGCCGGGAACGCCGTCGGTCGCGACAAACGACCCTTTGCCATGCTGCGTAACGATCAGCCCCGCGTGCTCCAGTTCAAGGTAGGCGCGCTTCACGGTAATGACGCTGACACTTAGATCGGCAGCAAGTTGACGAATGGAAGGGATCTCTTCGCCGGCACTCCAGTCGCCGACGGCGATCTTCTGTTTAATCTGGTTCACAATCTGCTGATAGAGCGGGCCACCCGTCTGCGATAGAACGATCGTGTTGGATCCGCTGTACATATTGAATATACTGAGTATATACAGTATGAGACCGTTGTCAACCGATCCGTGCAAGAGATCTTCAGTTTGTCCAGAGACCTATTTCTCAACCTGTTCATTTTGTGTGATTTAGAAGCAGAATAATTTGCAGGCAAATTTGCCCGCTTCAGGCACAATGGACTCAACATCGTCCCGAGCACTAGGCAGTTCAAGCAGCGAAATTAAGTCATTTGTTCTCTAGAATCTGCAAACAAGTCTTTTGAAAACAATATTTTGCAGCTCAAGGCATGCGTCAAAGGCAAGAAATTACTTGACTAACCCAACGATTTGTCCTATTCTTAGAACATCGAGGGCAGGACATGGAAAACTTCCCAACAACTCTTTTAGAAGCAACGCGTTACTTCGCAGATGAACAGCGCTGCATCGACGTTGTTGCCTTTCTCCGCTGGCCGGAAGGTAAGCCGATCTGCCCCAAGTGCGGAGCCGAGGAAAAGGACCGCAAGCACTACTGGCTGGCGACCCAGAAGCGGTGGAAGTGCTATGCCTGCCGGAAGCAATTTTCCGTCAAGGTGAACTCGATTTTCGAGGATAGCGCCATCAGCCTCGACAAGTGGCTCATCGCCCTCTGGCTGCTCTGCAACTGCAAGAACGGTATCTCCAGCTACGAAATCGCGCGTGATTTGAAACTGACTCAGAAATCGGCATGGTTCGTCCTGCAACGGCTTCGCGCGATCCTTCCAACGCGGACGGATATTATGTTCGGCTTCGGTGGACCGGTTGAAGGCGACGAGACGTACATCGGGCCGAATCCTGTCAAGATGCACAAAGACCGTAAGGCAAAGATCCAGGCGCGAGATGGAAACAAGGGTGGACTAGTCGGCAAGACCGCGGTGCAAGGAATCCTTGACCGTGAGTTGCGCCATGATTCGCGCAAGCGTACTGCCTAATCTGAAGCGCGAAACCTTGCAGGAAATCATTCTTGAGAACGTGACGCCTTTCTCGAAGGTCTACACAGACGAGCATCTGCGGCTATGACGGCCTGAGCAAGAACTTCGTTCACAAGGTTGTGAATCACTCGCAGGAATACGTATCGCGGCAACGTCCACACTCAGGGCATTGAGAATTTCTGGTCGCTGTTGAAGCGGACCCTGAAAGGCACCTATGTTGCGGTGGAACCATTCCACCTAGAAAAGCTATCTTGCGGAGCAGGTTTTCCGTTTCAACAATCGCACCACAAAAGAAAATCCTCTGAATGACGGGGACCGCTTTGCGCTGGCTGTATCGCAAATTTCAGGAAAGAGACTGACGTTTGCAGAGCTGACCGGCAAGGTGGGTGATCCGCAGGTCTAGGCTGGCTTGGTTGGGGCGTCAGAAGCGCGGGAAGCGGATTTAGTTCGCTTCTCGCTTTTTTCTTGCGCGATTCGCCTGTCGAGTTCTACCTTGGACACTCTCAAAACCGAGCCAAGAACGTTCTCAAACGCCTTGTACTCTGGCGACTGCGGTTTCGTCTTCATGGAGATCATTGTATGCCCACGGTCCATTTCCTTGGGAAAGTCGTGCCTTTCACCGGCTACAGGATAAAGTTCTGGAACCTCCCCTCATTGAAATATAAGAGCGGCAATACAGGGATAGAGATCGAACTATCCCCAACAGTCGAAGATTCAAACGTGGACATTTGTTGCACTCTCGATAAGTTCGACAAGGACACGCTAGTAGAGATGCATAAGATCGCTTACGATTTCGCGCGAACCTTAGTCAATCTCCATTGCTTTGCAACGGGCGTCACGTTGAATGTCATTTTCGATGAATTTATTGACGAGAATGGGGTCAAAAATCCGTTCATCATTCAGGACTTAAGTCTTGCAGAATTGTGCACCGCCTACAGCCTTGAGAGTGGGGATGCGAGGCCCACACCCCTCGACAGCGTTATTCAGATCGTTTGCCAGGACCCTCAGATATGGCTCGCTCTTGATGAAGTTATCACTGCAGGCTACAAGCACAACTCGATTACAGTAAACTGCGCTCGCGCGATTGAAACGCTCAGACATGCGATGGCCCCGCCGGGATCGTCGAGAGGAAAAGCATGGGAACTGTTTCGCAAGAATCTCCGAGTCGGAAAAGACTACCTCGCTCTGATTACGGACACCTCGGCATCCGACAGACACGGAGAAGGCAATTTCACTCCCGGTTCGGTCACAACAGAGATCGTGCGGCGAACCCGAACTGTCATGAATCGCTTCTTAGAGTTTCGAAAAGGGAACAATCAGCCGCTCAATGAAGCCGACTTTCCAATGCTGGATAAGTAGGCCTCGATCATGCTATTCCACACGCCTTCCGCATCCTCCGCCAAAGCATCTGCCCATGCAGCTTCCAACATGAACCTCGTAGGTACGCGAGGAACAGACACAAATTCGCACTGCCCTGTCACGGCATTTTCAGAGTGATGAGCGAATTGGGATTCATTAGTCAAGTATGTTATTGCCGCGTCAAACCTCTGAAAACAGAGATTTTATTCCCAGGATCCGCCATTTTATTTTTTTCCCACGCCGACCGAACAGCAGCCTTCAGGCCGCTGAAACAATCGGCTGAGGGATTTACATCCGGCGACATAGACTTTTTCAGCAAGTTGAGTCGTGCCAATAAAGCCATCGACTTCGCGCTCTGTAATAAGGGCACGACTTGAGTCGGGCCAATAAACCCACCAAAAATGAAAGGGCTTTAGCCCCTGCAAATGCCGGGCGCAATAACAGCCATCGATTAGCGGCCTTCTAATAAGGGCACGACTTGAGTCGGGCCAATAAAGCCATCATAATGAGGGGCCACTAAACAGCTGCTGAAAAATGCCGGAAGAAAAGGTTTTGAAAGGGCCCGGATTTATCCGGGCCGGTAAGTCAATGGAACGGCAGCGGTTTCAGCCGCTGAGGGATGTTCTTTCTTGCCTTCCGTGCCGACATAAACTTCTCCACAAGCTGTTCAGCCTCCGATGAAGCCGAAATCTCAACTCCGCGCTTTGTAAAAGGGCACGACTTTAGTCGGGCCAAGAGCCACCATAAACGAAGGGGCTTTAGCCTGCAAACGCCGGGCCGAGGAAAACGCTGCGAGGAGGGCACAGCAGCCTTCAGGCTCTGAAATCGGGACGCCTTAACAGCTTGCTAAAAAATCGCAGGATGAAAAGGTCTTAAAGGGCCCGGATTTATCCGGGCCGGTAAGTCATTTAACGGCAGCGGTTTTAACCGCTGAGGGATGTTTCTTCCCTTCCGTGCCAACATAGACTCTTTCAGCAAGCTGTTGAGTCGTGACAATAAGCCATCGACTTCGCGCTTTGTAATAAGGGCACGACTTTGAGTCGGGCCAATAAAGCCCCCAAAATGAAGGGGCTTTAGCCCCTGCAAATGCCGGGGCGCGACGAACACTCGCGAGAAAGCCCTTTTTCAGCATCTCCCTTCCGTGCCGACATCAACTTTTTCAGCAAGCTGTTGAGTCGCGCCAATAAAGCCATCGACTTCGCGCTTTGTAATAAGGGCACGACTTGAGTCGGGCCAATAAAGCCCCCAAAATGAAGGGGCTTTAGCCCCTGCAAATGCCGGGTGCCAATAAAGCCATCGACTTCGCGCTTTGTAATAAGGGCCCGACTTGAGTCGGGCCAATAAGGCCACCAAAATGAAGGGGCTTTAGCCCCTGCAATTGCCGGGCAAAGTGCTGAAGGGTACGGCCTTTAGGCCGTACATCAAACCGCCAAAATCCGAGGGCTTTAGCCTCCGAGGGAATGGGATCATCGAGCGGCGCGAACCTTCTTCAGGTCCACGCTTTGAAAGGGCACGGCTACGGGCTTGAGAGTCTGCGTGAGAGCTCGCTTCGACGATATTTAGGTTCACGGCTGGGAGGGAGCAGCAGCTTTAGGCTCCCGGAACACCGGGCGCGACGAACACTCGCAAGAACTGCAGCCTTCTTTCACGCTTTGTAATCAGGGCCCGGCTTTACAGCTCGCTGAAAGATCGCGGATGAAAAGGTTTTGAAAGGGTCCGGATTTATCCGGGCCGGTAAGTCATTTGGAACGGCAGCGGTTTTAACCGCTGAGGGATGTTCTTCCCTTCCGTGCCAACATAGACTCTTTCAGCAAAGCTGTTGAGTCGTGCCAATAAAGCCATCGACTTCGCGCTTTGTAATAAGGGCACGACTTCAGTCGGGCCAATAAAGCCCCCAAAATGAAAGGGCTTTAGCCCCTGCAAATGCCGGGCGCCAATAAAGCCACCGACTTCGCGCCTTGTAATAAGGGCACGACTTGAGTCGGGCCAATAAAGCCCACCCAAAATGAAGGGGCTTTAGCCCCTGCAAATGCCGGGCGCGACGAGCACTCGCAAGCCCCTTTCACGCTTTGCGATCAGGGCGCGACGTCACAGCTTCCTGAAAAATCACGGATGAAAAGGTTTTAAAGGGCCCGGATTTATCCGGGCCGCTAAGTCATTTGCAACGGCAGCGGTTTTAACCGCTGAGGGATGATCCTTCTTCCCTTCCGTGTCGACATAGACTTTTTCAGCAAGCTGTTGAGTCGTGCCAATAAAGCCATCAACTTCGCGCTTTGTAATAAGGGCCCGACTTCAGTCGGGCCGATAAAGCCAACAAAAACGAAGGGGCTTTAGCCCCTGCAAATGTCGGGCGCGACGAACACTCGCAAGCCTCTTTCACGCGTTGTCATTAGGGCCCATCTTTACAGCTTGCTGAAAAACCGCGGATGAAAGGTTTTGAAAGGGCCCGGATTTATCCGGGCCAATAAGTCATTTACAACGGCAGCGGTTGGATGTTCTTCCCCTCCGTGCCGAAATCGACTTTTCAGCAAGCTGTTCAGCCGCTAATCTGGTCAGAATTCATCTCCATAGAGGGACAAGCAATGCGCCAGACAGAGACATCAACCGACACCTTTGGCCTGTCGAGAGCCGAAGTGCGGACCCTGCGCGCGCTCAAGACGCCGGCGCGCATTCAAAAGTTCGTCGATGAAATGGCTTATTGCTACGACGATACCGCTGGATCGCCACGGCGCGTCTTGCAGCGAGCGCAAGGGGCATTGCCTCGAGGGTGCAATGGTGGCTGCGGCTGCATTGCGGTTGCAAGGCCATCCCCCGCTCGTCATGGATCTCGAAGGCGTGCGCGACGACGATCATGTGGTTGCGCTTTATCGCGAAAACGGCTTATGGGGAAGCGTCGCCAAGTCGAATTATGCCGGCCTTCGCTTTCGCGCGCCGGTATATCGCTCGCTGCGTGAGTTGGCCATGAGCTACTTCGAGCACTACTACAATCTGCGCGGAGAGCGGACGCTGCGTTCGTACTCACAAGCAATCAATCTCGCGCGTCTCGACAAGCAGGGTTGGATGACAGCGGAAGAAGACCTGTGGCCCGTGACCGACCTGCTCATCGCAGCGCGCCACTATCCTCTGTTTCCCGACAAAGTGGCTCGTGCCCTGCCCCGATTGGACCGTCGCAGCTTCGAGGCGGGAAGACACGGATCGACGAAGCACTGAGTTCCGGGACTAAGCAACGTCTGAAGGCACATCGAACGTCACCAGTTCCGACTTGAACCCGCGCGTCCGCACCGCGCCATACGAAATGCCTGCGATCATCCACACCGCCCCCAGAAGCAGGGCGGCATTGCTCAGGTGAAACCAGATAAACGCGCAGATCACGAAGCCCAGCGCAGGCATGATGTACCCGCGCAGATCGCGCGCATTCTCATGCCGTGCATGGTGCACAAACGCAGCCGCGTTCACCCCCATGAAAGCAATCACTGCGCCGAAGTTCAGGCACTCCGCGCCAATCTCGTAGGCGCCGCCGCCCAGCCGGTCCGCAAAAAACTGCAGCAGGCCCGCGCCCACCAGCGCAAATCCGCCAATCGCAAGAATGTTGTTCCGCGGAATGCGCCGCTTCGGATCGATCACTCCAAAAAACTTCTTCGGCAGCGCGTTGCCGCGCCCCATGCCATACAGCAACCGTCCGGCTGCCAGCTGCGCGCCCATACCCGAGCCCATGTTCGCAATCAGCAACGTGAAGTTCACCGTTTGGAAGAGCATGGCGCCCCCCACCTGGCGCGACACAATCGAGAATGCCGAGACCACCTCGTCCTGACTGAACGGCTTCGATCCCCAGATCAGTTGCGCCGCATACACTTCCCCCGCCGAGAGCAGTCCCGCCATCAGGCAGACCAGTACCGTGGCCAGCAGGATGTTGCGTCGCGGATTCTCTACTTCTTCAGAGAATGTCGATACCGCGTCGAATCCGATGTAGGTCAATACCGACACGGAAGTCGCCGCCAGGACGCTCCGCGTGTGGAATGTGGCCGGGTTGTAGAACGGATGCGTAAAAAATCCGGGATCGTGCTGCATGTGCATCACAGCGCGCACGACCGCGGCGAGAAAGATCAAAACCACGATCGACATGCCTGCACACAGCACTTCGTTCATCCGCGCCGACGTCTTGATGCCGCGCAGATTCGCCCAGGTAAAGAACGCCGCGAAGAAGACGATCCACACATAGAACGACAGCCCCGGCAGAATATTCATCGCCGCCTGCGCGCAAAACGCCACGCAGATGAGCGGGTTGATCAGGTAGTCCATCACCATGCCCCAGCCCACCACGTAGCCGAGGCTCGAGTGCATCTCCTGCCCAACATACGTGTAAGCCGACCCGGCACTCGGATACACGCGCGCCATCCTGCCGTAGCTGAACGCGGTGAACAGCATGCCGCCCATCGCCAGCAGAATCGCCGTGACCGCATGCCCTTGGCCCCGGTTGCTGATCACGCCATAGATGCCCATGGGCGCCGTCGGCTGAATGATGACCATGCCGAGGATGATCAGGTTCCAAAGCCCGAGCGTGCGGTTGAGACTCGCCGCCTTGGGTTGCGCGTTCGCCTGAGCGTCTGCCATGCGTATCCTTACCTGCCCACGCCTGCTGTCGGCGTCACGTCCTGCGATCCGCCGTTCCAGCTATCGACCTTCACTACCGGATCATCCGCTCCGCTCTCCGGCAGAACAGCCGTCAACTCGCGCTTCTCTCCCGGCGCCAGCTCGATCCAGTTATCCGACCAGATTACCGGAGCGATAAGTTCTCCCGTCTTCGTCCGCACCGCCGCGCTCACCTGGAACGCCAACGCGTCCGACGGATTCTCAAGCTCGAGCCGGATCGTGCGCGTGGACTGCGTCTTCTCGATCGCTGCCTGCGCCACCACCTTGGCCGCCGGCAAATGGCTCAGCGCCGTCAGATCTTCGTGCCGCGCTGCCGGCGTATGCGTGTAGTCGGTCCGCCCCCAGTCGAACGAAGTCAGCGTTCCCGGAACCCAGTAGAAGTTGCGGCTCACCAGCTTTCCGCTCGCATCGGTCAGCGAAAGGTCGATAAAGAATGTCCTCTCCGCGTCGGTATACAAGCTCTCTGGAATCGTCAACGCAATCTGCGAACTGTCTTCCGCTGCATCGATTGAAGCCTGTGCGCTAAAGAGATCCTTCCAGGCCACGTTCCGCACATGCACGGTGGCGTGCAGCCCAGGCGCACGTTCATAGGTGCTGTTCACCACCACGATCGACCGATCGTCGTACGAGTACTGGATATGCACTGGCTCGCAAGCTTTCTTGGTCCCAAAGTATCCCGCGCCCGCATCAAGATAGTAGTCGAACAGGTGCCAGATCATCGAAGGCCACGCATTGTTCAGCATCCACTGCATCACGCCGGTCGACGCATACTTGTTGCGGCTGTACGCCTCGTACATCGCGCGTTCCGAGTCGTACTCCATGGTCTGCGCCATGCGCTCGTACTCCGCGGCCGATTGCGGCTGGCCGTAGACCGCTGCCATCGCGCCATCGAAGACCTTCAGATCTTTGAACTCTCCGCCGCCGAAGTGGTAACTCCAGTTCGCCGTCGGTGGCCAGGCCCCTGCATCCGGCAGAAACTTCTCGCGGCTGGCAAGCGAAGGAATCGCCGGTCCCGGGCTCGTCTCGGTATTAAACCCGTAGGCTCCCCCGTTCTGCTTATCCACATACCAGTAGCTCGGCGCAACATAATCGTACGGACCGGACATTTTCACGCCATTCAACCCGCCACCCTGCGTCACCTGCGATGAGGCCGCCGATAGGGTCGGGTTCGGCCAATGCAACTCAGCTTCCACGTCGAGATAGGCGCGCTCCACCTTGGTGGGCGGCGCATTGTCGCTGCCGTTCAGCCACACCAGCAGGCTCGCGTGATGCCGAAGCCGCAGCATCTGCGACCGCAGCGAAGCCGTGGCGATGGCGAGATCGTTCGGCGTCCAGTCTTTCCAATGCTCCCAGTGGTCACAGCAGCACCACCCCAGCATCACCAGCACGCCATCCTTGTCGGCAAGGCGGAAAAAGTCCTCTGTCTCCAGCTTGCCCTCGAGGCGAATCGTATTGAGATTCATATCCTCAAGCAGCCGGAATTCGTCCCGCAGTCGCTTATCATCTGTGCGCAGCAGCATGTCCTGCGACCACCCGCCGCCGCGAATCAGGATCGGCTTCCCATTCACGCGGAACAACCGGCTTCCATTGGCGGTCAGTTCCGAAGTCATCTCGCGAATGCCAAACTCCACGCTCTGCTCATCAAGCAACTCGCTGGTCTTCGCGTTCGCACCGGACTCACGAAAACTCAGCGTCAACTTCTCCAGATGCGGCTCGCCCATCTGGCGTGGCCACCACGGCTTGGGATTGTTAATCCGCAGTTGCGCAAATTTGTCAGGACTGAACACCACCGTGCGGTCTTCATGCGCCGCGAGTTCAACTGGTTGCTCAATCGGCACGCCGGCAACAGTTCCCTGCACCACGCCCTTCACCGCGCGATCGCTCGCATTGTGCAGTTCCCCGTAGACCGTCAGCTCGGCCGTCGAAAGCTTGTCATCCGTAAAGTGCGTTGCCGCCAGCGGAGACCGCACCGTAACCGCGCCCGTGCTCACCAGCGCCACCGCGCCCCACAGGCCCATGTCCTTGTCCGGCGGGCACGGATTCCAATCCACCCAGTTAATGCCGAGATCTTTCTCCGTAGGCGCGAACGTCTCCACCGCAAGCACATTTTTGCCGCTCGACTTCAACGCATCCGTCACATCGAAATCGTAGGTGCGATACGCGCCGGCAACAGTTGTTCCGTCAGCAATCTTCTTCCCGTTCAGCCATATCTCACCGCGGTAGTTGATGCCGCCAAAGTGCAGCCACTGCCGCTCGCCGTTGCGCGCAGCCGCGGGCAACGCAAACTCCGTGCGGTACCACCACCCACAGCGATACGGGCTGTCCTGCGCCATCGGCATGTTGGCAAAGATTCCGCCAATGGGATACGTCGTCCCCGGAATGTTGCGCAGATTCATCCCGTAGTACGGATCAGGAAACACTCCAGCAGCCGCCTGCGCAGCCACCACGGTGCTTGGCACGGTTGTCTTTAGCCAACCGTCCGGCTGAAACGTCTCAGTAGAAATTGCATCGCCCGTGCCTTGCAGTTTGCATGCAGACTGCAACTGCCAATCGTCGTGAAGAGGCTTCTCCGTCGCAGCGTGCAGCATTGGAAAAGCAGAAAGAGCAATCAACGCACCACAAATCGTCCTGTACATAAACTCCGTCGTTTCTGGTGAAGCGAGACTCGTCAATCGCCCGGCTTCGTTGGATTCCATTGCACAAATGCCGCGTCGTTGCCGATGCGGCCGCATCTCCCGATCACGTTCCGCTCACACGCCCATCATTAAACTGCCAACACGCGCTGTCTCCCTCGCGATTTGTTCGCCGAAGCCGCTGCCGACGACATGCGCACCACCAACTTTGGCTCTGCACGATGCAGCCGCGGCACTTGCTCGCGCTTATGCTCTCTCCCCTTGATCGCATCCATCACCCACTCCGAGGCCAGGAGGCCCATTTCCTTCAGTGGCTGTCCAATGGTCGTCACTGCAGGCGTCGCGACCGATGCCGGCAGCACATCATCAAACCCCACCACGGAACACTCCTCCGGAACACGCACGCCGGCCTGCATCAATCCACGCATCACACCCAGCGCGGTCAAATCATCGAACGCAAGCACCGCGGTAAACGGGTGCTGTGCAGCCAGCATGTGCTCCGCAAAGACCAACCCGCCCTCGAAGCCCGACGTCGGATCAACGAGATTCGGCAATTGAAAGACGAGTCGTTCGTCCAGCTTCACGCCCGCCGCCTTCGCCGCTGTCTGAATGCCTTCCCAACGCGGCGCACTGTCGAACATCTCCTCCGGACCGCGAATCACCGCGATCTTGCGGTGCCCCAGGTCGAGCAGGTGTTGCATCGCCAGCGCACCGCCTGCCTCGTTGTCCACCAGCACCGAACTCACACCGCTGCGAGTCAGATCGCGGCTCACAATCACGATCGGCACATTGTTCTTTTGTGCATCGCTCAGCAGGTTTGCCTCGTCGAAGACCCAGCTTGCGATCACGATCACGCCCTCAGCGCGCCGCTCCAGAATCATCTGCAGATAGTTGTCGAAAAATCCGCGCTCGGTCTGTGCGTCCATCAGCAGGGGCAGATAATTGTTGGGCCGCAATCCCTCCTGAATCCCGCGCACAATCGGCACGCAATACGGATCGGAGAGATCGTACGCGAGCACGCCCACCGTCTGGCTCCTGCGCCTCCGCAGCGATCGCGCAAAAGCGTCCGGGTGATACCCCAGTTGCTGCGCCATCGATCGGATCCGCTGTCGTGTCGTCTCGGCGACATTTTGCGAGAGAGGTGCTTCGCTCAGCACAATCGACACCGTCGACACCGAAAATCCGCACGCCTTCGCAACGTCGAGCAGCGTTACGTGACCGGATCGGCGCTGTGCCATGTGCGTTCCTTCTTCTGCTTAGCCGGTCGCGGGTCGTTGCTCTCCGCGGTAACTCCATCCCTTGCAACGTCGGCGGTGATTTTTAGCTTGACAGTCGAAATGTTTGATCCTACATTAGCCTTCTACTATTCAAACGTTTGAATGTCAACATTTTGATTGGAGATGGCCGAAATGAACAGAACTCCCTCCTCCTTCTTCCGTCTGGTTCTTCCCCTTTCCGCTCTTCTCCTCGCTTCTTCCCTCGCCTGCGCCCAGGCCGGCCGCGGCAGCATCAACGGAACCGTCACCGATCCCAGCGGCGCTGTCGTCGCCAAAGCAAACGTGACAGCGCTCAATCGCGCTACCGGCATCAGCGAGGCCACGGTGACCACTCCCGCCGGCCTCTACTCCTTCGTCTCTCTCAATCCCGGCACCTATGAAGTCACGGCATCGGCACAGGGATTCGAGAACGTAGCCCACGACAACGTCGTCGTCAGCGTCGACCAGGTCACCACCGTAAACATCAATCTTCGCGTGGGCAGCGTCAGCGACACCGTCACCGTCACGCAATCGGTCGATCTGCTCGACACCAGCAACTCCACAGTGGGTCAGCTTATCTCCTCCGCCACCATCGACCGCGTCCCGCTTCTGAATCGCGACGTATACGACTTGGTGCAGTTAAGCGCAGGCGTCACTCCGGCCAATGGCTCGCCAAACTCCTCTAACTCCGAGCCAATCATCAACATCTCCAGCGGCCGCCCCAACATCGATGTCTCCTCTTACAGCATCAACGGAGCCATTCTCGGCTCGGTCTATTTCATGCTCGACGGCAGCCCGCTCGGCATCGCCGAAAATAATATCGCCGCCATCATTCCTGCATTCGAAGTCCCAGAAGACGCCGTCGATGAGTATCGCGTCGAAACGCAGAACACCCCAGCCTCTTATCAGAGCGGCGCCGCCGGCGTCATCAGTCTCGTCAGCAAATCAGGCGGCAACAGCTTTCATGGCGACGCCTTCGGCGTCTTTCGTCCCGACATCCTCGCCGCCAACGATTACTTCAACAAGCAGAGCCAATTGGCAACCGTCGATCCCGTCTCGGGCGCGCCCACTCCGTTCAACACGCCTCCGTCATTTCACCGGTATCAGGAGGGCGGCTCGTTCGGCGGGCCTATCCTGCATAAGAAGCTCTTCTTCTTCGGCGACTACGAAGCCACGCAGCAGGAACTCTTCGACGGGTCCAACATCTTCTCCGTTCCCAGCACCGCGGAGCGCGGCGGCGACTTCTCCGCCGACAGCTACACCATCTACGACCCCACCCAACCCGACGTAGCCAGCGGCCCGCTTGCGGGAACGCGTCAGCCTGTGGCAGGCAACGTAATCGCCAACCCCAACCCCATCGCGCTCAAATATCTCTCCGAATTTCCCAAGTGCAACTTCCCAGACGCCAACACCTGCGAATCCAACGCCACCTCAGGCCCGTATGGCGATCTCAACAACCTCTACCTTCCCGGCCTCGACCCGTCCTCCGCGCAGCGCTTCGATATCCGCATCGACTGGGACAAAAGTGAAAAGCAGAAACTCTTCGGCCGCTTTTCTTTCGACCGCGCCCTGCAGGGAACTTACAACGCCTTCAATAGCATGTGGGATCCAAACTATGCGCAGAACGTCACCAATGGCCGCAACATTCTCGTTGCCGACGATCTGACCTTCAATCCCACCACCGTCCTGCAGTTGCGCTACTCCTTCACGCGTCATTACGAAAACCAGGGCGGCGATCCGCGGCAAAACGGATTCGACATCACCACGCTCGGCTTCCCCTCTTCGCTCGCCGCAGAGGAGATCTACAAGATTCTGCCCCTGATGAACTTCAACGATCTGGGCGGAGGCATCGGCGGCACTTGTTGCTATAACACCTTCCAATATGCCAGCGAAAACAGCGACGCCATCGCCACGCTCACCAAGGTTAAAGGCAAGCACGAACTCAGCACCGGCTTCGAATACATGAAGCGCTTCATGAACGTCGGCCAGCCTCCCTTTCCTTCCGGCGACTACTACTTCGACCAGTCGGCCACCGATCAGACCACTGGAGCAGACTCGCCCGTGGGCGGCAACGATTTCGCGTCTTTCCTCTTCGGCATGGGCACGGCGCCCGGCAGCGAGTCCACGAACTTCACCAAGGATCTCTTCGTCGCTGAAGCCAGCCCCTACTACGCCGCCTTTGTGCAGGACACATACCACATCACTCCTTCGTTCACGGTGACCGCCGGCCTCCGCTGGGATATCTTTGGCGGCAAAACCGAGCGGCACAACCGCCTCGAATACTTCGACCCGAGCGCGCAAGGCTCGGTCAACGGTGTGAACTTCACCGGCGGCGAAGTCTTCTCGAGCGGCAGCAATCGCTCGCCCTTCACCACCAACCTCACCAACTTCGGACCGCGTCTTGGCTTTGCCTGGCAGCCTTCGAAGGACTTCCTCGTTCATGGCGGAGCCGGCATCTACTTCGGACCCAGCGCAGAAATGGTCAGCAGCGCCGGCGAAAACAGCGACGGTTTCTCCTCTGTCACCAACTGGAACGCCACCGACTGGAACAACGATCCAAACACGATCGCCTTCGACGGCGGCGGCCAGGGCAACTCCGTCCTCTACGCCAGCAGCCTCGACCCCAGCTTCAGCGGCGGCCCAGCGCCCTCCTCCACCGCGCCCTACTCTCTCAGCAATCCGTTCCCTGCCGGCGTAGTTCCGCTCATCGGCTCATCGCAGGGGTTGGGTACTTATCTGGGTTCAACGCTCAGCACCATGTTCCACTCGCAACGCACCCAGACAACCTATAACTTCAACTTTGGTTGGGAGTACAGCTTCCCGCACGGCATCGTTCTCAGCGCCGGCTATGTCGGAAGCCGCGGCCTCTTCCTGCCCCTCGCCGGTGAAGATCTCAACCAGCTCGACCTCGGCACTATCGCGAAGTATCAGGATGCGTTGTTGAACACCCAGGTGCCGAATCAGTGGGCCGCGATCCTGCCGTCCACCAATGCCAACTACGGCGCCGCCACCGTGCCCCTCTGGGTTTCGCTCCAGGAATTTCCCCAGTTCGGCAACGGCGGCTACGGCGGCGGCAACGGCGTCATCATCCACGGCTATCCCGGCGGCGACTCCGAGTACAGTTCCCTGCAAACCAAACTGGAAAAGCGCCTGACCAACCACTTCACCACGCTCGCCTCGTTCACCTGGGCCAAGCTCATCACCGACGACGGCAACCCGCCTCTTGGCTTCGTCGGATTTCATAACGGCTCGCCTCAGGATTGGAAAAACATGAACTTCGAGCACTCCGTGAGCCCGCAGGAAGTGAAATTCCAATTCACGTGGCAGGCCTCGTACGACTTGCCCGTCGGCAAGGGCCGCGCGCTCAACTTGAACGGCGTAGCCAATGCCGTCGCCGGCGGCTGGACCATCAACGCAGTCACCTACCTCAGCGACGGTTTGCCGATCGCGGCGCCAGTGGTCGGAGCTCCATTCTCCTACTTCAACCAGCGCACCGACATGACCTGCAACCCGAGCAGAGGCGCACCCCACACCGCCACCGAGTGGTTCCTGCCCAACTGCTTCACCACGCCGGCCAGCCCGTTCGTCGCCGGCACAGCGCCCACCTATCTCGACAACGTGCGCACCATGGGCGCGCAGGAAGTGGATCTCTCGCTGTACAAAAGCTTCACCCTCGGCAAGGAGCGGAGCCTTCGTTTTGAGATCTCGTCGTACAACGTAACCAACAAGGCGCAGTTCGCGGCACCCAACGTCAGCACACCGGCATCCGGCTACCAGAGTTTCGGGCAGATCCTCAGCGACTCGAACACACCGCGGCAATTTCAGTTCGGATCGCGATTTACGTTCTAGAGAAGGTCAACGGAGTCAGCGGAAGTTAGGATAGGGCCATAGAGGTCACTATGGCCCGTCCTCCGCAAACAACCCTCTCGCCGTTCGGCAAGTCGGCAGTACAGATGTTCGCTGCCAACGAGCGCATGAACCAGATGCTGATCGAGAATCTCGACCCCGCGGCCTGGACCGCAAAACCCGCACCGAAAACCCGCACCATTGTCGCCATCTTCACGCACATGCATAACGTGCGCAGCAAGTGGATCCGGTTATCCGCTCCGCACTTGAAGGCTCCTAGTCTGCTCAAGCGCTCCCATTGCACGCCCCAGCAGGCGCGCGCCGGTCTGGCCGCAAGCGCCGCCGGCTGCGAGCAGATGCTGCGCGACGCGTTTGCCGAACCCACACCCCGCGTCAACAAATTTCTCCGCGACGGCTGGACCCGGCCTTGGTCTGTCGGGCCGGAAATGTTTTGCTACATGCTGGCCCACGAAGCCCATCACCGCGGCCAGGTTTGCATGCTCGCTCACCAGGTCGGATTCCCCCTTCCCTTTGAAGCTGCCGACGGCATCTGGAATTGGGAGAAGCTTTGGAAGGAATGCGGGTTCGGCGGAATACCCGGCAGCGGGGCGTTCGGGAAAAAGTAATCCGCAACCAGCAGCCCTGGATCGCTTCCGATGCGTGATGCTTAGCCGTCCAGCTCGTGCGATGTCCTAGAGGTCTTTGCATACGCGAGAGCCGCAACGAGGGCGAGCACTGCAGCGATCGCCACGATCGGATAGCGCCCCTCCCAGACATCCATCGCCGCATCGAAAAAATTCATCAGCGAGAAGATCCCCATCGCGGTGCTTAGGATGGCTCGCGAGCGCTTCAGCAGCGCGAAGACCATCACCACAAGAAGGCTTAAGTCGCGCGAGAAGGTGTAGCCGGCGTAAACGTGGGCTGCCGCATTGATCGCGACGCCGGGCGGCGCCAGGCGTTGAGGAGCGAACATCGAGATGCCCGCGCCCATGGCAAGCAACAAGGAAGCCAGGACAGCAAAACCGACGATCCATGGAGGGATCGTTGGATGCAATGACGCCGATGCGCGGTTTGGCACTCGCGGAGCCTCCGTGTTGCAGAGCCCTGTTCACCGAATGTACGCCGAAACGGCTGCGTGTTGTTCCCAGTTTCGCCTCGTTCTCGAATACGCTTCGGAATTGGATTGGCGAATGTATTATCCGGGTATGAACCGTCCGCGATGCCTTCTGCGATTTCTTCTTGTGACTTGCTTCAGCTTCACTTTGATCGCGCAGAGCCAGACACCCGTGGAGTCTTTTCCCGCCCAATTCGACTCGGTATTGAGTAAGCATGGCGTCATTGGCGGCGGCTTCGCCATCGTGCATGGGCCCGGCCCCGCCACGCCACACGCATTTGGCCTCGCGCGCACTGAGACCCATCAGCCGGTAGATGCCGAAACGTCGTACAACTGGGCGTCCATCACGAAGACCATGACAGCCATCGCCATCCTTCAATTGCGCGATCGCGGAAAACTTTCGCTTGACGATCCAGCCGTCAAATACGTCCCCGAGCTGCGCCAGGTGCACAGTGATTTTGGCCCCATCGACTCGGTCACCATCCGCCATCTGCTGACCCACAGCGCTGGCTTCCGCAATCCAACCTGGCCCTGGGACTGCGATGACTCCAGGAACTGCGATTGGCAACCCTTCGAGCCCACCCGCTGGAGCCAGGTCGCGGCCATGCTTCCCTACACACACCTGGCCTTCGCACCCGGCTCGCGCTGGAGCTACTCCAACCTCGGCTACGTGTTCCTCGGCCAGATCATCGAACGCCTCAGCGGCGACGACTTCGAGGTCTACCTCGACAAAAATATCCTCAAGCCGCTCGAAATGTACTCAAGCTACTTCGATGTCGCACCGTATTTTCTGGAAAGTCACGTTTCTGGAAGTTATCTGCGCGCGGGAAGCAAGGTCACGCCGCAGCCCTTTAACTTCGACACGGGCATCACCACATCCAACAGCGGCCTCAAGGCGCCGATCCCCGATATGGTGAAATACCTGCGCTTTCTCATCGGGGACTCTGCCAATCCGCGCTATGAGATCGTGCTCAAACGCAGTTCGTTCGACGAAATGTGGAACGGGGCTCTGCCCGCAGTCGAGCCCGGCCACGCTGCGACGCCCTACACTTCGGGACCGCACGGATCGCAGCCAAAGATGGGACTCGGCTTCTTCGTGATTGAAATCGACGGCCACCGCTACATCTATCACGACGGCGATCAGGGCGGCTTCACATCCGAACTGCTCATCGATCCCGCGGGTCGCAGCGCCAGTATCCTGATCTCCAACACAACCGACACAGGTGCGCCCGAGCCGTCCACAGAGACACATCCGCAATCGAACACCGAGCCCGATCCGAACACCGACCTGCGCCAGACACTGCGTGCCGTTCTCATCGAGAAAGTGTTTCCGGAGCTCTCCAAGTCCCAGTAAACTCAAGCGCTCTTTTCGAAAATACTTGCAGGCCTACTCTGCAAAACAAAATAGGATGGATTTCCATGGCCACACTCGCTCAGAAACTTCTCCTCAAAGACCAAAAGGAAATCGTCGTCCTCAATGCGCCAGAGAGCCTTGATGCCGAACTTGCCGCGCTGCCGGTCAGCAAGGTTCACCGCAGTCTGGGGAAGTTGAAAGGGCTCGAGTTTTCTCTCGCCTTCGTCACGAAACAGGACGAAGTGGATTCCCTCGCGCCCAAAATCGCAGCGCTCGCTAAAGGCGACGCCGCCGTCTGGTTCGCGTACCCCAAGGGCTCGTCGAAGAAGTATAAGTGCGATTTCAATCGCGACACTGGCTGGGACAAGCTCAAAGCCGCAGGCTTCGATACCGTCCGCTCCATCGCCGTCGATGAGGACTGGACCGGCCTGCGCTTCCGCCGCAACGAATTCATCAAATCCCGCTAACCAGGTCAGCAAGTCAGCCGGGTGCCCCGTCCAAGCTCCGCTTGGGCGGGAAAGCACGGACTCTTGCGAACAATCCGGGTGCCCCGGGGTCTCGATTCCGAGACCGGGGAATGCACGAACAAGCGACACCTGCCGGGTGCCCCAAGCTGACTCGCTGACTTGCTGACCCGCTGACTAGCTAGGCAAACAACCCGGGCAACACCTCTCCCGCATTACCCTCCACGATGTGCGTAAACGCGCTCGCGTTCAGCGGTCTTTCCGGCCCAATGTAAACCGTCTGAGCGCCATTCTGACGCGCCCAGTGCACAAAGTTCGCCGCCGGATACACCGACCCCGAAGTCCCGATGACGACCATCATCGTTGCCTTGCGAATCTCACTTTGAATGCGGTCCATCTCCAGCGGAATCTCGCCAAAGAACACGATGTGCGGCCGCAAGCGTGCTCCGCAAACGCATCGACCAACCTCGCTGAGATTCTTGTAAACAGTCCGATCTTCAATTGGCGGCGCACCGCACTCTTCGCCGCAGCGAGCCTTTGCCAGCTCGCCATGCATATGCAGAAGCCGCCTGCTGCCCGCGCGCTCATGCAGATCGTCCACATTCTGTGTGCAGAGAAAAAACCGGTCTCCGAGTCGATCTTCTAACTCCGCGAGCGCAATATGCGCCGGATTCGGCTTTGCCTCCGCACCCTGCGCCCGCCGCGCCGAATAGAACTCCCACACCAGCGCCGGATTTCGATCCCAGGCCTCCGGAGTACATACTTCCTCGATGCGATGCCCCGCCCAAAGCCCGTCCGAAGCCCGAAAGGTCGGCAGCCCACTCTCCGCACTGATGCCCGCCCCCGTCAAAACAAATACGCGGTCAGCAGGTCCGATTGCGATAGTCATTTTCAGCTCTCAGCTTTTACGCTTCAGGCACATTACTTTTTTCCGCAGGCTGTGTGTCCAACTCTCGGTGAACAACCGAGAACCCACAAGGTTGCAACGCCGAAGCTGAAAGCTGGGAGCTAAAAGCTGAACAGCTGACAGCTGAAAAGCTGCCTTTACGGCTCCAGCAAAATCTTCCCTGTCGTCTTCCGCGCTTCCATATCCGTCTGCGCCTGGGCTGCCTCGGCAAGCGGATACAAATGCTCCGTGCGCAATTGCAGTTCTCCTTTCGATGCCCATCCCAGCACATCGCCGGCGCGCCACTCCAGGTCCGCACGCGTGCCGATGTAATGCCAAAGCGTTGGTCGCGTCACGTACAGCGAACCCTTGCCGCTAAGCTGGATCAGGTCAAACGGCGGCACCGGCCCACTCGATGCGCCAAACAGGGCCAACAGCCCGCGCGGCCGCAGGCAATTCAAACTGCCCTCGAATGTCGTCTTGCCCACCGAGTCGTAGACCACGTCCACGCCCTTGCCGCCCGTCAGCCGCTTCACTTCCGGCTCGAACTCCTGCTCGGTGTAGAGAATTACCTCGTGCGCACCGGCTGCCCGCGCCAGTTCTGCTTTCTCCTGCGTTGAAACCGTTGCGATGACCCGTGCGCCGATCTTGACTGCCATCTGCGTAAGCAGCAGGCCCACACCGCCCGCGGCTGCATGAATCAGCGCCGTATCTCCAGACTTCAATGGAAAAGTGGAATAGGCAAGATAGTGCGCCGTCATGCCCTGCAACATGGCGGCAGCGGCCTTCTCCATGCTCAGTCCATCGGGAATCTTTACCAGGCTCGCCGCCGGCACCAGCGCGTACTCCGCATAGCTGCCCAGCACGCTCACGGAAGCCACAGCGTCGCCGGCCTTGAAGCTGTTGACGCCGGGCCCCAGCTCTTCCACGGTCCCCGCAGCCTCGCTGCCGGGGGTCAGAGGCATCGAGGACTTGTAGACGCCTTTGCGGAAATAAATCTCGATGAAGTTGACGCCCGTGGCTTCCACGCGGATCAACACCTGCCCGGGTCCCGGCTCAGGAATGGGCAACTCGACCAGTTGAAGAACCTCTGGCCCACCTGTCTGCTGGATTTGGATCGCTTTCATGTCACGGCCAGAATGCACCTTCAGGCCGGAATCCTGCAAGCACATCCTTCTAAGTCGGATCCAGGAGGGACGACTAATATGCGGGTGCCCCATCCTAACGACGCACTTTGTCGTTAGGGTGGGAAAGCACGAACTCATGCTTTGTTCCCTGTTTCTAAATCCCTTGGTCCCTGCTTCTCAGTCTCTGTCCGACAGCAGGCTCTGCTCTTCCGGCGAAATCAGCCGTACCAGGCGATCCACCGCATACGGCGTGCGTTGCTGGCTGGTGTGGTAGTGCCGAACCTGCAACTCGCCCAGCAGGCCGATCGCAAGCATCTGAATGCCGGCCACGATCAATACCGCTCCAAGCAGCAGCAGTGGCCCGTGCGCATCCATCAGGCTCTGGTGCGGATGAATGGCCTTCAGCAGAAGCAGCACGCTTGAGATCACGCCCCCGGCCAGAATGCCCAGCGCGCCAAACCCACCGAAGAAATGCATCGGCCTGCCCATGTAGGTGAGCAGAAACCGAATCGTCAGCAAATCGAAGAACACGCGAAAGGTACGCCCAATGCCATAGTGGCTCTTGCCGCGTTCGCGATTCACGTTGCGGATGGGAATCTCGCAGATCGAAGCGCCATACCAGCTCGCCAAGCGCGGGGATGAAGCGATGCATCTCGCCATACAGCGGAATATTGTGGATGACCTCGCGGCGGTAGGCTTTGAAGGTTGTGCCGAAGTCGTGAATGTGCACACCCGAAAGCTTGGCCATCAGCCAGTTGGCGCATCGCGAAGGAATCCTTCGCATAATGAAGTTGTCGATCCGTTCCTTCCGCCATCCCGAAACGACGTCATACCCCTCCTCGAGCTTCTCAAGGAAAGCGGGAATGTCATTGGGATCGTGCTGCAGATCGCCATCCATGGCCAGAATGAACTCGCCCGAGGCGTGATCGAATCCGGCGGCAAGCGCCGAGGTCTGGCCAAAATTCCGGCGCAGCTTCACCACCAGCACGCGGCTGTCGACCGCGGCTATCTCTTCCAGCAGCTTGTACGACCGGTCGCTCGATCCGTCGTCCACAAACACCAACTCAAACGAGTCCCCCACCTGCTCCATCACTTGCTTCAGGCGCGCATATAGAGCGGTGACGTTCTCTTCTTCGTTGTGAAAAGGAACGACGATTGAGTATTTCGCCATACTGCCAGTATAGATGCATCACAATTTAAAAAAGATCAGGATTCTTGCCCGGATCGGCGCAGATTCCTCCGGAAACGTCGGCCCACGCGAACAATGTGAGCCGCTCGCCTCACCCCCCCAACTCATCCAGCATGGCTTGCATCTCGCTCATCGCATGATTGTTACCCGTTCGTCGCGCGCTCGCGATGCCGGCCTTGAGTTGCTCCGCGGCCTCTTCAGGCCGCGCCGCACCGGCCAGCGTCTGTGCCGCCATAAAGTACCCTGCCGTGTAATCAGGATCGCTCTTCACGAGCGAATCGAATTGCTCCAGGGCAGCAGCCGTTTCGCCGCGGCTCGCAAGCTCCATGGCCAGGCCGTACCGTGCAAAGCTGTTCTTGGGATCCATCTCCAGTATTTCCTTTAGCCCTGCAACCTTGTCCATTTCGCCCCCCGCGCCTGCCGTTATTTGCACATTTGATGTGAATTGCCGAAACTGGAGGTGGACTCCTCTCAGTGGAGTCCCCCAAAACGCCGCGATCCCACGTTCATTCTATTTGCGAGACGCGGCAAGCTGAAGATTCGGAGTGAATGCATGGGAGCAAGGACGTAATGAGCGCAACGGACACCGCGAATCCAATCCACACCACAAAATCACTCGATACCGTGCCGTTGGCGCGAACCATCGCCAGCACGCAATCCGAGATGACCGAAATCGTTTTGCCCAACGACACCAACACGCTCGGCAATCTCCTCGGCGGCCGCCTGATGCATTTCATCGACCTGACCGGCGCCATGGCCGCCTATCGGCACGCGCGCACCAATGTCGTGACGGCAGCCATGGACCACATCGACTTCATCAGCCCGGTGCACCTGGGCGATCTCGTCACCCTGCGCTCCAGCGTCAATCGCGCCTTCTCCACTTCAATGGAAGTCGGCGTCAAGGTCTGGGCAGAAAACCCGCGCACCGGGACAAACCTCCACGTCGCCAGCGCCTATCTGGTCTTCGTCGCCATCGATAACGAAGGTCATCGCGTGCGCGTTCCCGAAGCCGTCCCGGAAACCCCCGACGAGCAGCGCCGTTACGAAGGCGCAATGCGTCGCCGCGAAAATCGCGCCGCCGAGTCGGCACAACGCAAAGCCGCCAAGCTCGCTACACGCGCTGAAGAAGCCACGCTGAATTCCTAGCGCAGGCAAGATCCTCGTCAGCAAATCCGGCTGTGCAAGATTCAGCCGCAACTGAAAGTCAAGCATCAAGGAGCAATCGATTCATGGCCCACGCACCCAATATGCCTTCCCCCGTCGCCCTCCCCGGAGTTTCCAAGATCGTCGCCGTCGGTTCCGGCAAGGGGGGCGTCGGCAAGACCACGGTTGCCGTCAACCTGGCCATTGCTCTCTCTCGTCTCGGCCAGCGCGTCGGCCTCATCGACGCGGACATCTATGGTCCCAACGTTCCGCTCATGATGGGCTCGTCGCAGCAGCCGGCCGTCGGCGCCAACAACCAGATCATTCCCAACCTCACCCATGGCATCAAGACCATCTCCATCGGCTACATCTCGCCGGGAGATAAGCCGCTGGTCATGCGCGGCCCCATGCTGCACCAGATCATCCGCCAGTTCCTGCAACAGGTCGATTGGGGCGAGCTCGACTACCTCGTCGTCGATCTGCCTCCCGGCACCGGCGACGTCGTCATCTCGCTCGTGCAGACCGTGCCTCTCACCGGCGCCATCGTTGTCTCCACCCCCAGCGATGTCAGCCTGCAGGACGCACGCAAGGCACTCGAAATGTTTGCGCAGGTCAATGTTGAGGTTCTCGGCATCGTCGAGAACATGAGCCACTTCACCTGCCCGCACTGCCATCAGGAGATCGACATCTTCTCCAGGGGCGGAGCCGAGCGCACCGCGACGCAATTCAACATTCCTTTCCTCGGATCGATCGAGTTGATTCCCTCGATTCGCGAAGGCGGCGACCGCGGCCTTCCCGTTACGCTGGCCGGCCCCAAGAGTCCGCAGGCAACTGCGTTCTATGAGGTCGCACAAAAGCTCATGGTGCGCGCCGAAGCCGCGGCAGCGGCCGCCACCGACGTCATCGAGATTCGCTAGGAGTAGCGACTGGAACGAATTCGCTTTGCAATAAGGGCACGAGTTGACTCGTGCCGAAAAGCCTCCAAGCGAGACGGCTTTAGCCGCTGCAAATGCCAGTTGCGACACTCGAATAGAAATCCATGACCGATACTCTTCATATCCGCCCCGTCCAGTCCTCAGACTTCGCTCAATGGAAGATCCTCTGGGACGGCTACAACGCCTTCTATGGCCGCTCCGGCGCCACTTCACTCCTTGAAGAAGTCACCAGCACAACATGGTCCCGCTTCTTCGACGAGACCGAACCGGTTCATGCCATCGTCGCCGAACAAAACGGCCAACTGCTCGGCATCGTGCACTTCCTCTTCCACCGCAGCACAATCTCCATCGCACCCACCTGCTATCTCCAGGACCTCTTCACGCTCGAGTCCGCACGCGGCAAAGGCGTCGGTCGAGCGCTGATCGAGCGCGTCTATGAAGCCGCTCGCCAGGCCGGCTCGGCCCGTGTCTACTGGCTCACCCACGAGACCAACGCCACTGCGATGAAACTCTACGACCAGGTCGCTGAAAAGTCCGGCTTCATCGTTTATCGCAAGCCGCTCTGATCCAGCAGTCGTTACCGCAACAAAAAGGGGAGCAAGCCGGATTCGCTCGCTCCCCTTTTCGATTCTTGCTCACTTCGATCTAGCGCCAGTGCCCTTCGACCATCTCCCAATGATCGTGGCGGCGCACCCAGCGATGAGCCACCCACCGCGCACCCGGACGGGGCGGACGATCCCAGCGGCCCGGCACCCAGACATAACGCTCGCCGTCCCAGCGATGGTAGCCGTCAACCCACACAAATCCCCGCTCAGGCGGTGGCGGACGCCGTTCCACAATCGGTGCCGGCGGAGCTATGCGAACAATCACCTGCGCGTACGAAGCCGCAGGCAAAAAAGTAAGAGCAAGCAAACTTGCCATTGCAATCTTCTTGAACATCCGGTCCCTCCATTGATCTAGTTCCCGGAACCGTCCTGGCATTCCGGGCCATTGCATACCTTCAACGTATGTATGCCGAAATAGTTGCGCTGCAGGCTTGCCCCGCAATCTTTGCCAATAAAGAGTTGGACGAAAACTCGTCAACTTGAGTTGACCGTGTCCCTTTAACTTCTTGTGAATCCCTGCTTTCAGAGAGTTACAGGAAGTAATCGAAATCCGACTCGATCTTCAGCCGTCGATGCAGCTTCAGAATGTGTCCCGGCAGGCGGCCTGGATTCAACTCAACGTAATTCCTCGCTCCGTTCCACAGGTAGCGGGCACCGGTCAGCAAATCCTCCGCCTCGTATCCGCGATCCGATGGAATTCCCAGCGCATCCAGCGGCATAGTCACAAACCCTGACTGCGTGTAATGCGGATCGAGATTCACAACCGTCAGGATCAGGTTCGAGTGATCCTCCGATTCCTTGGTATAGGCAATCAACTGCTCGTTCTCCGTGGGATGAAACCGGATCGAGTAATCGTTCTGCAGTGCCGCATTGTCATTCCGAATCGCATTTACCTGCGCGATCAACGGGCGCAGACTCTCGGGCCGATTCAAGATCCCAATGGCGTATCTCGTACTTCTCTGAGTCCAGATACTCTTCGCTTCCCCGCCGGATTGGCACATGCTCCATCAACTCAAACGCAGGCCCGTAGATGCCGTAATTCGATCCAAGCGTGGCCGCAAGCAGCAAACGGATCCCAAAAGCAGCCCGCCCGCCCATCTGCAGAAACTCGGTAAGAATGTCCGGCGTGTTCGGCCATTGATTCGGCCGGAAGAACTCGCGCACTGGTGTCTGTGCTAACTCCGAAAGATAGGCGGTTATCTCGCCCTTCGCATTTCTCCACGGGAAGTAAGTGTACGACTGACTGAACCCAAGCTTTGCCAGTCGATACATTACCTTCGGGCGCGTAAATGCCTCCGCCAGGAAAAGCACCTCCGGATGCTCGCTTTTGATCGCCGTGATCGCCCACTCCCAGAACGGAAACGCCTTTGTGTGCGGATTATCCACACGGAAGATCGACACGCCCTGCGCAATCCAGTAGTCGAAAACGCTCTTCAACTCCTCCCACATCCCCGTCCAGTCTTCGCTCTCAAAGTCGAAGGGGTAGATGTCCTGATACTTTTTGGGTGGATTCTCTGCGTATTGAATGGTTCCATCGGGCCGCTTGCGAAACCAGTTCTCATGCTCCTTCACATACGGATGATCCGGCGCCGCCTGAAAAGCGATATCCATCGCCAGCGTCAGGCCCAGCTGCTTCGCCTTCGCCACAAAGCGTCGAAAATCTTCAAGCGTGCCGAGTTCGCGATGAATCGATTTATGTCCGCCTTCAGCCGATCCAATCGCCCACGGGCTTCCGCAATCTCCCGACTGGCTCTGCGGATTGTTGTTCTTCCCCTTCCGAAAAAGCGTGCCGATGGGATGAATGGGCGGCAGGTACACAACGTTGAAGCCCATCTCCGCAATCGCCGGCAGCCGCTTCTCGCTGTCTGCAAACGTTCCGTGCTTCCCCGGCTCCGCAGCAGTCGAGCGCGGAAAGAACTCGTACCACGCGCTGAAGCGTGCAATCGCTGGATCAACCACAATGCTGTACTCGCGCTCCGATTCCGTGCGAAAACGCCGATCCGGATAGAGCAGAGTCAACGTGTAAAGCTTCGTCTCGGTAGCCAGCGTCCGCAGTTCTGCGATCTCGACGTCGGAGCGCAATGCCTTCGCCTGCTCATGCAGCCACAATGCATCTCCAGCTTGAACGGACTGGGCGCGCGCCGCCGCCTCATCCACCAGGTCCGCGCCAATCAGGTAGTCCACGCGCGTATCGCTCTCCGCCGCAATGCGCTTCTGCAGATCGCGCCGCCATGTCTCGAAGTGATCGACCCATCCCTGCACTTTGAAGCTGTACCGGCCGACTTCACTTACGCGAAACGTCGCCGCCCATCGATCGTTCACCAGCGCCTTCATGGGGATCTCGGACCATTCCGCCGCGCCATCGCGCCGCGCCAGCAATGCCGCCGCAATCGCATCATGTCCATCGGTAAAGATGTCCGCTTCCACATGGACGTGGTCGCCCACTGTGCGCTTCACAGCAAAACGCCCACCATCCACCACGGGCGAGACACCTTCCACAATGACGCGCTTCCGGCCGTCCTCTTGAGTCAATGCCATAGCTCTCGGTTTCCCTCGTTCAACGGCGCGATTCACCTCGCCGCTTTGCGTTCCGCGATCAATTGTTCGTAAAGCCGCACAGTTTGATGCGCGATCGACGTCCAGCTAAAAACTTCTTCCACGCGCTTGCGCCCCGCATCGCCATAACGTTTGCATTTGTCGGGATCTTTCAGCATCGATTGCAGCCGCACAGCCAGATCGCGCGCAAACCTTTCAGGATCGCGCGGAAAACTCGTCACCGGGTCCTGATCGAACGGCACCAGGTAGCCTGTCTTTCCATCGACCACCACCTCTTTGATGCCACCCGTCGCACTGGCGACAACCGGGGCGCGGCACGCCATCGCCTCGAGATTGATGATCCCGAACGGCTCGTAGACCGAGGGGCAGCAAAACACGCGGCAGTTGCTGTAAAGCTGAATCGCCTCCGGCTTGGTGACCATCTTCTCGATCCAGACGATGCGCGGATGATCTTTCCGCGCCGACTCAACCTTGCCGCGCAGCTCCGCCGCAATCTCCGGTGTATCCGGCGCACCCGCGCACAGCACCACCTGCGTGTCCGCCGGCAGGTACCTGATCGCATCTACGAGATGGGTCACGCCCTTCTGCCGCGTGATGCGCCCAACAAACAGGACGTAGGGAACGTTGGGATCTACTCCGTAGTCCGTCAGCGCCTTCGTCTCATCTGTCTTCTGATATTCGTTCAGGTCGATGCCGTTGTAGATCACGTGAATGCGTTTGGCATCCACATCGGGATAAGCCGCCTGAATATCCGCCTTCGTTCCCTGCGAAACCGCAACAATCGCATCCGCGTCCAGAATTGCCGTGCGCTCCATCCACGAGCTCATGGCGTAGCCCGAGCCCAGTTGCTCGGCCTTCCACGCGCGCAATGGTTCCAGAGAGTGCGTGGTCAGCACGAACGGCACGCCGTACAGCTTCTTGGCCGAGATAGCCGGCCATCGACACATACCACGTGTGCGTATGCACAATGTCGATGCCCTCGAGCGCCTTGATCTGCGTCAGGTTCAGGCTGAAGGCTTCGAGCGCACCTTTGAACTTCCCTTCCGTGCCATTCGTGATTTCAGCCCACGGCTCCTGCCCGCGCACATGCAGATTCCCCGCATCCGAATTCTGCGGCCCCCAGCAATGAACCTCGACTTCAATTTCCTTGGCTAATTCGCGGCTCAGATAGTCGACATGAACGCCCGCCCCACCATACACAAGCGGTGGATACTCGCGTGTAAAAAGACCAACTCGCATGGATCTTCCTTTGTGCGTTGGAGCTCTTTGAGAAACGGCAGCAACGTGCTGCGGATGAGTGTATTCGGCGTCTGCGCCGGGCCGCAACTTTGCCCGTCAGGCCGCGGCGATCTCTTCAGCGAGAACATCAGCGGCTTGGATGCACGCCGCGCGATCCACATCCAGATGCGTGACCAGCCGCACGGAGTTCAGCCCCACCTCGCCCATCAGAACCCCGCGCTCCTTGAGCCGCGCTATCAGCTTCAATGCGCTGCGAGGCGGTGTCAGGCCGAAGATCACGATGTTGGTTTCGACCCCATTCAGATCGATCTCAACCCCATCCATCGTCGCCAGCGCCTCCGCCAGCAGCCGCGCATTCGCATGGTCTTCGTGCAGCCGCTTCGGTCCCTCTTCCAGAGCCATCAATCCCGCGGCTGCGAGCACACCCGCCTGCCGCATCCCGCCGCCCAGCGCCTTGCGATAGAGCCGCGCCTCCTCCATCAACTCCGCGGAGCCCGCCAGCATCGACCCAACCGGCGCGCCCAGCCCCTTCGACAAACAAAACATCACCGTATCGAATCCGTGCGTCAGCGCCTTCACATCCACGCCCAGCGCCACCGCCGCGTTGAAAATGCGCGCCCCATCCAGATGCGTCGGCAGCTTCCGCTCCTTCGCCCCTGCCCAGATCTCTTCCAGCACCGGACACGGGCGTGCAGCCGCCACCGGCCAGGTTGGCCGTATTCTCAATCTCGATCAGCCCAGTCACCGCGCGAAAGTCGCCACGCGCAAAGATGTTCGGCTCAATGTGTTTCCAGGTCAGAATGCCGCGCGTCTGCTTCGACCGGCCGCACCAGGCAGCCGGAAAACACCGCCGTCGTCGCCATCTCCCAATCCAGAATGTGCGAGCGCGACTCCGCGATGACTTCTTGCCCCGGCTGCGTGTGCAGCCGGATGCCGATCTGGTTTCCCATCGATCCTGTGGGCACAAACAGCGCCGCCTCGCGCCCGAAGATCTCCGCCGCGCGGCGTTCCAGCAGGTTCACCGTAGGGTCTTCGCCGTAAACGTCGTCCCCACTTCAGCCGCCGCCATCGCCGCCCGCATCGCGACCGAAGGCTTAGTCACCGTATCCGACCGCAGATCAATAATCTTCTGCAAACCAGTCCCTTCCGATGACCGCAACGAAGCCCCTAAGCTCCGCCTGGTCTGTTTCCCTGATCTCTGTGCTCTGATCCCTGATCCCTGATCCCTGCTTTTAAGGTATCTGCGCCATCGGCAGCTCAATCACCGGCGACCGCTTGCCGTCCTTCATCGCAATGGCCCACAGTCCGTGAAAGTTCTGCCGCAATCCCGGCTGCGCTTTCAACAATGCGCTCAACACCGCACCCGCCTCGGTCCGCACCGCTGCAGGGTCGGTCACGCCGGTCGATTCGTAGAGAACCGCAAGGTCAGGCTCGCGCAGGCTCCCATCCAGTTGCACCGCGTCGATCTTCCAGGTCCGGTCGCCCTGCTGCAATGTGTAGGGGAATACGTTTTGCGGCGAGTTCTGAATCTGCCCCTGCTCCTGCACCAGCTTCTCGAGGTTCGGCGAGGAGATGAAGTCCACCGGCAGCAGCAAATACCGCGCCGCGTCGTAGCTGTACCAGGCGCTCCAGGCCTGCCCGTCCTTGGCCAACTCGCGCGCCCGTGACCAATACCAGACGCCATCGTGCCCGTCGAAGATCCCTTGCCGCACCGATAGTCCTGCCAGCTTCCACGCCGGCGTCGCCCCGGTCGGGTCCCAGGCCAGAATCAAGCCAATCTGCCCCGCCAGCGGCGCCCCCACCGCGTCCGCCAGAATCACCGCATACCGCCCTGGCGGCAGCTGAGGCATGTTCATCGTCACGGTCAGCGACCCGTTTGTGTTGGAGCAAAAAAACTGCGTGTCGGACGTTGCCTTGGCTGTGCTCGCATCGAGCAGGTAGATGTTCCGTAGCTGGATCTGCCCGCCCTTGACTTGCGGCCCGCCCAGTTCCACCGAGTCGTGAATTCCCTGCCAGTCCCCCGCTTCAGCCGGAAGCAGCGCCGCCTGCAACACCGCATAATCCTGGCCGAGTACCGCCCCGGCCAGTCGCCCGCCCACGGCCGTCAGCGCATCTCGATCTTGCGGTTGAAGTTCGCCTTGTGTTGTGCAGTTTGCCGCGTGACTCTGCCGTGAACAGGTTCCGAGCAACAAAGCAGCTAAAACGGTAGTCGAAACCGAGCAGCGCAACCGCATCACCCTGGTAACCTCTCCGGCCAACTCGCATGGTGCGAGCGTTTGCGGGCCACTGCTAGTCTAGTACAGTGACGCGGTCCTCACGGTGCCCCAGCCGAGGTCTTGTGGCTTGGCGGGCGCATCTGAATAACCGAAAGGTTCCGTATATGCATCCCCCACTCGAAGCCACGCCATCGTCACGCCGCCAGTGCAGCGAATTCACCGCTCGTGCCCTCCGTTCCCTTCGAGTTCCCGGGATTGCCTTGCTTGCCGCCGGCTTGATTCTGCCTCCTCTCTGCGCACAGCCCACCACGAAGCAGCCCCCCGCGGCATCACCGACTCCGACGCATAAGTCCACCCACGCGCGGCATGCAGCGGCCCCAACGGCTCCAGCCGATCCGGCACCCGAAGCGCAGACACCCGCTCCCCCGCCCCAGCCCAAGTGGCCTGCCTACGACCAGCCGGTGCAGGCGACGGTCGTCTGGGATAGCCATGGACTCTCAATCGACGCAGCGAATTCGAGCCTGACACAGATCCTCAAAGATGTCTCCACCGCGACCGGCGTTGACATTCAGGGCGTAAACGCCGATCAGCGCGTCTTCGGAACCTTCGGTCCGGGTTCAGCGCGCGACGTCCTTGGCCAGGTTTTACAGGGTTCGGGCTACAACGTGATCATGGTGGGCGATCAGGGCCAGGGTGTTCCGCGCGAACTCCTGCTCAGCACGCGCCAGGGCAACGCCCAGCAGGCGGCGAACCGCAGCACGCCGGCCCCGGTGAACAACATGAATAACGACGATGACGACACGCCGGACGACGTCCCGATTCAGCAGGAGCCTCCGATCATGCATCCCGGCTACCAGCCCGGTGCTCCCCCGCGTTCTCCGCAACAAATCCTGCAGGAGATGCAGCAGCGCCAGCAGCAGCAACAGCAGCAGCCCGGTCAGCCGCCGAACTAGATGAGGCCGTTTTGAAAGGGCATGGCTTCAACCATGCCAAAACCCCATTGACACTTGACCCGGCCTAAGTCTGCCCAATCGGCAGATTTTTGGCGCAGATTTCTTGAGATTTTAGGCATGCGGGTCTTGGTTCTGAGACTTGGGCACCCGACCCTTTCGACTCAAAATACAATGAATCAATCGTTTAGATTGATTTTCTAAATTCCGAAATTAATATTTCGAGCGGATCTTCCGAGAATGGGTCGGACCAGGAGTCGAGACACCGGGTGCAAACCAGGTTTGTCCATCGGCTCAAGCTCTGGGGCGCGCCGAAATCCGCAGATGTATAGGATCCGAGGTCCCTGCTAGACTACCGCTTCGCTCGGTTCAGCGTTCACAACAGTCTTTCGCTGCGGCCGCATCGCCGCGAATGCACCACGAAGAACCCAGTAGGCAGACAAAACACCCAGCGCCAACGAGCCAATCGATACCGCAATCAACATCAGAAGGTTTACTGCATTTACTGAATCTGTCATGACCTCACTCTTGAAGCGATACTTCAATTTCTTTCTCTTGGCCGCGAACACCCGCTCTTTTAGCGTTACTACCCCGCTGCATTAAAGATTCTCGCAGAACTTTAGTAAATCGAATCCCCCGATTGTGTTAACCACTAGGATACCCGAGCCAAAAACAGCACCTCTTCTTGCTCTAAGACGCCTGAGGCACCCGTTTCGAGTACAGCGCACCCGAAAGCTCCCGAGTCTCGAGTCAACCGTAGGATGCGGCTCTTCGCCCTAACGGCGGCATCCCCCGTCACCGCAATTCGGTATCATGGGGAAGAGTCCACTGTTCGTCTCCAAAGCGGATCAATCCATTGAACCGCCGCAACTGCACGGAACATCTTCTCTATACCCGCAATGCCGATCTCAGCCATCTCGGTGCGCGGCGCGCGCCAGCACAATCTGCGCGACATCAACGTGCGCATCCCGCGCAACACGCTCACCGTCGTCACCGGCCTCTCCGGCTCCGGCAAGAGTTCGCTCGCCTTCGACACCATCTATGCCGAGGGTCAGCGCCGCTACGTCGAGACCCTCTCCGCCTACGCGCGCCAGTTCCTCGATCAGATCGAGCGCCCCGACGTCGACTCCATCGAGGGCCTTTCGCCCGCCATCTCCATCGAGCAGAAGACCACCAGCCGCAGCCCCCGCTCCACCGTCGGCACCATCACCGAGATCTACGACTACCTCCGCCTGCTCTACGCCTCGGTCGGCACGCCGCACTGCCCCAACTGCGGCCGCCCCATCGCCCGCCAGACCGCCGAGCAGATCGTCGCAGCGCATCCTCGAGCTCGGCAACGGCGAGCGCGTCACCGTCATGGCCCCCGTCGTCCGCGGCCGCAAGGGTGAGTTTAAGGAATTGCTCGATCAGCTCGACCAGCAAGGCTTTCGCGCCCGCGTCGATGGCGAAATGCGGGACCTGTCCGAGCCGCCGCTCCTCGACCGGCGCAAGAACCACACCATCGAAGCCATCGTCGACCGCATCCTGCTCAAGCCGTCGGCGCCGTCCGAACTCCGCCGGCCAACGGCGTCGCGCCATCCGGCCCCAAGCTGGGAAAGTCAGGACAGCGGCCCGGCAAAGCCCTCTGTCGAAAAGCGCCTCGAACAGGCCGTCACCAAAGCCCTGCAGCTGGCCAACGGCCTGGTGCTCGTCGCCTCCGGCGGACCGGCACCGAAGAGCAGCTCTTCTCCTCCTCCATGGCCTGCCCCGATTGCGGCCTCGACGTGCCCAAACTCGAGCCGCGCAGCTTCTCCTTCAACTCCACCTTCGGCGCCTGCCCCGAGTGCCACGGCCTCGGCTCGCTCTACGACCTCGATCCCGCCAAGGTCATCACCGACTGGTCCAAGCCCCTGCTCGATGGCGGCCTCGGCCCCGGCTCCGCCTCGCAATATCTGCTCAAGCTCATTCAACCTCGCCGCCGACCGCTACGACATCGACCTCAAGCTGCCGTTTGAAGACCTGCCGCCCAAGCAGCAGCACATCCTCGTCTACGGCCCGCCCAAAGGCGAAGCGCCGCGCACCGGCTTCCACGGCATCCTCAGCCTATCTCCGCGACACCATCGAAGAAGCCCGCAGCGACGGCTACCGCGAGTACATGATGAACTTCATGTCCGCCACGCCCTGCCCCGTCTGCCGCGGCAAGCGCCTGCGCCCCGAGTCGCTGGCCGTCAAAATCGGCGGCCTCTCCATCGCCGACTTCACCGCGCTTCCGCTCAACCGCGCCCTCTCCGCCGCCATCAATCTCAACTTCACCGCGCGCGAAGCCCTCGTCGCCGAACGCATCCGCCGCGAAGTCGTCGAGCGCCTCGAGTTCCTCTGCGCCGTCGGCCTGAACTACCTCTCGCTCGATCGCAACGCCGCCACGCTCTCCGGCGGCGAAGGCCAGCGCATCCGCCTCGCCACACAGATCGGCTCGCGCCTGCGCGGCGTGCTCTACGTTCTCGACGAGCCCTCCATCGGCCTCCATCAGCGCGACAACATGCGCCTGATCGAGGCCCTCGATCAGGCTCCGCGACCTCGGCAACACCGTCCTCGTCGTCGAGCACGACGAAGACACCATCCGCCACGCCGACTACGTGCTCGATCTCGGCCCCGGCGCCGGCCGCCTCGGCGGTCACGTCGTCGCCGCAGGGCACGCCCGCAGCAGATCATGGCCTGCCCCGAATCGCTCACCGGCCGCTATCTCTCCGGCGCCGCCACCATGCTGCAGCGCGCAGCACCCGCGCCCGCTCACCGGCAAGTGGCTCACCGTCACCGGCGCGCGCGAACACAACCTGCAGGACATCACCATCCGCATCCCGCTCGGCGTCATGACCGTCGTCACCGGCGTCAGCGGCAGCGGCAAAAGCACGCTCATCAACGACATCCTCTATCGCTCGCTGGCCCAGACCATCTACGGCTCGCGCGAAGAACCCGGCGCGCACGAGTCCCTCGACCGGCGCCGAGCAGCTCGACAAGGTCGTCCGCATCGACCAGTCGCCCATCGGCCGCACGCCGCGCTCCAACCCCGCCACCTACACGCAGGTCTTCTCGCCCATCCGCGATCTCTTCGCCATGCTGCCCGAGTCGCGCGAGCGCGGCTACAAGCCCGGCCGCTTCAGCTTCAACGTCGCCGGCGGCCGCTGCGAAGCCTGCCAGGGCGACGGCCAGCGCCGCATCGAGATGAACTTCATGCCCGACGTCTACGTGCAGTGCGAAGTCTGCAACGGCCGCCGCTACAACCAGGAAACGCTGGCCGTAAAATTCAAAGGCCACTCCATCGCCGACATCCTCGACCTCACCATCGAAGACGCGCTCACCGTTCTTGAAGACGTGCCCAACGTCCGCCAGAAGCTGCAGACGCTCGTCGACGTCGGCCTCGGCTACGTGCACCTCGGCCAGAGCGCCACCACGCTCTCGGGCGGCGAAGCGCAGCGCATGAAGCTGGCGCGCGAGCTCTCCAAGCGCCAGACCGGCCGCACGCTTTACCTGCTCGACGAGCCCACCACCGGCCTGCACTTCGACGACGTGCGCAAGCTGCTCGAAGTCCTGCATCGCCTCGCCGACCTGGGCAACTCCGTCATCATCATCGAGCACAACCTCGACGTCATTCGCAACGCCGACTGGATTCTCGACCTCGGCCCCGAAGGCGGCGAAGACGGCGGCCGCATCGTGGGCCAGGGACGCCCGGCAAAGATCGCCGCAACCCCCGGCTCCTACACCGGCCAATTCCTCACGCGCTACTACACCTCCGCTAACGGCAAACTCGCTCCGCTTGAAGAGGACGCCGATCTCGCGGGCCTGACGCAGGAGGACACATCTTCCCCGAACGGAGCATTCGCGAAAAACGGAATAAGCCTCTCCAGCGGGGAATCCTCGAATGGCAAGGCAGCGAAGAAGAAGCCAGGCCGCCCGCGCAAAAACACTCCCGCGGAAGACGACCTCGCCGCGACCCGCGCCAAATCTGGATCTCGCGTCCAACCTGCCTCTGAGCCTGCCAAGGGCCCTCGCCAAAAGAAGACGGGGCGTGCATGACCGCCCTCCCCGAGCAGGATCCGCTTTCTCCAGAAACAGACACGCCCGACCGCGACAACGAGTTGTCCCACGACGAAACCGTCGCAGCGCTGCACAGCATCTTCCCCTACGAACTTCCCGAGCCGGCTCCGTACCGCAGCAATGAGACCGATCCGCCGCTGTTTCAATCCTTCACGCAGGCGGAGATGCCTTCCTGGCACGCACCGGCGGTGCGCACACCGAATTTCGGCCATCTTGCCATTCTTGGTATCCTCGCCGCTTTGGGATTCCTTTGCGCTGGGCTGCTCACCCGGGTCGCGCTCCACTTCCACTTATGGCATGTGCGGAACGCGCAGGCTGCTTTCAACGACATTCACTACACCGTCGGAAGCATGGCGATTCTGTACCTTGTCACCATCGGCGCGGCTCTCCTGGTATTTCCGCTCGTCTGGCAAAAGAGCCTCTTCGCCGGACTGCACTGGAATGCACGCGCGGCGATCGAACACTATCGCCTTCTATTGGGCGCCGCGGGTGTGTGCTTCGTGCTCGCCATGGTCGACGAGGTCGTCCTGCCCGGTCCGACCAATGCGCCGATCGACAAACTCTTCGACACGCGCACAGCCGCATGGATCCTGTTTGTCTTTGGCGTCACCTGCGCGCCGTTCTTTGAGGAGATCATCTTCCGTGGCTTCCTGCTCCCCGCGCTCTGCACTGCCTTCGATTGGTCGGTCGAGCGAGCCACAGGCACTCCTCCGCCACCGCTCGACCCTTCCGGCCATCCACAATGGTCTCTCGGGGGAATGGTCTTTGCTTCGATCGCTACCAGCGTCCCATTCGCCCTCATGCACGCCGAGCAAACCGCCTGGTCTCTGGGGCCCTTTGTCCTTCTCGTCGCGGTCAGCCTCGTTCTATGCTGGGCGCGTCTGAGCACGCGCTCGCTCGCAGCCAGCGTCTTCGTGCACGCTGCCTACAACTTCCTTCTCTTTTCACTCATGCTTATCGGCACCCAGGGATTCCGCCATCTCGAACGCATGTGAGGCGTTCCTCACGATGCGCGAACTACTGCGCACCCTGCGCTGATTTGTGGAAGAGCCAGCGGTTGATATTCGGCCAGAATTCCTTGGCTTCGAAAGACAGCGCGTCGATTCCCAGATCCTGTCCCCACTGTCTTCCCACATTCCCAAAGCTGCGCTCGCGCGAGGGGTAGTACAGTGTCGATATGCTTGCTGAAGCGCCCGCTCCAACTACCTCGCTCAGGTTGAACACGTTATTGCCTGCATCGGAGCGGGTGATGACCGCGCGGCTCAAAGCATACCCCGTCCTCTTCCAGAATCCGCCATGCCCCAGCGTGTAAAAACGCGTGTCCTCATGCGCAAGTGAGGGAACAATAAATTCGACCATGTAGTTCTCTGTGGTCTGATCCACTGCGGCGTGCCATAAATAACGTCCAAACGCCACTCCTCCCGTACCAAACTCGGGCGTAGCATTTGTCGCCTGCGAATAGCCGGCCAGTGCCAGCGGAATGAAAATCGATGAGTAGTCAAACGAGTCTTCCGTCGCTGTCGAAAACTTCTCCTTCACCGATTGCGGGGGCAGCTTGTCGCTCGTGCTGATCGATCTGAAGTTGGGAATGATTCCCAGGATTCGCTTGGTTTGCTCATCCTGCTTTCCTTCTTGTTTGGCCGCATGGACGGTCGCGGCATCCTTCGGGGGCGCCTGTCCACCATCTTCCGCACCACTCAACTCGGGAAGCGCTGAACTGGAAATTGCATCAAGATCCGGCAAGCTTGACGCGCGCATCGCATCGCTCGGAGTAGCTTCCGCGACCGGTGCCGGCACTCTTTGCGCCTCAGCCGTCTCCTGCGACTGCAGGCCGCTGCATAGAAGCGCGAGAGACGAACAAGCCGCAAGCGACAGTAAAGTTGTCAGGCTCAACCCGAAGAGTCGAACCGAGCCGGAGCTACGCTGAGAGAGCCATGGGGAAGAAGAAAGGCGCATATGTCTTTGACTAAAAAATCAACAACTCGTTGCAGATACCTTCATTAGATGAACGAACCTTCATCTGGTTGCAGAACCGCTCAAATCCGTGAAAGGGCGAACACTTCTCGCATTCCCATTACAATCAACAGAGAATGACGCACGCTGAACAGCTTCTTTCCCTTCTCGCCAGGATTAGTTTTCGCCTCGGGCAGTTCAAGCTCAGTTCCGGAGCCGCCAGCGACTACTACATCGATTGCCGCACCACAACGCTCCACGCTGAAGGGGGACGGCTCACCGGCCTCGCTATCCTTGAGTTGCTCGAACAGCATGGCGTCGACGCCGAGGCTGTCGGTGGCTTGACTCTTGGCGCTGACCCCGTCGTCTGCAACGTGGCCAATGCCAGCGCCTGGCGCGCACAGAAGAAGCCCGATGCCCCGCTCCTCCACGGCTTCCTCGTTCGTAAAGCAGAAAAGGCACACGGTACCGGCCGCCGCATCGAGGGGTTCCACCGCGAAGGTGCGCGCGTTGTCATCGTCGACGACGTCTGCACCACCGGCGCGTCCACCATCAACGCCATCGAAGCCGCGAAAGAAGCAGGCATGCTCGTTGCCGCCGTCGTCTGCATCGTCGAGCGCGAAGAAGCTAACGGCCGCCCCTCTGTCGAAGCCGCCGCCAATGCCCCGTTCTTCACTTTATTCACTGCCCGCGATGTCCGCGCCGAACATCTGCGGCAACAGAGCTGAAACTTTGTTGCGTCCATCAAAAAAGGCCGATCCGCAATTGCGCATCGGCCTTTTAGTTTTGTTCTCTCGGTTCTTCGACCCAACTGAATCGTCAAACTGCCCGTCTTCCCGAGATCAGGTTGATCACCAGAACCACCACCGCAATAACCAAAAGTAAATGGATCATGCCGCCGGCCACATGCAGGCTGAATCCCAGTAGCCACAGCACCAGCAGAATTACAAATATCGCCCAGAGCATAAATAGTCTCCTTTAGCCTGCCTCGGACGCGGGAATCAAATCGCAATCTCCGCGCCCGTCAGGACTTGGTTTCGCAGAATAAGTTAGTTAGCGGGAAGCTTGTGCCTGATGCCGCGCATGTCGCACCGCATCGATGAATGCATTCGCACCCGGAGGCGGAGGAACAGAGCCCGTCAGAATGCTGCGCGTTTGAACTTCATGACCGTAGTATGCCTCGGTCGAGTCATCGTCACGACGAACCGCGGCGCCATTCAATGTCAGCCCGGCAAAAATACCCTTGGCGCGTGAGTAAGTGAGAATCTCCGCGTTCATCTTCCAGTCGGTATTCGCAGAAGCGTGACGGCCAACCGGACCCGCAGCTGCCGAGGCATCTCCACCGATCTCAAACTTGCTCTCCACCAGACGATCCATGCCCTTGTCGCCCTGGAACACCATTACCAGATCGATGCCCTCGACGCCGATCTGCAAACCCCAGCTTCCGCCGGTAATCGTGAAGAAGGCGGGAGCGCTCCATCCAGAAGCGGTGCGGCACGTTGCGACGCCGCGTCCGTTCTCGGCGCCGAACACGAACCCACCCTTCAGCATGTGCGGCACAACCGCAATGCACTTGGCATGATCGATCACTTCATCGGGAATGCCCTTGTCCGGTGCGCCCATGATTTCATGGAGCACGGTCCCGGCATGTTGAAGCCGTTCATCCACGGCCTGGCGCGTCGTTCCCTCCGCCCAGCCCACGCTTGTCAAACTCAGAACTGCTGTCAACACGATCGCTTTCTTCATCAGTGCTCTCCTTGATTTCCTATCGTTCTTTCCTATCGTTCTTTAGAATCCCGGTGACGTCCCGTCATTGCTACGCAAGATACGAGTGCCTTATCGATGGATGCTCATGGAATTGCAATCGTTGCTTGAGCGCAATTCTGCTTGCCCGATTGTCGGGGGAATAGAAGGATGAATTGCAAGGTTTGCCAAGGCCCTGGCGGTGGAAACAAAGGGCAGAACTAATTCTCTCGATCGGCCTTCGCCACTTCTGGAGAAGTCGAAGATGGCGTTTTTCTTCTTCTGGATTTCTGCGGTTTTAGTCCGTCCTTCTCGTCCGCCTTCACGTGGACGGGGAACGGAATCACGGAATCTCTCCTCGCATCACCCCCCGGCGCCGACGTCGGTCTCCTCAATTCGGTCACGTTGTCCCTTCGCCTGCTTTCGCCTTGCTCCGACGTGGGTGGTACGTAGATCAGTTCCCTTCCTCCGTGCATCCTTATTCCTCCTGCGCTCTATGAATGAAAATGATTTCCTTCTCGATCGTGCTGCAACTCGGCGGCCATTATTCGGGCCTCACACTAAATTGCCGACCTCACAGCACTTAGGACCCAGCCTTAAATGTCGCGATGCTCCTCAGTCGGTAAATCTTACCTTCAATTTGCAAGCATTTCGCTCCATCCGTATCCTCGCCTTTCCTTCGCCTCATCAACCGGATAATCTAAACACAGGGCTCGTTCCTCCCCGCTCTCATGGATCTCCTCGAAAAAATCCGCACCCTCCCTACTCAGCCCGGCGTGTACCTCTACAAAAACGCTGAGGGAGCGGTGATCTACGTCGGCAAAGCCAAGAATCTCCGTTCCCGCGTTCGTTCTTACTTGCTCGAAGCTTCGCAGGCCAACGCCAAGACCGGCTCTCTCATGCGTGAGGCGGTCGATATCGACTACATCCTCGTCGCTAACGAACACGAAGCCCTCGCCCTCGAAAACAACCTCATCAAGCAGCGCCATCCGCGATTCAACATCCTTCTGCGCGATGACAAGACCTATCCCTACGTCAAGCTCACGCTAGGCGATCGTTTTCCCAAGGTCTTCGTCACGCGTCGCCTGCGCAAGGATGGCGCGGCCTACTACGGCCCGTACTTTCCAGGAAACCTCGCCTATCGCATCGTCGAATTGATCCATCGCAGCTTTCTCATTCCCAGTTGCAACGTCGATCTCAATCGCTACCATCCGCGCGCCTGCCTGCAGTACTACATTCATCGCTGCCTCGGTCCCTGCGTCGAAGGTTTCACGACGCCCGAAGCCTACGCCGCCGCTGTGCGCGACACGCAGCTCTTTCTCGAAGGCCGCGCCGCCGAGCTCGAACGCTCGCTCAACGCACGCATGCTTGCCGCAGCCGAAGCCGAGCAGTTTGAAGCAGCCGCCCGCCTTCGCGACCAGCTCTCCACTGTTCATCAGTTGCAGGAAAAACAACGCGTGGCCACTGCCGAGCAAAGCGATGATGCCGACGTCTTCGGCTACCATTTCGAAGCTGGCTCTCTCGCCGTGAATCTCTTTCACGTACGCGCCGGCAAAATCGTCGACCGCCGCGAGTTCTTCTGGGATGAACTCCCTGACGCATTTGAACCGCTCGCCTCTGACTCCTCGCCGGACCTTTCCGAGAGCAGCGGAACCGAGCCTCCAATCGAACCGCAGGATCGCGCCGGCGCTGTATTCTCCGCTCTGGTCAAGCAGCTCTACATCGACCAGCACTATGTGCCCCGCACAATTCTCACTCCTGCCGATTTCCCCGATCGCGAAGCGCTTGCCGCTCTGCTCTCCGAGCGCACCGGTCATCGCGTCGAAATAGTCGTCCCGCAACGAGGCGAAAAACGCTCTCTCGTCGACCTCGCCGGCCAGAACGCCAAGCAGTCGTACACGCAGCGGTTCCGCGTCCTCGAACCGTCGCGCAAAGCCATCCAGGAAGCGCTCGCCGACGTTCTGATGCTGCCCGAACTCCCGCGCCGCATCGAATGTTTCGACATCTCGCACATTCAGGGCGCTGAAACCGTTGCCTCTCTCGTCGTCTGGGAAGACGGCAAGATGAACAAACAACTCTATCGCAAATTCAAAGTCATGACCGTCCTCGGCGTAGACGACTTTGCCTCCATGCGCGAAGTGGTCCATCGCCGCTACCGGCGCCTTCTCGAAGGCATCAACGCCACAACTGGCCCCTCGGACTCTGCCAAGGACGCGACGCAAAACACGGAATCAAAGCCGGCGCGCACCTCGAAGGAACCTCAAACGCTGCCCTCGCTCATTCTCATCGACGGTGGCCTCGGTCAGCTCCATGCCGCTGCCGAAGCGCTTGAATCGCTCGGCCTGACTACGCAGCCTCTTGCCTCCATTGCCAAACGCGAAGAGGTTATCTACCTCTATGGCAATGAGGACGAACCCATCGTCCTCGATCGGCGGTCGCCGGTCCTGCATTTGATCCAGCTCATCCGCGACGAAAGCCACCGCTTCGCCGTCGGCTACCATCGCACCCGCAGAGCCATGCGCGATCGCGCCTCCGAACTGAATGACATCCCCGGCGTCGGCACCCTCACCCGCCAGCGTCTTCTTTCGCACTTCGGCAGTCTTCGCGACATTCAGCTCGCCAGCCCTGAGTCGCTCGCCGCGGTCGTGCCCCGAAAGACCGCCAACGCTATCTGGCAGCACTTCCACCCTGCCGAAAGTGGCGCTGCCAAATCTGCCTGACCCGCAGCCACGAGTCATCTTCCAGCCGTTGCATGTCCCCCTGAGGAACTGCTTCTCGTAAAGTCATGAGTTGCGCAGCACACAAACAACCACCTTCGTTTTCATCGCATCCCAAGAGCCGTTGGAAGTCGGGTAGGTTGGCCCGACCCTCGATCAGAAAGAAATGATCCTTTAGATCACAACCTGGAGATAGATAAAATGAATTGCCAATGTAAAAAGAGATCGTTCTATGTCGCAGCCGCGGCATTGCTCTCTGCCGTTCTCGCCGTCACTGGCTGCCAAAACCACAAGCAGTTCGCCGATGAGAAGCCCGCCGTCACCAATTCCCTCAGCAGCAGTAATCTTTCCAACCTAAGCGTGTCCCAGGATCGCGACAAGGGAGTAATGACGCTCACCGGTAACGTCAACACCGATGATCAGAAGAAGCAAGCCGAAAACCTGGCCAAGCAAGCCGCTCCCGACTACACCATCGCCAACGAAATCGGCGTGCGTCCTCCGGGAGACCAGGGACAGACGGCAGCCGTGGCCTCCAACCTCGACAGCGCCATCGAAGACAACTTCAAAGCGACGCTTAAGGCACACAAGCCCCTCGACGATCAGAGTATTCACGGCAAGGCAAAGAACGGAACCCTCGTTCTCACCGGCTCGGTAAAAACCAGCGAGCAAAAGAAAGAAGCCGAGAGGCTCGCGAAGAAGATCCCCCACGTCCAGCAGGTTGTGAATGAGCTTGAAGTCAAGCCAGGCAAGCACTCCACGAGTAACTCCTAGCTTTTCCACCTATAACTAAACCCTATCTAGATACAAGGCCATCCGGCTCGGAACACTGCGCCGGGTGGCCTTTATATTTGCCTTCAATCCTGCTTCTCGAGCGCGGGCCGCGAATCGGGGCAACCAACCTCATCAGCTGTGCTTCTATGCTCACAAGCGGCCGGTGTATCGCCGGTCGTGTTGCCTCACAGGGCAGGGGACGAGAGGTTTTCGCGATTTCCCTCTCCTCACTGGCGGCGAAGGAGAATCGCACATGCAGCCGCTGGCCTCTGCCCGATCTTCCCTTTGCAACCGCACATCACCCATTCCGGGCCTTCAGGCCTAAAGGAGAAGCATGGCGAACAACCCCACCATTACCGTCCACGATGTCGATGTAACCCTGCGCTCAGTCATTGAAAAGCTCATCGATGGGCAGGAAGGCTTCCAGAAGATCGGCGACACGCTCAAGGATGAAACCTTGAAGCGCTACTTCCTCGCCGAATCGCTCAAGCGCGCAAGCTTTCGCGGAGAACTTGAATCGGTACTGCACAACGAGGGTATCCGCGATATCAAGGAAAAGGGCACGACCAGCGGCGCTGTTCACCGCGCGTGGGCCAAGCTCAAGTCCAGTCTTGGTGCGGGTGATCATTCCATGCTCGTCACCGCTGAAGAGGGCGAAGACGAGTTGAAAGCCGCATACCAGTCAGCTCTCGACAAGGACTTACCTTTCCCCGTGCGCCAACTGCTGACCACCCAATTCGCGCACATCCAGACATCTCACGACTACGTCAAAGCCGCGCGCGACCGCAACGCTTCCTAGGCGCGGTTTCTCGTTTCAATTTTTTCGTCGAAATCGGAATGCGCCCAAGCTGGATGAAGTAAGCGACGAATCGCCGCTTACTTCGTCCAGGCCGGCCATGAATTCATCGCTATCGCTGGAGCGGACTGTGTTGGAGTGGAACGTGCCTGCTCGTTTTCGGTCGATGGAGTACTCTGCGGAGTGCTCTTCGCCTCTTCCAGCGGTTGCGCGTAGCAAACCTCGGGCACATTTTTCATCTGCTTCGCAAACACGCGGTAGCTCAACGTGCCAGGCCGCAGCGTCGCCCAATAGCTTTTTGAGGTGACCAGTGGCTTTCCGTGCACAATCAGCTGCGTCGCCAGAATATTCACGCCGCAACGCAAATTGTTTTCCGGCTTCAAAATCGTTCGCGTCGGGTCTTTCTCCGGAAGCTTCTTATCGGATTGCCAGTCGAACGGGCACCCATAGCGCTCGGAGTCCATATATGTCAGTTGCAGCAAGCCTTCCTGCCGGACGATGCGCTTCGTCACCCGATCCTCAACCGCAACCTCTGGATCCATGTGGCGCACATTGGTCGTAGGCACCAGGCCTGCCTCTGCCGCCGCCAAGGCCTGGAAAAAGTACGCCCAGAAGGTTCGCTTATCCACTTCGCTCATCGCATTGAAGCGCGGACAAAACGGCTTCACATCGTGTGCCACGCTTGCGGTAAGCAGTTCAGGCGGAAGTTCTTTCTCAATCAGAACATCCCACGACGGGTCCCATGAGGGTTTCCCTAACTCTTCTTTCTCTTGGGCGATGGGTGTAGCCGGTGCTGCCTTGACAGCGGGTTGCGGGGTGAACTGTGGAATAGCCCGCGTGAATTGGCAACCCGGCACAGCGCATAACACCGCGCTCACCAAAAGCCACTTCATTCGCGATCTGACCGTAGTAAGCATACCTACGTTCAGATGCCCGCCTGTCTTGAGAAGTGGGCTGTAAGCGCATTAGCGTTGATATAACAGCACTTATCCTCGCCAACTTATGAGGTTGCGGGGGTAAAATGCCGGTGTTTGATCGCGATCCGCTTGCCGCAACCGTGGCAGCAAAAATCGTGCGAATTCGCCACGCTGCTGACACCAGTCCCGCACCACGGGCACTCGCCCTTCAGCGCGCCCAGGCCGAACATCGGTCCTGCCAGCGGAGCGAGAATCCCGGCAACGATCATCGGCACACCGAGAATCGCGCCCAGTCCCGTGAGGCAGAGCATGATCCCCACGATCAGCAGAATCGGCATGGCGATCAGCCCAAAGAGCAATCCAGAAAACGCGCCCTCCGTCGGCGCCGTCTCCGGAACTTCCTCTTCCCGCTCGCGCGTATCCTGCGCAATCGCGGCCGTCCCGCACTTGGGACAAAACTTCCAGGCCCGCTCCACGCGTCCACCACATGCTGAACAAGAGCTTTCCATCGTCCGCCCTCCCTCAACCCTTTGCAGCGCGATCATACGGGCCCGTGTGCATCCTTTCCGTGCCTGCCGTCACTCCAGCTCGCATCTCAAGGCGCACGACGGCCGGGAAAGCCCGCACGCTAAAATTGATTCAGCAGACAACGAGGAGCCCACGGCACGTGTCGCAACCCCAATCGCCTTTCCTGCCGCGATCTCCCTTGTCTTCCGCACTCGCCCTGGCTGCTGCCTTCGCGGCATTCATCTTCCTCATCCACGTCTTTACCTCGCTCTGGGGCATTCACCTCGGCTACGGCTACTTTCGCGACGAGTTCTACTTCCTCATGTGCGGCCGTCGCCTCGCCTGGGGCTACGTGGATCAACCCCCTCTCGTCGCGCTGCAGGCAAGACTCGCGGAGACTCTCTTCGGCATCGCCCCCACCTCCATCCGCCTCTTCAGCTTCGCCGCGCACGGCATCACGGTTGGCCTCACCGGCCTCCTCACCTGGCAATTCGGCGGTCGCCGCGCAGCGCAATTCGCCGCCATGAGCGCCATTGCCGCCGCGCCGGTCTTTCTCGGCACCGGCAGCTATCTCTCCATGAACTCCTTCGAGCCGGCGCTTTGGATGGGTGCGCTCTTTGCCGTTCTCCGCATCGCTGACGGCTCTGCCTCGCCGCGCGCGTGGCTGCTCTTCGGCCTGCTCGCCGGCCTCGCCGTCGAGAACAAGCACTCCACCGTTTTCTTCCTCATCGCGTTGTCCGTCGGCTTGCTCATCAGCCCTCAACGGCGCCTTCTCTTCACGCGCGCTTGCCTGGCCGGTGTTGCATTGCTTCTGCTGTTCGCACTACCTAATTTGCTATGGCAGTGGACGCATCAATTCCCCACTTACCAGATGCTTGCCAACGTGGCCCACTCCGACAAAAACCTCAAGCTTCCGCCGCCACGCTTCCTCTGGGACCAGATCAAGGTCCTGCTCTACACCACCGCACCGCTTTGGATCGGCGGCCTCGCCTGGCTGGCACTCGCACGCGATACGCGTCCGTGGCGATTCGCGGCCTACACCTACCTTGCGTTCCTCGCTATGATGATGTTCCTGCACGCCAAGAATTACTACGTCGCGCCGATCTATCCCTTCCTCTTCGCCGCCGGTGCCGCCGCGCTCGGCCAACTCATCCAGCGCGATCGCCTGCTCATCCTCATCGGCGCCCAATACCTCCTCGGGCTCGTCTTCTTCACGGGCCCCATCACCCTCTCCGTCTTGCCGCCCCGAACCTACCTCGTCTACACCGCACCCTTCGCGCCCAACAGCGCCCGCAGCGAGAAGTACACGAGTCCGCTTCCGCAGATTCTCTCCGACCGCTTCGGCTGGACGCAGATGGTTCAGGGTTTCGCCACGCGCTTCCAGGCTCTTCCGCCTGAAGTCCGCGCAACCACTGGAATCATCTGCAACAACTACGGCGAAGCTGGCGCAGTCGACATCCTCGGCCCGGCCTATGGCCTTCCACCTGCGATCAGCGGTCATGTGAATTACTTTCTATGGGGATGGAACGGCTACACCGGCGATTCCATGCTGACACTCGGTGCGAGCGCGACCGATTTCACCAGCCAATATGCAGAAGTCGTTGACCTCGGCCCCTTCGACGATCCCTGGTCGATGGACTTCGAACAACACCTTCACTACTTCTGGTTGCGCCATCGAAAACTGCCCTACGCCGCCAACTGGCCCACGCTCAAATTCTGGCAGTGATGGCAGGCGAGTCGGTCCTTCGCCCAGTCACTTTTCGCCTTCGCCAAGAAACTCCTGCAATCGGTCCAGCTTCCGATCCCACTCCGGCTTGCGTGCGCCCAGCCAGCGCGTCGCTGTCTCCAGGCCCGCGGATTCGATGCGGCAACTCCGCACCCTTCCCACCTTCTCCGTCTTCACCAGGCCCGCTTCCTCAAGAATCTGCAGATGCTGCACGACCGCGGCCAGCGTCATCTGCAAGGGCTCGGCGAGCAGCGAAACAGACATAGGTCCGCGGCTGAGCCGTTCCATCATGGTCCGGCGCGTGGCGTCACCGAGCGCGTGAAAGACGCGGTCGACATCAGGGTCTTTCCTCTTCATCAACCGCGCCTCCACATGTCCGCCATCTTCACTCTCCCAGCTCTTTCGCCAGCTTCTGGAACAAATGCTCCCACCCGCCTTTGCGCATCTCCGGGCCATCCGAGCCCTCGAAATACGCGCCTTGGTGCGTCAATACCAGGTCGGTTCCCGTCCCCGCCGGGATCAGCTCGATCGTCGCCAGCGAAACCGAGAAAGGCCTCCCATCCAGGCTCATGCGATAGGCAGTCACGATGCGCCGATTGGTTTGAATGTCCGCGTACGAAATGTCATTGGTCATCAGCATGCCCGCAATCGGGCCCACCTTCATCTTCATCTGCGCGTGTTCGACGCCGCCCACCTTGAAATCCAATTCGTAATGCTGCAGTTCGTGGTTCGTACTCTCATAAAACCACCGTCTTTTGGTCCCCGTATCGGAGAATGCTGCGAATACGCGCTCCGGATCGGCCTTCAACTTCCGCTCCAGAACAAATGTGCTGTGAACAACTTTGGATTCTTCCATATTTCCGCTCCTCAATATTAGTTAAGCAACGAATTAAGTATTAATCGGCTTCGGTTTATTGTCAAGTTAAAACTTAAGTATTATTCAAGCGACTGCTGCCGCGACTAAAACCAGTGCACGATCGGGATTGCACTCTGGCGCGCCGGCCTCTCCGTGCTAATCTCACTTCACCCCATGAGTTCCACTGTCCCCGCGCCACGGCCAAGCGAAACGCCCGATCTGCCGCGCGTCCTCGGTGCGCCGCAGGCTACGGCCATCGTGGTCGGCACCATCATCGGCAGCGGCATCTTCCTCGTTCCCCGCGAAATGATGCAGGACGTCGGCTCCTCGGCCCTCGTCTACCTGGCTTGGATCGTCGGCGGCCTGCTCTCGCTCTTCGGCGCCATGACCTACGCCGAACTCGGCGCCATGCTTCCTTACGCCGGCGGCGAATACGTCTACCTGCGCGGAGCCTACGGGGACACCACCGCCTTTCTTTACATGTGGACCTGGTTTGCCGTGGCCAAGCCCGCCTCCATCGCGGCCGTCACCGTCGGCCTCGCGCGCACTCTCGGATTCTTCCCCGCATTTCAATGGCTCAGTGCGCCGATACCCGGCCCCGTCCCGTTGCTCTGGTCGCAGGTCTTCGCCATCGCCGTCACCTGGTTCATCACCGGGCTCAACTATCTCGGCATCAAGAAGGCCGCCGACTTCCAGCTGGTCTTCACCACGCTCAAGGTCATTCTGATTCTCATCGTCGCCATCTTCTGCTTCGTCTCCACATCAGGAGCTCTCGCCAACTTCGCCACCACGCTTCCGCACGCCGTCGGCGGCCTTACCGGCTTCATCGCCGCGCTCATCGCCACGCTCTGGGCCTACGACGGCTGGAACGACCTCACCATGGTTGCCGGCGAAGTGCGTCGGCCCGAGCGCGCGCTGCCCATCGCGCTCATCGGCGGACTCTTCATCGTCGGCTTTCTCTTCATGGCCACCAACGCAGCCATCCAGTACATCCTTCCCGCCGCGGCCATCGCGGGCAGTGATCGACCCGCCGTCTCCGCGCTCACCATCGTCGCCGGAAAAGCCGGTGCAGGCTTCGTCGCCGCCGCCATGGCCCTCAGCATCTTCGTCACGCTCAACGGAACCATCATGTCCGGGGCGCGCATCCCCTTCGCCGCCTCACGCGATCGCCTCTTCTTCCGCCAGTTCGCGCACATTCACCCGCGCTATCAGTCGCCGTCAACGTCGCTGATCATCCAGGCGCTGCTCTCGACCGTCTTGCTCGCGTTTCTCAGCCGCTTCCAGCAGTTCTTTGAGCTAGCCGTCTTTGCGGAATGGCTCTTCTACATGCTCACGGCAACCACGGTCTTCGTCTATCGCCGCACCCAGCCCAACGCGCCCCGCCCTTACAAAGTCTGGGGCTATCCTGTCCTGCCTGCGCTCTTTGTCATCTGCGCAACCGTAGTGCTCGTGTCTAGCTATATGAGCAATCTCAAGGGCTCGCTGCTCGGAACTGCACTCATCCTTCTGGGCCTGCCCGTCTTCTGGATCGTGAAACGCCTTTATCCCGGCCCCTCAGCGCCCATGGAAGGCTTCTCGCGCAACGTTGCAGGATGAAGGGGTGCCCCATCCTTCGCTTTTTCTAGCGAAGGGTGGGAAAGCAGTGCCCCATTCAAGGTTGGAACTACGGGTGCCCATCCATCCGCGTCTTTTGCGGATGGGTGGGAAAGCACAGTCCCGATCAAGGCTGAAACACAAGCCGCACGCCCTCCGCGGAACTATTCCACAGGGCCTCCACTTCGCTCAGCGGCGCCACCTTCACTGAAAAATCGAAAGACTTATCCGCAGCCGCCTGGAACAGCGCCGCCACACTCTTCAAAATCTCCGCAATCGACGCACTCCCGAACCCGCTCCCCAAAAGCTCCAATCCCGAACTGCGCAGAGCCGCCGCCTTCAACCCGACCACCGGCCCAGCCATCTCGCCGATCTGTATGTACCGCACCCGCGGAGCCGACTTCAGCAGCCCCTTCTGGGCCACGGCCTCGATCATGCACTCGGCAGGCTGGCCCCATAGATAGTCCAGCACCACATCCACGCCCGCTCCTGCGACCTCGGCGCGCAAAGCCGCCACAAGCGCGTCGCGCTCCTGATCGAGCGAGATCACCGCATCCGCGCCCAGCGACGTCAACTTCGCAAGCGCTTCAGGGTTGCGCCCCGCGCCGACCACACGCCGCGCTCCCAGCCGCTTGGCATTTTGAATTGCCAGCTGGCCCGCCACGCCCGTGGCGCCGAGAATCAGCACCCTCTCGCCCGCCACAAACTTCGCCCGCGCACTGAGCGCGACCCACGACGACATCGCCGGGTTCGCAATGCCCGCGGCAGTCGCATCGTCCAGTCCGTCAGGCACAGGAACCATCATCTTCGGCGAAGCCAATGTCTTCTCCGCGAACGTGCCGAAAGGAGGATGAGCCGCGCCGAAATAAACGCGCTGTCCATCCGCTGTCCGTCCCACTCCATCCACACCGGGAACGAACGGAAGTTCCCCCGTGCTCCCGTAGTGCTTCCCTTTCGCGAGCGACTTCACAATCTGATGCAGCCCCGCGGCCGCGACCGTGACCAGCACCTCGCCGTCCCCGGCCACAGGGTCGTCAAACGTCGAGTACGAAGGGGGCGCATCGAAACTGCGAACCACGGCTGCACGCATCAGAACTCTCCTCTTTCTCGGAGCAAGTGTCGGTCAGCTCTCTTTGCGATAGAGCAGGTCGCGCATCGCCCGCCGCCGCGCTTCAGTCATCTCGCTGTCCGCCTTGCGATCCACAAAGTTGGCACCGCCCGTTGTTCCGCCGTCAGCAACTTCCGTTTCGCTGCAAGTCGGGCAGCGATTCGCAAATCCCGGCTTGTCCGGCCTCAATTCAAACTCTTCGCCACAAACAACACACGTCTTGATCGGAAACGCCATGGCCAAATTTTAAAACAACACGGCTTCTCGAACCACAATTCGGGTGCCCCAGGTGCTCTCGCGTTTGGGCACCTGGGAAGGCAAGTCCTTCATCTACCATCGAAAGGAACCCATGCCCGCCAAGCCCAAACTCGGTCAGAACTTCCTCAATGACCAATCCGCCATTCAACGCATCGCGGCATCTCTCGGCGATCTCTCCGATCGCACCGTAGTCGAGATCGGCCCCGGTCAGGGCGCCATCACCTCCGCACTGGTCGTTCGCGCCAAACACGTCATCGCCGTGGAACTCGATTCCTTCCTGGCCACGAATCTTCGCGTCCAATTCCCGAGCGACCGTCTGACCATCCAACAGCAGGATGTTCTCGCCTTCGACTTCGCCGCAGCCTCGGCGCACGCTGGCCAACGCCTGCTGGTCTTCGGCAATCTCCCCTACTACATCACGTCGCCAATTCTTCTCAAGCTCGCCGCGAACGCCCCACATATAGACCGCGCCGTTCTTATGGTGCAGCGCGAAGTCGGCGACCGCATCACAGCCGAGCCAGGTTCGCGCGACTACGGCTCGCTCTCCGTGACTCTGCAGATGTATGGCCCGCTGCAGATGCTCTTTACGCTGCCCCCATCCTCGTTCGCGCCCCCACCCGACGTGCACTCCAGCGTCTTCCGCTGGATCATCGCGCCGCGCTTCGCCGAGCTTGGGGTCGAACGAGAAAGGCTTTCTCGCCTTCATCCGTTCCGTCTTCGCGCAGAAGCGTAAGACCCTCGCCAACAATCTTCGCGCTGCCGGACACGCACCGCAGGCGATCGATGCTGCCATCGCAACCGCCGCCATCAATCCACGCGCCCGCGCCGAAGAGCTTTCCCTCGAGTCGCTTGCGAAGTTATACCTCGCCCTTGGCAAAACCAGCGCAAATGCATAACTCCATCCAAAGGTGGAGGCCGCCGCGATTCATCGCAACACTCAATTAACATGCGGGTTTCGTTCAGTGTGAGCGCGGAACGGCAAAAGGCTCAAACACAACCGCCGCCTCTCAAGGAGATACACCCATGAAACTCTCTCTGCTTGGCGTCGGACTTCTCGCTCTTTCTACCACCATCGGTTTTGCGCAAGCCGCGCCCGTTGTGAAGCAACAGACGGCTGTCGCGCAACACCACATGACCATCAACCAGCGACGTGCCAACCAGCAACGCCGCATCGCCAAAGGCATCCGTACCGGCCGCATCCATGCGGTCCAGGGCGCCCGCCTCGAACGCAAACAAGCCAGAGTCGCTCGCACAGAGCATCGCATGCGCAGGGCCAATGGCGGCAGACTCACACGCGCACAGCATGTGCGTTTGAACCATCGCCTGAACCGCACGGGCCGTGCAATTCGCCGCGCCAACCAGGGTGCGCGTAAACAGTAAGCTCCCTGCCTCTATGCAGACAGGCCGCTCGTATCAACGCGAGCGGCCTGTTCTGTTTCAAGGTCAACTGCAGCACGATCGAATGCGACCGCTATGACTTCCCCACCGATTCGCACAGCTTCGTACCAGGTGGATCGATCCGCGTGAACTCCTTCTCGTAGATCGTCTTTTCGCTCTTGCCAACATCCTGGCCGAACGCCTCAGCCGAAGCGCCCACTTTGCCCCACAGATGGATGTCATGCCGCGTACACGGCGTGATTGCCGAAATTCCAGTAAAGCTCATGCCCGCGCTCGAAACCATCTCGAAGTACGCGGCGGCATCGCTCTTCGTCGCCATCTCCACAGCCTTGCTGATGGTGATATTCCCAAAGGGCGAGCTTTTGAATGCGGAGTATTGGTCAGGCGACAGCGCCTTCTTGGCCAGCAAATCGGCGAGCTTGTCCACCTTCTCCGCCGCATCTTTGATATCGGAGAACGGCAGAATCTTGCTGATGCCGAAGCTCAGCTCAATGCGCGGCGCAGCAAACGCAACCACCATGCCGAGCGGAGCCAGTGCGGAAATATTCTGGCCTTCGAGGAACTGAATATCGCCGGTCACATTGCCGTCGGAATCGATGTTGCCCTTGCCGCCGGTGAAGTTCTGGTATCCCTGGAAACCGATGTGGAACGCGCCGCGGCTGTATTCCTTGCCGCCAGACAGCGCCGGCTTGATGATCAACGCCGAACTGATCTCCAGGTAGAGCGGCAGCCCATCCAGGTAGCGGTAGAGCGGAATGGAGATGCCGGCAGGCAGCTTGATGCGGTCGTCGCCTGTGTGTGCGCCGGGCGTATCCGTGGCCACCTCCCACTTGAAATTCATCCCGCCATTCAAGTCCTTCAATCCGGATTGAATCTTTTCGAACTTGCTTTGCTCCACATCCACAGCCCCGGTAAAGTCGAAGTTCGAAACCGAGCCGTCGCCATTGATGGTCGCGAGCATCCCGCCGACTGACTTGGTCATCTTCAGCGTGATATTCAGCTTTCCATCGCCCGGCGTGGTGTTGAAATCCGTTGTCCATCCTTCGATGACCGCGCCCTTGATACCGCTCAGCACATTGCCGAGCGCATCCTTCGTTCCAGCCGCTTCCGCCTTGTTCAGGACCGCCCCATCGGGGCTCTGCGCGTACACCGGCGGGCATAGCCAGTCCATCAGGCTGTCTCCGGGCGCCGGCGCCTCTTTCGCCGCGCGCATGCCCCCAAAGCGAATCGGCGCGGCCACCTGAATGTGCCCGTTCTCGATCGCATCCGTGAGCGAAGCTTGCTGCGTGAGCACCAGGATCTGGTTGCCCTCTTCCATCTCCGACGCCACAATCTTCTTCGCCAGCAGGCCTTTGATTACCAGCACGTCCCCAGCCTTGAGCGACGCCATCTTCGGATCCGAAGCATCCAGAAGGAACGCCGCGCCGTTGGTGCTGACGCCCTGAATCGCCTTAGTGCCTGCCTCCTGTTCCACAACGTGCACATTCGTCTTGTAAGTCACAGTAGCCGAGCCCGACCCGCCACTCGCCGAGCCTGTTCCGCTCGCCGAACCGCCGCCGGCAGCCACCTGCTTTGCTTCCTGCTTGCTTCCATCCGTGTGCTTGCAACTCGTCGATACCACCGCGACGCACGCCATCACAAGCAAGGAGACCACTTGCTTTGCAAGCTGCCGGTTGCGCAGCTTCGTCCAGTCCAAACACACTTCTCCACGCAAGAATCGAAGCTTCTCTTTCATCTCCGTCCCTTTCTCTCAATCTGAAATTGTTTCTGCCAAGACTGGACGTTCGTTGAAACTGTGGCCCCAGGCAGCGACGATCGCCGCTGCCGGAAGAGTCTCACGATGAGGGGAACGGAAACCGTGCCGCTTTTCCGTCGCGCAAGCTCTTCCAGGATTCGAGAAAACTACAACGCCGCCGGCTTCGTCAACCTGTAATTTCCAGCGCGATCGCTTTCACAAAAATCGAAGGCCGCAGGAGGGAAGCGATCTACGCCCCAACCTGCGGCCTTGTTATGCCGACTCTTTTGAAAACTCAGTGGTGACTTCCGCCACCGCCCCCGCCACCGCCTCCACCGTGGGAACCGCCGCCACCGCCACCACCCCCACCGCCGCCATGGGAACCGCCACCGCCACTGAACCCGCCACCTCCAGCATGGCTAACCGACCCTCCCCCACCGGAAGAAGGGTGGGAGCCGCCCCCTGGAGAAAAGTGAGTTCCACCACCATTCGCGACATGAGGAGCTGGCCCCGCGGAAGGCCGCGCGACACCGAAAGTCGGACCCGGTGCAACCGGACCGCTGCGAACCTGTCCGTTCAATCCTCTTGGCTCTGCATTCAGAATCACGGTGTGATTCACGAATCCCGATGCGGAGTGGTCGTACTGCGGCCGAGCCGTGACCGGATGCAGCGGCGCAACCGGATGCCCGGCTATCGTCACCATGCTGTTCCGGTCGCGTACCGGCAGCATGCCTTTCGTCAGCGGCATCGGCTTGCGATTCACAGCAATCAGCCCATGATCGAATCCGAACGGCCTGCGCGGCGGATGCGGACGCAGCGGCGGCCGATAACCGCCATAGCCGATTCCGATATTCGGCCCAAAATAACTGCCGCCGTACCACCAGGGGTTGCAGCCGCCGATCCCTGGCGCCCATCCCCAGCCGAAGGTGTCGTAGTAGTTCCACGCGCCGCACTGGTAAGGCATGTAGCCCCACGGGTATCCCGAAATCCACGTGTAGCCGTAGCCGGGCGAAAAGCCCCAGTTCCCGTTACCATAGGGATCCCAACCCGGGTTCGAAGCGTCATACGGAGACCACACATTGCCCTGCCCGGGCACGTTGTACCAGTTGCCGTTCGCGTCCAGGTCGTTCCAGGCCGGATTGCTGCTGTTCGCGTAATCCTTGGTCGCGCCCGTCTTGTCGGCAGACTCCGCCGTCAGGGCCTGGTCGCGATCCGAATTCCACGAATCCCATGAGTCCGGCTCAATCGTTTCCTTCAGGTCGTAGCGCGCCGGGTCTTGCCCATTCAATGCAACGCTCTCCCCGCCGTGCAAGTCCACCGTCAGGGCGCTCCCGCGCTCCAGATGCGCATTGCCTGAGAAGACCGCCAGTTCCCCCGGCGGCGTGTCCAGATTCACCCGCAATACCGTGAACCCGCTGGCCGTCACCAGGCTGTCGGCAAACTGAACTTTGATCGTGCCCGCCTGCCCGCCACCCTGCATCTCAAAGTAGCCAAGGCCGCCATTCAACGTGATCTCCGCCTCGGCGCCCGCGCCCGAACCCTGAAGCGTTGTCAGCGTCAGTGAGCTGTTCGGCGAGAGCCGCGCCACGCTTCCATCTTCAAACTGGATCTCCGCTCGCCCATCATCCGCGGTCGTGAGCGTTTCCCCGGCAAACAGCGGCGTATTGGCAACCGCAGTGTCCGCAATGGTTTGTTTGCCCTGAGCGAGCTGCACCTGTCCGTCCACGCTGCTTAACCGCACCGCGCGGCTCGGTTGCGCCGCATCGTCCGCGCGCACAATCACCGTGGTTCCGGTCAGTCCCAGCAGGAGAGCCACCGAACCAAGCAGACTGACGCCCAGCTTGCGTCGAACACCCACTCCGCAGCCCTCGTACTCACCGTCAAATCCGCTCATAAATGCCTCCACTTCGCTGCCGGGTGTAATCCTACTTCCACCCCAGCGCGTCTTGCCGTCTATTGGACAGGTATCTCCCCTCCAAAGTTACTCCAAATTAAACTTTCATGCCGTCAGGGTTGCCGCGATCGAGCCAAAAGCTCCTTGGCCCGCTTCCGCACCCGCTCCATCACCTGATCGTCATCGGCCAGTCGCTGCAAAATCCCGCCGATCGTCCCCAGTTGTTGCACCCGCCCGTCTTTCGCGGCGTCCACCAGGTACTCCGTCTCCTTATCCAGGCCGAGTCGGTCATGCTGCAGCAGGCTTTCCAGCCGCGCCCCTTCCAGAATCGCGCCAGCCACCGCCACCAGCGACTCCCCAAGCGCTTCAAGGTCTTTGTCTTTGGAGTAATTGAACGTGCAGGTACCAGACCCTTCGGGCCCCTGATAGGTCAGCTTCTTCAAACCCTGGAATGCCACCTTCATGTGGCTCTCGCATTCCCATTGGAAAAACTTCTCGCGGCGCGCCGCGTCGAAAATGCGCGCAGCAAAGGCCGGGCTCACTTGGATATCGCGGTTCACCGGCGCAGGCTCGATTCCCTGCGCGGGATCCGCCGCTGCGCCGCCCCGCTCCGAGCGGAAATGCCCCGAACCGTCCGGTCCCAGGGTTAAAACCCAGTGTGAGGGGTTCAGGCTCGGGTTCGAAAAATCCATCTCTACCGCGGGATCTGTTTGCGCGCCGGCCGCAATCGCCATTGCCGACACCGCCAGCGCGATCGACTTCCATCTCATCGGCCGGCTCCCTGCGCTGCCAGCGTCTGCGCCGTATGGATATGACAGATCGCGATCGCCAGAGCATCCGCGACATCCGCCGGCTCCGGCGGCTCAGCCAGTTCCAGCAGCCGTGCCACCATGAACTGCACTTGCTCTTTCTTCGCCAGGCCGTATCCAACCACGCTGGACTTGATCTTCAGCGGCGCGTACTCGGCCACGGGAATCCCGCGCGTGGCCGCGGCCAGAAGAGCCACTCCACGCACCTGGCCCAGCTTCAAGGCCGACTTGGCATTGACCGAGTAAAAGACCTCCTCAATCGCCACCATGTCCGGAGACCAGCACTCCAGTTCGCGAATCAGTTCCCGATAGACCTGCTCCAGCCTCTCAGCTGTCGAAGAAGTCTTCTTCAGCCGGACCGCTCCCATGGCTCGCAACAAGAGCCGTGGGGTTCGCGCCAACTCCTCCGACTCCACCACTCCGTATCCAGTGATTTCGGTCCCGCAGTCAATTCCAAAGACACGCATTCGGTCCAAGTCTACCGTACGCCTCGCTCTGTCCGCAGCCCAATCCTCGCTGGCTCGCGGAACAGGAACGTCGTACCGCAACAGCGGGAACAGGGCAAAACAAAGCGGCCCGGGCTGAAATGCCCGGGCCGCCTTTTCCGCTTTTGTTAATCCGAATTCCGCTCCGGTTTTCCCGAATCCTGAAGCGTTCGATCGTAGTCGTCCTTCAGCGTGAATCCCAGCGTATGTCGCTTGCCCAGCGTAAAGCGCCCGTCGATCCACTCGCGACGCCCATTCGCGTCCCGATAAATTGCCGGCGTACGCAACCTGCCGTCGCCGTTGTTCGCGAAAAGAGCAAAGTTGCCTTCGTCATCGAACTTCAGCCTTGCGGCATCCGCAAGTTGAAAGTGAGGCGCCATCGGAATGAATAGTTCCGACAACTGCCCTGTGGTGGATGGCATCGACAGCTCCTGCTGCGTTGCGTCGAAGCGCAGCGTCTCCACGTCGCGGCCCTTGCGGCAGGGCGCATCCGGGCGTGCCGGCTGGTGGACACGCTCTATCCCGGCATCCCCGCAGTTTGTCTTGTTCAGCAACAGCGCCGTTGCCTCGTAAGGCCCATTGCTGCTTCCGGGGGGCACGAACCGCGTGCGTCCCTCGCTCGGTCGATCGTTGGGCTGAAAGCTGATCGGCACCGCGGCATAGCTCTCGGTTTCATGCGCCGGCAGGGAGTTGCTTGCACCATTCGTTTGCTGCGTCTGGGATGCGGAAGGTCTCGTGATCACAAATGCGAGGAGTCCCGAAATGAGTAGTACCCGCACCTGCGTTCCGTACACGCCTGCGTTCATTGGGTTCACCTGCACCCCCGCACCAGTCCTTCGGCCGGCTGCCAGGGAGCCTTTCTGTGAGTGTTCTCAATGAAACGACAGTCCCGCGATTGGGGCAATCACCCGTTCGGGGTGTTTGCGCCCGGCAGGTAACCGCAAGGCCAGGGGGACTGCTCTCCAAAGCAAAGGGGGTGCCTACCGATCGAGAGCCGTGCGCAGCGCCTGCTCCAGGTCTTCGATCAGATCGTTGCGGTCTTCCAGCCCGATATTGAGCCGCACAATCCTGTGCTGGTACGCTGGCCGGCCTTTCCAACCGGTAAAGTCATAGGCCACCGCCAGGCTTGTCACCCCGCCCCAGCTCCACCCAATCTTGAACAGCTTCAGCGCATTCACAAACGCCAGCACCCGAGCCTTCTCCGTCCCCTCGCGCAACACAATCGAGAAGATCCCTGCCGACCCGGTAAAGTCGCGCTTCCAGAGCGAATGTCCTGGACACGACTCCAGCGCCGGATGCAGCACCAGCTCCACCTCCGGCCGCGCCGCCAGCCACTGGGCAATCTCCAGCGCCGCGCTCTCCATCTCCTTCAGCCGCACCGCCAGCGTCTTCAGTCCGCGCAGCGCCAGCGAGCAATCATCGGGCGATGCCGCAAAGCCGAGCACCTGCTGCGCCGCGCCCGCCCTCTTCCACCCCGCCTCGTCGCGCACCGTCACCGACCCCAGCAGCAGATCGCTATGGCCGCCCACATACTTCGTCAGCGCCTGCAGCGTGATGTCGACGCCGTGCCCGAGAGCGTCAAACAAGACGCCCGCAGCCCAGGTGTTGTCGATGGCTACCAGCGCCCCGTGCGCATGTGCCTCCTTCACAATCGCCGGCACATCCTGCACCTCCATCGTGATCGACCCCGGACTCTCGCACCACACCATCCGCGTATTCGGACGGAAGTGCGCACGAATCCCCTCGCCGATGGTCGGCTCGTAAAAGCTGTGCTCCACGCCAAAGCGGCTCAGCAGCGTTCCCGCCAGCTTGCGGTTCGGCCCGTAAATGCTTTCGGGAATGAGAATGTGCTCGCCGGCATGCAGAAACGCCAGGTTCACCAGCGAAATCGCACTTTGCCCACCGGGCGTAATGATGGTCCGATAGCCGTTCTCCAGCGCACAGATCCGCGTCGCCAGTTCCAAGGTCGTCGGCGTCCCGTATAGACCATACGTATATCCCGCCACATATTGGTTCCAGTTGTCGGTAAGAGACGCCGCATCCGCAAACAGCGTCGTCGAGCCGCGCCACGTCGGTTCCGCCAGCGATTGGTATCCCTGGGGCACCTCGGTCTCGGGGTGAATCAGCTTGGTCTTCCAGCGAGTCATCGCCCGATTATAGGCAAATCAACCCCTTTTCCGGACCTGATCAGTTCCCTCTCAAGAGTGATGGGAAAAAGTTGGGGGGGAGGGGGGGAGGGGGGTGGGGGGTACGGACCGGGTGCGGATTCGAAGTCACATCTCCGGTGGGTTCGAACGGACCTGGCGAGGGAGAGCATGCAACCATTGTGCGCCGCAGGCACATAATTCCATGCAAATTGCGCCAGGAAATTCAGGGAGGCCAGGAAGCATGAACTTCCCGACTCCCTACCGATTCGCTACTCTCCGCTCTTCCGCTTCTTCGCCGCGCTCTTCGCATGCTTCGACAGCGCCGCATGACTCACCGTGGTCCGCGGCTCCTTCTTCATCGCCTTCAACCGCGACTGGCTCCGTTTCGACGAGCCCTCTTCCTTCGTCTGCGGAGAAGTTTGCCCCTTCTCATAGTCTCGCTCGGACCTGGCGCGCGTTGCTTCGCTGGTCTTGCCCTTTGCCGGCGGCTTCAGCGGAATCCCTGCCCTCCGCGCCTCGCTCAGCCCAATCGCAATCGCCTGCTGCGGAGACCGCACGCCATGCTTGCCCTCGCGCACATGGTCAATCTCCTCGCGCACAAACTCCCCCGCCGCCGTCGAAGGCGACTTCCCCTCTCGCAAATCTTCCTTTGCTCTCTCCACAGTCTTCTTATCCGGCATGTCATCCCTCCACGCACGCGCGACTTGAAAATCCGATGCCAAGGCCACCAACCCCCGTTGCCTAACGCGATCACTGCTCCCACGGGAAACCACGTGCCGAGCCCTATTCCCTTTTCTCTACTCTCTACACCCTATTCCCTATTCCCTACTCCCTGTTCCTTGTTCCCTATTCCCTACTCCCTATTCCCTATTCCCTATAATCACAATGTCCCATCCCCGCTCCCCGAGAAAACATTTGCCGGCTCAAACCTCTCATGCTCCGGGCCTCGATTCGCTGCGGTCCCTCGCCATCGTCTCGGTCATCGCCTATCACCTGCACGCGTATCACGAGTCAACCGTGCCCGCATTCCTCGTCCCCATCGTCCGCAACGGCTGGATGGGCGTCGACCTCTTCTTCGTCCTCAGCGGCTACCTCATCGCCTCGCAGCTCTTCCGCCCGTATCGAAACAACGAGCGGCCTTCGCTCCTGCGCTTCTACCGCAACCGCCTCTTGCGCATTCTTCCCGCGTATCTCGTCGTACTCGCGCTCTACTTCTTCATCCGCGCGTGGCCTGAGGACGATCGCCTCGCCCCCGCCTGGCAATACCTCACCTTCACCTTCAACCTCTTTGCCGACCTCAGCCGCTACCAGGGCTTCTCGCACGTGTGGTCGCTCTGCGTTGAGGAGCACTTCTACCTCTTCCTTCCCTTGATTGTGATTCTGCTCATGCGCAAGCGGTCGCCGCGCTGGACCCTGGCCATCATCGCTGCCGTCCTGTTGGCAGGAATGGCGATCCGCGGCTATTTCTGGATCCACCTGATCCGGCCGATCCTCGCTGACGATGGGAACTACGGTTTCGTCTTCATGGAGCACCTCTACTACCCCACCTACAGCCGCCTCGACGGCCTTCTCGCCGGAGTCACGCTCGCCGTGATCCGGACCTTTCGCCCCCTCTGGTGGAACCGCATCGAGCGTCACGGTAATCTCACCTGCGTCCTCGGCGTGGTCCTCACCGCAGCGGCGATCGCCCTGTTTCGCGACCGAATGCCCGCCTATGCCGCTTCGGATTCGATCACCAGCGTCCTGTGCGGCTACCCGCTCGTCGCCTGCGCGCTCGCCTGCCTCGTCGCTTCCGCTCTCAGCACGCACGGACTCCTGCGTCTGCGCATCCCGGGCGCGAGCCTTTGCGCTACGCTCGCCTATGCGCTCTATCTCACGCACAAAGCGCTCTTTCACCTGATCGACACCTGGTTCCCCAAGTTACAGAGTGCAGGCTGGCTTCCCTGGACGATCGTCTACGGGCTTGTCTGCGTCGCCGTAGCCGCCGCGCTCCACTTAGCCATCGAGCGCCCCTTCCTGAAGCTCCGCGAACGAATCGACAAGAAGACCGCGCTTCGGGAGTTACAGGCGACAACCTAACTTTGCCCACCGCCGGTGGCCTGCCCGAATGGAGCCGGAACCCAGCCACGGGTCTGCCGTAAATCCAACAAATTACAACCGCACGAACTCATGTGCGCTCCCATTTGCATCCAACACATCGGGTTCACTTATCGGAGAAGCACAGGTCTTGACAACGGGTGGGCAGAAAGCGGTGGATGATCTGAAAAGCCAATTAAGGCGAATGGAAGCTTTCTTTGCCGGTAGCTCCTACTCGACGTATGTCATGAGCCCTGATTGGTCTCGACTGCGCCAACTCAGCGGCGCCGGTTTCCGGGCCAATGAACACGAAGGCGATCCGAACTGGCTCCTGAAATACGTTGACCCTGCCGAGCAGCCCGCGGTCCAAAAGAGGATCCTGGAATCCATTGCCACAGGAAACGTATTTGAGCTCGAACACAAGGTCGAGCGGGCGGATGGTTCTCCAGGCTGGACCCGCACCCGGGCTGTTCCCGTGCGTGGAGAAAATGGCGAGATCGAAGAGTGGTTCGGAGTCGCGTCGGACGTAACCGAGGAACACACGCGCGCCAAGCAATTGGCAGAACTCGCCTCCATCGTCGCCTCTTCCGACGACGCAATCATCAGCAAGGACCTGAACGGAATTATCACGAGCTGGAATGCGGCGGCGCAGCGTTTCTTCGGCTACCGTGCAGAAGAGATCGTCGGCAAGTCCATCCTCACTCTCATTCCCGAACATCTGCAATCCGACGAGCCGAAAATTCTCGCCGAGATTCGCGCCGGCCGCAAGATCGAACACTTTGAGACATTTCGCAAAAAGAAGAATGGTGATGTAGTGGAAGTGTCGCTCACCATCTCTCCCGTCAAAAATGCACACGGGGATGTCATCGGCGCGTCCAAGATTCTTCGCGACATAACCGAGAGGCGGCACACTGAAAAAAACCTGAAAGAACAGCAGGAGCGTCTGCGCCAGGTGGAGAAACTTGCAGCAGCCGGTCAGCTTGCCGCCTCATTGGCTCACGAGATCAACAACCCGCTGTCTTCCGTGACCAACGCCTTGTTCCTGCTCGAAACCCACCCCAATCTCGACGAGGCCGCGCGCAGCTTTGTCGCCATGGCCGATAGCGAGCTCAAAAGGGTGTCGCACATCGTCAAGCAAAGCCTCTCCTACTACAGGGTCGATAGCAAACCGGGATTGGTGGACCTGACGCGCATCATTCGGGATTCGGCCATGATCTACGGCGAAAAGATGCTGCGCAACAAAATTTCTTTCGAGCCCCACGTCGATACTGTTGTGAACGTCGTGGGCTTTGCCAGTGAGCTTCGCCAGGTTGTCGATAATCTCTTCCTGAATGCGATTCAGGCGATGCCCCACGGCGGCCGACTTATCGTCTATCTTCACGAATCGCATTCCTGGGCAATCCGTCGCCGCTATCGCAAGGGCGTTCGCCTTACGGTCGCGGATACGGGGTGCGGCATTCCACGGGAGAATCTGGCGCGGCTCTTTCAGCCCTTCTTTACGACCAAGGCCGACAAGGGGACGGGGCTGGGGCTGTGGGTTCTGCAAGGCATCGTTTCGAAGCACGAAGGAATTATTCGTATCCGCAGTTGTACGGAGCCGAACCACAGCGGCACCGTTGTCTCCGTCTTTCTCCCCACAAGCGCGGAGATCTGAGGAGCCCTCTCGCCCGACCGAATTCGGGCCATAATTTCTGAAGCTGAACGTGGTCAGAATCGGAAAGTCAGAATCGGGCGGATTCCGGATCTTCAACGTTCCCGAGCGCACGGCGGCGTCCCTCAAGTTTCGCATTGGGACAAATTTCAAACCCTGCCGCAACCTCAACGAATCATTTAACTAAACCATCTAAAAGATCTACACTGCAGATAACTCAGCGGCGCTTCGGCACATCACAACATTCATCACTGCGGACAGAAACTGAGGTATAGATACCTGCGGCCGCGGCAGCTGTCTTGCTGGACCTCTCCGTCAATGCACGCAAGCCGTGCATGCGAAACGATGCAAGAGCGCCATCTGCGCCAACACTCACTACGGGCCCTTTCCAACCACTGGATTTCACGTTGAGGCGAGGACATCGATCGTGTGGGAAACCCCGCAACTCATCATCGGTCATTCTGACGACGGCCGCCCTGCCGAGGCCGCCTGCTCCATGTGTGGCGCGCGCATGCTGGAAGATAAGCCGCTTCCCGCAGACGGGTCCGCAGCAATCAAGGCATTTACCGCTGCCTTCCACGCTCACGTCCGGGAAAAGCATCCCCAATTCGCGCCTAACTGACCATCCACCGCATCCAGCGCCCGCTCTTCAAACCCCGTTCACGCTGATGATGGGCGAATGGCCGGCGGGGGAAATCCCCCCGGAGGAGTGGTCCGCATTGATCATGCGCTGCGCCGTCCTGCGGAATCTGCTTTCGAACTCCGGGATCCGGTAGGATTCTCCATGCGCAAACTCCAGCCGGTATTCCACGTTACAGTGGGCGCACTTTACGGGTGCGCTCAAGCGGCTGCTAAAGCTGCTGGAGTGCGTTACACCGGGCTGAGTGGAAATGAGACAGCACGCGGCGCTGGTATTGATCATGGGCGAAGTATCCTCCCCATCGGGTGTACCCATGGGATCAGCGAATGACTCGAATTGCCGGCTATTCAACGTTATGGAGATTGATGATCGCTGTGTGCGTCAGGAGCGGCCGCGGTACATAATGATCCGAGTTGATTCTTCGCTGTGCCTCCGCGCGCAATTTCCCTTCGAAGTCGATCACCCAGACCTTCTGCCCCCCCTCGTACTCAAGACGGTATTCAGCCTCGCAGTAGGCGCACTTCACCGGCACCGAAAAGCGTGCTGTGAGCGTGGTGGAGTTTGCCGTACCGGGGTTTGAAGAGATCAGGCAGCACGCGGCGGTGGTCATGTTCGGGATTGTACGCCGATTCGTGGTGACCCGCTGCTTCGACCGAACCAGCGGCGATGCCTGCGCCGGGCACCCATGGCCTCGACGCAGCGCGCATTTCCGTCACCAGGAGCTCTTTCGTGACCGTCAGTACCGGCGAGCCCCTCTGCCCACAGTGTCTCGATTTCTGCCGCGAAAGCAGTCCTGGCAAAACACAGGCCTGTCGCCCCGGGGCTCAAAGGGCACGGTCGTCTGCTTGGCACAGGAGGAACATGTGACCGTTGTTCCCTGGGTTTGACTGCGGTGGAATCCGCCGCCTCCACCTTTCTCGTTCTTTTTTGCCTGGCGGCAGGGTCTGCAGCGTTTGGGAATCGCATACCCGCGGTCCAGGAAAAACGCCTGATCTTCCCTCGAGAACGTGAATTCCTGCCCGCAATCGCTACAGGTGATGCGCAGATCATCTGTCATAAAAGAACTCTCGTCGCTCGTGCACAATGGAGCTTGTGGTTCAGTGTCGAAACCGCATTGCACGCTCAATCAAAGGAGAAAGGGATCGGACCGCCGGCATCCACAGACAGGCGTCGCAACGTCTTGGGTTGTCGCTGCAGAGCGGCGTCTTCGGTGTCAGGCTTTACTCAACCTGTACATTCTCGGCCTGCCAGCCCTTCGGCCCCTTCACAACGTCGAATCGGACCTTCTGGCCTTCCTGCAGACTGCGGAATCCGTCGCTCTTGATGGATGAGTGGTGGACGAACACATCGTCGCCGCTGGCGCGGCTGATAAATCCAAAACCCTTAGAATCATTGAACCACTTCACTGTTCCCTGTTCCATAGCGCGTCCTTGCACGGGATGTATCGCAGAACTCAATGTGGAATTGATTGCGAGTTGAGCGGGCAACGGCAGAACAGGCAAGAACACCAGTCGGATTCGACGACCAGTGGTGAGCATAGCACCATTACGATGGAGCCGCGGGGAATTGCGCAGGCCCCGCTCGATTTACGCGACCGCCGGAATTAGGTGATTAGGCCCGCGCAGGGTATGCTGGAGCCAGATGCGATCGGCAATCCACCTTTTGCGATTTGTGGCCCTTCTCGAGTCCCGCGTAACTGTTCTTCAAAAATGCCCAGTGTGGAGTTAACGCACTCATGGGCCCAGATGCGGCCCGTGTCTTCTGTTCCACTGCGCACCACTCACCTGGAAATGAGGCCAGTCCATGCGGTCACAACTCGTCTTCGAAGCCCATCTCAAAATCGATAACCGCTTTCTTCTCGCCACCACAACCATGCAGGCAACCCGGAAGCTGCACGTAAGTGCCACCCGTACTGAAGACACCGTCAACCGCGTCCTGGCTGAAGTAGGAAAAGGCACACGCGTGTATGGGAAGCTGCCCGAGATCACTCCGCCCCCGGCGATTGACATCCTCCTGATCACCTCCGCCGCCTGAACTGCTCAGGTTATCTTCGCGGCCGCTGCTTTTCTGAAATCGATCGAATGATCAACTTGCCGCGCCCATTCGTGAGGAACGGAGGATCAGCCTGCGCCTCGGCGGCATCGAGTAACTCTCGAACTTCCGGGTTGCTGAAGGTGGCTTTGCCGGCGAGCCTCACGAATCGATTTTGATTTCCGCTGCCCTGCAAGAGACCGTGCGGATCAGGCAGCGTTGCCCCATGGTAGAAGCTGAGACCTATCCCCTTGGAGTTAGCGGCGAGCGAGACCACACAATCGGAGGGTCGCTCTGTGGCGCAATAGCCGATCACGAAGAAGTTATAGTTGTCATACACCAATTCATTCGCTGTCGGGAACCGCTTGCGCAGGATCGACCTGCACTCGCGAATGAGCTTGCCCAGGGCGGGCTCAAATTTTGCGATAAAGCCCTCTAGCTGCTGTGGAGGGGTCTCAGACATGGTTCGCATGCTACTGCGGCCTTGATCCCCGAGTAAACTCTGGCCCTCGATTCTGTTGCACTCTGTGCAAATCTTCGCTTTTTATTCGCCTACAATGTTTGCGTGTGGAACCTGCCCGCAACCCGGCTCTGCGATTACCTGATCGTCTGCAAGCGTTGCGGTGAGAACGTCCCGGCACCGGTTGAGACCATGCCGTCCTCATGGATCATTGCAACCTGCCCACTTTGCGGGGAGAAGCGCCGGTATCTGCCCCCGGACATCTTCAGGGGCAGAATGTCCATGCAACTTGTTCGCAAGCCGGTGCAGAGGGAGACGCGGCCATGGGTGCGATGAAACTCGCCCAATCTGCGAGGAAGAGCGCAGCAACGAACGTTTGCGCTCAACGGGATTGCCCAAATTCAACATCCGGACGCTCCTCCGAATTGCATCGAATTAACCCCAATCGGCGCACAATGAACTCATGTGCGGCAAAGACGCAATCCGCGGAACCCGAGGCGAGATCCGCCCCACTCCAAACCGGAAAAAAGGGGTACCCCCCACCCCCCTCCCCCCTTTTTCTCTATCGCTCTGAATCGACAAGAATTAGACCCAAAAATTGCCCGAAAACGAGAGGATCGCTGCAATCGGGATCCCAGAAAAACCTCCACCAGACACAACAACGGCCCGGGATTCCTCCCGAGCCGTTGCCGGTGATCTGTTGGGATTGGACTAAGGCCATCGCGCTGCCGCGAGTGCCATGGCTCCAGCGTTCATCCTTGCCGGAGCTGCTCTGGGTCTGGGGCGCGATGCCCTAGGCCTCAGTCACCTCACGTAGGGTGCAACTCGAACAATCAATTTTCATTGGCTGGATCAACCTCCTTTCCCGTGTAAGCCCACGCTAACGCCATCGGCCGGTGGCGTCAAGTCCTGGGTAGAGGTGGATTCGCGGTGGTATCAAGAGGAGCATTCCAGCGCCGGATGCGTTCGCGCTTTCCCACCCATCGCAAAAACGCGATCGATGGGGAACAGGGATTGTTGGTTGCTATGGCGGGCTCGCCGGGTTGGGTTTCTGCTTTCCCAGATTCTCGCGGTCTACGCCAACGCCAGGTTCAGGTTCTCGATGGCTTCGTCGATCTCCTGGGTGTTCTTGTAGCCTACGGTGACGCTGTCGACGCCTGCGTTGTTGAAGGCGAAACGCATGGCCTTCTGGCGGTCTTCGCGGTTGAAGACGCCCTCGCCGATCAACTTCATGCTGATCACGCCCATGCCTTCTTTGCGCACCTGCTTCACATGACCTACGACTTCGTTGACATCGCCGAGGCCCGGGCCATCTGCAACCGGCGTGTCCATGCGCGTGCCGTTGTGGTTCATGCGGATCATGGCCACACCCAGCCACTTATTCCCCGGCACCAGGCGTAACGCCGGCAATCCGTGCACCGACGCGCCGTGGCCGACGATGGTCTTCTTCTCTTCGGCGGCGAGAATCGCGTCCTGCCAGCGGGTCGTATCCTGCGGCCATGTTTGCGTATGCTGCCAGTGCAGCAGCATGATGTCGAGATAGTCGGTGTCGATGGTCTTGCGCAGTTCTTCAAGCTTGGTATGCGGATCGACCTGGTGAAAGGTCGAAACCTTGGTCATGATGCGGTAGCTGTCGCGGGGCAGGCCCTTGAGCGCAACGCCCAGCATGCGCGGCGTCTCGCCGTACGACTCCGACGTCTCGAAGAAGCGCACGCCGTGATCGTAAGCGTGGCGGACCAGGCGGGTGAACTGCTCTTGCCCCAGGCTCTGCTGCACCTGGCCGCTCATGCTGCCGGTGCCAAAAGCGAGGCGCGTGACCTTGACGTTGGAGCGGCCGAGGGTGACCCAGTCTGTGGCCTTCTTCGTCTCGGCCACCAGCGGCAGCGATCCGGCGCCGGCCATTACACCGGCAACCAAACCAGTTTTAAGGAAGTCTCGTCTTGAGTGGTCGGTCATGCAGCACCTCCGCTATGGCCAAGGGGAGCCACTGGCCCGGATACTACCATAGACGCGCAGCAGGAGTGCAGGTTTCAAGGATCAGGGGTCAGGGGTCAGGGATCAGGTTTCAGGGGTCCGGTTTCAGAGACGAGGGCCTGCGGTGGCGATCGCCGCCCTCCCTCCTCTAGAATCGGCTTCCATGGCAAAGCAGCATTACTTCTTCAAGCTCATTCCACCTCGCTCCACATTTCCGGGCGATATCACGGCGGAGGAACGCGCACTGATGGCACAACACGCCGCGCATTGTGCGGAACACTTTTCGGCCGGCCGCATTCTGGCCTACGGTCCCGTGATGGCGCCCGGTGCGGCGTTCGGCTTTGGCGTTTTCGAAGTCGAAAGCGAATCGGAGGCTCGCAGTATCGGCGACAACGACCCGACCGTTCTTGCCGGAATGAACACCTATGAGATTTACCCGATGCATCTTGCGAACATCCAGGCGAAACGCCAGTGATCAGTGGTCAGGTTTCAGTGGTCAGGTTTCAGTGGTCAGGTTTCAGGGATCAGGTTTCAGAAAAGCGGCTAGAGAGCTCAGATCACGGTCAGGGCTCAGGATCGATCCTCGACCGCGGCCATCGACTCATCCCTGAAACCTGATCCGTGACCCCTGACCCCTGACCCCTGATCCCTGTCTTTTCACCAGCTGTGCAGCCAGTCTTCGTCGCGGCCTATGCGGACGGGGGTGCCGAAGAGTTCGCTGAGGCGCGCCTCGGTGAGCAGCTCGCGGCGCGGGCCGTCGCCGACGATGCGGCCTTTGCGCATGAGGATGACGCGCTCGATCTCCGGCAGAATGTCGCCGAGGAAATGCGTGACCAGCACCAGGCCCGTGCCTTCGCGCGCCAGCCGGCGCAGGGTCTCGCGCAACTCGCGCTGCGCGGCGAGGTCGAGCGCGTTCGATGGCTCATCGAGCAGCAGTTGCCGGGGCCGATGCACCAGCGCACGCGCGATCAGGATGCGCCGTTTTTCGCCGGCGGACATCTCGCCAACCAGCTGCCCGCTCAGGTGCGAGGCCTCCATGCGCTCGAGCGCCTCTTTCGCGCGCGACCGCATCTGCGGCGTCACGTGCAGATTTGGCCAAAGCGTCGATGCCGAAAAGAATCCGGCGGTCACCGCATCGAGCCCGGTGGTGACCGCGGTGCGTTCGCCGGGAAGATCGGCGGCCACCACGCCAAAGTGCTGGCGCAGCTCCGTCAGGTCCCAACGTTCGCGACCGAAGATTCGCACCCGCGTGCCGGGCTTCACCATGGGGTACACCTGGCAGGTCATGGCCATGATCAGTGTGGATTTGCCGCAGCCGTTCGGCCCCATGATCGCGACATGCTCGCCGGTGCGCACGCTCAGGTTCACATCGTGCAGAACAACCCGATTGCCGCGCGCTACCTGCACGCTGCGCAGTTCCAGAAACTCGCTCGACTCCGCCACACTCATTCCGATTCACCAAAACGTGCTCGTCGTTCACTCAATCCCGGCGACGCACCTGTTAGATTAATTGGTCAGAACATGTCCGACGCATCGCAGTTCCTCCTTCCCCACGGGTTTCGATTCGGCGCCACGACAGCGGGCCTGAAAAAGAGCGGCCGCCCCGACTTTGCACTGATCGTCGCGGATAAACGCGCCGCCGCTGCCGCCGCCTTCACCGCCAACCGCGTCACCGCCGCGCCGCTCGTTATCGACAAAGAGAACCTGCGTGCCTCGGGCAATCAGGTCCGCGTGGTCGCCATCAACGCCGGCAACGCCAACTGCGCCGCCGGCGAGGCCGGCCTTGCGGCTGCCCGCGCCACCTGCACCGCTGCGGCGGAGGTCTTCGACTGCAAGCCGAACGAGGTATTCCCTTCTTCAACCGGGATTATCGGCGTGCCGCTTCCAGCAGAGAAGCTGGTTGCAGCGCTGCCGACGCTTGCGGCCTCCCTCGGCCCGGAGGTCGATCATTTTCACCAGGTCGCGCAGGCCATTCTGACTACAGACACAGTGGAGAAGACCGCGTTCAGCCGCTATGACGTTGGCGGCGAGAAGGGGCGAGGGGAGATTCGCATCGCTGGCCTCTGCAAGGGCTCGGGCATGATTCACCCGCAGCTGGTGCCGCACGCGACGATGCTGGTCTATATCCTGACCGACGCGGCGATCGCGCCAGCCGACCTTCAGGACTATCTCAAGCACGCCATCGAACTAAGCTTCAACCGCATCTCGGTTGACGGCGATACATCGACCAACGATACGGTCCTGCTCCTCGCCTCGGGAGCGAGCGGCATTTCCGTCGGCACGGGCAACCGCGAGTTCGCGGCGGCGCTCACGCAGGTGTGCACATCGCTCGCGCAGCAGGTGGTTGCCGACGGTGAAGGCATTACGCACGTTGTCGAGCTTCGCATCAGGGGAGCGGCATCCGACGCAGATGCGCTCAAAGTCGCCAAAGCCATCGCGCATTCGCCGTTGATCAAAACCGCGTGGGCGGGCTCCGATCCCAACTGGGGACGCCTGGTTGCCGCCATCGGCTACTCCGGCGCGGAGATCGATCCGAACGCCATCGACATCGATTTTGGCAATCTGCCCATCTGCCGCAACGGCGGGCGCGCCCTGGATTTTGATGAGAACGCCGCGCATACGTACATCGCGCAGCCACGTTTCACCATCTCGATCCGACTCAATCAGGGCGAAGGCTCCTGCGTCTTCTGGACGACCGACCTGACGGTCGAATACGTGCACATCAACGCCGACTACTCAACTTAGACCACGCTGTCGGCGTGTTGACCCCAAACCGCTCCCCGAACTCGGCAGAGCATCCCCGCATCCAAGTAATCTGCGTTTTCATTTTTAGGGAGTTCCTGCCATCCTTCGTTCAAATTTACGCTTCTTCGTTGCTGTGCTACTGTTGGCAGCTTCCGTTTTTGCTGTTGAAGGCTGCGGAGCCTTTGGCGGCAATGACAGCAAGAGCAATACACCACCCAGCTTCGCAAACACGGTCGTGATCGGAGATTCGCTCAGCGCGGGGTTCGAGAACGGATCGCTGCTCGATTCGCTGCAGCCCAATGGATGGGAGTGCCTGGTGGGCACCCAAGCGGGATTTACGCTGGTTTTGCCTTTGATTGCATCCCCGGGTGCGCCGGCCGTGCTTGAATTAACCAGCCTGGGACCACCGCCGGTCGTGACAAAGACTTCGGGCGTCACCACAGGTCGCGACAATGCCGACCAGCAGCCTACCGACCTTGCCGTTCCAGGGCAGAAGCTCAACGATCTCATCAATGACGCTCCGACTGCACTGCCCACGACCGACATCGACATCATCACTAACCTGGTCCTCGGTTTCCCGGTCGGCAACGACAAGAGCCAATTGAACGAAGCCATTGCCCTCAACCCAACCGTCTTGTTTATCTGGATCGGGAACGACGACGCTCTGGAGGGCGACGAAAGCGGGACGGCTACGGCGATGACTCCTGTTGCGACCTTTACCCAGCAATACCAGCAGATGATCACTGCACTGCACACGCAGACGAAAGCGACCTTGATTGTCGCCAACATTCCCGACGTTACCGAAGCGCCCTATATGACCCCCGCGGCAACCGTGATTACGCAATTCGCAGCCGCGACCGGCCTCACACAGGCTCAGGCCACGACCGATCTGGGCATCCAGCCCGGCGATCTGATCAATGCCACGGGGCTTCAACAAGTGCAGAACGACGTCACCGCGGTCAAGCTGGGCGCGGCCACCACGCCGTTGACCGACGCCGGCTTCCTGAATGCGACCGAGATTCCGCAGGTTCAATCGACCGTGGAGCAATACAACAGTGCCATCGCGCAGCAGGTTGCCGCCGTCGGCGGTCTGCTTGTAGACATTCACACCTTCGAGCAGGGCCTCGCGCAGAATGGCATCGCTATCAATGGATACAACGCGACGACGGGCTTCCTCGGGGGCATCTTCGGCCTCGATGGCCTGCACCCTACGAATACCGGCTATGCGCTGATCGCCAATCAGTTTATTGACGCTATGAATACGACCCTCAACACCAAGTTTGCCGAGGTGAATGTTTCCACCATCGCAACCGCGGATCCTTATTTCGGACCGAACATCAAGGCAACGGGTGCAGCCGCTTCCATTCCACTGGCAGCAGCGCGCCGCGCGGACTGGCTGATTGCACCGAAGAAACATGGAACAACAACATTGCTGAATCGCTGAGGCAAAGCGCTCTTCGTCGTTCTACAATTTCTTTACCGCCAGAACATGACCACTGCCAAACAGGACCTCACTCCCGCAAGCGAGGGATTCTCGCTCATCTCGAACCAGAAGCTGTTCGCCCTCTATGCAGCCATGCGCGCGTGTCGCAAGGCTGCGGAGGCAACGATGGCCGGGTCGTCCGTAAGGAATTCAGGTTCGATCCTCGGACACGAAGCCGCTATCGCCGGCACGACCATCGACCTGAGCGCCGACGACATCGTTCTCTCCACGCTGCTGACCGAGCCGCTGCTTCGGTCGGTGAATGCAACAGTTCCCTTTGGTCCTGACCCAGTCAGCGCTTCGAGCAAGAGCGGCCAAGTCAGGGTGATGGTCTGCGCTTCACGGACATTGGGTCTGGCCTCCGGGCGCAAGACCCTGGACCGTGCCATCCGCGAAAAAAGTCCGACTCTCTTTATTTCGCTCCTCGGAGTGAATGCACGGCCTCTTGCTTATCAAGCACCGAAGATACGCGGCTACACATTTCCCTCAATCACGGTGGATGGCCACGACGTGGTGGCTGTCTATCGCGTCGCGTCGGAAGCGATTGCGCATGCCCGCAAAGGCCACGGGCCAACACTCATTGAGTCTGTGCATGTGAGCCCGGGGTGTCCGCTGAGCAAGATGGAAGATTACCTGGCGGGCAAGGGATTGGTGCTTCCGTTCTGAGCTGAGGGTTGACTTCCCACTTCGGAGAAGACGCAACTGCTACTTCGCGCGCGGATGGGTGCGATCGTAGACTTGCGCGAGCTGCGCGTTGGTCAGCTGCGTGTAGCGCTGCGTGGTCGAGAGCCGTTCATGGCCCAGCAGCTCCTGAATTGCCCGCAAATCCGCACCTTCTTCGAGCAAATGGGTGCCGAATGCGTGCCGCAGCGTGTGCGGGTGCACGTCTGCGGACAAGCCACGCTGCACCGCGATGCGCTTCACTATGCGTGCCACGCTCCGCGTGGTCAGCCGTGCTCCTCCGGTCTTACCCAGGCCGCGCAGGCGCAGGTTCACGAACAGAGCAGGGGTCTCCATCCGCTTGCCGCTGCTGGTTGCAGCCATGCGCGCGGACCGCTCCGCCATGTAGGACCGCAACGCCTGCGCCGCCGCATCCCCAAGCGGAACGTAGCGCTGCTTCTGGCCCTTGCCGTGCACCAGAATCGCCTCGTTCGACCAGTGGATGTCGTCGAGATCTAATCCCACCAACTCCGCATTCCGAATGCCGCACCCGTAAAGCACCTCGAGAATGGCGCGATCGCGAGCCGGCCAGCTCGCCGCATCCGGGTCGACCATGTCCACCGCACGGTTCATCTGCTCGATCGAGGGTACGCGCGGCAGGTGCTTCGGCAGCTTCGGTGTCGAAACCAAAGACGCCGTATTGTGTTCAACCAGGCCAACGCGCGCCAGCCACTTGAACCAGCTGCGTACGGCCGCCAGCGCTCGCGCGACCGAAGCCTTCGACAGCCCGCGATCGTAAAGTACGCCCAAATACGTGCGGATATGCGTGTGTTCGATTCGCGCCGGATTCTGATTGTCGCCCAAGCGCTTTGCGGCAAACTCGGCGAATCCGCGCAGTTCGCGCTCATACGCGCGAATCGTGTGCGCCGAAGCTCCACGCTCATTGGCCAGCACGCGGAGGTACTGATCGACGAGAGCCGCGAGGCCGACCGCCACCTCCGGCATACTTGTCGCGCTCACTTTTCGTCCTTGACGGACTCAGGGGTGCCCGGCGCGCTTGACGGCGCGGCCGCAACGCTCAGATCTGTTCCCAGCCTCTTGGCGCGCGGATGATGGAGTCGATGCACCTGTTTCAACCGCCCGAGGGCAAGATGCGTATAGACCTGCGTCGTCGATATATCCGCATGACCCAGGATCATCTGCACGCTGCGCAAGTCGGCGCCATGCTCAACCATGTGGGTTGCGCAACTATGCCGCAGTTTATGAGGGCTCGCTCCATCTTTCGCGATCTTCACCAGGTGCCACACCCACTGCCGCGTCAGCGGCATCCCGCGCAGGGAGAGAAACAGCCGCGTTGCATCCTGACGCGCGTGGGCCTTGCGCACCGAGCTGATGCGCGCCAAATGCGGCCGGCCTTGCTTCATGTAAATGTCCAGCGCTTCGAGCGCCGTTCGCCCCAGCGGCACAATGCGCTCCTTGTCGCCCTTGCCGCGCACATGGACACGTCCCGCGTCCATCACCAGGTCGCCGGTCGAAAGCGCCGTCACTTCAGAGACGCGCAACCCTCCCGCGTACAGCAATTCAAGAATCGCCCGGTCGCGCAGAGCCGTGGCCTGAGCCTGCGGGTGGTTCGCCGCCATTCCGGCGCGCTCCAGCATCTCGACGACTTCCGGCTCGGCCAGCGACTTGGGCAGGACCTTCCACGCTTTCGGTGATTCAATGTTCACCGTCGGGTCGTGATGAATTCTGCGGTCGAGCAAGAGCCACTTGTAGAACCCCCGCAAGCAACTCAGCTTGCGCGCCGCCGAGCGCGAGTCGATGCCATGCACCCGAAGATGTTCGAGAAACGCCGCCACATCCTGCTGCGCCGCCGTCAGCAGAACGCCATGCCGGCCTTCGAGAAACTCCGCGAAGGTTTTCAGATCGCCCTCGTAGGCCTCGCAAGTCAACGGACGCAACCCCTTCTCCACCCGCAGATACGTCTGGTAGTCCTGCAAGAGTTGAAGGTTCGCCACGGCATCCATAGGTTCAATTATCCGTTTGTCCGACTTCACAGAGCCGCTGCCCGTCCACTTGCTGAACCTGCTTCGTCATGGACTCAAAACGAGCAACAAGAATCACTTGAAAAACATTTCCTGAAGTGCATCTCCACGGGAAAAGCCTCGGCATCCTCCCTCCCGGGCTGCACGGCTAAACTGAATCAGTACCGTCATGTCTATCGATCACTTACCGCACCGCCTGCGGATCATCGACTCGCACACTGCCGGGGAACCGACGCGTTGCGTCCTGGGCGGGCTTCCCGATGCGGGCGAAGGCTCGCTTGCCGAGCGGTTGCAATACCTGCGCGATCACCACGACTTGCTTCGCCGGGCCATTCTCTGCGAACCGCGCGGCTCCGATGTGCTGGTCGGCGCTTACCTGCTCGAACCGGTCGATCCCGGCTCGGCAACCGGCGTCATCTTCTTTAACAACGCGGGATACCTGGGCATGTGCGGCCACGGAACCATCGGCGTGGCTGCCACCCTCGCCCACCTCGGCCGCATCCAGCCCGGCGAGCACCGCATTGAAACTCCCGTTGGCCCGGTGACCATTCACCTGCAAGATAACCATCAGGTCACCTTCCGCAACGTGCCCGCATTTCGCTATCGCGCCGATGTTTCCCTCGACGTACCGGGCTTTGGCAAAGTCACGGGCGACGTTGCATGGGGCGGCAACTGGTTCTTCCTCACGTCCGCGCATCCCGTGCCGCTCACCCTCGAGCACAAAGACGAACTGACCGAGTACACGTGGGCCATACGCTGTGGGCTTGTCGCCGCGAACATCACCGGGGCCAATGGCGCCGAGATCGACCACATCGAGCTCTCGTCGGGCCCGCACGATCCTGCCAACAGCAGCCGCAACTTCGTCCTCTGCCCCGGCAAAGCCTACGATCGCTCACCGTGCGGCACCGGGACAAGCGCCAAGCTGGCCTGCCTGGCGGCCGACGGCAAACTGCAGCCCGGCGAGACCTGGCATCAGGAGGGTATCCTTGGCACGGTCTTCATCGGCAGTTTCGCGTTCGACGCGCCCAACCCGCACCACGCCCCGTCTCTCGGACCAAGAGTCATCCCGACCATTACGGGCTCGGCCTACATCACCGGCGAATCCACGCTGATCTTCGACCCCGCAGACCCGTTTCGCACTGGAGTTCCTGAATGAGTACTTCGCTGAGTTGGAAGGGCGTGATGCCCGCCATGACAACCGCTTTTGATGAAGGCCTGAACCTCGATCTCGGATTCGTTGCGCGCCACGCACAATGGCTCATCGAGAACGGCTGCACGGGCATCATCTGCCTCGGATCCCTAGGCGAAGCGGCCACGCTGCGCTTCAACGAAAAAATCGACATTCTCAACACCGTCGTCGCAGCCATCGCCGGCAAAGCGCCGGTAGTCTCGGCCATCAGCGCGCTTTCTACCGCCGAAGCGGTCGAACTCGCGCATGCCGCAGAGGCTTGCGGCTGCTCCGGTCTCATGATTCTTCCGCCCTACGTCTACAAGGGCGACTGGCGGGAGAACAAGGCGCACGTGGCCGCGGTTCTCAAGGCCACGCCGCTCCCCGCCATGCTCTACAACAATCCCGTGGCCTACGGCGTCGACTACCTGCCCGAGCAGATTGCGGAGCTTGCGAACGAGTTTCCCAACCTGACCGCGGTCAAGGAATCTTCCACCGACGTCCGCCGCGTCACCGCGATTCGCTCGCTTCTCGGCGAACGCCTGGCCCTCTGTGTCGGCGTCGACGACGCTATCGTCGAAGGAATCGCTGCCGGCGCGGTCGGCTGGGTGGCCGGCCTCGTCAACGCTTTCCCGCGGGAATCGGTCGACCTGTTCAACCTGGCCGCCGCGGGGCGCACGCAAGAAGTCTCCGAGCTCTACCGCTGGTTTCTGCCCCTCTTGCGCATGGATACGGTGCCGAAATTCATTCAGCTCATTAAGCAGGTGCAGCAGGAAGCCGGCGTCGGCTCCGCGCGCGTGCGCCCACCACGCCACGAAGTGACCGGTGACGAACTCGCTGCCACGCGGGCTGCCTTTGCACAGGCGCAGTCTAACCGACCAGCCATCGCAAAACCTGGGACGCCCTTCAAGGCGTAATCGCGGAGAACCGAATGCCCCTCACTGGACTTTCCTTCATCGGCGCAAAACGCGGCGCAACGGCTGGCGCAACCTTCCAGGCGTCGAACCCTGCAACTGGCGAGCATCTCGATCCGCACTACTCTTCAGCTTCGACTGCCGACGTCAACCAGGCCGCCGAACTAGCCGCAGAGGCCTTTCCCGCTCTTGCCGCAGCATCCGGCGCGCTGAAAGCCGCGCTCCTGCGCGATATCGCTGCCCGGCTCGACGCCCTGCAGCAACCCCTCGCGGAGCGCGCCCATCTCGAAACCGCGCTGCCCATGCCGCGCCTGCTCGGCGAAGTCACGCGCACCACCAGCCAACTGCGACTCTTCGCGTCCGTTCTTGAAGAAGGCTCCTGGGTCGACGCGCGTCTTGACACGCCGCTCCCCGACCGCAAGCCGTTGCCGCGTCCAAGCCTGCGTTCCATGTTGCGCCCGCTCGGCCCTGTTGTGGTGTTCGGGCCCAGCAACTTCCCGCTCGCCTTCTCGGTGGCCGGTGGCGACACGGCCTCGGCCCTCGCTGCCGGATGCCCTGTCCTTGTCAAAGCCCACGCCGCACACCCCGGGACCAGTGAGCTTGTCGCCGAAGCCATGCAACAGGCGATCGCTGCCTCGGGCCTCCCCGAGGGCGTCTTCTCGCTTCTCTACGACTCCGGTATCGAAATCGGCGCAGCGCTCGTCCGTCATCCTCTGGTGGAAGCCGTTGCCTTCACCGGCTCGTTGGGCGCCGGCCGCGCGCTCATGGACATGGCTGCCGCACGCCCGCGCCCGATTCCCTGCTTCGCTGAGATGGCCAGTACCAATCCTGTCTTCATTCTCCCCGGCGCACTGCGTAGCGGACCCGAAGCGCTGGCGCAGAATCTCTTTAACTCGTTCACGCTCGGCGCGGGACAAATGTGCACCAAGCCCGGCATCGTCCTGGTGCCGGATCAGCCGGAACTGCCGGCCTTCCAGACAAAGCTGGTCGAGATCGTCAACCAGTCGGCGCCGTTCACTCTTCTGACGGCCGGGATAGCGCACACCTATACGCGAGCGACGAACGCGCGTGCTGCGCAGGCCACTCTCATTGCCGAGGCCCCGCAGTCCCCGGCAGATCCGGCCTGCCCCGCGCACGCACAGGTTTTCGAAACCTCACTCGATGCGTTTATGAATGAGCCTGCGCTCGCCGAAGAGCTCTTCGGGCCTGACACGGTCCTGGTTCACTGCGAGTCTGCGGCGCAATACATGCGTGTCGCGCGGTCGCTCGATGGTCATCTCACGGCGGCCATCTTCGGAAAGGAAGACGACCTAGCCGCTCACCGCGATCTGATTGCGATCCTTGAACAGAAAGTCGGGCGCCTCATCTTCAATGGTTTCCCAACCGGGGTTGAAGTGGCCCCAGCCATGGTGCACGGTGGCCCGTATCCTTCCACGTCGAATCCGCAGTACACATCGGTCGGGACCGGAGCCATCCATCGCTTTGTACGCCCGATTTGCTTCCAGAATTTCCCGGACGCTCTTCTACCCGACGAGTTGCAAGCGGCGAATCCACTCGGGATTCTTCGGCAGATCGACGGCGTGCCAAGGCGCGAGCCACTGAAAGGCTGACTCCCGCAAAGGCTATGGCCGCGAAACTTCCTCTTCGATCGCGGCCACGGTCTCGACGGCGGCAGGAAACACCGGCGGCCGCGAGCCTGTAGTCTCCCACCCGAAGAGAAACTCGGTCGCGGCTCCGCAGATTCGGCCCTGGCATGAGCCCATCCCACATCGAGTATGCAGCTTGGCCGCGCGCCAGCTGGTGTGTTCGGCAATCGCCGCATACGGCACATCCTCACAGCGGCAAACTCGAGTCTGCGGGGCAGCCAGCGCACGCAACTCGGGGCGCAAGGCAAATGCACGCTGCATCGCCGAGGCGAACCGCTTCAATTCTTTCCGCGCTGCGAAAAGCGCCTCTGCCTCGTGCGATCGTCCCGCCGCCGCATGCCCTGCGATCTGTCCCTCTACGAGCGCTTTTTCCAGTCCGCCCACGCCGGTCAGCTCGCCAATGCAGGCGACGTTCGCCACGGAACTCTGCTGCGCTGCATTGACTGCGACAAATCCGCCCTCGATGTGACAACCGAGGAGCTTCGGCAACTCCAAATTGGGCACAAGATGGAACCCGCAGGCCAGAAAATCGCACTCCAGTCTCCACTGCCGCCGACCATCGGTCAAAGTCGCTCGCTCGACGTGTCCGTTACCTTCAGCATTCGCGACCCAATGGCTGGTCCGGAACGGCACGCGTAGCGTTTTGAGCCAATATCGCAACCCCTCCACGATCTTCGCCGGATGCCGAATCAGCGTGGAAGAAAATCCAACCAACTTCGGTAGCGGAGCCTGCTCGTAGATGCCCACCACGCGCGCTCCAGCCTTGGTGATCGCCGCCCCTACTGCGAGCAGCAGGGGCCCACTTCCTGCCAGCACCACGCGCTTTCCATTGACGTCGAGGCCGGCCTTCACCAGGGCTTGCAACCCGCCCACGCCCACCACGCCCGGCAGCGTCCATCCCGGGAACGGCAAGAATCGCTCGCGCGCACCGGTCGCCAGGATCAGTCGATCAAACTGTACGTCGCGGATCTCGCCGGTGCGTTCAACGCGCAAACGATCTCCCGCGAGCACGTCCACAACCTGCAATCCCGTCCAAAGTGCGCACCCACTTGCGTGCAGCCGCTCAATCCACCGGTTGAAAGCCGCTCCGTGGGGATATTTCGGCGCATCTGTTGGCTTCAAACCTCTCCAGATCTGGCCACCAACCCGCTCGTTGTCGTCGAGCAGGCAGACCCGCCGCCCTGCCTCAGCCGCCACCGTGGCCGCTGCGATTCCACCCGGGCCGGCCCCCACGATCACCACATCGAAGGCCGCAATCATGGCGTTGCCACGACCATTCCGTCCGAACAGCTCACCAGGCAGGTGCGCCGGTGCGGAACCCCATCCACAGTCGCGCGGCATTCCATGCAGATGCCCATCCCGCACAACGGCCCGCGCGGATCGCCGCTCACCGACGTGCGGCAGGCCTCGCCGGCCATCATCAGGGCGGCCGCCACGCTGGTGCCCGGCCGGACTTGCATGCGCCGCCCGTTCACTGTGATTTCCACCTGCCCGCTCATCTGCTCCGATTCTATCTACTTCGCCGTTCTCTCTACCCACCCATGCCCGGCGCCTGTCCTTACCCTCTTTGGTCCTTCATGAACATTCACACGCAGGACACCCAGCCATCGCGGAAAATACAATAGAAGCTGACGACATGAAGAAGGATTGAGTACTTTGACGAATCTCCAAACAGAAATTACAAAATGGACCGCTGCGGAGTTTGAGAAGCGGGTCCTCGCCTCCGAACCCAAAATTGCCGTATTCGATTGCGACGGCACCATCTGGGGCGGCGACTCCGGCTACGGCTTCATGCTCTGGACCCTCGAGCGGGGCCTTGTCTCCCGCTCCACCAGCGATTGGATTGACACCCGCTACCGTGCTTACCTCGCCGGCAAGGTCAGCGAACTCGATATCTGCGGCGAAATGGTGCAAATCTATGCCGGCCTGCGCGAACAGGAACTGCGCGAAGCTGCAGCCCAATACGTCGGCGAATTCGTGATGCAGCGGGTTTTCCCTGAGGTCGCCTCCCTTCTCGCCGCGCTGCGCCGGGCAGGCGTTGAGCTATGGGCTGTCAGTTCTACCAACCGCTGGGTCGTTAGCGAGGGTGTACGCGGCTTCGGCATCCCCGAGAATCGCGTTTTAGCTGCGGACGTGCACGTGACCGATGGCCTCATCACCAGCAAGGTCGCCGCCGTTCCTACCGATGAAGGCAAAGCCGAGGCACTTCGCAAGGCCGGCCTGCCCTCGCCCGACGCGGTGTTCGGCAACTCCATCCACGATCTCGCCATGCTCGAGATTGCCCGTCACGCCTTCCCGGTGAACCCGTCGCCGGCGCTCCTCGAAGCCGCCGCAAAGCGCGGGTGGGGCTATTTCCGGCCACAATCCGCCGAAGGCCTGGAAGCGGCCGTTGCCGGAGAGTAACCGCTGACTTGCCGACTTGCTAAACTGCTGTCTTTCCTCATTTCTTTTGAAGCGTTTACACTAGAGGGGTGCCCGACGAACAGAACAACGGCACCCCCCGCCAGCCCGGCCCGGCCTTGCGCTTTGTCGCAGCCGCGCTGATCGTGCGCGGTGGCGAAGTGCTCATCGGCCAGCGTCGGCCTGATCAGCCCATGGCCTCGCTGTGGGAGTTTCCTGGCGGCAAAATCGAGCCCGGCGAGAGTCCTCAGGAGGCGCTCGCTCGCGAACTCGAAGAGGAACTGGGCATCCACGCCGTGATCGGACCGCGCGTCACCCACATCCGCCACAACTACCGGCACGGCGGAGCCGTCGACCTGCAGTTCTTCGCGGTGCACGAGTTTACAGGCGAGGTCCAGAACCGCATCTACAACGAGGTGCGCTGGACCAAGCTCGAGGATCTGACCACCTTCGACTTCCTCGCCGCGGATCGAGGACTGATCCGGGATCTTGCCGAGGGGAAGCTGCTGTAGGACAGCTTTCAGCTTTCAGCTCTCAGCCTTCAGCTCTCAGCTTTCAGCCTTGGCTCTCTGCTCCCGGCCCTTGGCTCCATTTACCAAAAGCATCGCTTTCGGTGTTGCCCCGCTCAATCAATTCCCCCAGGCTTCGGTCCGCAGCCGCAAGGTCCGAGGTTGAGGCGCGATTTCTCTCTCCTCTTGACAATCGATATGAGTTGCTGCATTCTTATCGATAATCGATAGGAGACCTCCTGATGACAACGAGGCGGGGCGATCTGGTGCAGGGCACGCTCGAGATGTTGATCCTGAAAACACTCGCGCTGGAGCCCATGCACGGGTTCGGAATTTCTGTCCGGATTGGGCAGATGAGCGATGGGCTTTTTCACGTCATTCCAGGTTCACTCTTCCCGGCACTGAATCGACTGGAGCAGGAAGGGCGCATCAAGGGCGAGTGGCGTTTGTCGGAAAACAACCGGCGTGCGCGCTACTACATGCTGACTGCGCTCGGGACCAAGGCTCTGAAAGAGGAGATTCGTGCATGGGAACGGCAGGTCGGCGCGGTTGCGCGCATTTTAGAAGCCTGAGGAGGCAGGGATGCTTTGGTGGAATCGGCTGGTTTCGGGTTTCAAGACGCAAGGCTCGAAGAATCGGAAGCGGGTAGAGCTCACGGAAGAGCTGCACGCCTATCTTCAGGCCTCGGTGGACGAGAAGATGCGCAGAGGCATTTCGGAAGCAGAAGCTTGGCGGCAGGCGCGTGCGGAGATGGGCAGCCTCACGACCGTACAAACCAAGGTGAGCGCTGTTGGTTGGGAATCGACCTTTGACTCACTGCTTTGGGATGTGCGCTATGGGATTCGTCAACTGTTTCGATCGCCCGGCTTCACCCTGGTTGCGGTTCTTACGCTTGCGTTGGGCATTGGCGCAAATACTGCCATCTTCACTCTCGTCTACGGCGTGATGCTCAAGCAGTTGCCTGTGGCGCATCCCGGAGAACTGCTCCGGGTGGGCGAGGGCGAAGACTTTTGCTGCGAGTGGGGCGGGTTGCAGGGCTCATGGGGAACCTTCGACTATCCCTTCTACAAACAGCTGCGCGATCACGACGACTCGTTTGAGCAGATTGCTGCGTTCTCCGGAGGGAATCCGACATTCAGCATTCGCCTGCCGCAATCGTCGCAGGCGGCGCAGACGATCGACGGGGAGTATGTTTCAGGAAACTACTTCTCCACGCTTGGGAATTGATGCGGCGCTTGGGCGCCTGATTGCGCCATTCGACGACCAGGAGAACTCGGCAGCCGTGGCGGTGATGGGATACCGGGCCTGGCAGAATCAGTTTGGGTCGGATCCATCGATTGTCGGCAAGAAAGTGCTGATCAACGAACTGCCCTTCACGATTGTTGGCATTGCACCGCCCGACTTTAATGGCGACAGGCTGACGCAGAGCCCTCCCGCGCTTTGGGTTCCACTCGCACAGGAAGCGGCGTTTGAAGGCAATGGCAAGAAGTCGCTTCTGTACTCCTCAGGCGATGCGTGGCTCTATGTGATCGCACGGCTGAAGGCCGGAAGCGCCCATAAGACCGTGGAGAGCAAGCTTACCAGCGAACTGCAGCAGTATCTGCGTGCGGAAGGAAGTCTCGCCGACGATGAAGCTGCCAAGGTGAATCAACAGCACATCCAGCTTTCGAAAGCCGGCACAGGTGTTTCGTCGCTAAGGAGCAATTCAAAGCGCGGGCTGCTTTTGCTTTCATCGGCGGCAGGCCTGGTGCTCTTTATCGCGTGCGCAAATTTGGCGAACCTGCTGCTTGTGCGTGGCGCTGCGCGGCGTAACCAGATCGCTCTTTGTCTCTCGCTGGGAGCGCCGCGCATACGGTTGTTGCGCGCCATCATGATTGAGAGCCTGCTCATGTCGTGCATGGGCGGCGCTGTTGGCGTGCTGCTGGCCTTTGGCCTTGCCCGGGCTCTGCTGCTGATTGTCTTTCGCGGCGCAACACTGATTCCAGTGAGCGCGGCGCCGTCGGTTCCCGGACTTTGCTTTGCGTTTGCGCTGTCGCTGTTGACGTGCGTTGCGTTTTCTCTTGCTCCGGCATGGGTTGGCACACACGCGGATCCGCTGCAAGGGCTGCAGGGCGCAAACCGGTCACGCACGAGTTACAGTTCGCGCTCGCAGAGAGTTCTTGTCATCTTCCAGGCCGCGGTTTCGGTGATTCTGCTGGCCATTGCCGGTCTCGCAACGGAAAGCCTGATGCACCTGGAGGGAGCCGATCTCGGGTTTCAGCCGCAAGGGCGCGTCCTCGGCTGGATCAACTTCAAGGCGGCCGGTTATAACCCGGAGGAGTTGCCTGCGCTTTACGATCGCATTCAAGACAAGCTGGAACACATCCCGGGCGTTGTGAGTGCGAGCCTGTCGCTCAATGCTCCGCAGAAATTCTGCTGCATCAACCTGAACATCTCGATCGCCGGGCGCTCGGATAGTTCGATTGGAGATGTGGACACGATCTTCAACCGGGTGACGCCGCACTACTTTGAGACGATCGGCACGCCGGTAGAGATGGGCCGCGCTTTCACACGCAGCGATACGCAGAACGCACCGCATGTCGCGGTGGTGGATGAAAACTTCGTTCACAGTTTTTTCGAAGGTCGAAATCCAATCGGGCAGCACTTCGGGCTGAATCTTGATGGCCACAGCGCGGATTTCGAGATTGTGGGAGTGACAAAGAACGCGAAGTATAAGAACCCCGGTGCCTTGCCGCATCCGACCTACTTCCTGCCCTTTTCGCAGAGCACTGCATATGCGCCGTCAGGCTATCAGCGGCTCGAGTCGGGAACGCACTATGCGCAGCTGATTGAGATGAAGGTCGCCGGCGCCCCAGCTCCCTATGAGGCGACTCTGCGCAAGGCGCTCGCGGAGGTCGATCCGAAACTTGCCCTGATTGATGCGGATACTTACACCGATCAGGTGGCACTGCAATTCAACCAGGAGCGGCTGATCGCGCGACTTACAAGTCTGTTCGGCGTGCTTGCGCTCTTGCTGGCTTCCGTGGGTCTTTACGGAGTGACTGCATACAACGTTGCGCGACGGACTGCGGAGATTGGAATTCGCATGGCTCTGGGCGCCGATCGTGGAGATGTGATCGCGATGGTGCTCAGGAGCGCGCTGAAACATACGGCCATCGGCCTGTGCATCGGTGTGCCCATCGCCATCTTCTGCGGACGGCTCCTGCACAGCCAACTTTATGAGGTGAGCCAGCTCGATCCGGCTGTGCTCGGTGCAACGGTCATTGTGCTGACGCTCTGTTCCTTTGTTGCAGCCGCTGTGCCGGCGAGGCGCGCTGCGTCCGTGGATCCGAACCGGGCCCTGCGCACTGAATAAGGGAAGCGGCGGCTTCCGTCTTCCAGATTGACGGGGCCAAGGTCAAGCGTCCGGCCGTTGGCGCCGCAGCCCCTCGACGGAAGGGACGAAGTAATAGGATCCCGTCAGCGGCTGCGTGTAGCGAGTCAGTGCATCGCGCGCGCCGTTGACCAGGCCGGCCATGCTCTCGAGCATTTTGGAGAGCCGCTGCTGGTCTGCGCTGAATCCAACGAAGACCGTTCCATGATCCTCGACGTTTCCGTAGGGCATGTTGCGGCGGAAGATATTGCCAAACTCATCCTGATCGGTGCGCGCCACATGTGAATCCGCAGGCTTGTTCTCCAGTTCGATACTGTCGGGCTTGGTGCGCCCCATGATGCGTTCCTGTTGCTCGACCGGCAGAGCCTCCCACGCAGTCACGTTGTGCTTCCATTTCTGCAGCAGCAGCACCGATCCCGCCGCCCCGGGCACTCCCTCCGGAAGAAGCGCATAGCCGGGCGCGTCGAGCAGCGTCGGATTTTCAGAACCGTCGATGAAGCCAGTCAAATCGCGATCATGCCGGTAAGGCCAGCTGGACGTCTCGTCGCTGACCGATGCGAGGCCCGCGAGGTCGCGGACCACAGAGCGAGCCATATCGAACAACACGTCGTAGGCGCTTCCCGACAGCCATACCAGCGCGTCATGCTGCGTGGCGGGCATGGTAAATCCCTCGATGCCTTCAATCGCCTCATTGAAACCCTGGACGCCGGGAGGCGTGTCGTCGGGAGCAAGAGAGCGCCAGAGCTCCGGCCGAAATCCGATGACAAAGTTCACGCCGCCCGTAGTGGTTCGCGGCTCACGGATCGCGGAGATGGTGGAGACGAACTCCCGGCTCTTCTTTGCGTCCAGGATGTCGAATTCCAGGTACGCGTGCGAAGAAGTCCCGAGCGCAAAGATGCCGGACTGAGGCGTGTACATGCGGGCATTATAGCCACCTGCGGTGGGGCAGACGCTCGCTTTTCGCTCGCAGGAAGTTTGTGCTTGCCCAAATCTCCAAATGCGAGAAACCTGGGGCACCCGGCTGATAGCTGACAGCTGAGAGCTGAAAGCTGCTCTTCTCACTTTCCCGGGAGCAGGCCCCACAGCATCACCAGCGTCATTCCGATCACGATCACGCTGGTTCCCCACGCAATCCAGTTCCAGGCACGCGAGTTCTTATGCTCGCCCATCAGGTCGGTGCGGTTGATCAACAGCAGCATCAGAATGATCACCACCGGCAGCAACACGCCGTTCAGCACCTGCGACAGGATCGCGAAACTGATCAGCTTCGAATCGGGCAACAACAACACCGTCAGCGCGCCCAGGGCAATCAACAGCGTGTAGAGCCAGTAGAAGAACGGAGCCTCTTTGAAGCTCTTGTCGACGCCCGACTCAAAGCCCATGCCTTCGCAGACGGTGTAAGCCGTCGAAAGAGGCAATATCGACGCCGCAAAGAGCGACGCATTAAACAAGCCGAAAGCGAACAGGACAAATGCGTAGTCCCCGGCCAGTGGCCGCATCGCCTCGGCCGCATCCGATGCCCACTGGATCGCGCCCATGCCGTGCACGAACAACGTGGCCGCGCAGGCGACGATGATGAACCAGGCAACGATGTCGGTGAACAGGCTGCCCACAACGACATCGATCCGCGAGGTGTTGTAGTCCTTGACGCGGATTCCCTTCTCCACGATCGACGACTGCAGATAGAACTGCATCCACGGTGCAATGGTCGTACCCACAATGCCCACGGCCATGTACATGTACGCCTTCTCGTTCCACACGGTACGCGCAGGCATCTGCACGGTCGCAAGCAGCGCATCGTGCCAGCTCGGCTGCGAAAGCACGCCGGCAAAGATGTACGCGATATATACCAGCGAGGCCACGATGAAGATCTTTTCCGTGCTCTTGTAGTTGCCCCGCACCACCAGGAACCACACCAGCGCAGCGCAGATCGGCACCGAGATGTACTTCGACACGTGGAACAGATGCAGCGAACCGGCGATGCCGATGAATTCGGCCACCACGTTGGTGTAGTTCACCACCACCAGTGCGACCATCACGAGAAACGTAAGCCGCAGGCCGAACTCTTCGCGGATCAGGTCGCTCAGGCCTTTGCCGGTGACCACGCCCATGCGGGCGCACATCTCCTGCACCACGATCAGCGAGATCGTGATGGGAATCATCGTCCACAGAAGCGAATAGCCGTATTGTGCGCCGGCTTGCGAGTAGGTGAGGATGCCGCCCGAGTCGTTATCGACGTTGGCGGTAATAAATCCGGGGCCGAGAACGGCAAAAAAGAGCAGTATCCGGGTTCGCCAGCGTCTCCACATCGACTCGGGTTCCTATGGGGGATTCATTTTTCCTCCCTGACCATAACACAGTGGTCAGAGGTCAGGGGTCAGGGATCGGAAAGGAAGCTTTCAGCTCTCAGCTTTCAGCTTTTAGCTTTCACGCTCGGATTCAGCGAGGAGCGAACTATCCCGGGCGAGTTGCAAGACAAATGTTATCTTGGTACATTTGTACCAAGATGACAAAGCCGGAAAATCCATCTCGCCGCGAACCCGTCGTGGTCGAACGCGTACAGACTGGCGTTCGCCTTGAAAAACGCATGCTCAAAGTCCTCAAGGCGATCGCCGAACAGAAGGACATGACCCTCGGCGACTTGCTCGAAGGCATCGTCCTTCACGCCTTTGAGGGCAAGGCGCCGTTCTCCGTTCAAACGCTCAAGGAAATCGAGCAATTCAAGTCTCTCTACGGCATGACACTCAATGCCGCGGACAGCCACAACCTCAAGGAGCGAAGAAAATGACTACAGATCTGCTGCTTTTCACCGCCGTTGCCGCAGCCGCCGTGGCGCAACCCGCGACCCCGCTGGCACACGTTCAGACCAGCTTCGATGTCGTCGTCTCTCAGCCCTACGTCGAAGCCGTGAAACTCTTCGGGCCGGAGGGTGAACGCGCGTGGGCCGGCTCGCACTGGAATCCCGAGTTTCTGCATCCACAGCCGGCCGCCGACGTGGAAGGCGCCGTCTTCACGATCCAGCACGGAGGCATAAAGGCAGTCTGGGTATCCTCAGTCCGCGATCTGGACGCCCGCCATCTGCAATACGTCTATTTCATCCCCGATCTTCTGGTGACGGTCATCGATGTACGCTTCGAGCCCGCCGCTCACGACTCGACGAAGGTTCATGTCACCTACACGCGGACGGCCATTACGCCGGAGGGCAACGAACACGTCGCGGCCATGAGCCATGGCGATCAGAGCGCAGGCAAAGAATGGCAGGAAGCACTCGACGCTTACCTGGCGTCCGCAAAGCCATCGCAAAAGCGCTGATGCGACGTGTACCGATGGAACTCGCCGCGTTCTTGTCGCCCGAAGATGCGTGCCGCGCCCAGCGTACCCTCGAAAAATTGCGCGAGCACTTCACCACGCCGCTCGTGCTTGCAGGAGGACTTGCCGTCGAGTTCCACCTGGCGCACTTCGAACCGGCCAGTCAGTCGCGGCCGCTCAACGACCTCGACTTTCTTGCGGACTCGTTCGACGAAATCCCCAGAACACTCGCTGCCGATTTCCTGGTTCGCCACGTGCACCCCGGCGGCTCCGCCGGCAGCACACTGTTCCAGTGCGTCGACCCCGAAACGGCCGTCCGCGTGGATGTGTTTCGAGCATGCGGTGACACCACGAGACGAGCCGAGGTATCGGAAATTGTGGGAGCACCGATGCTCATGATTTCCCTCAGCGACCTGGCTGCACATGCAGCGCGACTTTGCATGGCTCTGGCGACGGGCACGCCAACGCCCGCTAAGCACGCGGTCGATCTCCTGCGCACCCTCCCGTTCCTTGAACCCGATGCGACAGAGCTAGCCTGGCGCGATCACCGCAAGACAAATCATCCAGAAACGTTCAATTGTGCAGCAGATCTTCTGCGCGGCCTGATCACAGCACGCGCTGACCTGCTGATTACGCCCTCTTACTCGCAGGACATCGATGCGGTTTGCCCACGATGCGAAGCCGTCGATGGCTTCCAGCTCGCCCCGGCCAGCCGCATCTTGAGCCTGCTGGGCTACTGCTGAGCCGCCAACCTTGACAGCCCCCGGCACACAAAGCTACAACACGCTTTCGAACCTTGATTGCCCGGAGGCTGTCGTCAATGCATTCATCCAATCCTGATCAGAACTCGCCCGCGCGCCGCAAACTTCTCTCCGGCATGGTCTCAGCTGCTGCCGTGCTCGGCCTCAATGCTGCCACCTCTGCAGCTTCGCCGGCATCTCGTGGCGAGCCCTTCGGCACCCTCCGATGCCTCGGGATTTCCTGAGGAGCTCATTGCGCAGGCGCGGCTGCGCAACTACAAGTCGCGCCGCTCCTCGAGTTGGGATCGCTCGGGCGCGCAATGCCGATGCGGTTCCTGTCGAACCCGGCGCCTCGGCTACGCTGCTCGATGTCACCGGCGCTGGGGTGATCACGCACATCTGGTTCACCATCAGTTCCGACGACTCGCACCATCTTAAAAACCTGGTGCTGCGCGCCTGGTGGGACGGAGAGGCTTCTCCTTCGATTGAAGTGCCCATCGGCGATTTTTACGGCATGGGGCTGGGCGAATACTTTACCTACCAGTCGGCTTTTCTGGCCGTCGCGCCGATCAAGGCGCTGAACGCCTACTTTCAGATGCCCTTCGAAAAATCGGCGCGGCTTTCACTGACGAATGAAGGGCCGGTCAAGACCGACAGTCTCTACTTCGCCGTCGACTATGTGACGCTGCCATCGCTGCCATCCGGCATTGCGCGTTTCCACGCACAGTATCGCCAGGCCGCTCCCGCCAAGGGCTGGACCGATAACTGGAAGAGCAACGGCGACGACGCGGTCAACAACAAGAAAAACCTCGACGGCAAAGACAACTACGTCTTTCTCGAGGCTACAGGTCAGGGGCACTTTGTCGGCGTGACGCATGCCGTTGAGCAGAACCAGGACAACTGGTTTGGCGAAGGCGACGACATGATCTTCATCGACGGCGACACGATGCCCACCATCAACGGCACGGGCACGGAGGACTACTACAACGGCGCGTGGGATTTTGGCGGGCAGCCGTTTGCCTACATGCACAACGGCGCGCCGGTCATCTCCGACCCGCACGAGCGCATTGGCGGCCGCTATTGCCTATATCGTTGGCACATTGAGAGTCCCATCACTTTCGAAAAGTCGATCAAGGTCACGATCGAGCATGGGCATGCGAACGTTCGGGCCGACAATTTCTATTCGGTTGCTTACTGGTATCAGACCGAGCCCCATGCCGCTTTCCCCGCGCTGCCACCGGCTGCGGAGAGGATTCCGAAAATCTTCGCAGTAGGCGGCCCCGGCCCAGTCAAGCCCTCATAAAGGGGGGGGAGTGGGGAGGGGGGAGGGGGGAGGGGGGTATCTGTTTTTCTGGTAACCTCTCCGGGACTTTCTCCGAGGGTTTGCGCGGCACACCTAGGACATACGATGAGTATGCAGGTTTGCCCCGTAATTCTGTGCAAACTCGAAGAGAAAAAATGCCGCGCCGGAGTTCTCGCGGAGGCGGCATCTTGAGCCGCTAACAGCAACTACAGATCCTTCACTGCGTTCAGGATGACAGTCGTTGTCTATCGCGAGTTGCGCTCGGCCGGTCAGCTTCGTCGGTCTAGGCTTGTTGACGCAGCGCCGTTACAGGATTGAGCTTGCCGGCGCGGCGTGCAGGCAGCCAAGCTGCGAGCAAGGCAACGCACGACAGCAGCAGCATCACCGCCGCAAACGTCAACGCGTCGAATTTTGCGGTGCCGAATACGGTGAACTGTGCGAGTTTCTCCAGCGCGAAACTGCCGCTCAGTCCGATGAGGAGACCGATGGCTGTGACCTTGGCGGCGGCGCGGAGCACCCATTTCAGAATGGTGCCGCGCGATGCGCCCAGGGCCATGCGCACGCCAATCTCGTGCACCCGCTGGGTGACGTTGTACGAGATGACGCAGTAGATGCCGATGGCTGCGAGTGCCAGGCCCAAGGCGGCGAATCCGCTGAAGAGCGCCATGTTGAACCGCGGCTGCTCCGTCTCCTGGCCCATCATCTCGTCGACGGTCATGGGCCGGCCCAGCGCCATTCCCTGATCCATGCCGTGTATCTTTTGGCGCACCGTGCTCAGAATCGCCATTGGCTCGCCAAAGGTCCGAATTGCGAGTTGGCGGTCGGGGGGAGCCACCAGCGTGTAGGGCAAATAAGCAGCGGGCAACGTAGCGTCCTGCAGTCCATCGTTTTTTGTATCGCCCACCACGCCGACGATCACCATGTCCGGGCTGATCCCGGGCACCATCAAGACCGGTGGCCTGAGTGGTTCGGCCAGCGCGTCGATATGGAGCCGATGGCCAACCGGATCCATTCCCGCCGGCCATAACTTCGCAGCGCTCTCGTTGATCAACACGACGTGCATGCCGTTCTCCAACTCGGCAGAGGTGAAGCTGCGCCCACGCTTCAACGGAATTCCCAACGTGCGCAGATAATCTTTGCTGATCAGCGCGCAGGCAATCTTCTGGCCTTCGACGGGCGGCTGTCCCTCGCGCGTGTAGTGCGACTCCCATCCGCTGTAGGGCATGCCTCCGTTGCCGATCGCCACCGACTGCACGCCGGGCAGGTTGGAGAGATTCTCGAGCACTTCGCGATCGAACGTATTGCGCTGTTCGAGTGTGGGGTAGCGCGCGGGCTGCATGGTGAGACGGAGAGTCAGCGTCTTTTCCGGTTGGAAGCCGGGGTCGGTGCGGAGCAGGTCGACAAAGCTGCGAATCGCCGAGGCTGGCGCCGCTGAGCAGGATGACCGATAACGCAATTTCGACGACGACCAGGCTGCTGCGCATGCCTTGCCCGCGGATGCTTGACCCCGCGCCATTGCCGCCATCTTTCAGCGCGTCGGCAAGATCGGGGTACGAGGAGCGAATCGCCGGCACAAGGCCGAAGAGAATGCCAGTCAGTACCGAAACGCCCACGGAAAACAGCAGCACATAGCCGTTGATGGTGATGCGTGCCTCGTTGGGCACGTAGTCAGGCGGGATCAGAGCGACGATGGCGCGGACCAGCGCGAAGGAGAACAACACGCCGATTGCGCCACCAAGGAAGGAGAGCAAAATACTCTCCGTGAGCAGTTGCCGCACCAGGCGCGCGCGGCCTGCGCCGATGGCCATGCGCATCGCGATCTCGCGGGTGCGCGAGGTCATGCGGGCAAGCTGAAGGTTGGCGACGTTTACGCACGCGATCAGCAGCAAAAGCCCGACCGCGGCCAACAGCAAATTCAGGCTTGAGGTCATCGAACCGCTCGCCTGCGTGATGTCCATGTAGTTACGCAGGATTGTGTGCAGCTGTCCCTTAGGAAAACTCTTGGGGTTGAGCTGCGCCAGGTTCACGTTCAGTTGGTTGAGCTGCTGCTCCGCCTGTTGCGTGCTCACTCCTGGCTGAAGACGCATGATCACGTTGATGGGCGTATCGTTGGTGAGATCCATCGCCATGGGTAGCCAGAAGGAATCGTTGGTCCACCAGCCGAATCGCGGGGGCATGACGCCGATGATGGCGTGTGGAACGCCATCGAGGATGAGCGTCTTGCCGAGAACGTTCCTATCGCCGTCGAACATCCGCTTCCACAAGCCGTAGGTGAGCACGACCACCGGGGCCGGGTTGTTTCCGTCGCGAATGTCGTAGGGCTGGATGGTTCGGCCGAGCAGCGGTTTGACGCCGATAAAGTTGAAGCCGGTTCCCGTCAGGAACACGCCATTGAAGCTCTCTGTGCTGTTGTCGCCGGTCATCAGCACCGATTGCACATCGGTGGCCATGACGTCGGAGAAGGCCGGCAGCTTTTGAATCTCCACAAACTCGCGGCGCGTGTAGCGATGCCAATAGTTCAGCTGATCGTTGGGACCCAGGACGAAGGGAGACCAAATCTCATTGGGCTTGGCATAGGGATAGGGCGAGATAAGCACCCCATACACCACGCTGAACAGCGCAACGCTAGCGCCGATGCCGAGCATGAGCGAGAGCAGAGCGACAGTGGCGAAGCCGGGATTCCGCCGGAAGCCGCGCAGCGCGTAGCGCACGTCTTGCCAGAGCCGTTCGAGCCACAGCCATCCCCAGATCTCGCGCGATTTTTCGCGGACGAGGAGAACGTTGCCGAACTTTGCGGCCGCGGCGCGACGCGCTTCTTCGGGGGACATGCCGGCCTCGATGTTCTCCTGGGTTTCGTATTCGATGTGCGCCTCAATCTCGCCCTGAAGCCGTTCGCTGCGTTTCGACCAGTTCATGCCGGGCTCCTTTTCTGCGTCGCGATCGAGCTACTTGCCTTCTTCGGTGAGTGGAGTGAGAACGTGCCCGATGGCTTCGGCGAAGCGATGCCAGCGCGACGTCTCGGCTAAAAGCTTCTTTTCGCCCTTTGGGGTGAGTCGGTAAAAGCGCGCCTTGCGATTGTTCTCGGATGTGCCGTCTTCGCCGGCGATGAGCCCGTCTTTGATCAGCCGCTGCAGCGCGGGATAGAGGGAGCCGTGGCCCACCTGCAGCATCTCGCGCGAGCGGCTCTCAATGGACTTGGCGATGGCATGGCCGTGGACCGGGCCGAGCGCGACTGTCTGCAGAATCAGCAGGTCGAGGGTGCCCTGGAGGAGGCCGGACTGGTTTTCAGACTCTCTAGTCGACATTCGACCAGAGAGTACCGCGGCTCAGGTCGATTGTCAAGGGGAGCATTGGAAGACACCCCTGGTGTGGGCAGAAGAAGGGCTCTTCAAGGTTTGGCCGGATGGAAACAATCGCGGGCGTTCGTCGCTACGCTCCGCGGGAGGACAGGTGGTCTGCCTAGGCGGTCGCCAACAACACCTGTTCGGACTCGTGTTCGACACCTGCGGAAAGGCCCGACATCAACGTCGCCACGACATCTTCCGCGCCATACGAGTCTTTCCCTGGAGCCAGGAAGGTTGCGATCGTGTTCAGATCGTCGCCGACGGTCACCAGAGGAGGTTCAACCGCCCCATCTTTGCGGACCTGGGCATGGCCGACGTTCGCCATCAGCGCATTGCAAAGGCATTTGCGACCGACGGTGTCCTCGACTTTGCCGCCCTTGGCCACATAGTTCGCCACCGGCTCGGCGGCGCAGCGATAACCGATCGAATCTTCGGCGGACTGATACGGCTCGCGCAGATAGCCGAGATCGCATACGCGCTTCCGCTCCTGATAAATGGGAAACGCGGACGAGGTTCCTTCCACCTGAGCAACCTTGAAGGGGAAACCGGTGGGCGAAGCCAGCGGATCTGTAAACACAACGCCTGCACCAGTTTTCGCCTGACCTATCAACTGTTTCTTCAAATCTGAACGCATGCCCGATTCGCGCGAGAACGCGAATGCGGTGCCCACCTGAATTCCGGCGGCGCCATCTTCCAATGCTTCTCGAAGCTTCTCTGCGTTGCCGTAACCGCCGGCCAGCCAGAAAGGAACTCCCAAGGCGCGCAGACCTGCCATGTCGACCAGATCGCGTTCGCCGTAGACGGGTTCGCCGGCCGCATTCAACTGCAACTTGCCGCGAGGGGGAGCATTGTGGCCGCCGGCCACGGGACCCTCGATCACCAGACCATTGACCCGGCCAGAAGCGCGACGCAGCATGGTCGTCGCGAGTGTATTTGAAGAGACGATGGCCAGGAACCTGGGGCGCTGCAACATGGGCAGGATGCCCTCGGTGTAGAGGCGCGCATCGAGCCGCATCTGCGTGTCCTGCGCCACGGCAGCACCGGTTACAGCCAGCTTGTACTCCGCAATGTGATTGGCAGCGAAGGCGTCGAGCACGCCGGGAATGTGCAACGGGATCCCGGCTCCCATCAAGACGTAGCCCACACCGGCCAGCATCGCTCCGTAAATCGAGGCCAGGTGCGGCATTTGTACTTTTTCCAGAAAGTTGATTCCTACGGGGTTCTTGTGGCCTTCTTTTGCAAGAAAGACTTCAACAAAATTGCTGACCATGCAAAGCTCCACGAGCTTGCGCGGGCTGTTCTTCTGATGCATGGTCACGGCGGGATAGGGGGCGCCTTCGGGCTTGCCGCCCGGAACAAAGTACTCTTGCCAGATGCGGCGCGCCATCTCCTGGAACGGGAACGCATCGATCCCGCGCTTCATGTGGCCACCCTCGTCGCCGTCGACGAGACGCCGCACAAACAGCTGATCGAGCGCCGTGCCGGAAACCACTCCGAGCTGGCCGAGTTTGGAGACAGCCTGGGCCAGTCTCCAATTGGAGACGCCCACACCCATACCACCCTGAATGATCTTTGGGAGTTGCACCATCTTAGGATTGTTTCACAAATACTCTTGCGCCCAGCAGTTTTCTCACCCAGAAGTGGCAAAAAGACAGGAAGGAAGTTCCTGTTTGGGCACGAATTCTGCTTGCGTTCGCGATCAGGCCACTCTGCGTCTGTTTTCCTCTACAGCTTTTCGCGCAGGAAACTGATCACGTGGTCGGCCTGCACCTCGCCCACCATACGCCCCAGGCTGTCGACCACGGGCAATGCGTGCAGATTGTACTTGTCGAACATCTCGGCCAGCTCGTTCTGATCCAGGTCTGCGGGACACGAGAGCACGCGCGGCTCGGCAAGCACGGCCAGCCGCGTCTCCGGCTGCGCCATCACGAGGCGCGCCAGTGGAATCGCACCACGCAGCACCCGCTTTTCATCGAGCAGGTAGACCTCGGTCACACTTTCCGGATCGCCCTCGAATGCGCGAAGGGCCTGCACCGCCTGGCCGACCGTGGCCTGCATGCCCAAAGACACAAAGTCGGTGGTCATGCAGCCCGCCGCCGAGTTCTCATCGAACTCGAGCAGTTCCTCAACCTCGTGCCGTTCTTCCGGCTCCATCTCTTCGAGAATCGCGTCGGACTGTTCTTCGGAGAGTTCCGCCAGCAGGTCCGCCGCGGCGCCCGGATCCATCTCCTCGACAATGTCGGCAATCTTTTCTTCGTCCAGCTTTTCGAGGAGCGCCTTTTGCAGCTTCGGCTCGACTTCCTCGAGCGTCTCAGCGGCCACTTCTTCGTCGAGAGAGGTAAACACCGCTTCGCGTTCCGCCGGAGCCAGGTCCTCAAGAATCTCTGCGAGGTCCGACGGATGCATTTCGGCCAGCCGCTCATATTCAATGCGCAGCTTGACGCGCCGCGCCGGGTCAACCTCGATGACATCGACAAACTGCCACGGAATGCTGCGGGCATTCAATTTCCGCGAAAGACTCTCGATGGTATTGCGGGGCAGAAGGCCCTTGACGATGCGCCGGAACGCGCCACGCAAGCCGACTTCGACTTCAGCCACGCGCAGCAGGTGAACGGCGCCGCGCCCCATCCATTCCAATTCGACATCGTTCACGCGCACGACCTTGCGGCCGTGAATATCGATAATCTGCCGGTCGACGAGATCCTGCTGCAGGTAGAGGTAGTTGCCTTCGTCCTTGAGCGGCGTCAATGCGCCCGTGTTGCGCAGTTCGAGCGTGCCGGCCGGGGTTTCCATCACGTCCTGCGAGGGCACGATGGACAGGCCGCTCCGGGTTTTCAGCACCAGCCCCGCAACCTTGCCGGCCTCGGGCCCGGTCGCGACGGCAATATCCTTGAGCCGCCCGCGCAAATGGCCCTGCGCGTCCGTCACCGGAGTTCCGAGAAGTGCGCTGAGGCTCACGCGTGCGGTTGCGGTCTGCATGCAGTGAGTCTAAAGCACCTGCGGTGTAGCAGGCGTTCCCTTTTCGCGCGCACGAGGGCTTCGTTCTCCCCAGCCCGGGTATGCGAGGAAATCGAGAATCGGGCTAGCTTTATTTCAGCATGTCGATTCTTCGCACTCCCCATCAGCTTCGGGACCTCCCGGCTTGACACAATTGCTTTTAGCAACGACACTGCGAGCAAGGTTGCACGGCGCGCGAATTGCTCCCTCCGCGCCTCGCGCTCATCTTATGAGGGGAAACCACGCGAGGTGGAAACAGGCCCGGTGAACGCACCCAGGGAAGGTCGGATGAGTTTTTCGCTGAGTTCCACCATGGAAAGCGTCAGTACCGTGGAGGCTGCCGCCGACAAATTGGCCGAAGAGGCCGGCATGGATGAAGACACGCGTTTCGGATTCACCATGGCAGTGCGCGAGGCCGCCGTAAATGCCGTTCTGCACGGAAACGAGTACGATCCTTCCAAGCAGATTTCCGTGAGCCTGGAAAATACCGGCAAAGCCCTGGTGATCAAGGTCGCGGATCAGGGGAAGGGCCTCGATCCTGATTCCCTTCCCGATCCGCTGGCCCCGGAAAACCTTTTGCGTGGCACCGGCCGCGGCATCTTTCTCATCCGGTCCTTCATGGACGAGTTACACTTTCGACAGTTGCATCCGGGAACCGAATTGACGTTGGTAAAACACCTGGCGCCCGCAGCCGAAGCAACCTGAGCGTTGCCGCACCGCATGCGCACCATTTCTGACGCCACTTCTGTGAGATTCGGCATTGCCACCGCGCCCGGTAAAAGTGCTATAACCGTTACACCGAACAAGGAGGAATTCTCGTGGCTCTAACTATTGCTTCCCGTGAAGTGGATGGCGTGACTGTTCTCGATCTCAGCGGGCGGATTACTCTGGGGGAAGGCAGCGTGCAACTCCGCGATGCGATTCGCGACCTTATCAGCAAGGGTTCAAAGAACATCCTTGTGGACCTCGGCGACGTAAACTACATCGACAGCTCTGGGCTGGGCGAACTGGTGAGCGCCTACACCACCTCGAAGAACCAAGGCGCAAACCTGAAGCTGCTGAAGCTGACCAAGAAGGTCCACGACCTTTTACAGCTCACCAAGCTTTACACCGTATTCGACATTTACGACGACGAGGCCAGCGCCATCGCCGCCTTCAAGTAGCCCCTCCGCCTTCCCCGGGAATGCTGAAAAGGCCATCCGCTGAGGATGGCCTTTTCCTTTGCCGAGTTTTGCCGCTGTTTTGAAGGGGCTGGGCTTCAGCCCAGCCGTAACCGGTGCACACACGACGCCGGCTTTAGCCGCTGAGGGGCGGGTTTTCTATTTCCCCTCGCGAATTGGGTGCCCCATCCATCAGCAGCCTTATCGCGGATGGGTGGGAAAGCGCAAAATCAGATGAGCTCGATGTCCCATACAAACTTTGCATGCGTGGAGCAGCACCGGACCTTCTAGAACTTCACGCCGGGGACCGTCCGCGCGCTGTCGCTGGCCGTGAAGTACGCGCTGTTCTCCTTGAATCCGGCCATGCCCGCCCAGATGCTGTTCGGGAACTGCAGCACGAACGTGTTGTAGTCCTTGAGCGTGTCGTTGTACCGCTTGCGCGCCACGCCGATACGGTTTTCGGTCCCCGCCAACTCATCCTGCAGGCGCATGAACTGGTCGCTGGAGCGCAGTTGCGGGTAGTTTTCCGTGAGGGCCAACAGGCGGCCAAACGCCCCGTCGAGCGTGTTGTTCGCAGCAATCTTGGCGGCAGGCCCCTGTGCATTCAGCAGGCCGGCACGTGCGTTGGCGATATCGCCGAACACGGTGCTTTCTTCCTTGGTGAATCCCTTGACGGTTTCCACCAGGTTGGGAATCAGATCGGCGCGCCGCTGCAACTGGACGTCCACCTCGGACCATGCGGACTTGACCGCCTGATCCTTGGCGACCATCTGGTTTTTCGCGCTCACATAACTGCCAAACACCATCAGAAGCGCCAGGATGAGAACACCAACCACACCCAGCGTTACCAGCAGTCCCTTGCCCATAACGTTCTCTTCTCCTCCGGTCCGCACTGCGAACCCCTTCAACAAACTTGAACTTACCAGCTTCCGCCGGCGCCACCGCCGCCGAAGCTTCCACCACCGAACCCACCGAAGCCGGAGCCGCCTCCGCCACCACCACCGCCGAAGCCACCGCCGCCACCACCCCAGCCGCCGCCTCCTCCGCCGATCCACGGCCCGCGGCCCCATCCGCCAAAGAGGCCGAAGATGCCCAGCAGACGCAAGAGCTGGAAGCCGCCAAAGAAGAGGATGATCAAGAGGATGATGATCACCTTCACGACGGACGCCGACTGCTGACGATGCCGGATCGGCTGCTGCTCCATCGACGGCTCTTCATTGAGCGTGACTTTGGCATCCGCGGCGATGACGCGCGCGACCTGATTGACCGCCAAGGTAACAGCGCCGTCGAAATCGTTGGCCCGGAGGTCGGGCACCATGGCCCGGCCGATATCGCCCAGCATGCCGTCGGGGAGAATGCCTTCCAGACCGTAGCCAACCTCAATCCGCCGTTGGTGGTCGCGGATGGCCAGCAAAATCAGCACGCCGCGGTCAGAGCCCTTGCGGCCCATCTTCCATTTGGTTTCGAGCTCGTCGGAGTACTGGGCTGCGTCTTCCCCGTCCAGGGTCTGAACGGTGACGACAGCGATCTGCGCATTTGCCTGAGAGTGATCGAGTTCGCCGCAAATCTGATCGATGCTGGCGATGGTTTCGGGAGACAGGACGTGGGCCGTGTCGCTGACGTAGTCGGTGGGCTTGGGAAGCTGGTCGACCTTCTGTCCGCGACCCGCGCTTGCGGAAAAAACCAGAAAAACAACCAGCGAAAGCCGGCAAATCGTCGAAACTGCGCAGCGAAAGCCTTTCATCGCACTCAATTGTACGCGGCAGGGGTTGCGGAAGTTCCAAGGACAGCTTTCAGCTCTCAGCTTTCAGCTTTCAGCTCTTTCCGTGCCTTCAATCCCCTTGGCTGGGCGCAACCGCGGGAACAAGCGCTCTGCGAAGATGCGAATGCCGGCGCGAGATGGCCAGCTTAAGGCTGACAGCTGATAGCTGATAGCTGACAGCTGCTTCCCGAAAGCTAAACTAAAAGCGATGACTGATCGCCAGCCCCTCCAGCCTCCTGTCGCGCCCATCGTTCATACCGAAACCACGCTGCATGGCGTCGTTCTCACCGACGACTACGCATGGCTGCGCGAAAAAGAGAAGCCGGAAGTCACGGCCTATCTCGAAGCGGAGAACACCTATGCCGAGGAGTTCATGGCGCCGCTTGCAACGCTGCGCGAAGAGCTCTACCAGGAGATGCTCTCGCACGTAAAGCAGACGGACGTCTCCGTTCCCTACCGCGACGGCGAGTGGTGGTACTACTCGCGCACCGAAGAGGGCAAGCAATACTCCATCTACTGCCGCAAAGCCGCTGCTGGCACAGAATTCCCTCCGAAGACAGAAGAGCAGGTGCTCCTCGATGGAAACAAGCTGGCGGAGGGTCACGCCTTTTTCGCCATCGGCGACAGCGACGTGAGCGACGATGGCCGCTGGCTTGCCTACACCACCGACACCACAGGCTTCCGCCAGTACACGCTGCACTTGAAAGACCTCGATACCGGCGAGACGCTGCCTGGGACCGTCGAGCGCGTGGGCTCGATCGTGTGGGCTGCCGACAATCGGACCCTCTTCTATACCGTCGAGGATGAGGAGCAGAAGCGCCAGTTCCAGCTCTTCCGCGCGCAGGATGGCAAGTTCTCTGAATCCGTACTCGTCTATCAGGACGACGATGAGCGCTTCAACATCGGCGTCGGCCGCACGCGCGACGGCAAATTTCTCGTCCTGGAATCCGCGAGCCACATCACCAGCGAATCGCAGGTGCTGCGCGCAGACGATCCGGCGGCACATTTCAACTCATCAGTGCGCGCAAAGATGATCACGAATACTCCATCGATCATCGCAACGGCGAATGGTTCATCCGCACCAACGATCAGGGCAAGAACTTTCGCCTCGTCACTGCGCCCGCCTCTGCGCCCGGCCCCGAGAATTGGACAGAACTGATTCCGCATCGGAAGGACGTGTCGCTCGAAGACGTCGATCTGTTCGCGACTTTCTTCGTCGCATGCGAACGCGAAGACGGACTGCCCCGCCTGCGCATCTGGCGCTTTGCGGGCGACGGAGTCCAGGCAATGCAGAATGCCGAGATCACCTTTCCCGAGCCCGCATACAGCGCGCACCCGCACGTGAATCGCATCTTCGACACCACGGCATTCCGTTATTCCTACCAGTCGCTCGTGAGCCCAAGTTCTGTCTACGAATATGACGTAGCCACGAAGCAGTCGACGCTTCTGAAACAGCTTGAGATTCCCGGAGGTTTCGATCGCGACCTCTACGCCAGCGAACGCGTGCATGCCGTCGCAGGCGATGGCGTGCGCGTGCCCATCTCGCTTGTCTATCGCAAAGACAAACGGCAGGAAGGACGCAATCCGTTATACGTCTACGGGTATGGATCGTACGGATATGCGCTGCCGGTTGGGTTCAACTCGAACCGCCTGAGCCTGCTCGACCGCGGCGTGGTGATGGCCTATGCGCACATCCGCGGCGGAGGCGATCTCGGCGAGCCATGGCACGACGCCGGCAAGATGCTCGTGAAGCGCAACACTTTTTCTGACTTCGTGACCGTCGTTGAGTATCTTTCGACTTCCGGCTATGGCGATCCTGCGCGGGTTGCGATTGAAGGCGGCTCAGCGGGTGGATTGCTGATGGGCGCGGTCGTGAATCTGCGCCCGGATCTGTTTCGCGCCGTCGTGTCCCACGTGCCCTTCGTCGACGTGATGAACACCATGCTCGATGCGACCCTGCCGCTTACGGTCCCCGAGTATGAGGAGTGGGGCGATCCGAACAAAGAAGAATACTTCCGCTACATGCTGAGCTATTCGCCGTACGACAACCTGCGCGCCGGCGAATACCCGTCGATGCTGGTGAAGACCTCGCTGCACGATAGCCAGGTGATGTACTGGGAGCCGGCAAAGTATGTGGCCAAGCTGCGCACGCTGAAGACCGATCGCAATCCGCTGCTGCTGGTGACCAACATGCAGGCCGGCCACGGCGGCGCCAGCGGCCGCTACGACTATCTGAAAGAGATCGCCTTCGATTACGCGTTTCTGCTGCGCGAACTGGGGCTGATCCATAAACTTGCCAACTAAAAACACCTCAACCCGATTTCTTGCTTCTTGGATTTACTCCGTGCGATGGACGCATTTTGCTGCTGCCGTTGCTCTTGCAGGACCGGTACTCGCTGCGCGCGTTGGCGCTCAGCGGGAGACGGGCCCAACTCCGCCACCGGCACGGATCTACGATTTCGGCTCAACATCCACCGCCCCACAGCTTCTGCACTTCGACTCCCCCATCAATGCTCCCGCCGATTGTCATAGATTCTTCGACGGCAAGGTCAAGCTGCTCGTTCAGATTGATGCTTCGGGTAATCCTAGTGAGTTTTACTTCACCGAGCCGCACGGCGATGATCTGGATCGCTTCGCCGTCCAGATCCTGAAAGGCGAGCGTTTTAATCCGGCCACGGTTGGCGGCGCCCCAGTCGCAGTCCGCGCTTCTCTGGAAATGTCGCTGAAGAGTTGCGTGGAAGAAACGCAGAATCCCGACGGTAGCAAGAGCACTCACTTGCGCCTGCGCGAGTCGCCGAAGCAAACGCTGAGCGCGCCCAAAGACGCGAAGCCGCTGGGCCAGGGAAAACTTCCTCTCCTGGACGCAAAAACAGGAACGACCGCACCGCTCCCACTTAATACAGTCGCTGCGGAACTGAGATATCACATCGCTGCAACCTGTCAGGTCTCCATATCGGTCGATGAACACGGAATGCCTCAAGATCCCAAGATCGTGAAGAGCGTTGAGCCCGATGTCGATCGTAGTGCTACGACCGCTGCAATGCGCTATCGGTTCAAACCGGCAATGAGGAATGGCGTGCCAGTACCCGTGGTAATTAACGTTCTGGTCGTCTTTCGACCCGCCTGACAAGAAAGAGACGCCTCAGGAATCGTGCGCTTTTTTGCGGCATCTAACAGGCGACGCATGAAAAACACAGTTGGAGAAGAGGACGCGCCCGCGCGGCGAGCAATGGACTTCGAGCCGCCCAAGCGAGCCTTCCTCAGCGGTTCCTCCCACGCGTGGCGCGCGCTGCGGCATCGCAACTTCCGCCTCTTCTTTGGCGGCCAATCGATCTCGCTCATCGGCACGTGGATGACGCGCATCGCCACCAGCTGGCTGGTGTTCCGACTGACTGGATCGGCACTGCTCCTCGGCACGGTCAGCTTCGCCGGGCAGATTCCCACGTTTCTGCTCGCCCCCTTTGCCGGAGTGTGGGTCGATCGTCTCGATCGCCGCCAGGTGCTGGTCTGGACGCAGGTGCTTTCCATGGTCCAGTCGCTGGCGCTGGCCGGGCTCACGCTTTCGCACCACATCACGGTTGCGTGGGTGCTCGCCCTCAGCGTGATGCAGGGCCTGATCAATGCGTTCGATATGCCCGGCCGACAGGCCTTCATGGTGCAGATGGTCGAGGATCGCAAAGACCTCTCCAATGCCATCGCCATCAATTCGTCGATGGTTAACATGGCCCGCCTTGTCGGCCCTTCGCTCGCGGGAATGCTGATTGCTGTAACCAGCGAAGGCTGGTGCTTCCTCATCGACGGCATCAGCTATATCGCCGTGATCGTTTCGCTGCTGATGATGCGCATTCACATAGCGCCCATCCAACGCAAAGCTGCGTCAACGTTTGCTGATCTGAAGGAAGGTTGGGACTACGTTTCTGCATTTGTTCCCATTCGCACGATTCTGCTGTTGTTTGCTTTGGTCAGTCTGATGGGCATGCCGTTCGTGGTGCTCATGCCCATCTTTGCCGCACGGGTACTGCATGGTGGGCCCCACACGCTAGGCTTCCTGATGGGCGCGATGGGTGTCGGCGCACTGATCTCTGCTCTCTCGCTGGCTGCGCGCAAGAGCGTCCGCGGTCTCGTGCGCATGATTCCCAGTCGCCGCTTCCGTCTTCGGCATTGGGCTCATCGGCTTCGGCCTGTCGCGCGTGTTCTGGCTCTCGATGATCATGGTGGCCATTGCCGGGATGGGCATGATGCAGGGGATGGCGGGCAGCAACACGGTCATTCAAACGATCGTCGCGGAAGACAAGCGCGGCCGCGTGATGAGCTACTACACCATTGCCTTTGTCGGCATGGCTCCTTTCGGAAGCTTGCTTGCAGGGTCGCTTGCGCACGCGATCGGCGCGCCGTGGACGGTGATGATCAACGGGGCTGCCGTGCTGCTGGGCGCGGGCTGGTTCTGGACCCAGCTGCCCGCGGTGCGGAAGGTCATGCGGCCTATCTATGAAGAGATGGGCATTCTGCCACGGCGGGAAGTTGTGGCGGAAGAAGCCACGAACTAGTCGGGATTCGCCATTCGATTGGTGCTTTCCCACCCATCGCATGGAACGCGATGGATGGGGCACCCGGAATCGAGCTCAGTTCGAGAGTGCGGCGCCACAAAGGTGGACCTTCACACCCAATGCATCGAACATAGCGGCTTTCGTGGCCAGCGCCTTTTCGGCAGCCGCACCATCGGGTGCGTAGGCGATGTTTACGTGATTGGCGCGATGGCGGGCCATCAGCTGGTCGCGGGATACGCCATGCAGAAGCGTGTGCACGATCGGCCACGGTGGCGTCGTCTCTTTCCAACGCCGGTCTGTTTCTTCCTTAGGCAAGGAGACGACGGTGCCTCGGCCGAAGATCGGCGTGCAGCGCGCCTCCTTCAACAAACACGCGGCTCCAGACAATCTCACCGGGCTTGCCGATGCCCTTGAGCGATCCGCCGCCCAGGGGAAAGTACATGGCCGGCTGCCGCTCGCTGCGTGCACCTGCGTAGCCGTCGACAAAATGATTGGCCGGCGCTGCGCCGGAGATCTGGAACACCCAGACAAATCCATCCACGCCGTCGCCTTTGTACTCTTCGCCCCAGCGAACGTCGTGCAAAGTCGTCGACGGGTCCAGTCCCAGCGCCTTCCAGCAGCGGTTGGTGATGAGCGCATCCACGCCCGCGCACTCGTCCACCTCATTGAAGTGCGGCACTGGGCCGCCCGCGTAGAGTTCCTGCTTCGTTCCTTCGGCGAAAACCGGCGGCCGATCTGCATTGTTCAGCAGCCCCTCGGCGAGGTCCGATGCCGGCGTCATGTCTTTCAATCCCTGCTGATACTGGATGCCGATCGCATCGCAGCCAAAATCCTTCGCAATGCGGACTGCGGCGATGTACATCTTGCACTGCTCGAGCACCTGGTCGAGGGTCAGTTCGCTTGCGCCATCTTTTCCGAACGCGAAGTGCATGCCCCTGGCAACCAGCCAATCGTAGACCGCGCGCGCCTCGGCGTCGCTGACCGTGCGCATGCGCGCCACCAGCGCCGACTGGCTCAGCCGCTCCTTGAAGATGCCCGCCGCATTGAGCAACTCGTCATCGATGATGGCGTTGTACATGCCCATACAGCCTTCATCGAAGACACCCATGATCGCTTTGCGGTGCTTCAACTCCGCGGCCAGCGAAGCGCCCAGTTCTTTGCTCTCCGCTGCAAGTTTGGCCGCATCCAATGCCTGCACATGGCTCAGATCGTGCGTGATCTTGCCATCGCGCAACCACTCAGCAAGGCCCTTCTTGAAATACTCGTCCGTAAAATCCTTGCTCCAGATCGAGGAAAACTTCTTGCCTGCCTTGACGAGCGAGCCATTCAGATTGAGCAGTCCCACCAGGCCAGGCCACTGGCCCGACCAGTTCGCCACCGTCAGGATCGGGCCGCGATGACTGCGCAGTCCCGGCAAGACGTGATGCGAGTACTGCCATGCAGCGGTCGCGAAAACCAGGCGCGCGTCCGGATGGATATTCATGAAGACATCCATGCCGGCGCGCTGCGATGAGATGAACCCATGCTTCAGCGTCTCGTCGTAGGCATGCGCACGCACCAGCTTGATGCCCATCTGTGCGAAGGCCGCGGTGAGTTTTTCTTCCATGTCGCGCTGCGCCGGCCAGCACACCTGGTTCGCCGACTGCCGAAGATCTCCACTTGTTACCAACAGCACTTCGTCCGCCGCCGGCTTGCTCGCCCTGTTGCCTTCCGTTGCCATTTCTTGCTCTCCTGACCATTGGCAGCCCTTCTGCCAAAGAGCAATATACACCTCTGATTCCATCAATTATGGTGCGAGGAATTACGGCTGCTCAGGTACCCTGATTGAGAGCACCTCGGCAACTCCGCCAGTGCCCATCGACATTGAGCCTCACAATCCGTCCCTCTTGCACCAGCCTGGCCGCGAGAAGGGGTGAAATCCTTACTAAAACGGGTAAAAAATGCACTCCAAGGTAACCAACGCCAAAAAAGGCCGGCTCGCAACTAACCTTTTATCATCGATTTGCATCTATTGCGATTTGGACCTTTAGATGCTATGACTTACCTATTGGGGACCGCCGGGCTCACCGGCCCTCTCAGTTGGGGGACGTTGGACTTCTCCGGCGTCTGAACAAGCAAGCGTTAGAACCTGGCAGTAGATAAGGAGCGGAACCATGCGTTTGAACCGATTGGAAGTGTTGGGAGTTGCAGCGAGCCTGGTGGTTTTAGGTGTATCCGGCTGCGCGACCAAGAATTACGTGCGCACACAGACTGCGCCGCTCGTGGAGCACACAGATCAGTTGGATGCAAAGACTGCCGAGAACAACAAGGAGATTCACAACGTCGACGACAAGGCCCAGTCAGGCATCTCCAAGGCCCAGAGCGCGGCCGACGCGGCAAATCAGAATGCACAGGGTGCTACCAAGGCCGCCGGCGACGCCATCACAGCAGCCACGGATGCAGTGCACCGTGCCGACTCTCTGGATAGCGTTGTGAAAGGACTCGACAACTATAAGTCCGTTGCCAACGTTACTGTGACCTTTGGGTTCGACAAGGCCGTTCTCAACGACGATGACAAGGGGCAGCTCGATTCGTTCGCCGCTCAGTTGGGCGCCGCCAAGAGCTACATCCTCGAAGTGACGGGAGGAACGGATAACATCGGCTCCGCGCAATACAACTACGATCTGAGCCAGCGCCGCGCCGACGCGGTCGTCCAGTACCTGGCTTCGAAGTACGGCATTGCCGCGCACCGCTTCTATCTCATCGGCATCGGCAAGGACAAAGAAGTCGCCCCGAATAACACGCGCGAAGGCCGCAAGCAGAATCGCCGCGTCGAAGTGCAGCTGCTCACCAACGCCAGCGGAGGCGGCTCGACGAGCGGAATGTAATTGCTGTCAGCTTTCAGCTGTCAGCTCTCAGCTTTCAGTTGCAACTAAACGCGAGGAAGGGCCGAACTCTCATTGCGAGGGTCGGCCCTTTCTTATTGCAGCAATCACGCCGTCGAATCAGGGCGCTTCCCACGAGAGGGCGTAAATGTCGGTGCCCCCGGCGATATCGTGTAGAAGCAGCAGTTCGTCCTGCGGAGTGAGGCCGAACCATGGTGAGTCGCCGGCCACGGCGCGAAAGTCTCCCAGCGTCAGCATCACTTCGGGTGCTCCACCTTTTATGGGGATGCGTGCGATCTCGGTGCCGCTGGCGCCGCGATTGAAGTCCGCTCGCAAAAAGTAGAGGGAACTGCCATCGTGAGACCAGCGCGGCCATAGGATTTGATCAGCCTTCGCCAGCTCGCGCCACGATTGCGTTTGCGTATCGAAGAGCAGCAGCCTTCGAACATCGAAGGAAATCGCGGCGATCCAACGCCCGTCGGGCGACATGCGCGGAGCCATCAGGGTCTTGGAACCCGCAACGGGAACGACGCTTCCCGTGCGCAGATTCAGCATGCGGATTCCGCCGTTCTCGTGGTCGTCATCCATAAAGACGAGTGAAGATCCATCGGCCGACCAGTTCGGATCGCAGCCCTCTCCGATTTTGTCGATGCGCCGAGGCTGACCTCCATCGGCGGAAACCAGATAGGAATAGGTTAGCTTGCCGGCGAGTGAGCCGTTGAACGCGATCTGCTTTCCATCCGGAGACCAAGCCGGCGTGTGGGCGAACAAAGGATGGGTGCTTAACTGCAACGGTTCGCTGCCGTCGATGCGGCTGCGCCACAACTCCCCTTGTGGATATTTCACGTAAGCCACCCACTTGCCGTCGCGGGAGAAGGTGACCCCCTCCGCAGAGAGCCCGGAGGCGTAGGGTGAGAAGTTCTTCGTGTGCGCATCGTAGCGCATTAACTCGCCACGCTTGCGCAAGCCGACAGCGAAGATGGTTTGCCCGTCGAGGCTGAGACTGTGGATGAAATAACGCGTCGGCCCGATGGTCAGCCTGTCGGGCAATCGAGAAGCGCGATGAAAAAGCCCTGCTTTTTCACGCACCGCCCATAGGTTCGCTGCTGGAGCGGGAATACCGGATTCCAGATCTTCCCACGCGCAAAACAGAAAATAGCGGCCATCCCGCGTCCATTCGCCAAAGGAAGTCATGGGTTGGTCTTGCGCGAAAGAGAAAACGGTATGCAAGTTACTGCCGTCTGTGTTGACCTCCCAGAGATGGGCGCCGTGCGTCTGCATTTCGTAGCGGTCGAAGCGGATGCGGCGGCTATCCGGCGACCAGGCCGGACGCCAGGCCCACATATCGCTATCCGGATCCGGGGGCGCGAGAAGATGTGGGTCGCTGCCGTCGGCGTTCGCCAGATAGAGACTGCCACCAACCGCATAGGCGAGCTTCGACCCGTCAGGCGACCAGGTTGCGTCGTGCGCCTTCACATCTCCCAGCCGGCGTGGAGTACCCCCGATGATTGGAACCCGCCACAACGGTGCCTCTGCAAACATATCCCTGGTTTCCGCGATAAGCAGGTCGGTCTTATCGGGGGAGATATCGTAGAGGCCGGCCGGGGAGAAGGGCAATTTGAGTGGGACTGCCTGTCCGCCGGTGATAGGAACCGCGGCCACGGTCTCTTTGCCATTGAGGTTCTCAGTGAAATAGAGGCGGAGGCCATCGCTGACGAGAGGGCCCCACTTGGGAATGTTGTCAGAGGTCAGCAGGCGATCGGCGATGATGCGCGGCCGGGCATAGTGGGGACGAAACTGCCATGCGACGATCATCAGTCCGGCGCATGCGGCGACTGCGAGAGAGATCCATGCAGTTCGTCTTGCGCGAGGGGAGCGGTTCCTCCTTTGCAACGCTGCCTGGTAATGGCTCGACTACGGTATGCGGCTCGACCACTGTATGCGGTGCCGCAGCCGGGAGGCCATTGTTGTGTGCGGCCGGTTCCGCTAACTCCGGGGGCGCCGAATCGATCTTGCCAATGAATCGATAGCCCAACTTCGGCAGGGTTTCGACATAGCGAGGCGACTCCGGCGAGTCGTTCAGCGCCTCGCGAATGCGCTTGACGGCGTTACTCAGTCCCTGGTCGAAATCGACGAACGTATCGACCGGCCATAACGCACTGTGAAACTCCTGGCGGGTGACTAACTCGCCTTGGCGCTCCACCAGGATTCGAAGAACCTCGAAAGCCTGGGGCGGTAACTTCACGCGCATCCCGTGCTTGAACAGCTCGCGCGTAGCCGGGCGAATCTCGTAAGGGCCGAATCGAACGATGTGCAAGGACGAAATTCCCATAACTGGCTCGGGGTAATACCCGGCCCAAGGTTACCATGCGTCGAACAGGCGATGGGATGGAATTTAGCTCCATCCACCGCAACTACTCTGGCTCCAGCAACTTATACGCTTATCCGAAAAACAAGGGAAAGTTATCCGATAAACATTGCCCCGTCGCTGAGGTGTCATGCAGATTGGCGCTACTCGTTTTCGGGGAGAACTAAGCGATAGCTTCGCGACGCGAACTCCGCTCTGCCTTACCGCCGACGACCAGTACCTGACAGTACCCGTATCGCAAGAGTAAGAGGTCCGCCAATTCCCAAAAACAAGGAGACTCAAAATGCACGCACCTCAAAAAACCATGATTTACGCGTTCGCTGGACTCGCTTCGATGTTCTTGTTCAGCACCCAAGCCCATGCTGGATGCGGCCTCTATTCTGGTCCAGTGCCTCACAAGATCAGTTGGCAGCCCCAGGTCAGCTCTGCCCACCTTCTGCGCGCGGCTTTTCTCGACGACGAGCCTTCCCCGTCCGAACCCAGCATCGTCGGGACCTGGAAGGAGCACTGGATATCGGAAGGCAGCGAGGGAATCCCCGACGGCACTGAGATTGATGCCGGCTATGCGCAGTGGCATAGCGATGGCACCGAGATCAATGTCTCAGGCCTGCGCTCGCCCTTGACCGGTAACGTTTGCCTCGGGGAGTGGGTCAAGACCGGTCCCCGGACCTACCAGATGAACCACTTTGGCATCTCGTATGACGCGACCGGACAAAACCTCGTCGGCCCCGCACGCATTCAGCAATGGCTGACCCTTGGTGAAAAGGGGAACGCCACGACGGGGAAATTCACGATCGATCAGTACGATGAATCGGGTAATCTGCTGGCCCATATCAAGGGCAAAGTGATCGGAACCAGAGTGACGCTCAATACCGGCTTTCAGGCGGTCGAGTAACGAGAACTGCGGCGGCGGCCTTCAGCTGTCAGCTTTCAGCTTTCAGCCTTCAGCTTTTAGCTTGCTCTCCGTTGCCGCGATGAAACGTGAAAGGGCCGATTCCTTTGCAGGGTCGGCCCTTTTGCTGTCGCGGAGAACGAATTCGCGTTGAACAATTGGCTGGCCCGACTTCGGCCGCCACACCGGCGTGAGGGGAACGGACCGGCGGATCGCTGAGAGCTGAAAGCTGACAGCTGAAAGCTCGCCTTCAGCTTGTCGGCTTAGGTGTCGCCGGTGCGGACGTGCTCGGCGTTGTCGTCTGCGGTTTGGCGCCCGGAGTCGTCGCCGGCGTTGCCGGTTTCGGCCTGGGCTTCCGCTTCACCACCGGCTTCGGCGCAGGCGGAGTGCATACGGGCGGCGGAGGCACGGAAGCTGTTGCGTGCAATGCGGTCGCTTGCTTCTGCACGATCACCTCGAGCTCGCCGACATGCTTTTCCGCGTCCTCGGATGTCTGCTGGATGCGATTATCCAAAGCCTGGCGGGCGCTCTTCAGACTCAAGAGCGCCTGCTGGATCTGCGACACCTGATCCGGCGGCGCAACGACGCGCGAAGCTTCATAGACGCGCAACATGACGTCGTACAATGCGCCGACGTTGCGAGATAGCGGAAGGGTCTTGCTCACCACCTCCGGCCCAGCGTCCGCAGCCTTCATCAGATCGGGAAGCGTTCCGCTCACGTCGTGCAGCACTTCTTTGACGTTGTCCCCTGCCTCATCGCGCACCGTGCCGCGCTTCCACTTGTCCATCTTCAAGGAACTCAACGTCTGTTGCACCGCATTCAGCGAAGGTGCAAGGAAGGTCGAAGGCAGCTTCGGCTTTTCTGCAGCGGGGCTGGGCGGGTTTGGCGCACCTGATGGTTCAGAGGGCGCGGAGGCCGCTGCCGGCTGAGCCGCGGGAGTCGATTCGGCAGGAGCCGGCGCCGCCGCTCGGTGCCTGTGCCGCCGCACTGCTCGCGCCGAGCCAACTGACAAAAGTGGTGGCGAGCACCACATTCAGAATTCGCATGGTTCTTTCCGGATCTCCTGATGGAATCCAAGTCCGCATCAACTCGTTGGGGCTCCCTTCGCGCAATGAGCGTCAGCTTCCGCTCCTTGCGGGCGCGGGTTCCGTCGAAGGGCCTCTTCGTTGATCTGATGCCCCTCAATCCCGTAAGGATAAATGATGGTTTTCACCTGCGCACTTTGCACCAGAGGCTGAAAATTCAAAAAAAACGGCCCCCGTTTTGAACGGGGGCCAAGTTGCCTTGGTTCTCTCGTGTTGAGAGCTTTTTTGGCGGCCGAACGGCTAGGGGCCGTCGGAGCGGAAACGCCTTGGGGGGAGGGCTGCGGTCTCTACGGCCGCTCCGCGCCGGTCGAGGAAGCAGCACCCTGGGGTGATGCGGCTCCCTGGGCCGCCAAACTGTTTTCCATCAGACGAATGTGCACGGTGCTGGTCTTTACGCGCATAGGCTTCGCGTTCGGATCCTGGTTGGCTGCCTGTGGTTGGGCATTGCCAAGAGCAACTGCATGCATCCGGAAGATGGGAATGTCGTGTTCTGTTGCAAGATACCGCTTCACCGTTTCATTCAGCCGTTCCGAGCTCTGAATGCCGGCGCTACCAGCGAGAGGAGAATGTCCTTCGAGTTCGAGGATGTATCCTTTCTGGCCATTCACGGTCGTATAAAGATCGTCGAGTTGCTTGCGGGCGTCATCCGAGAGCTTCGCCATGCCGCCTTTGAAAGTGATTTCCGCTTCCGTCACCTGGCGATACTGATCCAGGCCACTGACGGTGGTGTTGATCTGGTCGACATGCCCTGAGGCTGTCTGCGCGGTGGTGCTCGCCTGCTGCGCCTGCGCGCCTGCAGCGGTCGCTGCCTGGTTCGCGGCATCTGCCGAGGACTGTGCCTTCGAGATACCCGCCGTCGCACGCGCATCGACATCCTGAATGTCCTTCGCGTTCTTGGCGTTCAGGCTGTCCAGTTCGGTCAAACGGTCGTTGATCGGATCGGTCTGCTTCTTTACCCACTTCTTGCGCGCCCACGGATTGACCTTGCCCCAGAATCCTTCCGGAGCGGGCGGCGGCATCTTCGTCGATGTGGCTGCCGGAGCCGATGAATTGTCCTGGGACGCCATCGCGGTCCCTGAGGCCGGAGCTTGCCCGAAGGCCGGTACTGCCAATGCAGATGCTAGGAGAATTGCTGCGAAATGACCTGAAACCGAATTGACGGGATAACCCTTCATGATGTTTGAAAGTCCTCTGTTAACTACAACTTTAGTAATCGGATCCCCACCGCCGTGATTGGCGGCTTGCCCGTAAGGTTGCAATGAGCATGCCAAAGATGAAATCGGCTGGTGGAAATCTTCTAAGTTACCTTATATCAATAGTTTAAAATCTAGGAGAACTCGAAAGCGAGTTTCTGCATCTTAATTTCTCGCCCCTGGAGCCCAAAATACGTGTAGGTTTTTCCGGAAAAGAATGTACTTTCTACAGTGCAAATTGCACGTGCGGCCAAATTTACTCGTTCAATTCGCTGAGTAGAACCTTGGCCTTAGCCGCCAGAATGTTGGCCGCAGACACGTCTCCGGTCTCCAGAGCCTTCCGAGCCTGCCGGATGTACTGGCGAATTTGCGAGGCTGTCTTTTCCTCCTGGTTCGTCAGCGAGCGGCTGATTCCCTTCAGCCCGCGTTCTGTATCGTCCAGGGTGTCAGAGGTTTCCCGGCGCAAATCGGGCGGGTCCCCGGTGGAGAGTTCTCCGATCGCGGGCACTTCGGGAGTATCGTTGGCGGCCTGCTGCGTCGGCGGCGCGCTCGACGGCGTATCCGTCTCCTGCGCGGTGTGGACGGGCGGCTTTTTCTTGCGCACGGCCGGCTTGGCCGCCGCATCGAGAATGTCGTCTGTATCGGTGTCAAGATCGACGGAGGGGAGGATGAGAACCGCCACCGGAAGCTCCGGATGGAGTACAGGAGGTTTGGGCACAGTGCTCACCGGAGGCGCAAACTGCTGACTCACTTGTGGCTTTGGCTCACGCGCACAAGCCGTCAGGAAGAGCGGCAGCAGCCACAAAACGTTCCTGGCACGCAACGTCATCCCGACAAACCATCCTCATCTTGCACACCGGCCGGTTGCAAGTACCGGCGTCCCCGCTCTGGGGCCGCAAGCGGAATGCGAAGTTGAAACTCCGTTCCACGGCCTGGGTTTGATTGTACTTCGATGCTCCCGTAGTGCAACTGCAGAATCCGATAAGTCATTGCTAATCCAATGCCGCTGCCGCCGCTCTTGGTGGTGAAATAGAGGTCGAAAATCTTCTCGCGAATCTCCTCCGGAATCCCGTGCCCCTCGTCGGCAATCCGCAGCACGGCAAATTTGCGATTTTCTTCCAGTTCCACCCGCAGCGTTCCGCCCTCGGGCATGGCCTGCGCCCCGTTCTGAATCACGTTCAACGCCGCCTGCTTCAAAAGATCCGCATCGATGTTTGCTACCAGCGGCCGCTGCGGCATCACCGTCAAAAGCTTGACGTTATGGGTCGAGAGCTCCGCCGAAGCCAGCGCCAGAACATCGCCGATCACGGCGCGCAGATCCTGCTCGCGCAGGCGCAATTCAACCGGACGGCTGAAGTCCACCAGCAATTGCACGACACGGTCGAGGCGATGAATCTCTGCCTCGATGATATCGAGGTGGCGAATGGCCGACGCCCCTGCCCCGGTCAGTTTGCTTTTCAGCAGCTCAACATGAACCACGATCGCATTGATCGGGTTCTTCACTTCGTGACCGACTCCGGATGTCAGCCGCCCGATCGCTGCCAAGCGCCGCGATACCTCGATCTCCGACTCGATGGCCTCCGCCGACTCCAGATCGTGCAAGGTCAGCAGAGCGCCCAGCCCCTGCCGCGCCTTGGGATCCTGGATGAAATCCAGGGAGATCTGCACGCGCCGGCCGGTTTCGGTCAGGATTTCTTCCTGGATGAGCGTCTGGTGCTCTTCGAATGCATCGAAAAGCGCACGGCCCAGCACCGTCGTCCGGTCGAAAATGTCCCGCGCATGCAAGCCCAGAATGCTCTCCTGTTGCGTCGCCAGAAACCGACGTGCCGACTCCGAAACCAGAACGACGCGCCCATCTCCGGTGAACAGGAGAATTCCATCCTGAAGGTTGCCGAGAATCTGGTCCAGATTCTCCTTCAGGGCGGAAAATACTTCCTCGACGTTGCGCATGCGCTGGCCGAAGCGCTCGATCTTTTTCGTTACCCGCGTCGCCATATCCTGGCGCGGCGTCTTTTCCTCCTCCGCCGCGGACTCGGCAATACTCCACGCGTCGAGTTGCAGGCTGATCCGCTCCATCGGCTGCAAGGCGAGGTTGCTGAGAAGGAAAGCCACCAGCAAAGCGGCTCCGAGCACAAAGCCCATCAGCGTGAAGGCCTCAACCAGCCAGGGGGCATAAAAGGCCCGCAGCAGGGTGGTGCGCACGCCCACGCGCACGGTGATGAAGGGTGCTCCGTTGTTTTCCAGGGGCACAACCACGTCAAAGACCTTGGGCGCCCCAAACACTTCCGTCATGAGCTCGATCGGGCTTGCATTGAGCAACTGGTTGTAGTTCGGTCGAACCGGCAAGGGCTTGTCTTCGTTGTCAGGATTGGTGCTGAGGATGGTCTGGTTCTGGCTGTCGCCGATATTGATGTCGTACACAGTAAGGGAATAGCGGTTGACCGCTTCGACAACCGCCTTCAGCGACGCGTTGTCGCGCACCGCCTCGGCAGCAAGGTTGCGCAGTTCCGCCGGATTGCCTGGATCCACCTTGCGGTCCCTGAGCCCGGTTTCCAGCGCGCTGCGCACCGAGAACTGAACCTGGTTGGCAACCATGCGGTTGGCATCGTACGACTGCTGCACGGCGGAATGGAGAAGATCAAAGACGTAAACCAGCGACAGCATTCCGGCGGTGAGAAACACCAGCGCTGTGATGGCCAGAACGAGTTTGGTCTTCAGGCGCATGCACTTGGCCTTTAAGCGGGAAGATCAATCCTGCTGGTCGTCGGAGCTTCGGTTGTACTCCTTCAACTTGTTGTGAAGGGTTTTCAAACTGACCCCCAGGATCTCCGCAGCGCGCGTTTTGTTGCCCCCGGTAGCCTCGAGCGTCCGCAGAATGAGCAGCCTCTCGGCTTCATCTACCGTTGATCCTACGCGCACCGGAATCAAACTTGCATCGGCCGCTGCTGACGCGGAGGAGGTTGCGCTGCCGAATCCCGGCGGCAGGTGGCCCGCATCCAGCGGCGATCCATCCGCGCACAGGATCACCGCGCGCTCGATGGTATTGCGCAATTCGCGCGCGTTGCCCGGCCAATCGTAGATCATCAGCCGATCCAACATCGAGGACGCGACGCCGGCGATCTTGCGGCCGTGCTTCACATTCATCTCGTTGACCATCGACTCGGCCATGGCAGGAAGGTCTTCCCGATGCTCGCGCAGCGGCGGCATCGGAATATGAAAAACATTCAGCCGGTAGTAAAGATCGGGGCGGAGTTGCCCCTGGCTGACCGCCTTATCCGGATCGTGATTGGTCGCCGCCAGCACGCGTACGTCGATATCCTGCTCGGCGCGCGATCCCAAACGGCGCAGCTTCCGCTCTTCCAGCACGCGGAGAAGCTTGGCTTGCGTCCCGGCCGGCATCTCCGCCAGCTCATCCAGCAGCAGGGTTCCGCCGGACGCCAGTTCAAAGCAGCCCGCCCGCCGCTCCAAAGCTCCCGTAAACGCGCCCTTCTCGTGCCCGAAGATTTCGCTCTCGATCAGGGTTTCAGGAATCGCCGCGCAGTTGACTGCCACAAACGGCTGGGCTTTGCGCGGGCTCAGGTTATGCAGCGTGCGCGCGACCAGTTCCTTTCCGGTTCCGCTTTCGCCGGTAATGAGCACGGAAACATTGGAAGGCGCAATCTGCTCGATCAGCCCGAAGATCTCGCGCATCACCTTGGAACTGCCCACCAGGCCCCCGAGAACCCCTGTCTCGCGAAGGCGCCGACGCGCGATTTCGAGCTCAATCTCGGTCTCCCGCTGTCGTGCCGCGTTGGCAAGGATCGTCCGCAAGCGTGTCGGGTCGACCGGCTTCTGTAAAAAGTCGTATGCGCCCAACTTCATCGCATCCACGGCCTGCTCGATCGAGCCCATCGCCGTAAGCACCACCACGGCAACCTTGGCATCCAGCCCCGAGCCCACCTCGGAAAGCTTGGTCAGCAATCCGATGCCGTCCATGCGCGGCATCTTGAGATCCGACACCACGATGGCGGGATTCCAGGCCACCGCCTTCTCCCAACCTTCCACCCCGTCGCGCGCCGTCTCTGTCCGATATCCCCATCCGGAGATCAGTTCCGCAAGCCCCATGAGCGCGTTCGGTTCATCTTCGACAATGAGAACTTTCAAAGGGTTTGGCATTCCGACTCCGTATGCTCAGGAAATGAACTCTGCGGTCCAATTACGGCGAAAGCCCACGACCGCGATGGCCCTTCCACCATCTGCATGCAAACAAAAATGCCGGTAGAAGCTCTATTCAGTTTACAGGCAGCGACCACCTCGATTGCGTTGCCCCGCGTCTGTAGCCCTGACAGAAAATTCGAGCTGATCGAGCCAGGAAGCAATGCGCAAGCGCCAAAGAAGGCCTCCCGGCGCAATCTCATCGGACGAGCAGCGCTCTCAGCTTGCAGGTTTCAAAGGCGGGACTCCGAAACCGTTGCTAATTCTCATGAAACAGATCTCACGATGAGAATCGCTCGATAACACGAAGATGTCTTCCGGCGGGCCATCGGTGCAGAAGGCATGTTATCGGCTCGAAGTCACTTAGGCTAAGTCGAACCGCCCCGAGTTACGTCCGCAGACCTGCCCCATCGTTCATGAATTTCGCCTAATCTCCGCAGAACTTACCGGGTAATCCCTTAATTTTCAATCTTCTACAGAATCAAATCCTGGGTCGGTTTTCGTGGCATGGGGATTGCCTTTCTTCCTGGGCAATCTGAGCAGAACGGGAATCCGATAAGCACTGAGTTAGTTACACGCTGGCATTGTAAGTGAACTTTCAGCTTGCTCCTCCGAATCCGGCTTCGCGCTCGGAACCAGTTTCTGGAGGAGATTCGTGAGAAAGTATTGCCTATCTTTGCTGCTTCTCGCCGGCCTGTCGTCCGCTTCAGCCATTACCGTGAAAACGCCCGTAAACGGAGCCACCGTGACTTCGCCTTTCACGCTTGTTGCGGGCACGGAGACCTGCCGCGCTAAGCCCGCAGTGTCCATGGGATATTCAATCGACCACGAAAAGGCAACGATTGAACCAACCTCATTTACCGCTAAAGTTGTCGCGGCCCCGGGTGCGCACACCCTGCACGTCAAGTGCTGGGGAAAGAAAGTCCACGACGAAGTTCTTCTCAACATCAACCTGGCTCAGCCGCCACCCGTGCAACCTGCTGCCACTCCCCTGTTCTCTCCTGCGGCCGGAACCTACACCTCTGCGCAGTCGGTAACCTTGTCGGACGCGACCGCCGGCGCCACGATTTATTACACGACCAACGGCTCTGCCCCTACCACGTCCTCTGTTCCTTACACCGGGCCGATCGCGGTTTCCGCGTCTCAAACCATCGAGGCAGTCGCGGTCGCGTCGGGCTACACCTCCAGCGGCATGGCCCGCGCGGACTACACCATCCAACCTCCGCCGACCGGCCCCACCATTCCTTCCAACGCCATTGCCTCGTCCAATCTGCAGACCCTCAGCAAGTGGCATTGGAATCATGACCCTGGAACCAGCGGAGACGCGGCGGGAGAGTCCAGCCTCGTCAGCACGCCCTCGCTCAGTGGAAACGCACGCGCATTCGACTCCACCTTCACGGGCGCAGGCGGCGAAATCTATAGCGTCTCCTATGCCAGCGATACCCAGTCAACGCACTTTGTCTATGACGGCTGGGTGTGGATTGAAGAAGGAAGCCGGCTCTCCAATCTTGAAATGGATTCCAATCAGGTCACGGCCAACGGCCAGACCGTCATCTATGCCTTCCAGTGCAACGGATACGCGAAAGTCTGGGATTACAGCGGTGCCGGCGCTCATTGGGTTCACTCCAAGCAGCCCTGCGATGTGCATACCTGGACAACCAACGCATGGCATCACGTGCAGATCAGCTATCAGCGCGATAACTCAGGCAACGTGACTTACAACGCGGTCTGGCTCGACGGAAAGGAGCAGGACATCAACGCGACCGTCCCGTCTTCCTTTGCTCTGGGCTGGAAAATCGGGGTTGTGCAAACCCAGTTTCAGATCGATGGTCTCGGGGCTTCGGGAGCTTCGACCCTGTTGCTCGATAACCTCACAATCTACCGGTGGTAGCGTCTGCGCCAGGCGCTCATGCCCAGGCGCCTGGCGTTTCCCGCTCCCGCACACCTCGTTCCTTCGCGGCCTGAAGCTGTCTCTGGTAATTTCATTCACAAAGGTCTCTCGTCGTGAAAACCCGCCTTCTCTTTTTCATCGTACTTTTCTTCGCACAAGGTCTCGGCTGCATCGCCGCCACGCCCGCTCGCCCCGTTGTCGCCGGCTATGTGTTTGCGCAGGATGCGCCGCTGCAAAACGGCCAGATCGATGCATCCCGGCTGACGCGCGTGAACTACGCCTTCGCCAACATCAAAGACGGCAAAATCGTCACGGGATTTGCCTCCGACGTGCAGAACTACGCCTTCCTCACCGGACTTCGCAAGCAGAATCCTTCCCTCACGGTTCTCACTTCCGTCGGCGGGTGGCTCTGGTCGACCAACTTCTCCGACGTCAGCCTGACCCGGCAGTCCCGCTCCATATTCATCCAGAGTGTGATGAGCTTCCTGCGAAGATTTGATCTCGACGGGCTCGATATCGATTGGGAATACCCGGGGATGGTCGGCGCAGGTCACCCGTTTCGCCCGCAGGATAAGGAAAACTTCACCGCGCTGCTCAAAGAATTGCGTCAGGAATTCGACCGGGAAGAAGCAAAGACCCACCGAAAGCTTTATCTGACCATTGCCGCCGGTTCATCGGATGACTTCATCGCACATACGGAAATGGAGAAGGTCGCGAAGTATGTCGATACGGTGAACCTGATGGCCTATGACTACCTCGAGCCCGATTCGGATGCTGTTACCGGACATCACTCGCCTCTGTTCCACGATCCAGCCGACAATCGCAACTTCTCCACCGACCAGTCTGTGCGCGCATTTGAAAGCGCTGGAGTGCCGGCGGAAAAGATCGTGCTTGGAATTCCCTTCTACGGACATGCATGGGGTCAGGTGCCGGACGTCAATCACGGCTTCCTTCAGTCCGGGCATCTTATTCCCAACTTCAACACGCCCTACAAAGTCATCGCCGGCACTCTGCTCAACCAGGGCTACGTCCGGTACTGGGATTCAGCGGCCTCGGCGCCCTGGCTCTACAACGCGCAAACGCATATCTTCGTCACCTACGAGGATCCTGAATCGATTGCCGCGAAGGGCCACTACGTGCTGCAGAACAAGCTGGCTGGAATCATGTTCTGGGAGTATTTCGGCGATGCGAATGAAGCGCTTCTCAAGGCGGTGAATCAATCTTTAGGCTTGGATCAAACCCCGGGGGCCCCCGCTCAATGAGCACAAGAGTCGAACCGTCGCTGCAAACGAGTACCGCATCCACAGCCGGCCTGCGTGTCGCATCCATCGATATCTTTCGCGGGCTGACCATGGCAGTGATGATCTTCGTCAATGCCCTGTCCGACGTTCACGGGCTGCCCCGGTGGACCTATCATGCGCACGCACAGGAAGACCGCATGACGTATGTCGACATGGTCTTCCCGTTTTTTCTCTTCATCGTGGGCATGTCTTTGCCTCTTTCCATTGCGCAGAGGCTGAAGCGCAACCCGTCCCAGTTCTCCCTCTGGATCCACGTTCTTGTTCGCGTCCTCGGCCTCCTTGTCCTTGGCCTGATTCTGGCCAACGCGGAGTATTGCGATCCTGCGCGCATGCCCATTCGCGGCGCCACCTGGGGGCTGCTGGGCCTGCTTTGCGCCGGGCTTTACCTGAACGTGTACCCGAACTCAGAGCGCTTTGCAAACTACGCACGCATCCTGCGCGGAGTAGGGCTGGTCGGGGTCATCGCTCTCTTCGCAATCTTTCGCCGGTCAACGCCGACGGGACAAGCTGCATGGATCGATTTTTCCTATCCCGAGATTCTCGGCCTGATCGCCCTGAGTTATCTCGCCGTCGCCATCCTCTATATCCCCACGCGCCGGAAGGCTTGGGCGCCTGCCGTCTGGTTTGTGTTGCTCGTTGCTTTGTGCGTTCTCTCAACGGCGAAGGTGCTTGCCTTTCCCGATCACATCTCTCTCTACTTCTGGCCCTTTGGGAATGGCGCCATGGCCTGCATCATCATGGTGGGCACAATCACGTCTTCAATCTTCGTTGGGCCTTTCGCCATCAAGCAGTCGGGCCGTGCGATCGCCGTCGCCTCAGCCCTTGGTGTTCTGATGCTTATCTGCGGCTGGCTCCTGACGCCGTTCGGAATCTCCAAAATCCGCGCCACACCCACCTGGTGCCTCTACAGCATCGGCGCAGCCATGCTCATGTTCGCTGCTCTCTACTGGGTGTGCGACGTAAAGCGGCAAACCCAGTGGGCATTCTTGGTTCGCGCCGCCGGCAACAACACACTCACCACCTACCTGCTGCCTGACCTCTGGTTTTACCTCGCCGGCGTATTCGGTTTCACCTGGCTCGATACCCATCTGGCGTACGGCTGGCCCGGAGTGCTCAAGTGCATCGTCTTTACACTGGTCATGCTCGCCATCGCGTGGACGCTGACCAGGGCCAAGGTGCGGCTGCAGTTCTGACAAGCACAAGGTAGATTGCGCGCTGCAAAAGACAGGCCCGGAATGCTTCTCGCATTCCGGGCCACGGTTTGCCTCCAGTTCTTTTAGAAGTTGAAGGACATCTGCAGGTTGATGCTCCGATTTGACGCTGGAGAGGAGAAGAACCCTCCCGACAGCGCGTTCGACTTGCCGAACAACTGGGATTCGAGCACGCCCACCGGCTGCGCGAGGTTCACGTTGTTAAAGACGTTCCGCGCCATAGCCGTAAAGTTCAGCGAGTACTTCCGCGGCGCTGCCTGATCGAAGCGCGGTGGACCATTGCTTCCACTCAGTCCGCCGGGGCCAAGTCCGCCTCCCGGAGGCCCACCGCCGCCGGGGCCACCACCACCCGGAGGCGGTCCACCACCGCCGGGGCCGCCGCCCTGGTTTCCTGTGCCGGCAACCACCTTGGGCCCGATCCCAATCGACTTGCTCACCCGCATGTTCATGCTGAATTGCCCAGGCCCGTTCCCGTAGTTATAGGGAATGCGTGCCTGATTCCAGGCCGGGTCCAGATCGAAGGTGCCGTAACTCGTCTTGACAACATCGGTACTCGAGGCGGTTGCGAATGCAGGCCGATCGTTGAACTGGTTGTCGCCGTTCAGATCCTGCCCGATCAGGATATTGAAGGGCTGGCCCGAGTCAGTGACGATCATCGGGCTGAAAGAGAATCCATACGGCGCCTGAAGATTGCCGCCCAGCAGGAATCGATTGTGCACGTCGAAGTTGGCTCGCCCGTAATCGGCACGGGGGTCTGCCTGGTTCGATGGGAAGTACGTTGCCCCGGAAGTATCGGCGTTGGCGAAATTCATCATGTAGAACCCGAACAGCGAAACCCGCTTGGCGCGCACAGAGTAGTTGAGCATCAATTGGTTCTGGTTGTAGATCCCACCGGATTGAAACTGGTACAGGTTCTCATTGATGCCGTTGGGGCGCGTGCCCGTGCCGGTCGCCGGATCATAGGTGGAAGCAATATACGCGTTGATGTTATCGCTCAGGTACTGGTGAACGCCGTGCGAATTCACATAGGTCGCCGCCAGGGTTGCGACCTTCCCGAACTGGTGCTCCACTCCGACTGCCGACTGCATGTTCACTGCCGCTTTCAGATTCGGAGCTACCTCATAAATCGTCGGTGCCGTCGTACTCAACGCCGCAAGTTCGCTGGTCGTGGGCGCATTCTGATAGAACGTCGGGTTCTGAATCACATACTGCTGCTGATTCACGCCGTTCTGTCGAATCGCCGTCAACAGATTCGTCTCGGCAAATCGGTCGAAGAACCATCCGTACCCGCCGCGGATCACCGTTTTCGACGGCTTGCCGCTCGCACCACCCGGAGCCCACGCGAACGAGAGGCGCGGGGCCCAGTCATTGTGGTCGCCGATTCCGTTTTGCATTTCGTAGCGCGCACCGTAGCTGAAAGTCAGGTTTGGACGCAACTTCCAGTCGTCCTGGTAGAAGATGCCTGCATCGTAATAATTCGTTCCCACAGCAGCGTTGCCCGCGGTCACGTTGTACTGCGACGGCGTGTTCGCCTCGTACGCGGCCAGCGACTGATAGATATACTGCCCGTTGAAGCCCGAGGTCTGGAAGCTCGCGTCGCGCGTGAAGCGAAGCCGCCCGCCGGCGCTGATCGAATGCGCTCCCTTGCTGAGCATGGTGGTGTTCTGCAGTTCGTAGCGATTCTGGTTGTCGCGGACGACGCCCTGGTTGCTTCCACCACCGGTAAACGCGCCTTGCACCGTGATGGTTGGATCGCTGCTCTGCGCCGTCTGGTTGTCACTGTCGCGCGTGTACTGAAAGCGCGTCTCGTTGATCAGGTTGGCGCCGAGGACTTGCGTGTCGCTCAGCTGCACCGAGTTTTCATGATTCGCGACGTTATATCCCTGGCTTTCCAGCGCGAATTGCGATACACCGCTGTTCGTCTCCATCTGCCGGTCGTAGCTATAGCGCACCGTCAGCGTGTTGTTCTTTCCGAGTGCGAAGTCGAAGCGAGGGCTCACATCGAGGCGCGATTGCGGATTGGCAACGACCGCCGAATAGTTGTACGCGCTCCCCGTGCCGTTCAGCACCTCCGCGTTGATAATCGAGTTCGATTGATTGTTGCGGTCGAACACACTCGCGAACCATGAAGCATTCTTGCCCAGAGACCCGCCGACACTGCCCATCATGAAAGTGCTGTAGTAGGGCGGCTCGCTGGTCACGAACGGGTTCAACGAGTTGAACGCCGAGTCATTGCCCATCACCATCACCGATCCGTGCAGCTTGTCGGTGCCCGGCTTGGTGAGAATCTCGATGCGCCCATAACCAAGCTTGTCGTACTGTGCCGCAAATGGATTCTGATTGATACGAATCTCGCGAATCGAGGATTTCGGCGGAAGCTGTCCACCGGTAAATCCATCGATATACACCTGTCCGCCATTCGGACCCGCCGCGGGCCCGGCGAGCGCATTCAGTTCATCCTGCAGCTCATCGGGATCGTCCGAGAGCGCGTCGAGGTCTTTGCCCTTGATGACCATTGCGGTTGCGTTGTTGGTCGGGCTCGTGTCGACGCTCAATCCATCGTCGGTTACCTTTACCTCTTGCGTCTCCGCCTCGATCTTCAGAGCCAGCTTCTCCGTAGCGACTTTATTGCTGAAAACGAGAACTTCGACGGGAGCGAGAGCAGCGAACCCCTGCGCTGATGCGCTGATGAGGTATCGTCCCGGTTCAAGTTGCTCGAACGCATAGGAGCCATCTCCTCCGCTCGTCGTTGTCTTCGATAAGCCATCCTTGTTCGAAAGCGAAACGGTAGAACCCGGAATCACAGCTCCGGTCGGGTCGGTAACCGTTCCGTGAATGCTGCCAGTTTGTGCCGCCGCAATCATCGGCAATCCGGCAAGCATCAGAAGCAAACTGTAGAGGGGAGCGAGCCACTTGGTCATCATGAATCCTTTCCGCATCATCACGGAGTTACATCTCTAGGAAAACGCGGATCCATATGCAGTGCGGTCACAACGGGTAAAGCTGTGTAACGAATTGTCACGGCGGGGTGACCATTTATTACACTTCTCCCGTAACCCTCGGCCTGAGAATGGCGTACGCTGAATGGTGAGATAGACAGAAATGGATAAGATCCTCCTCATTGACGACGATGTTGAACTCTGCTCGATGCTTACGGAGTACCTGGGGCGCTACGGCTTCCATGTAACTGCAGTGCACCGCGGAGACACCGGCCTTGCTGCCGCACTGGAAAAGCCCTACGCACTTGTTTTGCTCGATGTGATGTTGCCGGGCATGGACGGCTTCGACGTCCTGCGCCACATACGCGCCACTTCAACAGTCAGTGTTCTGCTTCTCACGGCTCGTGGCGAAGATGTGGATCGCATCGTCGGGCTCGAAATCGGCGCCGATGACTATCTCTCCAAGCCCTTCAACCCCCGCGAACTGCTCGCAAGAGTAAGAGCGATCTTGCGGCGCACGGGAGGGGCCTCGACAAAACAGGAACAAGAGAGTCTGCGCGTTGAAGACCTCGATCTGAATCCCGCCGCGCGCACCGTGCACTTCAACGGATCGAATATCGACCTCACCGATGTTGAGTTCTCTCTGCTCGAGGTGCTGATGCGTTCGCCGGGGACCGTCGTCTCGCGCGAAGACATCTCCGAACGAGTGCTCGGACGTAAATTTCATCCGTTCGATCGAAGCCTCGACATGCACGTCAGCCGCTTGCGCAAGAAACTCGCGGACAGCGGCGCTCCCGAAGCGCAGGTAAAAACCATTCGCGGAATCGGCTACCAGCTCACCGTCAGCGCCAATCCGCAGAGAGCAAGAGCCTGAGCCATGCGCGGACTTTTCTTCAAGGTCTTCATCATCTTCTGGATCGCGCAGAGCATGATCTTCGTGATTTCAACGGCTCTGATCGTGCGCCGTCACTTCGACAGGCCCGACGTGGCCTTCGATGCGCTCTTCAGCATCCTGGACCACGACGCGGGAACAGCGGTCGCTGCATACGAGACAGGCGGATGCGCCGCCTTCCAGACTTTCGCCTCGAACATCGCGCAAACCGTGGCCCTGCAAAGCGGCACCGGAGAGAACCTGTGCAATCCGTCGGGCATGCAGGCGCCGCAAGCTTCCCGCGATCAGAAGCCTGCACGCATCTTTGGCGGACAGATTGGCCGGCAATACGTGTGGAGAGTGCCGGCCGCGTCGCAGGCGGGCAAACAATACATCTTCCTGATGAGCCGCCCGCACAATCGACCACCGGACAACTGGTATCGTGACTTGCTCCATTTCTCGTTTCCCCAGTTGCCAGTCGCCATTGTGATTGGTGGGCTCACAACATTTGTGCTTGTACTGCTTTTCACGCGACCCGTGATTCAACTCAGAAAGACCGCGCGCGAACTTGCTTCAGGCAAGCTGAATGCGCGCGTCGACTGGCCCAGTTCTCAATCCCCTGTCTTCGGTGGAGACGAAATCCATGCGCTGATTCACGACTTCAACCACATGGCAGAGCGGCTCGAGTCGCTCGTCGACGCGCAAAAGCTGCTGCTGCGCGACGTGTCTCACGAACTGCGTTCACCTCTCGCCCGCCTGAGCGTGGCGCTTGAACTGGCCCGCGAAGACTCCGATCCGGCAGCCGCTCCGCACCTGGAGCGCATTGAGCGCGAAACCGAACGCTTGAATACGCTCATCGGGCAGCTCCTCACACTGTCTTCGATGGAAGCCATCGAGACGGTGGAGAATCAGCAGACCCTTTCTCTCAATCACCTTATCGAACGCATCCTTCCCGACGCCGAATATGAAGCGCGTCAGCGTCAATGCACGGTAACCTTTCGCGCCAAAGATCAGTGCAGCGTCTCCGGGAATCAAGAACTGCTCTACCGCGCAATTGAAAACGTCGTGCGCAATGCGATCCGGTACACCGAGAACGGCACCGAGGTGGAGATCAAGCTCGGTCACTCTCCGAATACGGTGCGGCAAGCGGAGATTGAAATCAGCGATCGCGGTCCCGGCATTCCTGAGAGTCAACTCAGCGCCATCCTGCGGCCCTTTTATCGCGTCGACTATGCACGCAGTCCCCAAACCGGCGGGTTCGGCGTGGGCCTCGCCATTGCCGACCGCGCCGTTCGCCTGCACCACGGTTCTCTGAGCGCTGCCAACCGCACGGGCGGCGGAGCCACGTTCCGTATCTCGCTCCCCGAATGCAGCCCTCACGTGGAGAGCGTGCGCGCGCAGCAATCTGCCTGAGCGAAATCATTCTTTCATCGGAAAATGGTAGAAAGGAGCTATGGAGATGGACCTTTCTACTCTGGCCCCACTGACTCGTCGTCGCTTCCTTCGCCAGACCGTGGCCTTCAGTGCTGTCGCAGCGATGGGTAGCCGCGCTGCGTTGTCCGCGCCGGCAAAGCCCGCCCCGAATGCCGCACAGGTCTTGATGATCGGCGACTGGGGATACGAAGATCCCGCCGCGCAGATCATTGTCTCCGCCGGTCTGCGCAACTATGCGCAAAAACACTCCATCAAACCCGATGCCTTTCTGCTCCTCGGCGACAACTGGTACGGAGCCTTGGAAGGCGGTGCGCATTCGCCTCGTTGGCAAACCGGCTTTGAATCGATGTACCCCGCCGACGTCTTCCCTTGCCCGGCGTACGCAGTGCTCGGCAATCACGATTACCAGCGCTGGCCGGAAAGCAAAGTCGACGCCGAGCTTGAGTACGCGCGCACCGGCCGCACATCCTCAGGCCCAACTCGCTTTACCATGCCTGCCCGCTGGTATCGCTTCGAGTTCCCGCAACACAACCCGCTCATCACGTTTCTTGCTCTCGACAGCAACATGCCGCATGCGAAGCCCGACCAAGGCCGCGACTTCACGCTGACCGCGGAACAACAGGCCGAACAGCTCGCGTGGCTCGAATCCGAACTGAAGAAGCCGCGCACTACACCGTACCTTGTCGTGATCGCGCATCACCCTGTCTACTCCGATGGCCCGCACGGCGATCATCCCATCCTGATGCGCGACTGGGATCCGCTGTTTCGCAAGTATGGCGTGACGCTTTATCTGGCAGGCCACGATCATGACCTGCAGCATCTCGAGTTCGAAGGCCACCCGACGAGCTTCTTCCTCTCCGGCGGAGGCGGCGCCGACCTCTACAACCTGAAGATCGAGCCTTCTCAGCGCGGTCCGTTTGCGCAGAAGGTCTACGGCTTCAGCCATCTCACCGTGACCGGCGCGGAGATGACGCTCCGCCATATCAGCCCCGTCGGCGATGTCCTCCACGGGTTTGCGAAAACTCCGCAGGGCAAGATCTCGCTCCTGCAAAGTTGAGCCAGCAAGGTTGAGCCAGGTCGGATTGCCAAAGTGGGAAAGATTCTCTCAATTTCCTGCTCAGAGTTTGCAGGCAATTACGCTCTGAAAGCGCATGATGACTTTATGAAGCAAGAGATTTAGTCGCCCATCAGGTGCTGCCGTCCGCTCATTTTGACCGTCTTGCGGCATAACTCCCTTGTTTTCAAATTTCTGCAAAGAAGTCCTTTAGAATCGAATTTTTACAGCGCAAGGCATACGCTACCTTCATGAAAATGAAGGACTTATTTACAGAAATATTGGGGGGGGGCAGGGGGGAGGGGTATATATATGACAGCAATACGCCGAGCCCATGAGGCCCCGCTCGCTTTCACTAATCACTGACCACTGATCACTAACCACGAATCACTGATCACTAACCACGAATCACTGATCACTAACCACTAGCCTCTAATCACACATCGGCCACGCTCAATGTCCGCGGATCATGCACACGCTGCATCAGCGCTGCCGCGACAAACATCGCGATACCGCCCGCGATAATCGCGTAGATGCGGTTGTTATGCAGAAAGTGAATCATGATCCATCCGAAAAACAGCGAAGACAGAATCTCCGGCGTGACCACGAAAAAGTTGAAGATGCCCATATACACGCCGGTTCGGTTCGCGGGCACCGAAGCGGCGAGCAATGCATAGGGCATGGAGAGCGTGCTGGCCCAGGCGATGCCCACGCCCACCATCGTGAGCAAGAGCACGTACTTGTTGTGAATGACGGCCACCGACATCAGTCCCGCGGCGCCGCACAACAGGCAGAGGGTATGCGTGTATTTGCGCCCAAGCCTTTTCGCCATGCCCGGCAGCGCGAACGAGAACGCGAAGCACACGGCCGAATACATGGCAAAGCACAAGCCGCCCCACTCCACGCCATCCTTATAGAGCGAGGAACCTGGATCCCTTGCGCCGAACACATTGTGCGCAACGGCGACCGGGAAATAGAGCCACATGCAAAACAATCCTAACCACGTGCAGAACTGCACCGGCCCAAGACGTCGCATCGTCTCCGGCATCTCGGCAATCGCCGAAAAAATCTCCTTTACGTTTGCGCCGAGACCGGCTTTCTCCGACTTGGCCTGCCGGAACGCATCCAAGTCTTCGGGCGGATATTCCTTCGTCGTAACGATGGTCCAGAGCACGGCGCACAGAAAGGTCGCCGCACCGATGTAGAAGGAGATACGAACCGTGGTCGGCACGGCACGCACATCCCCAACTGCCTGCTGCATGTGAAAGACGTTGGTGAGCAGATACGGAAGCGCCGAAGCAATCACCGCGCCTGCCCCGATGAAGAGGCTTTGCATGGCGAAGCCCGAGGTCCGCTGCCCTTCCGGCAGAAGGTCCGCGACAAACGCACGGAATGGCTCCATGCTCACATTGATGGAGGCATCCAGAATCCAAAGCATGCCGGCGGCCATCCAGAGCGCAGAGCAATTCGGCATGAAGACGAGCATGAGCGAACTGAGGATTGCGCCGGTAAGAAAGTAGGGGCGGCGGCGTCCAAGCCGTCCCCATGTTCGATCGCTGGCGTGGCCGATGATGGGTTGAATGAGCAAGCCCGTGAGCGGGGCGGCAAGCCAGAAAATCGGAATCTGGTCCGCGCGTGCGCCAAGATATTCGTAGATGGCGCTCATGTTCGCCATCTGCAGGCCCCAGCCAAACTGGATCCCGAAGAAGCCGAAGCTCATGTTCCATATCTGCCAAAAGCTCCGCTCGGGCTTGCGGAAATGCGTAACAGTGCCGGCCCCCACAACCTCAACTTGCGATGCGTTCATGGTCTTCCTACTGGCTCTCTTCCTTGAAATATGGATCTGTATTGGGTTAGCAGAGAGTCCGGCGACGAGAAAAGCGAGGGCAAAGAATGGCCCTCCGCTTCACAGCGCGCAAGTATAGCACCCGTTCGTGAGTGGCCGCCATCGACTCGTCCGGCATTGCTTGACGCGGCTCTTCCCTGCCGCCGCTCGCACCATCGTCACAGTACCAACGTCATCGCTCGATCCAGCCACTCAGCCTTCACGCGCTGCTTATTCCTTTGAACGAAAGCGCCCCTACAACTTTCGTTGAGCCCGCTCTACGACTGCACTGCAGCGATAGCCGATTGGTGCAATGGCTGCGTAGGTACCCCCGTGCCAGAATCTCCCAAAACGATAGAAAAACTGCGCCTCTTCGAGGCTGTTTGCGGGAGTCCACTCATGCGGGGAAGCAAATCGTATTCTGCGGCATTCTTATCCGCTCTTTGTGTTGTTGCTTGTTTGCTCACCTCATGCACAAGTCCGGGCCACTCAATGGCCGACCCGGCAACCAAGACACCGCCGGTTCTATCCTGGACCACGCCTGCGGCGGTGACTGTTGGAACCGTCTTGAGCGCCACGCAGTTGAACGCGACCGCCAACGTCGCGGGAACCTTTACCTACTCCCCGGCAGCAGGCACCACTCTGAATGCGGCCGGCACAACGTCGCTGACCGTCAGCTTTACGCCCACAGACACTACCGATTACTCCACGGCAACGGGCAGCGTGAAGCTTACCGTGAACGCCGCCACCACGCCCCCCAAATCGCCGACGACCGTGGCCACCCCCGTCTTCTCGCCGGCAGCTGGAACCTTTACCTCCACACAGCAAGTCACACTTTCGAGCTCAACATCCGGCGCAACGATCTATTACACGACAGACGGGTCTGCGCCCTCGACCTCGTCAACAGAATATGCAGGCCCCATTGCTGTGAGTGCCACAACCACCATCGAGGCCGTTGCCGTGGCGAGCGGCGATACCAATAGCGGCATGGCGCGCGGTGATTATGTCATCTCGAAAACCGCCCCCACTGGCCCAGACATTCCCAGCAATGCAATCGCCGTCAGCCAAATCCAGATGATGCCCAACTGGCATTTCAAGCACGACCCTGGAACCAAGGGCTCATCGAATGGCGCCATGTCGCTGGTGAGCAATCCCGCAATCAGCGAGCAGGCCGCCGAATTTCAGAATTCGTTTAAAGACTGGGGCGGCGAGATCTATACAAAGTCCTGGGGGAATGATCCGGATGCACATAACTTCCTCTATGACGGTTATGTCTGGATCAAGTCCGGAAGCAACGTCGGCAACCTTGAAATGGACAACAACCAGGTGATGCCCAACGGAGACACGGTGATCTACTCGTTCCAGTGCGCGGGCGACTCCAACACATGGGACTACGGCTCAAACGCAGGAACGGCCTCCCATCCCAAGGTAAAGTGGGTTCACTCGAAGCAGCCCTGCGACCCAGCCAATTGGAGCAGGGACACCTGGCACCACGTGCAGATCAGCTATTCACGCGACGACGAAGGCAACATCACTTTCAACTCGGTGTGGCTGGATGGTGTAGAGGCGCCCATCAACGAGACCGTGTTCGGCGCATTCTCCCTCGGTTGGGCAACGGGAGACCTCATGACCAACTTCCAGGTGGATGGTGCAGGCTCCAGCGGCTCGTCCACGCTTTATCTCGATAACCTGACCTTCTATCGCTGGTGAGACGACCTGAATGATTCGAGCCGCGATCCCCAACAAAGGGACCGCGGCTCGATCTGTTTTCGCATTCACTTCCTCATTCCATTCCACCATCAATTCGGCTAGAAGGTGATCTTTCCCGTCACCACCAGCACACGCTGGGTTACCGCGGCTCCCTGGAAAGAACCATAGGGGCTGGTCGGTGGCGCTTGAATGCCGGTCACAAAGCCAAAGCTTCCATCCCCAATCGTCGAATTCGGATTGCTGAAGTTGGGGTGATTGAAGACGTTGTAGGCCTGCGCACCCAGCGTGAATGCGACACGCCTCTGTCTTCACGATCTGCTTGGTGAGGGTCGCATCCGTGTTGACATAGTGTGGTCCGAAGAAGGAGTTCCTGCGCAGATTTCCAAAGGTGGCCTGGTCGGACCCCGCGTACTGCGTCTCATCCAGGCACGGCGCGTTCACCGCGGAATGCGGATTCGTCCCGCAGGTGTTTGTGAGTGCATACGACGAAACTTGCGGCATCAAAGTCGTACCGCCAATCGTCGCAAGTGTCGGGAAGCCGGCGATCACATTGCCATTGTTTACTGAGAACGGCTCGCCAGACCGGTAATACGTTTTGCCCGCGATCATCCATCCGCTCACCAGGGGGTTAAGCAGCCGATTGTGCGTTTTGAACGGCTCCTCGTAGACAACGTCGCCGACGAGGTTGTTCCGAATGTCGTAATCGGCATTGGAGTAGTTCAAATTGCCGAGTCCGAGCGTTGGAGTCAATTGTTTGGCAACCGTGCCGGCGTTGTATGGTTCCGCCGTGCCGACGCCACCGTTCGAAGCCATATCGAAGGCATGACTGTAGGTGTAACTCACATGGCCCGTCAGTCCGTGATCGCGGTGCGTGTAAGTGACCATCGCGCCGTTGTAGTTGGAGTGACCAGCATTGGTATAGGCATTCGCCTGCGTGAAACTTGGATCCGGCGGTGTTGCCGGGAGATTGCCAAGCGTTCCGAGAGATGCCCATGTCCCTGTCGCATTATCGAAGGCTCCCGTTGCGCCATTGAGAAATGGGTTTTGGATCAACTCGTTGTACCCATAGTTCGAGGCATAGGTAAACGCGATTCCATCGTTTTTGCCGAACTGATGCTCCAGTTGCAAGCTGTACTCAACATATTCCGCCTGGTGAAATTTCTGGTTGAAGTACGCCAGCAACGATGGCGGAGAGAACGGAATGCCTGCTGCCGTGAGCGCGCTGTTGATTGAACTTACAGTGCCGCCAGTGGTGAACCCATTGCTCACTACGGCATTCGCACCGCTTGCGTCCGCGTACATGCTGCCGGTTCCACCCGATGCAATGTTGCCTCCCAACAGCGTCTCCGTATTCGCATTGGGGAAGTTCTGGATCGGCGCATCCAGAAACACGGCCGGATAGAGATCGGCAAAGAGGCCCGCTCCTCCACGAAGTACCGTCTTATCGTTCAGTTGATAGTTGAATCCAAATCGCGGTTGAAGCTCAACCGGGTCCACTCCGAACGGGTGCGCGTTTGAAGGATTGATCTCCGACGAATATGGTTCTGTGAGCGAGGCCGATGAACTCGGAAAGCCTCCCTGATACAGAGAGAAGCATCCACCGTGGCAAAGAGCTGAGCCCGTGCGATCGGCCCGGATGCCTAACGTCAGCTTGAGCCGCGGCAGTACCTGCCATTCATCCTGCGCATACGCTCCCAGATTGTAGAGCGCGAGATGCGCGGTCGGATTGCTTACGAAGGCCTGCTGGAAAAGATTGAAATTGCAGTACACCGAGGATCCGGCGCATAGTGAGCCTTGCGCAATGTCGCCGAGGCTGAATACTTCAAGGAGCGGAAAAGCCGTCTCTACCTGCGCATCAAAATCATCGACGTCATCCCGCCTGAAATTCGCACCGAACTTCAGGCTGTTTTTGCCCTTCGTCCAGCTCAGATCTTCTTCAAGCTGATATTGAGTGACGTTTCGTCCTTGTGGGAAGAAGAACGGAACACCCAGATTGCTGAATCCCCCCTGCTCGGGAGTGCCGCTTCCATCCGCGCCAATGCCAAAAGCCGCATAGAAAGGCAACACGGCCTGCGAGGCTGCGACGCTGGCAGGTCCGAAGTAAGCCGTATACCAATTTGCGGCCACTACGGCCGAGTTGATGAGGTTGGGCGTGATGATATAGCTGTCGTTGAATTGCCCCTCGTACTCCGGCTGAATTGAGAGCACATCAAAGGCTGGATCGACAAAGCTTGTATTCGTCGGCTGGGAGCCGTGGTCCATCTTGTACCGGCCATAGACCTTGTGGCGGTCGCTGATGTTCCAATCGACGCGCTGGGTAAACAGCCATTCCACGTTGATGTTGTTTGCCTGTCCAAATCCGCTGAGTGCGCAAGGTACTGTTGCACCCAGAATGTCGGTGGTGCCAGGAACCGCGGTGCCGCTCAGGCTCCCGCACCCTCCGCCCGGATTCGTTGGGGAGGCGCCGGCAACCGTGGGAACGCCCGCCGCCGAGGCATAGGACGGCGCTGCGTTGTAGAGTCCGAACATCTGGTTGTAAGTCGAAAAGGCCGATGCGGGAATTGTCCCGAGGGTATAGGCCTCGTAGCTGGGGCTGGGTAAGGAGACGAATCCCGCATTCGGCAGCACGTAGTGCAACCCTTCATAGTCGGAAAAGAAAAAAAGCTTGTCTTTGATGATCGGGCCGCCGCCATTCAGTGCCCATTCGTTCGAAACAGCGTGCGGGCGAGCCGTGCCGGTGTCGTTGTTGAACCACCCATTCGCATTCAAAAGAGTTCCGTTATAGTTGTAGGCGGCCTCACCGTGGAATCGATTTCCGCCAGACTTGGTGGTGTAGTTCAGAATGGCGCCGGCGGCGCGCCCGTACTGCGAACTGTAGGCGTTTTGCACGACGGTCGCATCGGCTAACTCTCCCTGGCCGAGGGTCAGATTTGAGCTGCCCGAGTTATTCAGGTTCAGGAACGGATCCTGATTGTCAAAGCCGTTCAACACAAACAGATTCGAGATGCCCGGCAGACCGTCGGAGCTGAAGTTGCCGTACATGCCGCCCGCGTTGACCACAACACCGGGTGCGGTGTAAGCCACCGTCGTGACGTCGCCGCCTGGCGTTGGCAGGTCCTGAATCTGCTGCTCGTTGAACGTTGTGGCGAGCACAACATTCTGACTGTCGACCAAAGGAAGATCAGAAGCACTGACCTCGATTACAGAATTCGTGCCGGTCGGCGTCACCTTGATGTCGCCTGTAGATGTTGTACCAAGTATTACGGTCACTTCAACGGTGTCCGACTTCAGGTTTTGCGCAGAGGCTGTAACCCTGTACTGCCCGGGTTTCAGCAGACCAACTGTGTAGCGCCCCTCGCCATTTGTTGTTGCGGTGATCTTCGCGTCGGTTGAGGATTCCGTGATCACGACGGTCGCATTTGGAACAACGGCTCCTGTTGAGTCAGCAACTACGCCGCTCAAAGCGCCCGTGACGGCGGTTTGAGCACGGGCAACACTGGCGGTTGTGTTCGCCATCAATGTTGCAATTCCGAACAAGATACAAGACACAATCGCGTGCTGGGTTCGTGAAATCCGCATGGCTAGCCTCCGAATCAATGGGGAATGGCGGGATTCCGATGTACGCCTTCGGATCCCCGCGATTTCGCGCTTTGTAAAGCGCGTTCTTCTTCGGCTGCTGAATCGCTCGCATCGCGGGCGCCGAAACAGGCCGATCTTTGCTGCAGGTTAACTCTGGAGAATTTCCGCCTAAAGGGGACATCCGCGCGGCGAGCCGGATATGCGATGAACCGAGGGATCTCCTCGACGAAGCGCATGAGACCTGGAACCTTCCCTAGGCTAGAATTCAACACATGAATCGAGAGAACAGCTTTCAACTGCGCACTTTCTGGCAGTTTCAGCTCGTCGGGTGGGGCTGCTTTTACCTTGTCGATCTACTCGGTTCGATTCCCGATTTTCTTGCCAGGCGCTACTCCCTCGTCGGGGAGACAACGCCGATCTTTTTCATGTTTCTCGGCAGTTGCATGCTGCGGCCGATTTGCCGCTGGCTGTTTCGCATTTCGGATTCATTCGTCATCTTCGAAGCTCGCGCGGCGGTTGCCTCTGTACTAACGGGCATCGTTAACGCTTTCGCAACCGTGGTCGTTCTCCACGGCGTTCTTCATCTCGAGTGGTCGAGCCTGTTGCCGGTTGGCATGTGGACCTCCTACGTACTCTTTATGTGGTGCAGTCTCTTCTTCAGCATCAAGCAGTGGCAGACCTCAACTATGGAAAGGGAGAGACTGCTGCGCGCAGAGGGCGAGGTGCGCGAAGCACGGCTTCTTGCACTGCGTTACCAGTTGAATCCGCACTTTCTGTTCAACTCGTTGAATGCCGTTTCCACGCTTGTGTTGGATGGAAATTCACCAGCTGCGACCCGCATGCTGGCCCAGATTGGAGATCTTCTTCGCGCCAGCCTGGATTCTGAGGTTACTCCGGAAGTGCCTCTTGCGCGGGAGATGGCTTTCACCGAACGCTATCTCGCCATTGAACAAACACGACTGGGCGAACGCCTGCACTACAAGACCTCGATCCCGGTGGAAACCCGCAACGCGCTGGTCCCAAGCATGCTTCTTCAGCCCCTGATCGAGAATGCGGTGCGCTATGGCGTCGCGCCCCTGGTCGAAGGCGGATGGATCACGGTCGAGAGCGCAGTCCTGGCCAATCGACTTCAAATCGTTATCGCCAACTCCGGACGGCGCGATAGCGAAGAACATGCGAGCGGTCACAGCGGAATTGGCCTCGGCAATACTGCAGAGCGCCTGAAGACGCTCTACGGGACCGACTACCGATTCTCGATGGAATGGCCGGAAGGCGGCGGCTGCAGGGTGACCGTCGAACTTCCGATCCGTCAAAGTGTTGATCGGGAGGCAATCGCCGCATGCGCACCTTGATCGTGGATGACGAGCCATTGGCACGCCGCGGTGTCGTCCTGCGCTTACGGAAGTTCAAGAACATTGATGTCGTTGGGGAGTGCGGGGACGGGTCAGCCGCGATCAAGGCAATTCTCGAGTTATCGCCTGACGTCGTCTTCCTCGACATCCAGATGCCGGGAATGGACGGCTTTGAAGTTCTGCGTTCCCTTCCTCGGGAGAGCCTGCCCGCTGTAATCTTCCTCACGGCTTATCAGCAACACGCGGTTCGTGCCTTTGAGGTTCACGCCCTGGATTACCTGCTGAAGCCGGTGGACGACACCCGCTTTGCAGCAGCGGTGAGCCGTGCACAAAAACTCTTGGGATCCCCCGTCGAATCGGAAGCGGCCAAGCGTTTGTTAGCTATGCTCGATAGCAATGCGGACAGATTTGCCGCTCGTTTCACGGTCCAGTCGGGCGCCCGTATCCGTGTTCTGGCGGCGGAGCACGTGGCGTGGATCTCCGCCGCGGGAGACTATGTTGAGTTACATGCCGGCGGCCACAACTTCCTGCTGCGTGAAACCATGACTTCGATCGAGTCGCGCCTCGATCCTGCGAAGTTTCTACGCATTCACCGCTCCCGCATCGTTCAGTGCAGTTACATTGTGGAATTGCGATCCATCGAAAATCGCGAGTTTACAGTCACACTTTCCGACGGATCAAAACACCGTTCCAGCCGCACCTACGCCGACCGGCTCGAACGCTGGCTCGCTCAGGGCCGCATGTGAGTTTTTCGCACCGGAGGCTTTCGGCGCACGAGGCATGAGACAATGCATGCGATGCGCACCCTATCGAGAAGACAGTTCCTGAAATCAGCCTCGTCGAGCGCGGTAGCCGCCGCGGTCACCGTCGCGAGCAGTCCGCTGCTCCGTGCCAACCCTCTTGGCTTACCCCTCGGCTGCCAGACCTGGCCGGTGCGGGAAGAGATCGCCAAGGACTTTCGTGGGACTCTCAAGCAGATCGCCGCAGCGGGCTTCCAATCCATCGAGCTGTGTTCGCCGGTCGGGTACGCGGATTCGGGTTTTTCCGGACTTGGCAAATTCAAAGGTTCCGAGTTGCGCGGCATCCTTGCCGATGCCGGTCTCACGTGCATCAGCAGCCATTTCTCCATCGACGAATTGAGAAAGGATCAGGACGGCCGTATTGCATGGGCGAAGGATCTCGGCCTCACGCAGATGCTTGTGCCCAGCCTCGACGGCCCCAAGAATCCCACTCTCGACGACGTGAAGCGCGCCGCGGAGCAATACAACCATATTGGCGAACACGCCGCCTCGGCCGGTATCGTGCAGGGACTCCATAACGAGGACTTTGAACTAACCAAGGTCGACGGCAAGCGCACCTATGACCTGCTCTTTCAGCTTCTCGATCCAAAGTTCGTCAAATTCCAGTTTCAGGTTTCTACCATAAGCGAAGGCTACGACGCTGCAGACTACTTCACCCGCTACCCTGGGAGATTCATTTCGATGCATGTCCAGGGATGGTCGGCAAAGGCACGCAAGATTGTGCCGGTTGGGCAAGACAGCCTCAACTGGCCCAAGATTTTTGCCGCCGCAAAAACCGGCGGCATCAAGAACTACTTCGTTGAAATGGACTGGCCGCTCATGCAGGCCAGCGTTCCCTATATCCGCAGCCTGCAAGACGCATAAGCTGCATCCCGCCGGTTCGCAGCCCCCTACTGAGTGGACTTCTGGCCGGGAGATGGCTTGGCTGCCGGTTTGGTTCCCGGCGCCGTGTGCGCTGGAGGCGGCGTGAGCGGAACTATCCGTGCCGTCTTGATCCGGTCGATGTCGCGGAAGTTGGCCTTCAGGTAGGCGTCTCCCTGATCCTGGATTAAATCCTGGCGCGGAGATTCTCCGTATGCCGGAAATATCTTGTCGACGACTTGCATTCCCTCGATGACCATCCCAAACGGAGAAAAACCCATCCCATCCAGGCGGGGATTATCGGCGTAATTAATGAACAATTGGGTCGTGCGCGTGTTGGGACCCGCTGACGCAAATACCAGGTACCCGCGCTTGTTACTCTGTTTCACAGGATCGTCCTGAATCTTCGCATCCTTCCAGACCTTATTCACCGAGGGATCAGCACTCAATCCGAACTGCACCACGAAGCCGGGAACGACGCGAAAGAAAGCCGCATTCGTGAAATACCCATACCGAACCAGGTTATAAAACCGGTCGGCTCCGTTCGGCGCCCAATCGCGGTGCACCTCCACCACGAAGTCACCGGCACTCGTCGTAAACCTCGCCTTGAATACGGGCGGGGCCTTCGCCTTGAGTGAAGCAGGATTCAGCAGGGACGGACGCGGGCCCGCGGTCGCAGTATGCGCAGCGCCAGTCTTCGGAGCCGAGGACTGCGCGTGCACCAGCAAAGTCGAACACGCAAGAAGCAGGGTAGCCGTGAATTTCATACCCACGATTGTACGAAACCGAGGCCCGGCCGGACCGCACCGGCGATTGCAGTGCATGTTCACCAGGCCGGGTCGCGCCGCGGTTCAATGACCTTGAGAAGTCGTTCGCTCCTGGCACGTAACCCCGGTCCGGCTCGCAAGCAAGACGGCTCGCGCTAAGAGTCCCAAACCGCTGAGGACAAGCGGCATGCCGCCTCCCTGGTTCCTGCTCCGGTGCGCAGGCGAACAACTCTGGCCCCAAAACCGTCATCTCTCCAATCACTAGGGCCTGACTGCACATCCAGACAAATTGAACCCTCGGAGTGGAAAAGTGAAAACGTCCCATCGCTCGTTTATGCGCCAGGAGTACCCGAACGGCGATTGGGACTCCATGTGTGTCAAGTGCTTCCGTGTGCTCACAGCAAAAAAGAAAGACGAGTTGCCCTCACTGGAAGCCGCCCACAAGTGCGACGGCGTCCATCTCTCCTCTCTCCTTCATCCCGGCGACCCCAACTTCGATGCGCCTCGCTGAATCGCGTCAACCTCGGATGGAGATGCGCGAACACCTTACTTTCTTCCGTTATCTTTGAAGTTCAACGCGACATAGTAGGTCGTGTAGGAGTGGCTGGAGGCAACATTGGTGAGGAACTGGCCCCCGCCGAAGGCGCCAATTCCGGCGCCGAGATTGAAGTGCCGGTTCAGCTCATACCAGGAGTAGCCATCGATCTCCGCCCCCACGTGGCGGCCGTGGGCTGTTTTGTTGTAGACAATCGAACTGCCCGATGTGTTGTAGATCGAATCAAGCGCTGAAGCCGCCCAGAAGTCCAGTCCTTGCGTGGTGAAGGTGAGGCGGCGGTGTGGCTCAACTGTAATGCCCGCGCGCACTGCCTCAATGTTCTGGAAGCCAAACAGGTCTGTGATTCCGAAGCGGTCGTGGGCAGTCGGGTACATGGTGTCGAAGGTCGTGTGGTTCGCATTTGCCTTCGGATTCCCGTTCCCGGACGCGTAGTCGAACTGCGAAAACAAGCGAGGCTTTGCAGGCAAATTGAAAAGCTGGTACGACACGCCTTCCTGTGTGGCCCAGGCATCGATGCTCTGCGGTCCGACCTTGCCGCCTTCGTAGATCAATTCGCCGGTGTAGTTCAGCGCCGGCAGCGGTTGCGCCTTGAGGCGAAGCCCGATCGCTTTCTCATTTTCCTTGCCCGTCGTCTTGCTCACGGCCGGTTCCACAACTTCCGCAGGCTGCACGCGCCATAAGAAAAAAGGCTCGAGATTCGAGTGTGCCCCGACAAAGTCATCAAGGCGCCCGTAAGCTCCGTAGATATTGTTGCCTTCCTGGTGCGGGCTTACCCCCTGGGCCTGGGGTACAACAGCCGAGGCGGCAAAAATGCCCAGGTGCTCGCGCTTAGCGTTGAGATTCATAACTGCCGCATCGTACGACCGAGCCTGGTTGCGCCACTCCGAGTCCGCGATAATCGTGTTGTTGTAGTTAATGAGCTGCCGCCCGACACGAAGATTGAACCAATGCTTCTCGGGCGCGCCAATCTCGACATAGGCCAACTTCAGGTCCCAGCGAACCGTGTTCGGCGGACCGATCGGCGGATTTTGGAAGCCGGAGCGCGCATCCTGCACCTGCGCCGTCACACGAAGCCAGCTCAGCGTATGCAAATCCATCTGGAACCGAAAGCGATTCAAAAGATAAGAGTCATTTACACCCCATTTGAAGCTGTTGTTGTTGTACGCTTCGTAGCGAAAGCGTTCCTCAACCTGGAAATGCATCCAGTGCGGCACCTCTCGATCCAAATTGGTGACCGGGGCAAAGTCGTGAAAATCGTAGGGCGCCGGGTTGCTCGTGGTGCGAAAAGCTGTGCCGTTCAAGAAGCTCAGTGGGTTCGAGGCGGGTCCCGTAATATAGGCGCCGTTGTAGCCAGATGCCGCGTTCCGGGTGGTCAGGTCGTCTTGCGCATGGAGGGAAATCGCCGCGGTCATGGCGAGGGACAGCAGGGCGGAGACGGACACTGTCAGTCGGCGGGAGAGAGTTCCCTCGGGATTCTGGGTCGGCGGGGCAAGGGATGGAACTCGGGCGGAAACCCCGTTCGCCAATCTCCCTGGAAGTTCTCGATGTTGTTGAACCATGGCTGAAGTCCTCATTTCGCTTGAAGTCTTTGGCTTTGCGTTTCGGTGATTCAAAGGGCCTCGATGAATCTCTACTATTTCTATAGACTATATATGGTATGATGCGATTGTTCAATGGAAAAAACACACAAACTGGAGTGGTTTCGCGGCTGGCGGTAACAGCAACCTCGTTACTGAAGCAGCAAGCTGATTTCTGATCCGGGGCCGATCCGAACCCGAATAGTCGAAGACCTGCTTTTTGAAGACCGGAGTGGGATTGATAGACTTACGCAGTATGCGCATCTCGCAAAAGGGACTTTATGCCATCCAGGCACTCATCGTGCTTGCGCGGTATTACTCCGAGGACGTCGTGAAGATTCACGTAATCGCCCAAGAGGAGGAGTTGCCGGAAAAGTTTCTTGAGGCAATTCTGCGCGACCTGAAACGCGGGAGGTTCGTGACCAGCGTTCGCGGAGCGAATGGCGGTTATAAGTTGAACAGGTCACCGGATAAGATCATTCTCGGCGATGTGTTCCGGATGATCGACGGTCCACTGGCTCCGTTTGAAGATGCCGAGTCACTCCGTCATCGGGTCAAGTCCGATCCGAAACACCGTCCGCTCTTTCGCGTCCTTCTCGAAGTGCGCGATGCGACGTCCCGCATACTCGACCACACTTCATTGGCCGATCTCTGCCAGCGCTGAATGGGCATTTTCGTCCCGGCAGGAAGCGGAGAATCTACTTGCAGGCTCTCACGACGAACCCGGGATTGAGCAGATTCGGCTTGTTGTAGATCATCAAGTGGCCATCGAGCGAAGCTACGGATCCGCCGGCTTCCTCAACGACGCACTGGGCGGCAGCCGTATCCCATTCCATGGTCGGGCCGGTCCGCGGATAGATATCGGCGGAGCCGTCCGCGACGAGACAGAACTTCAGAGAACTCCCCATCGGGATCAATTCGGTCTTCTCTGCATCGCCGGTAAATTGCGTCAGGTCCTCTTCATTGGATCGGTGTGAACGGCTGACCATCACACGCAGAGTGCCGTCCTCGGCCGTCGCAACCTCGATGGGCAGAGCAGACTGCCCATCGGACTTCCAGGCGCCCTGTCCCTTCGCAGCGAAGTACATCTTGTCCATGGCAGGCGCATAAACAACGCCAAGAATGGGCGCTCCATCCTCCATCAACGCGATGTTGACCGTGAACTCCCCATTGCGGCTGAGAAATTCCTTCGTACCATCCAGCGGGTCGACCATCCAGAAACGACGCCAGCTACTGCGCTCAATGAAAGGAATCTCCGCCGACTCTTCGGAGAGAACCGGAAACTCCGGCGTGATACGCGCAAGGCCCTCAACTATGAGATGGTGCGAAGCCATATCGGCCTGAGTCAGGGGTGAGTTATCCCGCTTGTACGTGACCCCCGGGCTCACTTCGCTGTAAACGGCCATGATCGCCTTGCCCGCCTCGCGCGCCAATGCGACGACGTGCGGCAATAAATCGCCGAGCCTTATTTCCGATTGGGTAGTGATCGTGCTCTCCTCAGTTGGACTGGGCATGGTCGAATCCATCGCCTTCAAGATAGGAAAGAATCAGATCGACGCATTGTTCCGGGCTGCGTCCGACCGTGTCCAAGCGAATCTCCGGCGATTCGGGCGCTTCATATTCGCTGTCGATGCCTGTGAAGTTGAATAATTCCCCACGCCTCGCTTTGGCATAAAGTCCTTTCGGGTCGCGGCGTTCGCACTCTTCAATCGGCGTATCGACAAAGGTTTCAATGAACTCGCCGGGCTCGAATCGCGATCGCGCCAATCGTCGCTCTGCGCGGTAGGGACTGATAAACGAAACGATGACAACAAGCCCTGCATCCACCATGAGCCTGGCCACTTCAGTCACGCGGCGAATGTTCTCTACGCGATCGGCTTCTGTAAAGCCAAGGTCCCTGTTCAGGCCGTGGCGTACGTTGTCCCCATCGAGCATATAGGTGTGCCTGCCCGCTGCGAACAGGCGTTTCTCAAGCAAGTTTGCCACCGTGCTCTTTCCTGAAGCGGAAAGCCCGGTAAACCAGATACAAATTGGTTTCTGCAACTTTTGTCCGGCGCGAACTGCTTTATTGATATCTACTGCCTGCCAATGAATATTGGCGGCACGACGCAGAGAGAAGTCGATCATGCCCGCGCCCACGGTTTGATTCGTAAGCCTGTCCACCAGGATGAAGCTGCCGAGTCTCCGGCACTGGTTATAGGCTTCAAAGGGAACCGGGCGGTCAATCGACAAATTCACGACGCCGATCTCGTTCATTCCAAGGAATCGGGCGGCCAGATGAGTTCCCTGTCTGACGTCTACCTGGTGTTTAATCGCTGTAATTGTGGCCACCGCCCGGCAGGTGTGAATTTGAAAAATATAGGATCGTCCCGCCAGCAAAGGGTGCTCCGAGAGACACAGGACCTTTGCTTCAAACTGATCGCTCAGTTCCTCGGGGTCAGAAGCCGACACAATCACACTTCCGCGCGAGATGTCGACTTCATCCTGCAGACAGAGCGTGATTGAATCCCCTTCGGAGGCCATAGGGAGTTCCGCCTGCCACGCCACAATCGATTTGACGGAGGTTTCCCTTCCGCCAGGCACGGTGCGAACGCGATCGCCCACGCGTATGTTGCCGCTCGCGATTCGACCACAGAAACCGCGAAAATCCTGCGAAGGCCGATTCACATACTGCACAGGCATGCGAAATCCCAAATTGGCAGAAGCGCGGCTCACATCGATCTCTTCAAGATGGTGCAGGAGCGTCGGTCCCGTGTACCACGGCGTCGACACGCCTTTCTCGGTAACATTCTGGCCGTCGAGCGCAGACACCGGGATCGGCTGGAAGGTTTCGAATCCCAATTCGCGCACGATCGGTTGAAACTCTTCAACGATATTTGTGAATACGGCCTGATCCCAGCCAGCCAGGTCCATCTTGTTGACGGCCATCACCAGATGCTTGATGCCCAACATGGCCACAATTCTGGCGTGCCGATGGGTTTGTACTTGTAGACCTTTGCTGGCATTCACTACCAGTACCGCAAGCTCTGACGTGGACGCACCGGTAGCCATATTGCGGGTGTACTGCTCATGCCCGGGTGTGTCTGCAACAATGAAACGTCGTTTCGGGGTTGCGAAAAAGCGATAAGCAACGTCGATCGTGATGCTCTGTTCGCGCTCCGCCTGCAGGCCATCGACAAGCAACGCCAGATCGACGGCGCTCCCCTGCGTCCCGTAACGGACGGAATCCTTTTCGAGCGCCGACATTTGATCTTCGAAGACCTGCTTCGACTCCCAAAGCAATCTCCCGATCAGCGTGGATTTGCCGTCGTCAACGCTTCCGCATGTGATGAAACGCAAAGTCCCCGCCATCAGAAGTACCCCTCCTGCTTCTTCTTCTCCATGGAAGCCGCCTGATCATGGTCGATCAAGCGACCCTGGCGTTCCGACGTTCGTGCCGTCTGCGTTTCCTGCACAATCTCAGCGATGGTTTTTGCGGTGCTTTCCATCGCCGCGCTCAGCGGATAACAGCCCAGCGTTCTGAATCGGACCATGCGCATCTCCGGTATCTCTCCCGGGTTGAGCGGGAACCGGTCATCGTCGACCATGATCCATTGCCCCGAGCGCTTGACCACGGGTCTTTCAGCGGCAAAGTACAAGTTCACAATAGGAATGTTCTCTTCGGAGATGTACTGCCAGATGTCCGACTCGGTCCAGTTCGAGAGCGGAAACACGCGAATCGATTCGCCGGGACTGATGCGAGCGTTGTACAGATTCCAAAGCTCGGGCCTTTGCATCTTCGGATCCCACCGATGCCCCGCCGAACGAAAGGAGAAGATCCGCTCCTTCGCGCGCGACTTCTCCTCATCGCGCCGTGCGCCCCCCAGGATGATGTCGAATCTTCCTGCATCGAGCGCCTGTTTCAATGCTTCCGTCTTCATCAAACCCGTGTATCGATCAGAGTCGAAGGTAAATGGATTGACTCCTTCCGCGATCCTCTGATGATTGGTGTGGACGATCAATTTCATTCCGGATTCTGCCGCGATCCGGTTGCGAAACGCGATCATGTCGCGAAACTTCCAGGTGGTGTCCACATGCAAAAGCGGAAACGGCGGGGGTGCCGGCCAAAAAGCCTTTCTCGCCAGGTGCAGCATGACCGAGGAGTCTTTTCCAATGGAGTACATCATCACTGGCTGCTGCGCCAGCGCTACCGCCTCACGAATAATCTCGATAGATTCCGCTTCGAGACCGCTAAGATATCCGCTCATCAGACCTCCCTGATCGCTGGGCCCTTGTTAAATGCCTGTTCGTCCAGATACTTCAATATGGTTTCAAGTACATCGGCCCATCATCCAGCGGTTCACCGACCTCGAATTCCCTGCACACCGTTGACCAGCAGCGTCAGTCCGATTCCAGCTGCGCAAACCAATATCGCGATGCGAAGCGCTTTGGTTGGCATACGCGCGCCCAACACGATTCCGATAATGCTCCCAACGACGCCGGCAGGCACCATCATCTCCAGCGCGTGCCAATCGCCATTTCCCGAGACAACCTGCAAGGTTCCACCAATTGCGCAAACGACAAGGCCAAATGCGAGATCCGTCCCCACCACAACGGCTGGAACCAGGGATGTGAGGCGAAATAAGAGGACAGTGCCGAGCGCGCCGGTACCCGAGGAAGAAAAGCTCGATTCCAAACCTATGGGAAGGGCAAGCAACGAGAGAGCTGCCCTCGGCGCATCGCCCTTGCGCCCCGTGCGCCCCGGCTTCCAGATCCCCATCAGCGCCGAAAAGCTGACGACAAGTCCGACCGTGAACATGATCCAGGCATTGGCATGGGTGACCTTCAAGCGGGTCAGAGCGAAGCTCCCGACCACCGCCCCTGGAATTCCACCGGCAAGCAGAAACGCAAGGATTCGAAAATTGATTTGTTTGCGATACAGGTAAACGGCTGAGGCGCAGAGTTTCACTGCGGAGGCATAGACAAGAGCCGTAGCGACTGCCTGCCTTGGCGCATAATGCATCAACAAAATGAGGGTTGGAGCGGTCAGCGTTCCGCCGCCCACGCCCGTAGCTCCTATTGCGATGCCGATCAAGAGGCCTACAACAATTTCCATCAATCACCAAGTGAAGCAAACGATAGACTGCAAATTCGAAGGTCCTGGCCGATGTTCCGTGGGACGATGAGCGGGGCCCGAAAGATTTTCAGAATTCCGTCCTTCACAAGGGCGATCAACCTTTGACAAATGCGAACAGTCACCGCGAGGATTCTTGCCTCGAATTAAGTGCGCGCTAGCCCTCAAAATTGCGCGAGGGGTGCAATGAACGTCTAGAGTCTCAAACATCCAAGCTTAAATATGTATGAATCGAAGAGTCCCTCGGTGCTCAAAAAAGGCCCTTGGCACCTAAGAACACACTCCCCCAACAGCATCCGAAGCAAGTTGGGTGCCCTTCGATCACTCAATTTCCAGGATTCGGTTGTTTACCTGGACCCATTCCGGTCGCTTACCTTCCAAGCATTCAGCGGACGCCCCAAAAACATCTCAATGCCCTCAACTTCCGGCGAGAACATTTCACCCAATTGCTTCAATGCCACGGGTGAAGTCTCTATCAATGGGTCGCCGCCACCAAGAAACAAGTTGATGAAGCGCGAGTTTCTGACGCTCTCCACAAACTGATCAAGCTTCCGGGCCTTGCACCAGTCTGCAAATGCCGTTGCAGTTCTCGTCGCAAGATAACTTTTGGGCTTGGTCATTCGTTCCGAGGAATAAACCGGATCCAACATCGCCTGATCCAGGGTGATTGGATCGATCCCGATAAACTCTGTAATCGAATGAATAAACTGCTGTGGATCGCTACGCAGGTCGTCGTAAATCGTAACCAGGATCTGGTCATCCGAAAACATGCGTCTCCACTCTGCGAACTGAGTCGAGTACATCCCGGAGCTGATCAATTCCGTGTCCTTCTCGAGTGCGTCTTCGAAACTCCACGGAATCATTCCGTAGGCGCGCTTCATCCGGTACAGGGAAACCACCCGTTGAACCGGGTCGCGGAACATGAAGATCAGCTTGACGTTTGGTATGACCTCGGCAATTCTTTGCCGCGCTTCTGATGAAGCGAAGTAGGTTGGCGCCACTTCTCCCATCGGTTTGCCGTTGTCGGCTGGAAAATGCGAGAGATACCAGTCCAGACCTCTCGAATAATGGAGGTCAAAAAACCGAGTTTCCTTTGTCGGCGCGGGAAGTTGGGTATAAGGCCCCAGGACCTTATAAAGCCAACTCGTCCCGGTCCTTGGAGGGCCGACAACGATAAACTTTGGTAATCTGCTCTGTGGTGCAGGCATTTGGTTTACCACTCGTTTGAGCGAATTGGGGAAACTTTGATGATACATGAAGCCAGACTGAGCCACCCGTTTAAAAGTCGTACAATCAGGTATTTCCAAATTCGGAACTGTGAATATAGTGTTAGATGCAGGGCTTCCCTAGATGGTTTCCTCTGGTCGAGAACGTAGCAATTCCGCAACCATACCTGGGACCCAGTTTTTCACAACCTCTGCAAAAAACGACGCAATTAGAGCTCATAGTACACTCCAATCGCTTGACTCTACGAATTTTGCTGCAAGGGGAACCTTTGAGAGCGATAGGGCCCTCTCTGAAGGTGCGCAACCGGAAACCCTGCCCATGCCTGCGCCGTCGCCTGAAACCGCGAACCATATGTCTTGGGGGCGCTACGACCAACCGGGAACCATCTCAATTGAGATTCTGGCCCATCCGGTCAGGAGCTAATTTTTTGGAATTTTGTATCCCTGTTCACTCGTAGCGCAACGCCACGGAAGGGTCGACGCTCATCGCTTTTCTCGCCGGCAAATAGCATGCCGTGAGGGCGATCACCGTTAATCCCATGGCCACGCCAATCATCGTCAGGGGATCGTTGGCTCCGATTCCATAAAGCAGGGGTGAGAGCAGCCGCGCCGCGGCGAGCGCCACGCAAATGCCGATTCCCAGCCCAATTCCGGTCAGCCGCAAACCCTGACCGACAACCAGCTTGAGCACATCGGAACGGCGAGCTCCGAGCGCCATGCGCACACCGATCTCGTGGGTTCGCTGCGACACCACGTAGGCAATCACTCCAAATAGGCCGATCGCGGTCATTACGACCGCCAGGATTCCCGATACTCCCAGCAGCCATCCCGAGGTCCGCGCCGGAAACAGCGGAAGGGCCATGTACTCCTCGATCGTTTGTTCTATCGTCGTCGTCATGAGCGGATCCACGACAGGAACCTCGCGGCGAACCTCATTGAGTATCTGGCGCTCGTCTCCGTCCGTTCGGACAACAATCGTCCGCGCCGCAGGGAGTGTTCCGCGAAACACCGCGGCTACCGGCCCTTCACCCAGGGTTCTGTACTTGCCGTTCTTCACTACGCCCACCACTTGACTTGTTGTCTTCTCGCCGCTCAGCGCCAAACGCTTGCCAACCGGGTTTTCTCCCGGCCACAGCCTCCGCGCCAGAAACTCATTGATGACAACCGCGTCCGCCGCCGCGCTATCAGTCTCCTTCTGGTTCAAATCTCTTCCTCGCAGCAGCGGGATCCCCATGGTTTCGAGCAATCCGGGCTCGACGCGAAAAACAGTTATCGGAATCGCATCCGGGTCCTTGCCGAGGAGCTTTCCGGCTGTGCCAGCCTCCCGGGATAACCCCAGCGGCAACGAGCTCGCAAAGCTTACCAAACGCACCCCGGGGAGACGCCCGACACCCTCGCGGAGCCGCGTATAGAAGTCCTTTGTCCTTTCGGGGGTGTATCCCAGGCTGCCCGGGTCGAGCATCGCCATCGCAACGTGCTGCGTATCGAATCCCGGATCGATTGCATTCGCATTTCTCAAACTGCGGACACAGAGCGTTGCTCCGGTCAACAACACCACGCACATCGCCATCTGCGCAACCACCAGCACATTGCGCATGCGGGCTTTCTTACGGCCGGCCGTCTGAGACTCGTCCCGCAACACGCGCGCCGCTTCCACCGAGCTTGCTCGCAGCGCCGGCGCCAACCCAAAGACGATGCCCGTCGCCACGGATGCTGCCGCGGCGAACAGCAACACACGCCAATCCATGGGGATCTCGAGGCTGATCGGAAGATTTCCCGGCTTGAGTCCGATCAACAGCCGCGACATCACCCACGCAACGGCGATTCCTGCCATACCCGCAAGTCCAGCAAGCAACAGGCTCTCTACCAGCAGTTGGCGCACGAGTCGCGCACGACCCGCACCCAGGGCCGCCCGTGTGGCCATCTCTCGTGCTCTGCCTGTGGCCCGCGCCAAAAGCAAGCTTGCGGCGTTGGTACAGGCGATCAGCAATACCAGAACAAACACAATCATCAGCAGGCCTGTGAAAGCGAAGACGTACCCGCGGAAGGGGCCGGGGGTCAGCGACATTGTGTACACCTCAGCATCCGGAACCTCCTCTTCGCCGGGATGCGGCAGGCCCACCAGTTTCGCCAGCACATGCATCTCAGCTTGTACGTTTCTCTTGTCGCTCGCGCCGTGCAGTCTTCCGACCACAACCAGCCAGGCGCTATCTCGGCTCGTCAACCGCGTCTTGTCGTGGGTGAACTTCTCCTGTACCGTCAACGGCGCCCACATATCCGGCTCTGTGGCGATCATGAGCCCTTTAAAATCTCCCGGCGCCACGCCCACCACCGTGAAAGCTTCGCCATCGAGCGACAGGGTTTGCCCGACTATGTGGGGATCGGCTCCCATCTTGTTTTTCCAGCAGGCGTAGCTGAGCACGACCACCTGTCTCGGACTGACGTCGCGATCATCGTCCACCGAGAGCGTGCGCCCCATTGCAGCATTCACTCCCAGCAAGGAAAAGAAATTGCCCGACACCGTTTCAACATTCAGATTCTGTCCCGACCCGGCGTGATTCCAGATCACGTCCACACCGTCTCCGTCGAATGCCAATAGCCCCTCGAGCGAGTGCGCGTTGCTTCGATAGTAGGCATAATCGGGATAGTTGAAGGGCAGATAACTCTGCGCGCCCGTCATTTTGGGTCGCTTCAACCATACTTCGATCAACTTTTTCGTTTCACCGACGCCCTGCGGTGGCCGCAACAGGATTCCATTCACAAATGTGAATACTGCGGTATTCATTCCGATTCCCAAGGCAAGCGCCAGCACCACTGCCGCATTCGAAATCGGCCGCTTGGCCAGCATGCGCGCTCCGAATCGAGCATCCCGCCACCACTCCGCTGGCGACAGGAAACCGCGCTGCGCCCTCTGCCGTTCCTTGAGCACCGTCACGTTTCCGAATTGCCGACGCGCCGTCACGGCTGCCTCCTTTGCGCTCATGCCCTTCGCCTTGTAGCGCTCTTCAAGGAGCGCAAGGTGCTCGCGAACCTCCGCATCAAAGGCAACGTCTTCCCGTCCTTGCACCGCCTGGCCTCTCACTCGTGCCCAAAGCATCCGCAGTTTGCGCATCGCTTCACCTCTGCCTTTCGAGCCTCAGAACTCGGTTTCGCCCAGTAGCACTTCCGATTTCCCCACACTGGCGGTGCTTGCTCCTTTGGACATTGCAGAGAAGCTATCACGCAGACCTTTGGAATGTCCATAGGAACGGAGTCGGCCCCACGAAATCAGGAAATTGAGAGGATCCCACAGATGCGAATCCTTGCATACCGCGAGTTAAGGTTCGGATCGCTCGACCCGGAATTGAATTGGTTCTGTATTCTTCATAGAGCCGATTCGATTTCCCGCTTTTCGCTTGATTCGCCACAGTCGGACAGCCCAAGTTCATCGAGTCGCCGGATCATCGGGCCGAGCCGGCCGCCTATACTGTCCTGCGGACGCGCCTAAGGAGAAAAACATGAAGAGGTACAGCCGTGGATTGCTTTTCTTTGTAGCCGTATTGGGGATTACGCACGCCATCGAGGCCCAGGTCGATCCCATGCTTTTCTCCGACATGCGCTGGCGCGAGATCGGGCCCATGCGTGCCGGCCGGACGCGCGCTCTTGCCGGAGTTCCCAGCGAGCCGGCTACCTTTTATATGGGTGCGGTGAACGGCGGGGTATGGAAGACGACCGACGCGGGCTCGACCTGGCACAGTACCTGGGGCGATGAACCGAGCGGATCGATTGGCGCGATCGCTGTCGCATCGAGCGATCCCAATGTGATTTATGTGGCGAGCGGCGAGGGACTGCAGCGGCCTGACCTTTCTACCGGGGACGGCGTTTATAAATCCACGGACGCGGGCAAGACATGGACGCATCTTGAGGGTCTGCGCGACGGGCAACAAATCGGCGAGTTGGCCATCGATCCGCAGGATGCGAATCGCGTCTTTGTCGCGGTCGAAGGCCACCCCTACGGACCGAACCAGGAGCGCGGGCTTTATCGCACGATCGATGGTGGAAAGACTTTCGAGCGCGTTCTCTTTGTGAGCGACAAGACCGGTGCGTCGGACGTGCAGATTGATCCGCAGAATCCAAAGATCGTTTTCGCGGGCATGTGGCAGCGTCAGGAAGCGCCCTGGGAAAACGGCTCCTTTATCGGCGCGGAGGGCGGACTCTATCGCTCGACCGACGGCGGCGATCACTGGACCAAGCTCACGGGCAATGGGCTGCCCGACGAGATCCTGCAAGTGAACCTGACGATTTCGCCGACCAACTCGAAGCGCATCTATGGGGCGATTGCTCCCCTGCACGGCGCGGTAGGGCTTTACCGCTCCGATGATGGCGGCGATCACTGGGTACACGCGCCGGACAACGATACACGGCCGGAAGAGCGTATCGGCGGTGGAGATTGTCCCGTTCCGGTGGTCGATCCCAAAGATCCGGACACGGTGTATGTGGCGAGCATCGTCACGATGAAGTCGACCGACGCCGGCAAGACGTGGACTTCATTGCGCGGGTCGCCGGGCGGCGACGACTACCAGAATGTCTTCGTGAATCCAAACAATACAAAGATCATTGCGCTGGCCAGCGATCAGGGTGTGATTGTCTCCCAGAACGGCGGTGAGACCTGGGCGGAGTGGTACAACCAGCCGACTGCGCAGATGTATCACGCGACCGCCGACAACGCATTTCCGTATCGGGTGTGCGGAGGCCAGCAGGACTCTGGTTCCGCGTGCGTGCCGAGCCGCAGCGATGATGGGCGAATTACCTTTCACGATTGGCACCCGGTCGGGATCGAAGAGTATGGTTATGCGGCTCCGGACCCGCTCGATCCGGATATTGTGTACGGCGGCAAGGTAACGCGCTACGACCGGCGCACCGGCCAGATTCAAAGCGTTGAGCCCAAGCCGCTGCGCAGCTATCGGGTGCTGCGCACAGAGCCGCTGCAGTTTTCTCCGGTCGACAAGCACAAGCTTTACTTTGCTACGAACACGCTTTGGCTCACTGCGGACGGCGGCAAAAACTGGAAAGAAGTTTCACCGGATCTGACGCGGGCGACATGGGACCTTCCTCCTTCGGTTGAGGGCTACAAGGATTCGCCGTTGGCCAAGGTGACGCAGCGCGGCGTGATCTATGCGCTGGGGCTTTCGCCATTGGACGGCAATCGCTTGTGGGCCGGCACGGATGACGGCCTGATCTGGACGACTGCGGATGGTGGCGCGCACTGGAACAACGTGACGCCGCCGGAGTTGAAGCCTTTCTGGAAAGTCTTCAACATGGATGCCGGCCACTTCGACGTGCAGACTGCCTACGCGGCGGTCAACACGCTGCGGCTCGACGATATGCGGCCGCATCTGTTCCGAACGCACGATGGAGGCAAGACCTGGACTGAGATCGACAACGGCATCCCCGCGGGAGCAGCCACGAGCGCGATCCGCGAAGACCCGAAGCGCAAGGGACTGCTGTATGCCGGCTCGGAGACACAGGTTTACGTTTCTTTCGACGACGGGGATCATTGGCAGTCCTTGCGTTTGAATATGCCGGCGAGTTCGGTGCGCGACCTTGAAGTGAAGGACGACGACCTGATTGCAGCGACGCACGGACGCGGGTTTCTGATTCTCGATGACGTGACACCGCTGCGGCAGCTTGCCGCCGAGACCGCAGGGGAGGCCGCGCATCTCTATGCACCGCAAACCGCACTGCGCATTCGCAACGACATGAACCCGCCGACACCGTGGCCGGCGGACATGGCTACAGGCGAGAATCCGCCGGACGGGGCCGTCATCGACTATTTTCTCGGCGCGGGAGTCAGCGGCAAGGTTTCGCTGGAGATTGCCGATGGCGAGGGGCACACGATCGCCCGCTTCAACAGCGACGATCCCGTGCCACCGCCAGACCCTCGCTATTCTGTGCCAGAAGTGTGGGCGCGGCCGCCGCGCGTGCTCTCGGCTGCACCGGGGCATCATCGATTCCTGTGGGACCTGCAATATCCGCAGGTGCCGGGTATGTCCACGGGGCCCGACGCGGATCTGGCCACGCCGCACGATACGCCGTCCGTCTCAACTGCGCCCTGGGTCATGCCTGGCGAGTACACCGTGCGTCTGATTGCGAACGGCAAAACGCTGACGCAGCCCCTCAAGGTGACGATGGATCCGCGCGTGAAGACGTCGCAGGCCGATCTTGAGAGCCAATTCAAGCTGGCCAAGAAGATGTACGACGACGTGCTGGAGGCGACCGCCGCGCTGCACGAGATCAGCGTGCTGCGCGAGCAGTTGAAAGAACGCTCCGGTCAGCCGCCGATCGCGAACAGGCCGGCCCTCGATCGAATCGAAGCTTGGATGCGATTGCCGGTTCGGATCGCGGAGGGCGAGGCGGGTTTATGCGGGGGCCGGCAGGACCACCTACCCTGGGCACAGTGCGCATGGTCCTGGCGCGGCTGGAACACTCGATTGAGAGCGCAGATGCTGCGCCTACCGCAGCGCAGAACGAAGCTTACGCGACCACTGCGAAGCCGCTGCCGGGCCTGCTCGAACAGTGGAAGCAACTTAAGCAGACGGATTTGAAGTCGCTTGAACGAGACGCTCAAACGCGAACATCTCGCTGTGCTCACCCTCGATACGCGCGAATTCGATCGCAATGCGGAAGACGAGCTTGAGATGGGCGACGAGGAGTAGACAGACGAAGCAAGGCCGTCGTGGGTCGGGTACAATTCGGTTCAAGAGCAACCCGCTCGTCCCGACTCACGCACGCAAAAGCTGATTCTCTGGGAGCCTTTCATGGCCATTCGCGGTCGCTTCGCCGCCTGGTTGTTCGTCTTGATCGCACTGCCGCTTTCTGCCCAGTTCCCCTCCGACCTGCTTGCCGGCCTGCAATGGCGCGACGTCGGCCCCATGCGCGCCGGGCGCAGCTATGCGGTTGCCGGAAATGCGGCCCAACCCGACACCTTCTACACGGGCTCGGTGGGCGGCGGCGTTTGGAAGACCGAGAACTCCGGCCGCACCTGGTTTCCCATCGCCGACGATCCGACAACCGGGATTCCGATCGGCTCGATCGGCGCCATCGCCGTGGCGCCTTCCGATCCAAACATCGTGTACGTGGGCACGGGCGAGCCGGACATCCGCAGCCAGCATTCGTATGGTATCGGTCTCTTCAAGTCGAGCGATGCGGGCAAGAACGTGGCATGCGCTCGGGCTGGCCGAGACGCGGCAGATTGGGAAGATTGTTGTTGATCCTGCCGATCCCAATCGCGTCTACGTTGCGGCACTCGGCCACGTCTACAAGGCGAATCCTGACCGCGGAGTCTATCGCTCAACAGACGGCGGCGCGCACTGGAAGAAGGTTCTCTGGAATGCGAAGGACCCCGACAATGTGGGCGCGATCGACCTTGCGCTCGACCCGCAGCATCCGCGCACGCTCTATGCGTCGCTGTGGGCCACGCGCCGTCCGCCCTGGGCCGTCTATGCCCCATCGAATATGCCCGGTGGCGGGCTCTACAAATCGACTGACGGCGGCGATACATGGCATGTCCTCACCGGCGGCCTGCCGACAGACGATTATGTCGGCAAGATCGGCATCGCGGTTGCGCCGAGCAACTCCAACCGGCTTTACGCAGTGGTCGATGATCTCGGCGCGGCGATCGCGCGGTCGATTCGCGGTGGCGGCAACGATGCCAACGCGCCGAAGCCCTCGGGGGGAATCTATCGCTCCGATGATGGCGGCGCTACCTGGACGCTGGTGAACAGCGAGCAGAGGCTCTGGGGACGCGGATGGTACTTCGGCCAGATCGCCGTTGACCCCAAAAATCCCGATCGCGCGTATGACATCAACACCGCCACCTATATGACCCTGGACGGCGGGAAGACGTGGGTGCCTGTGAAGGGCGCGCCGGGCGGCGACGATTATCACCAACTGTGGATCGATCCGCGCGATGGCAACCGCATGGTGCTCTCGAGCGATCAGGGTACGGTGGTTTCGGTGGACGGCGCCAAATCGTGGAGCACCTGGTACAACCAGCCGACGGCCGAGATTTATCACGTGGCGGCGAGCAAAGGGTACCCTTACCGGCTCTATGGCGCGCAGCAGGACTCCGGCGCGGTTAGCGTGGCCACATGGTCGCGCATGGGCGTGCTGAGTTTTCGGGAGTGGGAGCCGATTTGCGAGGCGGGTGAAAGCAGCACCGTCGTGCCCGATCCGAAGAATGCGGCGCTGCTCTATGGCAACGGCGATCAGCGCTGCAACATGGCCCTGAATGTTTCGGCGCCCGCGGGTGGGGAGTTGCCTGCAGCCGATCCGAAGGACCCCAACCGGCGCACGTGGACGCTGCCGCAGGTCTTCTCTCTTGCCGATGAAGCACTCTACTACGCAAACCAGTTCGTCTTCCGTTCGCGCGACCGCGGCAAAACATGGTCGAAGATCAGCCCCGATCTCACGCGCCTGAATCCTCCCGTCCCTTCGACGCTCGATGCAGTAACAGCCAAAGACATTGACGAGCAGATGACCGATCGCTTTGGCGTTGTCTACACGATCGGCCCGTCGCCGCTCGACGCGAAGATCCGTCTGGGTGGGCACGGACGACGGGCTGATCCACGTGACGCACGACGATGGTGCGACCTGGAACGACGTGACACCTCCAGCAATGACAGCATGGAGCAAGGTTTCGCAAATCGAGGCTGGACACTTCGACGCCGCAACCGCATACGCTTCGGTCGATCGGCATCGGCTCGCCGATGACCGCCCGTACATCTATCGCACACACGATGGCGGAAAGACCTGGCAAAATATCGCCGCTGGTATTCCGGAAGGCGCGTTCGTCAATTCCGTCAAGGAAGACCCAAAGCAGAAGGGACTGCTCTATGCCGCTACGGAGTTGCGCGTCTATGTTTCGTTTGACGACGGCGACCATTGGCAGCCCTTGCAACTCAACATGCCGGTCACTTCGGTGCGCGACCTGGTTGTCCACGACGACGACCTTGCTATAGCCACGCACGGGCGCGGGTTTTGGGTCCTCGACCAGATGACACCGCTGCGTCAACTGGCGGCACATGGCAGCGAGGTTGCGTCGGCAAAAGCATTTCTTTTTGTGCCGGGGGAGACCTGGGCGATGCAGCAAGGCGGCCAGAATGGCACGCCACTGCCCCATGAAGAGCCACAGGAGCAAAATCCTCCGCAGGGCGTGGTTGCGTACTACTGGCTCAAATCGGCACCACAGGGGCCGGTCAAGATTGAACTCGTTGATGACGCCGGCAAAGTGGACGCGTGCGTGGCCAGCGACACGCCGGTGAAGCCTGTCGATACCGAAGCGATCAACGTGCAGGCTTACTGGATGGAGCCCACGCCGCCACCATCGGCCGCGACTGGGAATGCATCGCGCCGTATTGAACGTAGCAGCGCAGCGCGGGTTCGGTCGCCGTCCGGCGACTCCCGCCGCGGACGCGTGCCATCCTGCAGGAGCCGCGCCGCCACAGGCCGAGGCTGCGCCAACACGTCCCGGGCGCGGACCGCAAGGTCTGCAGCCAGGGAACTATACGGTTCGTCTTACCGTGGATGGCCAGACGCTGACGCAGCCCGTCACGATCAAGCCTGATCCGCGACACCTTCCCAATGCAGCATCGGGGCAGCCGGATGATGACGACAAGATGATGAGTGATCGAGGACAGCGGCTCAGATTGGCGCTCGCCTGCGGCGCGGATAGCGATGGCGCGCGAAGTGCATCCTGCCGTTGCTGCTGGCGATCGCTCTTCTGCTTTTCGCGGGGCGCGTTAATTGCGCAGAATCCGAATGGAACCTTGCGCGGCGTGATTCAGGATCAGACTGGTGCGCGCATTGCGTCGGCGAAGATTTCGCTCACGCTGGCAGATACCTCGCTCGTGCGCCACGCCGAATCGGATCGGCGTGGCGAGTTTCGCATCGATGGTTTGACCTCGGGAAACTGGTCCGTCGCGGCTTCTGCCAGCGGCTTTCAGAGATGTCGCGACCACCACTGTCATCGCAGTGAGCACGGTGCGCGATTTGACGGTGACCATGAAGCCGGGTGCGCAGGTGACCACCGTTGGCGTGAAGGCTGCTGCCGGATCGATCACTTCGCAGCCTATCGACCTAAGCAGCAGCGTGCATCAGGCGATTGCGACGAACCGCGATCTCGAAGCGCTGCCTTTGCCGGCGCGCAGCTTTGCCAACGTTGCCTATCTTGCGCCGGGTACCGAGCCGGTGGAACCATCGGACCCCACCAAGGCGCGTATTACCGCTGTTTCGACGGGAGGAAGTTCGGGATTGAACAACGAACTCTCGGTGGATGGCGCAGATAATTCGGACGATTACATTGGCGGGTTCCTGCAGAACTTTTCGCCCGACGCGATTCAGGAATTTGCAGTGCGGACCTCGCAGGAAGACGCGGACACCGGCGGAACCACTGCAGGCTTCGGTGGTAATCACCACCAGGAGCGGCTCGAATGAGTGGCACGGCGGTGCGGCTTTCTACGAGCGCGCTGCAGCGCTCGACGCGCGGTTCCCCATTGAGAATCCGGCGCCGAATCCCAAACAACCGTTCTCGCGACAAAATTACGTGGGCACCCTGGGTGGCAGCATCGTGAAGAACAAGCTCTGGTTCTTCACGGCATTCGAAGGGATTCATGAAGATGCCAGCATCGCCTACAGCCCTGCGAGCGCAGCGCAATTTGACGCGCTGGCAACGTTGGCTTCGCAGGGATTGATCCCGGGCGTGAGTTCGATTCCGGTACCCGCAGATGTTCCGATACCATTTCGCGACTTCTTCGGCTCGCAGAGGCTTGACTGGGCCCAATCATCGCGATCGCAGTGGTTCCTGCGCGGATCGGTGGATAGTTACACCACGCACAACGATCTTGTGCAGCAGGGGACATTGCCATCCACGGGACTGCTGACGCACAACAATTACATGAGCCTTGCGATCGGCAATGAGTTTGCGATGAGCGGATCTTTGCTGGGCAGATTTGTTTTTTCCGCCAGCGCATTGCATCTGACGCAAACGCGGAACAGCGATCTCGGTTTCGCTCTTGCCTTCCCTTTCAGTTCCACATCGCTCACGGTTTCCGGATTTGAGACCTTTGGCGACAACCAGTTTGCCACGCCGATTACGTTCTTTCCCTCGGAACGGAATCAGGAAAAGTACCAGCTTCGCTACGATCTGGACAAGACGCTCGGAGCGCACGCTATCCGCTTCGGAGCCAACCTGATTCATGAGCCGGTGTTGAGCGGAGCGTTTCCCGGAAATACGGAAACGCTGTACACGTTCCCTCAGAACCCCACGGACTACGTCAGCGATCCGAGCCAGTTCACTGCGGACATGCAGGCCGGTGCTTCCACGTCGAACCTCGGCGGCGGCTTCTCGCAAGATGTACAGCGGGTGGCGTTCTACGCGCAGGACTCATGGCGCATCCGGCATAACTTCACGCTGAACTACGGCCTGCGTTATTCGACCACGGATGGATTGTTTCTTTCTTCGGGTCGCAGCCAGGTGCAGAATCCGGGATACATTACGCTTTCCGCGCTTCAGATTCCGCTCGTGAGTACTGCCCCGCACGACGATCATCGCCAGGTGGCGCCAAGGCTCGGCATCGCGTGGTCACCGGGAAAGAGCGGAAGAACCGTGGTGCGCGCAGGACTTGGGCTTTACTTCGACGATCTCGCGCAGAATGGATGGGTCACCGCATTCCAGGCGGTCAATACGGCACCCGGCCCGTGCGTCGATCCGGCCACGAATCCGGGAGGCACAGAAAACTCCGGCTGCATTCCCGGGGATGCGTCGGGAGGGACGGCGAGCCTTATCGCGCCGAACTACAAGACTCCTTATGCCATTCACGTCTCGGCAGGGGCGCAACATGCTTTCAGCGAGAACTGGTCAATCGCCGGCGACTTCGTTCACGAAGAGGGCAATCACGCCTATCGCGCCTACAGTTACACGGGCGGGACCAACCTGTTCACTCCGCTGCTTTCGCTGGACGATCCCGACCAGGCAAATGTCGTGCCCGATGTGAATGTCTTCCACTCCGACAATCGGTCGAGCTACAACGGGTTGCTCGTCCATTTGCAGGGAAACGTCGCGCGTCGGGTGAGTTTGATTGCGAATTACACATTCTCGAAGGCGCAAACCTGGGGCTGCGTGCTCGGCGAGTTGTTCGACTACGTCAATGGGGTGTGCAATCCGCTTGACCCGTTTGGGCCGGGTGATTATGGCCCCTCGGGCGAAGATGTGCGGCACCGCGCCGTATTCGCGGGCACGTGGCACGCTCCGGGAAAGATTGACTTGAGCACGTTGACCCAAGCTGAATCAGCGCGACCGTTCACCATCACCACGGCCGACAACTCAGGCCGCATCGCGATCAATGGCGTTCCCACCGCACTCGATCAATTTCGCGGAACGCCCTATGTTCAAGCCGACCTTCGCGTCAGTCGGCCCACCGTCTTCGGTGACAGGTTTACCTTGATGCCTTTCATCGAGTTTTTCAATTTATTCAATCGCAACAATCCGGGCGCGAATTACGTGACCAACATCGCGACGCTTCCGGTTCCGGCCGATCAGGCGGCGGCCGGTAACATCACCAGCGTTTGCTCGAACGCGGCCTGTACAGCGACTACACCCATTACCAGCCCGAATCAGCTGCGACTTGCGGGCGGCGCGCTGGGCGACTTCTTCGGCCCCGGCACAACGGTAGGCATTCCGTTTGCCGCTCAGATTGGAATCCGTGCCGATTTCTGAAATCGATTTGTAACAGAGAGCCGCTTCGGCCAAAAACTGCTGCGCGCAAGTTTCGCCTATGTCCTTTCCTGACTGCGTGCTCTGCACAGAGCGACCGAGACTTCGCTGAATCCTGACAATTCTTGCCCAGATGGGTATGTATTGAGCGCCTGCACCAACCTCTGGCCATCAATTCCTGAATCTGGGCTATAAGGAGCTTCATCCAAGTGAGACCTGCCTTCTCCGAAACACCCGCAGGTACCGCGAGGAAGTTCTTCACAAAAACGAACATTTCTCAAATCGTAAGAGGTCAACATGACGGTGAACATGACGCACGAAGCGCGCACGGCTCGAAGTGTGCTCAAATCTATTCTTCCCGGTTTCGTATTCCTGCTGGCTGTCGGCCTTCTCTCGGGCTGCGGCAACAAGTCGGTATCGGCGAACTCCGCGTCAATGCCGCCCATGCCGGTCAGTGTCGTGCAGATTGCACCGACCGATGTTGGCGTGACGAGCGAATGGGTCGGAACAATGGATGGGTTCGTCAACGCCCAGATTCAGCCGCAAGCCTCGGGATATCTGATTCGCCAGCTGTACAAAGAGGGCTCGCAAGTCGCGAAGGATCAGGTGCTTTTTGAGATCGATCCTCGCCCTTTCCAGGCGGTCCTCGATCAAACAGAAGGCCAGCTGGGTCAGGCCAAAGCGCAACTTGCGCTCGCTCAAATCAACGTAAAGCGCGACACGCCATTGTCGGACGCACATGCCATTGCGCGCAGCCAGCTTGACAACGAAATTCAACAGCAAGCCCAGGCGGAGGCCAATGTCAAAACCGCCGAAGCAGCTGTTGAAACAGCGCGGTTGAACCTGAGCTTTTGCCAGGTTCGATCGCTGATCTCGGGCGTTGCCGGTCAGGCCACGGTTCAAGTAGGAAACCTTGTGAACGCACAGTCGGTGCTCACGTCGGTTTCGCAACTCAACCCGATCAAGGTCTACTTCTCCATCAGCGATGGCGAATATCTCGCCCTCACACACCAGGCGGCGAAAGGTGATGGCGATCTGCTCCGAGCTGCCGCAAATGTTCCGCTCTCTCTGACGCTTTCCAACGGCGATCCGTATCCGGCCAAAGGGCATATCGCTTTCGTCGATCGTCAGGTGAACGCGCAGACAGGCGCGATCCGCATCGCGGCGGCATTTCCAAATCCCCATAACATCCTGCGCCCCGGTCAGTTTGGGCGCGTGAAGGCGGAGACGCAGATTCGGCACAGTGCAATTCTCGTTCCACAGGCCGCTATCGTGGAGCTCCAAGGACAGCAGCAGGTCTACACGGTGACCGCGGACAACAAGGTCCACATCAACAACGTCGTTCTGGGGCCGCAGCACGGCAGCGAATGGATCATTGACAGCGGCCTTCAGGCAAATTCAAAAGTCATCGTCGACAATCTTCAGAAGCTCCGCGAAGGCGCCCCTGTCAGTCCACAGGTGGCTGCATCGCAACCAAGCTCAGCGTCGGCCGCGCCCCGATCCACCGGGAGATAATTCATGTCAAAATTCTTTATTCGCAGGCCAATCGTCGCGATTGTCATTGCGATCATTACGGTTGTCGTGGGCACCGTTTCGATGCTTACGCTGCCGACATCGCAATATCCGGATATTGTTCCGCCGGAGATCCTGGTAACTGCAACCTATCCCGGTGCGGATGCCAAGACGCTCTCGCAAGCAGTTGCCACGCCCATCGAGCAGCAGATGAACGGCGTGGACAACATGATCTACATGGACTCGGTGAGTGCCAACAACGGCATTGCGCAGATCTTCGTCGATTTTGACGTCAAGACGGATCCAAACATCGACCAGGTGCTCTCGCAGTTGCGTGTTGACCAGACTCAGTCACAACTGCCGCCGCAGGTGACAGCGGCGGGCCTGACGGTTCAAAAGGCGCTTACATCGCCGTTGATGCTCGTTGCCGTCAACTCTCCGGGCGGCCAGCACGACGCAGACTTCCTCACCAACTTCGCCATCATCAATGTTCAGGATCAGCTCGCCCGCGTGAAAGGCGTTTCGCGCGTGCAGACCTTCGGCGGGCAATATGCGATGCGCGTGTGGGTGCAGCCGGACAAGCTGGCCCAGTTGGGCATAACCGCGACCGAAGTCATCTCTGCGATCCAGGCGCAGAACACGGTGAATCCTGCCGGCCAAATCGGTGCTGAGCCGATTCCGAAAGGTCAGCAATTCACTTACACGGTGCGGACGCAGGGACGGCTTGTGAAGCCCGAGGAGTTCGGCAACATCATTCTCCGCGCCAACGCTGACGGCTCGATCCTGCACTTGCGCGATGTTGCCCGCATTGAGCTCGGCGATCAGCAGTATGGTCTTTCGGCCCGCTACAATCAGGCTCCAGCCGGCGTGATGGCGATTTACCAGTTGCCCGGTTCGAATGCTGTGCAGACCGCAGAGGCCGTGCGTGCGCGCATGAAAGAGCTCTCCGCGACGTTCCCGCCAAGCATCAACTACAGCATTCCACTCGACACCACCAAGGCTGTGACTGCGGGCATCCGTGAGATTGTCTACACGCTGCTTGAAGCGCTGGGGCTGGTTGTCGTCGTGGTCTTCGTCTTCCTGCAAGGATGGCGCGCCACACTGATTCCGCTGCTGGCCGTGCCTGTCTCGCTCATCGGCACCTTCATCATTTTTCCGGCACTTGGTTTTTCCATCAACACGCTTTCGCTTTTCGGGCTTGTCCTCGCTATCGGCCTTGTGGTTGACGATGCCATCATCGTGGTTGAAGCCGTTGAGCACCACATTGAAGAAGGCATGGAACCAAAAGCAGCGACAGAGAAGGCTATGTCTGAGGTGGGTGGCCCGGTTGTCGCCATCGCGCTCATTCTCGCCGCTGTCTTCATCCCCACCGCGGCGATTCCGGGAATCACCGGCAGGCTCTATCAGCAGTTCGCCGTCACAATTGCGATCTCTGTTCTGATTTCTGCATTCAACGCGCTCACTCTCTCTCCGGCACTTGCGGCCTTGCTCCTCAAGCCTCGCACGGAAAAGAGCGAGAAGGGGTTGTTGCGCAAACCATTCGCCCTGTTCAACAGATTCTTCGGCCGGACAACTGACAGCTTCGTCCGCACGTCGAACGTCCTCATCCACAAATCAGCAATCGCAATGGTTGCGCTCGTTGTAGTCGCGATCATTGCGGTCTTCCTCGGACGCAGCCTGCCCGGCGGCTTCATCCCGACTGAAGATCAGGGATACATGTTCCTGGCGCTGCAGTTGCCCGACAGCAGTTCTGCGCAGCGCACGGACGCTGCGCAGCAGAAGATCTCCGATGCCCTGCTGAAGACGCCCGGGGTCGAGGGCGTCATCGCAGTCACGGACTTCTCGCTGCTCACTCAGGTGCAGAGCACCAACTCTGGCTTCTTTTTCGTCGCCCTAAAGCCGTGGGAGGCGCGCAAGAGCAAGCAGGAGCAGCTTGACTACATCCAGAGCAACCTGCAAAAGCGGCTGTTCATGAATCCGGACGGCATCGCCTTTGCGTTCCCGCCGCCTTCGATCCCGGGCCTTGGAACCTCCGGCGGCGTCACCATGATTCTTGAAGATCGATCCGGCGTCGACGATCCAACAACGCTGACGAAGAACGTTTTCGGATTCCTGGGCGCACTCTCGAAGCGTCCGGAGATTGCTGCGGCTATCCCTTCGTATCAGCCCGCAGTGCCGCAGCTCTATGCGGACGTGGATCGCGAGAAGGCGCTGCAGCAGCAGGTTGACCTGACCAACATCTACACCACCATGCAGACCTTCATGGGCGGATATCTTGTCAACTACTTCAACCGCTTCGGCCGGCAATGGCAGACGTACGTCGAAGCGGAGGGGAGTCGCGCACCAACATCGAGAACATCAACCAGTTCTACGTGCGCAGCGCCAACGGAAGCCAGGTGCCGCTCGGATCGCTGGTCAACGTCAAGCAGATCACTGGCCCGGAATTCATCTTCCGCTTCAACGAATTCAACGCTGCGCAGATCAACATCACCGGCGCTCCCGGTTACAGCTCCGGCCAGGTGCGCAAGGCGCTGGAAGAAGTCTTCCACCAGACCATGCCGCCTGGCGCGGGCTTCGACTACTCCGGCATGTCCTACCAGGAACAGGTCGCCGAAAAGGGCGTGCCCTCATGGGCGGTCTTCGGCCTCTCGCTGCTCTTCGTGTTCCTCATCCTGGCGGCGACTCTACGAAAGCTGGACGCTGCCCTTCAGCGTTCTGCTCAGCACACCAGTCGCGATCCTCGGCGCATACCTCGCGCTCCATATCCGCGCATTTCGAGAATGACGTCTTCGCAACCATCGGCCTCGTCATGCTGATCGGTCTCTCGGCGAAGAACGCCATCCTGATCGTCGAGTTCGCGAAGACCAATTACGACAGCGGGCAGAGCATCTGCGAAGCAGCGCTCAACGCGGCACGTCTGCGCTTCCGCCCCATCGTCATGACGGCGCTGGCCTTCATCGTTGGTTGCATTCCGCTCGTGGATCGCCAGCGGCTCCGGCGCGGTTCGCGCCGCATTCTTGGCACCGTGGTCGTCGGCGGTATGTCGCTATCTACGGTTCTCGGACTGATCTTCATCCCGGTCACCTTCTCCGTCGTCGAATATCTTTCGCATCGTTTTGTGCGCGGTGGCGGCAGCATCACGATGGACTGCAAATCCACGCCAAAATCCGGTTCGGGCCCACGTACGGCATTGCCGGTCGCGGCAGAGGGAGACTGACGTGACCCAGGCAAATCAATTTCGCCGTCTTACTCTCGCGAGCATCTTTGTTGGAGTGTCCCTGCTTGCCGGCTGCAAGGTGGGGCCGAACTATGCACGCCCCAACGTAACCGCGCCGCCAGCCTTTCGCGGAGCGGACGATACGGCAGTCTCTTCAGCGGCCGCGGCGTCTCTCGGCGATGAGCAATGGACCGCTGTTTATCGTGAGCCTGAACTGCAGCAGCTGATCACCAAAGCGCTCGCCAACAACTACGACGTGCGCATTGCGGCGCAGCGCATTCTTGAGCAGCAGGCCCAGGTCAGGATCACGCGATCACAGGAGTTTCCGACCCTCTCCATCGGTGGCACAGGCATTGGTGCGACACTTCCCTCTTCGCTTGGCAAGCAGATCGGGAGCCCGCTGGAGGAAGGTTCGTTCAGCCTATCGGCCGCATGGACACCCGATTTCTGGGGTCTCTATCGCCGCCAGACCGAAGCTGCGCGCGCGCAGTTGCTTGGCCAGGTGTGGGCCCAGCGAGCAGTCCGCCTGACTCTGGTGCAGCAGGTGGCAACGCTCTACTTCCAGTTGCGCGCTCTCGATCGCCAGCTTGAGATTACGCAGCAAACCATCAAGGTGCGGCAGGACTCTCTTAATCTGACCAAAACGCTCGAGAGCGGCGGCTCCGTCCCGCTTTCCGACGTGCGCCAGGCCGAGCAACTGCTTTACACGGCTACTTCACAGGTTCCGCAGCTCGAAGAGCAGATCCAGCAGCGGAGAATTCCCTCAGTTTCCTCCTTGGCCAAGACCCGGGCCCCGTCGCGCACACGGACCCCAACGCGCTCATACCGCCGCCGCAGGATCTTCCCACCGGTCTGCCTTCGCAGTTGCTTGAGCGCCGTCCTGACATTCAACAGGCCGAAGCCACTCTCATCGCAGCCAATGCACAGATCGGCGTGGCGCGCGCGCAGTTCTTCCCCAGCCTCTCCATCAGCGCTTCTGGCGGCATTGGCGGCGACAGTCTATCCAGCATCTTCAGCACCTCTGGAAAGACCATTTACGGCCTCGGATCTCTCGCGCAGCCGCTCTTCGAAGGGGGCAAGCTCCGCGGGCAGCTTCAGCTATCGGAAGAAACGAAAGAGGAGATGGTCTTGAACTACCAGAAGACCATCAAGCAGGCGTTCCGCGACGTCTCGTCAGCGCTCGTCGCGCTGAACAAGCAGCGAGCTTACCGAGAGCAGCAAGAGCAGCTCGTTGCGGCTGCCGAGGATGCCGTGCGGCTGGCGCGCGTTCGCTACCAGGGTGGGTCGACCGGCTATCTCGAAGTACTGACCAACGACTCGAATCTTTACGCGGCTCAACTAAACCTGATTGCGGCGCAGCAGAACGAAGCGCTCACGATTGTGCAACTTTACGGCGCTCTTGGCGGAGGCTGGCAAAGCTGAAGCCAATGCCGTTTGCCGCTCGCGGCCTATTGCGCCGCGGCGGCATCCTTGTGCGACTGTTCCGAAATGGCCGGAGGAACCGGAGCGAGATTTCGAAAGTTCATCAGGCAATTGAAGATCATGCGGAACTCGCCAACGTTCTGCCAGCGCCATACAGGGTTGGTCGTGAACATCACGATCTCCCCTTTGCCCGCCGGGACTACCGCAATCGCGGCTCTGTTCTTGATGTCGTCCGCACCATTGAACAGACCGCTCAGCACGTGTTTCTCTCCGCCCGGGAAAGCGCATCAGCACATTGTTCTTATCCATCTCCGTTGTCAGGCTCAAAAGCGGCCCATTCGCATAGCGCACAGGCACAGTCTTCGCGGTGTAGCCATAGAAGACTGGATGCTCCGGCTCAACGATGTCGGCGTCCACGATGGGCCCGGGGGCATAGAACTTTGCGCCGGTGCTGCTGGTTTCAATGGTCGACGCCAGGCCGTAGTCTGACGGGAAGGCACTGGATGTTCCGAGCGTGATCAGCAAGCCGCCCTCGTCTACATATTTCTGAAATTCAGCGACGCCCACTCCGCCCATTCCGCCCGAGATATCGTCTGTGCTTCCGTAGTCCCCAAGGAATTTGAACTTCGCAGATTTCTGATAAGCGAGCGGCTTGTCGGCCTTGGGAATGTCGAACACCAACGTCTTGGAGTTGCGCTGACTCGGGACCAGGATCAGGTCATAGTCTTTGGCGAGATCTCCTTTCAGCACGCGTTCCTTGAAGATCAGATCGTAAGGAACCTTGTACTGGTCGAAGGTGTACCGTACCCAGCCCACATCCTGGGTATCGCCCCACGTGCTGAAAATCGCCGATGCGGGGCAGGCCTGCCTCATGCGTGACAACCTGAGGAGACGTGGCGAGCCCCACCACATCGAGTCCCAGACTTGCTGCAAGAGGTTTCAGCGCCGAAGCTGCCGATGCCGGAACGAGAAATGTACCCGCAGCAAAGCTGGCGCCGTTCGCCTTGAAGGGCTTTTCTGCGATTTTTATGGCTACATCTTTGAGGCCGTAGCGCAGAGTCACCATGTTGGGCGATCCGTGATCCGCGATGGCATAGACTGCGGCGGCTGGAATGTCCTTCAGCGCTCCCTCCGGCGTGAACTCGTCGACAGGGTCAACGGCGACCGACTGCACGGCGATATCCTTGATTGGCGTAATCGTCGTGTTGGTCATCAGGCTCATGGTCCACGCGCTGTCGTCGTAGGTCTTGAGCTCGGGATCGGGATCGGTCTGCTTGCCCAGCAGAGTCTTTGCAAGAGGTCCGTAAGGCTGGTTGGTCTTCACAACGAATGATCCCGCCGGATAACTGCCATCCTTGAGCTTCACCGCAGCTTTCGCGCGGCCCACTTCAATTCCCTGCATGCGCAGGATGTGGATGACGAAGGCCACGCGGGTGATGTCTTCCTGGTCCGCGGGAATTACGAATCCGTACGGCTCTTCCTTCGTACCTGCACTCAAGGCATGCAGGGTCTTTACGTAGAAGTCCTGCAGGATCACTTTGGGAAATGCCGCGACAAACTGCAGAGACGAAAGCACACCGCTCTCCGCGTAGTTTGTGTTGTCGCGCATCGACCACAACACATGCTGATAGGGCGGATCGGGCCGGTACCACTGCCGCTTGGTGATATCCCCGAGCATGCCGCCTTCGCCCCCGCCATGAATTGCCGGGATTCGACTCATGAATGGTGCGCTCCATCGTGGTTGCGCCGGCGTTGCCCATGATCTCGTAGAAGCGCATAAGACCATTGTGATTCGTCGCCATCTCGGCCACGTATCCCGGCGACCACGCGTCCACATAGGCGTGCGTCCACACGCCGGGCATACCGTAACGATTCAACTGCGTCATGTCCCAGTTGGCCAGCATGGGGAGTTCGCTGTAAACAATCGGATCATACAGAGGGTTTTGCGGAGCCTGGCCGCTGTAGATGTACAAGAATGGCACCGACTCATGGAGGTCGTGCATAATCGGCGGATGCCAATCGAGATACCAGCGCAGAAAATTCTGGTTGGCCATACCCGCGTAATTGATGTCGCGATTGTCGTCGTGCTTGGTGTACTTTCCCCAGTAAGGCACGCCCGACATCTTCTCGTAATCAGTAATGTCGACGTTGTGCGTCAAAGTACCAGTCGATGGAGCGGTCGCGCCCATCCGGATCGGCCACCGGCATGATGGCGACAATCACGTTCGAACGAATCTGATCGGCAAGCGGCGAGTCTTCCGTCACCAGCCGATACGCCAGTTCCATCAGCATCTCCGGCGGTCCGAGTTCAGCGCTGTGCAAGTCCCCCGGAAAGCGTATAGATCGGCTTGGTGCTCGCAATCAGTGCCTGCGCGTCGGCGTCGCGTCAGGCCGCGCGGATCGGCGAGCCGCGCAAGGTTCTTGCGATTCTCTTCAAGATGAGCAATGGAGTCTTCGGAACCGACGAACACGATGACAGAGTCGCGTCCCTCCTCCGTCTTGCCGATGCGCATGACCTTGACGCGGCCCGAGTGCGCTGCCAGGGTGTCATAGTAGCGAAGGACGTCTGCGTAGTAGGTGAGTTGTTTGGGCGCACCGATGTGATGTCCAAGCACATCTTTGGGTGAAGGCACGCTGGAGCCTGCAGGAAGATGGTCGACAAGGGGGCTCAGGAATTCCGGCTTCGTCGTCCATTCCTTTACACGTGCCGCATAGTCATCATCCATGGTCTGGGCTGCGCAGGCAGAGGACACAAGCGCAGCGAACAGCACCGAAGAGAGGTGCCTGATCATCGTGGTTTTCCAATACAGGAAAATATGGTATCGCGCCGGAAGCGCTGACAGCCTCTTTTCTTATGTGCGCAGTGAATGACACGTTCTGACAGGCCGGCCCTGCGGTTTCACTTCGGGACCGTCGCAACGGTCATGAGGGCTCGAAAACAGTCACTCTAAGCGATGGCTCGCTGGACTTCTCTGAGGCGCTGTTCCAGAAACCTGCGTTCCGAATCATTTGTAGCCAGTGTGAGTGCACGGCGATAGCTTTTCGCTGCGTCGATCCAGTTGCCTACTCGTCGCAGCAGGTCTGCATGCGTGGAGTGAAGCAAATGAAAGTTGTCGAGCTCGCGATCGGAGAGGAGCGGCTCAATCACCTTGAGGGCCCGCAGAGGCCCATGAACCATGGCGACGGCGACAGATCGATTCAACGACACAATGGGGCTTGGCTGAATCAGGTCGAGAAGATCATAGAGCCGAAGCACTTTCTCCCAGTCCGTGTCTTCGGCACGGGCAGCGCTGCAGTGTACGGCAATGATTGCCGCCTGAAGCGTGAACGGTCCCGGAGAGCCCTTGGAGGCCAGTCGCACAAGAGACAATCCTTCCTCAATCTGGGCACGGTTCCAAAGAGCGCGAGGTTGATCTTTGAGCAGGACTAGATTGCCGGCGACATCGTAGCGCGCGTCTCGGCGCGCATCGTGAAGGAGCATGAGAGCCAGGAGGCCGCTTACCTCTCGTGGCGGTCGCGGTTGCATTAAACCTCGAACCAGCCGGGCGAGGCGAATCGCCTCAGCGCACATGTCGATTCGCAAAAGCGTACCTCGAGTTGCCGCATACCCTTCGTTGAAGATGAGGTAGATAACCGTGAGAACGGATGCCAGGCGAGCTGACATGTCTTTCAAATCCGGGACAACATAAGGGATCCGCGCTATGCGGATCTTTCGCTTGGCCCGCACCAGCCGCTGCGCCATGGTCGCGGGCGATACAAGAAACGCTCGCGCCACTTCGTCCGTGTTGAATCCGCAAAGCGTATGCAGTGTTAAAGCCACTTGCGCTTCGAGTGATAGTGCAGGATGACAGCAAGTAAAAATCAGCCGAAGCCTTTCGTCCGGAATATCGTCGAGACGATAATCCGGATTGTCGATGGCGGAAAGCAAACCGGATGCAACATAAGACTCAAGCTTCTCAGCGTAACGCTCGCGACGGCGAATGCGGTCAATGGCCTTGTGTCTAGCGGTTTGAATCAGCCATGCCGGAGAATTATCGGGGATCCCGGTTGTCCCCCACTGATCAAGTGCCGCAGCAAAGGCCTCCTGAGTGCACTCCTCAGCAAGGTCAAAATCACCCACCAGTTTGATCAAAATCGCGACAATCCTGCCCCAACTTGACCGATATGCTTCCTCTACGGCGCCAGCAACGTCAAAAAGCATGGCGTGATCATAATACGTTGGTATCAATCTGTCGATCTGACGCGCTCCCATTCGACTCATGGCATGGAGGTCTGCGATGCAATACATGTTCCTGCTCTACTATGACGAGAACTCACTGAGCGAGGTGGACCTGGCCGAGTGCTACGCTGAGTCCACCGAATATGTGAAGGAACTGATGGCGAGCGGGAAGCGCGTGCTGGCGTTGCCACTGCAACCGACTCGAATGGCGACCAGCGTTCGAGCCCGAGACGACAAGCACGTATTGATGGATGGCCCATTCGCCGAAACCAGGGAACAGCTGGGTGGCTTCTTCGTTGTTGACGCAGACAATCTGGACGAGGCCATCGCCATCGCAAAGAAGATTCCTGCCGGCCAGTATGGCACGGTTGAAATTCGACCGGTCGTAGAGATCCCCGAGCTCCCTTCAAACTAAATTTCCCTGGATTGTCGATTGTCCCCTGCTCCATTCGACTTAATGGCAGGTTGGACGTTGTGCGAACCTGCTTTCGCAGATGCTAATGGCGCTCTGCGCCAGCGTCTTTGTAGTGCACCGCGCATCAAGCAGTACCGCCAGGTACGAAAAGAGCGGCCTGCAATCGCTGTAAACACCTCTTGGAGACCATCGATGAAAATCCCCTTTCGCATTTCCCACGCAGTTTGCGTCACCCTACTGACTCTTGCCGCAATGCTGATCGCGAACGCCCAACAACGGACGGCCGCTATCACCGGCGAAGTTACAGATTCGTCGGGAGCTCTGGTTCCGGGCGCAACGGTGAAACTCCAGAATCTGCAGACCGGGCTCGTCCTCCAGACAAAGACTGAAAGCGCCGGAGGATACACGTTCCGGCTTGTGCCGCCCGGTCCCGGCTACCAGATCACGTTTGAAGCTGAGGGGTTCAGCCCAGTCGTGGTTTCCGATCTTTATCTGAATATCGGGGATACCCGGACGCAGAATGCAACCATGAAGGTCGGTGCAACGGTGACGGTTGCGGTATCCGCTGCTACTGAAGCTCAGACAATCAACACCTCCGACGCCCAGGTGGGGAATAACGTTGAGGTTCAAACGCTCAATGAATTGCCCGTGGAATATCGCGATAGCCCGTCAGCATTGTTTTACATGTTGCCCGGCGTGACCTCATTTGGCTCAGTCACCGGGTCACGAGATGACCAGTCGAATGTCACCCTGGACGGCCTTGATGTGAACGACAATGAGACGGGAAGCTTCGGCGCGATCGTCGGCAATGCCCCGGTCGATTCAGTGCAGGAGTTTCGCGGCGTGGTTGGCGGTCAGCTTTCCAACTCCGGAGAAGGCGGCGGAGGCCAGTTTCAATTGGTCACCAAGGGGGGAACCAACGATTTTCATGGAGATCTCTCCGAATACCATCGGGACACCGACATGGAAGCCAATGACTGGTTCAACAATAATGCGGGCGTGCCAAGGTCTCCACTCATTCGCAACCAGTTTGGTGGCTCGGTCGGCGGTCCTGTCAAACGAAATCGGCTTTTCTTCTTCTTCAATTACGAAGCTCGGCGGGATACGCTTTCAAACCTCGTAACGCGCACCGTTCCGATCGACAGCTATCGCAACGGGAGCGTGACGTACTATACCGACTACGCGAACGGCGTCAAGAACTCGATCTCGCCAGCCCAGGCTGCCGCCCTGGACCCGCAGGGCCTTGGATTCAACAGCTCGTTGCAAAGCATCCTTTCCAGCCGCTATCCACATGCGAATGACTTTTCCGGCGATGCCGGCGACCTGGTAAACACGGCCGGCTTCAAATTCAACGCGCCCTATCCCTACAAGGAAGACAACTACTCGCAGCGTGTCGACTTCAAGCTGACTCCGCAGATCAGCTTCGAGGGCGTCGGACGATTTACCAGGACCAATGCGACGCAATCGGCCATTCAATTCCCTGGCGACCCGGAGACATTTCCTTTTCTCGATCAAAGCTATGACTGGGCAGGCATCAACACCTGGGTGATCGGTTCTAACAAGACCAACCAGGTGGAGGTCGGAGATACCTTCGAAAACTATTCGTTCCCGTGCATCTATAACCCCGAAGGAGCTACCCAGTTTGGGAGCCTGGGCGGCAACGGCAGCGGCGGAAGCATCATCAGCGGACCCTATGGCAGCTGCGTCAATGCACAGGGCCGCACCTATCCCATCCTTATGGTGAAGGATGATTTCGACTGGACCAAGGGCCGGCATGACTTCGCGTTTGGTGGCCAGGCCAAGAGGATCAGCCCGAACAACTTTGTCATTCTCAATTACAACGGCGCGGGGCTCGGACTGGGCGGTTATGTGAACAGCCTCACCTCGCCCTCGTCGGAACCAAGCATGCGTCCATCCGACCTGGATCCTAATTCAAATGCCACCCAACTTTACGACAGCGCTTATGCTTTGGCGCTGGCTCCATACTCTTCGACTTCGGCTACATACAACTACAACAGCCAGGGAGCGGCGCTGCCCCAGGGTTCGGGCGCGACCCAGGATTTTCGGTTCTACGAGACGGAGATCTATGCCGGCGACACCTGGAAGATCCTTCCGAATCTCACAATATCGTATGGAGTGCGCTGGCTCGATTACACGGTTCCCTACGAACGGCATGGTATTCAAGCGCTCGCCCAGATGGGCGATGAGTCGGTGTCGAATTCGACGTTCAACTATTATTTCGACCAACGATTGGCGCAGAGCGCGGCGGGGGCATCGGGATATACCAATGTTCCGCTGATCTCCTACATCCTTGGCGGAAAAAAGAATGGCGCGCAGAGTTATTACGCGCCTGAATATCACGACTTCGCTCCCAGAGTCGCGTTTTCCTACTCTCCTTCCGCAGATGCGCACACGGTGTTCCGCGGCGGCGCGGGCATTGTCTACGATCACACCGTGATCAGCGCAATCCAATACCAGCAGACACAGTACAACTATCTTTTCAAGAACAGCGTGAATAACCCGCTGGGAATTCAGAATAACGCTTACACGTCTTATCAGCAGCTCACGCGCTTTGGCGGCCTCAGCTCTCCGCCGGCCCCGCCGTCGGCTCCGGCAGTCACGCCTCCGTACTATCCATGGGTCGTCGATGGTGGCGCTGCGGATGCATTTCCCTATGGATTGATCTACGGCGAATTCAACGAAATGATCGATCCTCATTTCAAGAACCCGTTTTCTCTACTTCCCACTTTCGGTATGCAGCATGAGTTCCCCAAGGGGTTCATCTTCAAAGCCGATTACGTCGGACGTTTTGGCCGCAGGCTGATGGCGCAGGCCGACATGTCGCAGCTGCTCGATTTTCCGGACACCGTCTCTGGGCAGCTCATGTCGCAGGCATTCTCTTACATCGTGAACCAGGTGAGAGCGGGGGTTGATCCGAACAGTATGACCCCGCAACCGTGGTTCGAGAATGTGCTCACGCCTGGGTATGGCGTATCTCAGGGGTACACCAGCAACACCGCTTATGCCGCGAGCGTGGCGCCCTACACCGGGCGTGGGGACTTTGCAGATTGGACTCAATCCCTTTCGTCGACTCAAACCAGCAACGGGTTTCTGCTGCCACCCAACGTGGGGATGGACGCTCAGTTCGCAGAAAACACCGTGTACACCAACAAAGGATTTTCGAGCTACAACGCTGGTTTGTTCACGCTGCACAAGAACGCCGGAGGCGGCCTGACATTCGATCTCAATTACACGTGGTCTCATTCGACCGACAACGTGTCCGTCAACGCCAACACGGTTGCCTACGGTGGTTACGGATTTATCTGTGACGTGGTGCGCCCGCGGGAATGCCGGGGTAATTCAGACTTCGATGTGAGGAGTTACATCAACGGAAACGTCGTATATGACTTGCCGTTTGGTCACGGAAGGACATTTGGGGGATCGTCACCCACGCTAGTGAACGAGCTTTTGGGCGGATGGACCGTGAGTGGGATTCCAAGCTGGCACACGGGATACCCGTTCTTTGCAGCCTCCAACGCTTTCGTCGCGGGATATGCGAACGACGCACCCGCAATTCTCGCGGGGAGTCTGAACGACATGAAGATCCGTATTCATGGAGGAAACGGGAACCCGCTCTACGCGTTCAATAGCTCTGCACAAGCTCTCAATGACTTCACCGGGCCCGTTGGATTTCAGATAGGAAGCCGCAACAATTTGCGCGGTGCAAGATCAACGCAGTTGGACGCCGGGATTTCCAAGCAGTTCCCGATCACGGAAAGGCTGGTTCTCAAATTCAGGGGGGATGCCTTCAATATCATGAATCATCCCGACTTCTCCTCAACGGGGGTCAATATAACTAACGACATCACACAAAGCTCGAATCCGTTCGGAATCATCACAAGCGACGATGGTGCGCGCGTATTGCAGGTTTCCCTGCGCGTCGAATTTTGATGCCGGCAAATTCTCAATTTCCGCCAGCACACCACTGACCTTGCTGTTAGAGCTACGAATTGCACCATCTGCGCACAATTGGCTCGGTACGCGATGAAGCTGAAAGTGTGTCAATCGGGGGTCCATTGCCCACCCAATTGGACGGAACGCTTACTTTTCAAAGCCGAAGTGCCAGGAGATTGAACCTCCGACCCCGGAGACCATGCGTATGCCGACGCTCTGCTCATTGGTTCCACAGGCAAAGTCAGTCAGTGCTCCACTGGGACCCGATCCCGGTGCGCAATAAGGAACCATGCCGGGCTGCCAGCCGGGATTGAATGTCTCTGTTGTCTGCCCCGTGTAGCCGCGCACGAGCATGGCGTTGGCGGCCAATTCCAGCCGGCCATTGAGGAACGGCCGCACCACCGCCACGCGCGTTTCTCCTACCGGAATCGCTTCATACGTGGCTGGATGCTGGGCGTTCCCGATGTCGAGTTGCCTGTGCCCAACATACTCATACTCGCCCCGTGCCTGCAGTTTCGCGGGGAGACGGTCCAGCGTCGCCAGGCCATCGAAGATAGTGCGCGGGGCTTCCGGTGTGATCTGGGCCGGAATCGCGACGCCATCAATTGTGGCGCCCGACAGGCGCGCATCGGCCTTCGAAAACACGGCTTGTAAAGTGCCAAAGCTGCTGAACTGATGACGCATGCTGGCGGTAAAAAAATTAAGTGTGCCGGGACCAAGGGGCTCCTGGGTTGCGTTATCCGGGTCTATCTTCCCAAGTGTCTGCGTAGTCTTTGTGCGGCCAAGCGTAATGCGCAGATCAGTGGCCGAGAATCCTTTTTCAAGCACAAGTTGCGTAGAGTGGGAACGCTCAAAAAGGGAAGGTAACGCTAACGCGTCCGGCGGCGCTACGTTCGACCGAATTACTGACGGCGATGCGCGGATCCTCAGTAAAGAACCCCTGCCCCATGCTGAACGAAGCAGACGGCAGCCAGTGGAAAGGGCCGGCACCCGGTGCCCAGGCCAGCGTAGCTTTTGGGGACAGGAGCGTCCGCCACAGATCAAAAGAATTGGCGGAGTTCATCGTGTCGATGTTTTTCAATTCGACTGCGTCTGGCCGGAGACCGGCATAGAAACGTAGATGTTTCCCCAAACTCCCGTGCAGAGCTAAGTAAGGCGTCGCGTCGCGAATGGTGACATTGCTCGACAGCACCTTGAGGAAAGGGCCGTAGATCATCGGATCGCCGGATAGATAGTGATCGAGATTGTCGCGGTGAATGTCATCCTCGTGATAATCAAAACCTGCCATCCCTTGCAGCCATGGCGCAAATTGGTGGGTTTCGCGTGCCTCCGCACCTTCTACAGTGCGGAACTCACTCTGCCGGATCAACCCTTCGCCAAAGTTTGAATAGAGGCCGAGATTGTAGGTACGAAAGAATCCGGAAAACTCAACCTGATCCCTTGCCCTGAGATTCCACAAATCATCGACCGCCTGGATGGATGTGTGCGTCTGGTCCATCTGACGCGGGTCGATCGTATCTCCCAGCTGTAGCCCCTGGCCTAACGGAACCAGATTTCCCTCGTGAGACTCGCCCCAGTATCCAATGCTGAAAATCGAGACTTCGTGCCTGCCGGTGTCGAAGATACGTTGGGCATTCCACTTGAACTGTTTGCGGTGCTCCAGCCGCTTCATCAGCCCATTGCCGTAGTTTGCCTCCACTGCCAGCCATTCCTTCTTGTCGGGGTTCTGGGGAGCAATTCCAGCGGTCAGGTCCACATCGCGGCTATCTCCGGTAAGAGTAAAAAACCGGCTCAGCCTTGGCCGCAATCCATACGTCGCGGCGAGGTTGAGCGCGTGGTTTCCTTCCAGCACGTTGAAGGCACCACCGTCCGTAGTGACATTGCCCAGCGCTCCGGAGACGAAGATATTCGGATCGGCGTAACCATTGCCGTGCGCATTGGCAGAAAGGTTGTTCGCAAACAGGTAACCACCCACCGCGATGTACTGGGCGATGGGCTCTCCATGGTCGCCGGGAACTCCGGGTGCGAAGTACTGCGGCGCCTTGATGCCGCCCGATGCTGTCTCAGTGGGCAAGCCGGGAATCGAGACTGGCGCGCCGGGCCGTCCGGGATTGGCATCGAGAAGTTCCTCCCGGACCAAAATCCTTTCTGAGGGGTCCGGTGAGTTGAGCGTAACGTTGTTCACGTCAGCCGAAACGACTACTTCCTCAGTTGCTGTTGCAACCTGCTCGAATTGCAATTCGAGACCCGTCGTCTCGGCGGAGAAATTCATCTTGCGGGTCAACGTCGAAAAGCCGGGCGCCTCCACGCGAACCACATAAGATCCCCAGGCAGGTAATGCGATATGAAATGTTCCGCCACCGTCTGTCACACCGGTTAGTACAGCCGTTGCCGTTGAATCGAGCCGAAGGTGCGCTCCGGCCAGCGGATGCCCGGTTGGGTCGCTGATTTTGCCCCAGATGGAGATTGCGCCGTTTTGCGCCGAAACTCCGATCGTGGAGGCAGCCGCGGCGATCAGCAGAAAAAGCGTTGCCAACCTGGAAGCCCAGGCTCGCCGACACGCAAATTGCAGGGCCCACTTGAAACAGCGCATTTCCACCTCTGCTGGCTGGGCGCATGAACGCTCTCACGAAGAGACATTTCTTCGAGAGTTCGTTCCTGGACAAAAAATCCGTAAGCGAAATGGTAGCACGATTTGCTAATTGGTAATACCGAGGACAGACTGAGGTTTCACTGCAATTGGTACGAGCCGCTCTGTCACCCGGATTGCGATTTTCGAAAATACTTTTCAATTTTGCGAGACTTCCAATCCGAAGCCGCGGTCGCCGCGTACTGAAGACAAACGAATGGCTGGTTTCTAAGCTCCCAATGCTTCCCCTCCCCGGGTTGCTCAGGCCCAACCGTTCCTCCACCCAGACAACTGAATCCGGAGGACCTTATGTCGAAACTCAAGTCCGCAGTGGGCCTCTTAATGAGCCTGCTGATTGCCTTCCCACCCGGCGCATTTGCGTCGAGTCACCGGGAGGCGCCGATTACCGCCCTGGATCACGCAGCTGACATCACCGACTTCTATGCATTTGTCAGCTACGACCATCCCGACCGCGTAACTTTCATCATGAATGTCGATCCGTTTCTGCAGCCGGGCAATGGGCCGAATTACTTTCCCTTTGACCCCTCGGTGATCTATCAGATCAATATCGACAACAATCACAACGCGAAACAGAACGTCTATTTCACGTTCCGCTTCAAGACAAACATTCAGGCTCCGGGCGTTTTCACGGGCTTCGTAGGCGCCGGCAATGGAATTAATGCTCCGGGAAACTCGCCTCCACCCGTTGCTCCAGGAACCCCGATTGTTCCTCCGGCGATCACTTCGCTTACCGGCGCCGGCGCAGCGGGGTTGAGCCTCCAGCAAACCTTCACAGTCGAAATGACCAGGGGGAACGAAACCGTCAAGCTGACCAATGAAGGCGGAGGCGAGTTGGTGGCTGTTCCAAGCAACGTGGGACCGCGCACCATGCCGGATTACGCGGCGCTCGCGGCGCAAGGCGTCTATAACCTGCAGGGCCACAATGCATCGAATATCCGCGTCTTTGCAGGCACCGTGGCAGACCCCTTCTTTGTCGACCTGGGCGCAGCTTTCGATAGCCTCAACTTCCGAGCGGGCGCCGGCGGAGGAGTTCTGTCATCGGCCCAGGATGCGAACGATCAGGTCAACACGGCTCCAAACTCCGTTGCTGGATTCAACGTCAACACCATCGCCATCGAGGTTCCAATCTCTCTTTTGACCTCTGATGGTGAAACTCACCCTGCGACCGACCCGAGGGCAGTGATCGGCGCGTGGGCCACAACTTCACGGCACCAGATCACGATTCGCAACCCGCCCAATCCTCTCGAATCCGAAGGCAAGATTGCCCAGGTGCAGCGCCTCGGCAATCCCCTGATCAATGAATTGGTCATCGGCACGGGCAGCAAAGACCGCTGGAGCATGTCGCAGCCGGTCGATGATAAGCAGTTTGCCGCTTACGATCTGGATCCACTGCTCGCCAGGGTTATCAACGCAGTCTACGGTGTCGCGATTCCCGCCCCACCGCGTACTGACCTGCTGCCGCTTGTCACCTATGCCGCGCCCATAGCGCCGCCGGGCACTCCTCCGGGTCCCATCTCAGACATGCTGCGCCTGAATACCGGCATCCCGCCAACACCCATGGCGAGCAGGCATCGTCTAGGGCTGCTGGCTGGCGACGCTGCGGGATTCCCGAATGGCCGCCGTCTCACCGACGACGTCATCGACATTGCCGCCCGGGCGGTTGCCGGTGCATTTGCCGGCTCTGCATATAGCTACCCGATTGGCGATGGCGTGAATGCACCGGACGTCCCCACACAGGAGACGTTCCCCTACGTTGCCTTTGCCTATAGCGGTCGCAATAGCCATCATGTCGATCCGGGAGGCACGGTCGGATGCGGTGTCGGCGGGGATTCAGGGTGTCCCGCCAATTAACTGGCAAATCGTCCGTTCGGCGTTAACTCAGCTCTTTGCGCGGAGTCAGCCTTCGCGCAAAGAGCAAATTCGCAACACGCTCGCTTACAGGTGATCCATGAAGCCTTTTCTCTCCACGCTCTTCTCGCTCGGTCTCACTCTCTCCCCTTGCTTCCTTGCGCAATCGACCGCACTCGCAGTTGCGCCGCAAGAGGCAGCCTCGATTCCTCATGCCGAATCTGGAGACAGCCAGGCACAGCAACTCATCGCAGCTGCTCGACAGCAACTCAAGGCGGACACTTCGAAGGTGCAAGCCTGGGACGCGCTTGCGAGCGCGTTTATTCGGCGAAACCGCGAAACCGGCGACCCCAGGTTTTTAGAGGAAGCTCAAGGTGCGCTCTCTCAAGGCCTGAAGCTCGACGCGACGAACTTCCAGCTTCTGCGCACGCGCGTGGCGCTCATGCTGAGCAGGCAGGAATTTGCCCAGGCTAAAGAGCTTGCAAACGAGCTCAACCATCGTGTGCCCGACGATGTGATGACCTACGGGTACCTTGCCGAGGCCGAACTCGCATTAGGCGACTATCAGCAGGCAGAGACGAATGCACAGTGGATGATGAATATGCGCCCGAACAACACGCCGGCACTCCTCATTGGCTCTGCACTGCGGGCGGTGTGGGGCGATAGCCGCGGTGCGATTGAGTTTCTCAATCAGGCCTATACGCAAACATCCCCGCTCGAAGTGGAAGAGCTCGCATGGATTGCCAACAAGATTGCGACGATTCAGTTGGAATCCGGCCAGAACGTGGCGGCAGAGCAATCGCTGGAGCGTGCCGAACAACTATTCCCACACTATCTGCAGACAATGAAGAATCTGGCACGCGTGCGCCTGGGTCAGAATCGCGCCGGGCGATGCGGTTGAACTCCTGTCAGCAAGCCGCCTCGATCGATCGCGATCCGCACACCTTGTATGAATTGAGCCGCGCACAGGAGGCTGCAGGACGCAGCGTTGATGCACGCACCACGCTCGTTGAATTCACAAGACGCGCTACAGATTCGACCCTTGCTACGGATCCGTCGAAACTCGATCTCATCCTGCTGGAATCCGAAAGCCCCGCCACCGCGCCGAGTGCGCTTAAGCTCGCGCAGCAACAGATTGAATTGCGCCAGGATGTGAACACGCTGGACGCCTATGCGTGGGCTCTCTACTCCAATGGGAAGTTGCAGGACGCCGAAGCTGCAGCGCAGAAAGCCATAGCCGTCGGGGTTCAAAGCGCGCAGATATTCGATCACGCCGGCCACATCGAACAGAAACTGAACCATGAAGCGGATGCGGATAAGTTCTTCCGGTTGGCGATTCAATCGAATTCTTCTTCTCCATTTGCTGCCGACGCAATGCGGTTTGCTGGCCACGCGGCAGAGGTAGCCAACCAAAATCAAAAGGCTGTTCTAACCGGGTCTGATCCTGAAATCTCTCTGGCTGAGAATCCGGAACATGCACAGAGAGTTCAACCCGATCACCTCCCGGACGGGCATCGGACCGCAAATACGAATGCCGCATACAACTTTTCACGGGTGCCCGATGACCTCTTAACGCCGAGGCTAACTGAAACGGGTCATCTCATCAAAGAAACGCAGGCTGGCGTGGCGCGGAATCCGAAGGACGCCGCAAGCCTCGCTGCATTGAGCGCCGCGTATTTTCAGCGCGCTCGAGAGACAGGCGATGTCAGCGACTATCAGTTTGCTGAGGAGTCGATCACGAAGTCGCTTGACCTGGTTTCGACGGACTTTTCGGCTGGCGCGGCATTCGAGACGATGGCCGAGATATGCATGGGAGAGCATCGCTTTGCAGATGCCCTCAGTTATGCGCACAAGGCGCTCTCGCTTGGGAGCGGGGATGTTTCTCCCTTCGCCATTGTCGGCGACGCGTATGCAGACATGGGCGAATACGAAAAGGCTGCCGACGCATACGGCCGTTTGACACCCCGCGACATGACGCTGTCGCCGCGGGCTGCCTATGCGCGCGACAGCCGGCTCTCCTATCTCAAGTTCGTCGCCGGCGACACCGCGGCGGCAATCGCGCTGATGAGAACAGCAGTTGAAGAGGGAGTGGCGGCTCAACTGCCGAGCGAGAACCTTGCGTGGTTGTACTTCGAACTGGGCGAATACGAATCGCAGGCCGGTGATGCCGCCTCTGCCGATGCCGCCTATCTCTCCTCGCTGCAAACGCACCCCGGCGATTATCGCGCCCTCGCCGGCCTCGCCAAACTTCGCGCCGGCCGGGGTCGCTATGAGGATGCCATCCTGCTCTACCAGAAAGCGATTGCCGTCGTGCCAATGCCGACCTTTGTTGCGGAGCTCGGCGATCTGTACGCCAAAACTGGCGATCACCAAAACGCGCAGAAGCAATACGCGCTCGTCGAATATATCGGCTTGCTGGGGCGGATCAATCAGGTGCTGCACAATCGCGATCTAGCACTCTTCTATGCCGATCACGACATCAAGCTTGCGGAATCGCTCGATCTTGCGCGGAAGGAACTGGAAGTTCGGCACGATGTTTACACGTGGGACGCGCTGGCCTGGGCTCTCTATAAGAATGGCAAGCTGGCCGATGCAGCGAGCGCCAGCGCCAAGGCCCTCAGGTTCCAAACGCAGGATTCGCTTCTCCTCTTTCACTCCGGCATGATTGCCGCAGCGCTGGGACAACAAGACCAAGCCCGCGGTGAGTTAGAGAAGGCTCTCCAGATCAACCCACATTTTCACCCCATCTATGCTAAGTTGGCGCTGGATAAAGTAACCGAGCTAACCGAGCAGTCGAAACTCGCGGGAGGCTCAGAGAATCATGCACGTTAGAAAATATTGTCCGCCGCTCTGCTTACTCCTGCTGATGAGCCTGTGCCAAATGGCTTTGGCACATCCGATGGGAAACTTCAGCGTTAACCACTACTCCAAAATCATTCTTGAAGACAACTCGGTCCGCATTCGATATTTCATCGATCTCGCCGAGATTCCTGCTTACCAGGAGTTGCAGCAAGCAAATATTCCCACGACGGCCATCGACCCAAATTCTGATGCGGTGGTCCGCTACCTCGCGGAACGTGGTGCAGCGCTCGGTCGCGGCCTGGCTCTCGAATTGAATGGTCAGCCGGTCTCGCTTCACCTTGTTTCCAGCGCTGTCATCTTCCCTCCCGGCGCAGGCGGATTGCCCACTATGAAGATGGGCTTCGTTTTCGAAGCTGCCTACCCAGCATCCCTTTCCGATCAGGAGCGTTCTCGTCTCCGTCTTCACCTGGCCGACAACAACTACCCTGGGCACGCCGGTTGGAAAGAGATCGTTGCAATTGCATCCGCCGGTTCGATTACCTCCAGTTCGGTTCCCTTCAGTGACAGAAGCAGCGAACTCAGCAACTACCCGACGGACTTGCTGACAAGCCCGCCGCAGGATTTGGAAGCTACTTTGACTGGGGCGCTTCCTGCTCTTCCGTCGAGTGCCGAAACCCCGCAATCAAAGCAGACATTCCACACTGAGAATGCAGGTTCAGATAGATCGGCCGGGGTTTACACAAAACCCGAGAAGATTCAGCACTCGCCAAGCCCCAATCAAGCTCGCCCCGTTCCGACCGTGCACGAATTTCCCGCTCCAGCCGCATCGAACCGTGAGGGTCTCCACGCCAATCGGCAGCAGACGCCCCGCAGCAAATTCACTGAATTGATTCAGGCGCAGAACCTCAGCGCATGGTTTTTGTTCACCGCCGCGCTTATCGCGATCGGCCTGGGAGGGCTGCACGCTCTTGAACCGGGACACGGCAAGACAATCGTGGCTGCCTATCTCGTGGGATCGAGGGGCACCGCGCGACATGCAGTTTTTCTCGGCATCATTGTGACTGTGTCTCATACGATAGGCGTCTTCGCGCTTGGAGCGATCACCTTGTACGCCTCGCGCTATATCGTGCCCGAACAGCTCTATCCATGGCTTGGCGCGCTTTCTGGTTTGACAATCGCCGGATTGGGTCTCTACTTACTCCTGCGTCGCGTGACGGGAACGGCGACAGACCATTCTCACCTGCCCGGCACTGCGCATGCCCACTGGATGTTTTGGAAGCGACCCGCTGAGACATCTGCGGGTCCCGAAGCGACTCGGGTCAGTCCGCCTCCCGCACAATCCGTAAGCGTGGCTCAGTTACTCACCCTGGGAATCACCGGGGGAATTATCCCCTGCCCTGCGGCCCTGATTGTTCTTCTAAGTGCCTTTGCGTTGCACAGAGTCAGTCTCGGCTTCTTCTTGATCGTCGCCTTCAGCCTTGGTCTCGCAGGCGTTCTCATCACGTTTGGCATGTTGATGGTCTACGCGCGCCGCTTCATGTCCCGTCTTCATGTCGACGGCCCGCTCACGCGGCGCTGGCTTCCCATCGCTTCCTCTGCATTTATCACCGTGCTCGGCTTGATGCTCGCGATTCAGGCATTTGCCACCATCCACTTGAGCAGCCAGTTCTTCTCGAAAGAAAAACTTGGCCCTGTCCTCTTTCTGGCGGGGCTCGGCCTGATTCTTGGCATGCGGCATTCCACCGACGCCGATCATGTGGTCGCCATCTCCACCATCGTGAGCAAGCAGAAAAGCATACGCAATGCAGCTTTCATTGGCTCAGTCTGGGGGCTGGGTCACACCATTACAATCTTCGCCGTCGGCGCGTTGATCATTTTATGCGGTGTCCAAATCCCGCCTCGCCTGGGATTGTCGATGGAGTTCAGCGTTGCTGTCATGCTGATCCTTCTCGGTGTCTTGAATCTCACCGGCGTCCTGCGGAAGATCACGACCTACCTGACTCCTGGATTGCCAGCGATGAAAACGTCGCCGGTCACCCCTCAGCCATTTGGGGGCACAATGAGAATCGATAAGTGGTTCGAAAGCGTAGTCGGCCGGTTCGGTCTCTATCAATGCCTGCGGCCCCTGGTCATCGGCCTCGTTCATGGGCTTGCAGGCTCAGCGGCTGTCGCGCTCCTCGTTCTCTCCACCATCCATAGCCCCGTCTGGGCAACCGTCTATCTGCTCATTTTCGGCGCCGGAACCATGGTCGGGATGATGTGCATGACCGCGGCCATTGCCGTCCCTCTCACCTTTGCCGGCAATCGCTTTGCAAAGCTCAGCCACTATCTGGGAACTGCCTCCGGCATGGTGAGCCTCTGCTTCGGCACGTTTCTGGTGTATCAACTTGGGTTTCTCGGCGGTCTCTTTACAAGTCATCCTCAGTGGACGCCGCGGTAGCACAGCCCTACCAACAGCGAACTAAGGTGTCGCAGAATGTCGAAAGAAAGCCCGGTAAGAACGATCAAGCCAACGGCAAGGTCACTTCCACTCAGTGGCAGACTCCCACCGGGTTGGCCGCAGGCTGATGTATTGCACCACGCGCGGCCGGGAGCCCCGGTTCGGACTGCTGCCGTGCGGCAGAGACTGATGCCAGAGCACCAGGTCGCCAGCCTTGCCGGCGATCGGAATCAGGCCCGGATGCTGCAGGATAGCTTGCCGCGGATCTTCCGTTGGAGGCAAATCGTCCAGCCATTGCTGCAAAGAGCGGTGAAATCCCGGGATACAGCAGAAGGCTCCCTGGTCGGCAGGCGTGTCGGTGAGATAAAGAAGTCCCTGAACACCGAAACAATGCGGGGGCGCAAGCGAAGCGTCCCAATGCACATGCGGTCCTGGGAATTTCCAGTGGCTAGTCTCAGGAGGATTGAAGCCGCCCTGATCGACTGTTGCCCATAAGTCCTCTCTACCCCACAATTGGGCAAAGGCCTTTACGAGTCGGGGCGCCCGGCGATTGGCTACGAAAGCCGGGTGACGCAACAAGGGCACCCAGATGGTCATGCCGTACTTATTGCCATACCAGGTTGACGGATCGTTGGGATTCGCATCAATGAAACTGTAGATGGCTGCGGCTGCAGCGTCGCGATCGCTCGGGGACACTGCGTTGGGGACGATGACGTAGCCGTGTTCATCCCAGAAGGCGAGGTCGTCGGTAGTCAGTCCCACCACGTCGTCCAGAGATCCAGCGGGCGAGTCTACGGGCTTGCCCGCAAGAGCATCGCGCAGACGCGCGAGACGCCCTTCCTCGATAGATCCGCCGTTGGTTTCGATGATCCATTCTTCAAAGGAGTCGAAATTCCTGTTGGCTGCAGAATGAATGAACCTGGAGGTCTCGAGAAGATTGAGTCCCAGGCCAGAGAGCAGTGTGTTCTCCAAATCCCACTCAGCAATATCTTCAACAGCGTCTTTCTTGGGCTGCTTGAGTTTGAGCCAGCAGCGTTGCCAATAACGATAGAGATAGGGAATCTCCAAACGGCCAGGGTCCGTCTCAACCTCGGGGCGGGCCAGGTCAGATGTGGAATTTGCGATTTGCTCCATTTCCCATCCATGGTAGCGCGGATCGGAACGGTCGTATTTACTCAATGTCCGCGCGGAGCCAGCGAATCATGTGGGGGTAGGGGGGTATGGACGATGCGGCAGCGCGTTTGGCATCGAGGGTGAGCCCCATCCATTGAAGCAGCGGGACGCCGGCCTTACCATCGCGATAGGTCTCGATGAGTGTCTGGGCTGATCCCTTGTAGCCAGTGGAATGGAAGACGATTTCCGGGGCAATTCCAAGGTGGACCGCCGCGGCGTAGGACCAAGTCTGGGCGGCAATCTCGTCTCCCATATCGGAGCCTGCGTTGGAGCCCGTGGAGGCGCGCTGCGCCGGCAACATTGTGGCAAGATGGCCTGCCTCATGGAGGAGGTCGCCCGGATAGAGAAGTTGCTCGGGGTCGACGACGAGCCCGCCTGGTTCCAGGGTGACACCGGGCAGGAAAGTGTCCGGGGCTAACGCTGCGAGGCGAACCGGCAGCCCGATCTGCTGGAGCCAGTCGATGATCAGATTTGCCGTCCGATCGAGCATCGACCACGAGTTTACGCCGTTGGCATCGTCTTCTTTGCGCGATTCGCCGGCATCTGTCAATAATTCCAGAGCCCGGCGTTCAGGCTCCCGAAGAACCCTGGAAGTCATGCTAATGATCGGTAATGAGCCCATGATGCGACTCTATTGAACCGGCTCCGCAGTGATTATTCAGCGATTGCAGCCCCTTTCCTGTGAAAGACATGGGGCGCCAGTGCATCCTTGAAACATCCTCTTCATGCGAGCAGCCGAGCGCACGCGAAGAGTTCCACGGCCGGCAATGAGTAGACCACTGGCGAACGAGACCAAGGCCGATAGCAAGCAATTTGCGGTAGGAAGACGGTTCATCGCCATCCAATGATGTTCTTTATCCCTTTACGTAAGTGACTCAGATCCGCCCTGGCGCAAGGGATCACCTTGACAGCGACGATCTCGCTCGATAACATCTGGCTGCAAGTTGGAGTTCCTTTCCCCTCCCCTTTAGTTTCTGGACGACGAAGCCGCACTTCCGTGCGGAAGACCGCCGGGAGCATGCACGATGAGCTCACCCCTTGACAGGCAGCGGATGCCTGGGTGATGAGGACTGCAAACTCTAAGTAAACCGAAATTCGAGTTACGTTTGGCGCGCAGAGGAGAACATGAATGTCAACACCGTATATTGGCGAAATTCGAGTTGTTGGTTTTAATTTTGCACCGATAAATTGGGCTCCATGCGATGGACGATTGCTTCCGATTTCCGAGTACGATGCACTGTTCAACTTGTTGGGTACGACCTACGGCGGGGACGGGGTGAATACCTTCGCTTTGCCAAATCTGCAGGGCCGCATCCCGCTCCATCAAGGGAGCTTGGGCGGAATTCCTTACATAATCGGCGAGTTTGCAGGTACTGAGACGGTTACCCTGACTACAAATCAAATCCCCGCCCATGCCCACACTTTGAACGCTCAATCGGGTGCGGGAAGTCAATCAAGCCCATCGGGCGGTGTCTGGGCGAGTTCGTCGCTCGATCAATACTCCGCGGCCTCACCGACAACACAAATGTCACCTACTTCTCTGCAAAACTCAGGCGGATCCCAGCCGCACGAAAACATGCCGCCGTTTCTTTGCGTGAACTTCGTCATTTCGCTTTTCGGGGTCTATCCATCCCAGAACTAGCAGAACGGGACCTGTTGAGCCGGGCAGACACCCAAGGAAGGAATGGAGTATGGCAGAACAATATATATCCGAGATCAGGCTTGTGGCCTTTAACTATCCCCCAAAAGGTTGGGCGTTCTGCAACGGGCAACTTCTTCCAATCAACCAGTACCAGGCGCTGTTTTCATTGATTGGAACCTATTACGGCGGCAACGGTACCACTAATTTTGCGCTTCCGAATCTGCAAGGAGCCTCGCCAATCCACATGGGGAATGGTTTTTCCCTGGGCAATGCGGGTGGCCAAGCAACCGTCACGCTGAATACGTCGGAGCTCCCTGCACACACGCACACGGCTGAGGGCGTCTCCACTATCGCAAATTTAGAACCCGCCAGCGGGAATGCTTGGGCAGCAGCCACCGCGAATCCGTATGCTCCAAGCTCCAACGTGGCGATGGGCCCGGGGGCCGTTGCTCAAACAGGTGGCAGCCAACCGCATAACAACATGCCGCCCTACCTGGTGATGAGTTACATCATCGCTCTTCAGGGTATCTTCCCGTCGCGAAACTAGAAAGGAATCAAAACCGTGGCCGATCAATTTGTAGGCGAAATCAGGGTTTTTCCATTCAATTTTGCCCCGCTTGGATGGGCACTATGTAACGGCCAGCTAATGGCGATTTCGCAGAACACTGCATTGTTCTCGCTTCTCGGAACCTATTACGGCGGAGACGGCAGAACGACCTTCGCATTGCCCAATTTCCAAGGCTCATTTGCGTTGGATCAGGGGCAAGGTCCCGGGCTGACTCCACGATCTATCGGTGAGGCTGGGGGCGCAGCAAACGTAACCTTGCTCATAGGCGAGATTCCAGCTCATAACCATCTGGTGAATTCTGCAGCTTCTGATGGTGTTGCCAGCCCGGCGGGAGCTGTATTTGGAAGCGGGGGGCGAGGGAGGCAGCCCGCCTACGCATCAGGTCCGCCCGTCGTCCCGATGAATGCGGCTGCAGTCGGACAGGCCGGGAGCAGCCAGCCGCATAACAACTTGCCGCCGTATGTCACTCTGAACTTCTGCATTGCCCTTCAAGGAATCTATCCTTCCCGAGGCTGAGGAGCCCGTGCAAGAAGCGTTGGACCTTGTCGAACTGCGCCGAGCGCAGCCTGACGCTCTGCCGTTTTTATTTCGCTTGTATTGCGATGTGCGTGCGCCCGAGGTGAACGCATGGGGCTGGCCCGCCGCTCAGATCGATTCGTTCTTGCGGATGCAGTTTGAGGCGCAGCGTCGATTCTACGAAACTGCCTATCCGGATGCAGCCCATGACATCGTCCGCTGTGGTAATCAAGACGTCGGGTGCCTGCTCGTAGCGCCTACGAGCGAAGGAAAGCACCTTGTTGACATCGCCTTGCTTTCCACCCACCGCAATCGCGGGATCGGAACCCGACTCCTTCGGGAATTGATCGAGAGTTGCGGCGCGGCAGGTCAGATCCTCAGCCTTCAGGTCCTGCGCGGCAATCCTGCATTGCGTCTGTATCTGAGGATGGGGTTCAAGGAGACCAGCGCCGATTCTATGTATATTCAGATGGCACGGACGCCCGATCCGAACCGGGAATAGAGGGCGAATCAAGCTCTCACTCTGGGGAACAAAGGAATGGTTGACCAACTGGGAAGCAAGGATTTCTCTGTTTACCTTCACCAGGTTTTCCAAGTGGGAACCCCAACCGTCCTGGAGTTGGAATTAGTAGAGGTCACCGATAACTCGAATCCACAAATTGAGCAATTCTCAGTCCTCTTCGCGGGACCTCTATCCCCGTGCTTACAGCAGGGGACCTACACGTTGCTGCATCCGGATAGGGATGCAATAACTCTGTTCCTGGTACCCCTGGGGCCACGCGACGGGCACTCGATCTACGAAGCGGCTTTCTCACGGCTCGTCTCGGGCGACGCGCGATAACCTCAAACCAGAGTGCAAAATGCCGCGGTGTAGGTATATGGCTTGGACTTCTCGCCGCCCGGAACGATGAAGAGCGATATGCTTCCCAGCCTTCCGTTCTTAAAGGTATAACTCCCCTGCTGCAAGGGTGACCCAGAGCCCTTGAACTGCAGGAAGAAGCTGTTCATTCCCTGGCTGGAAGACGGCGGCACTTTGCCAACGATAGGCAGTTTTTTGGCTCGAGCGGGTTTGGGTGCAGAGGAGACGGAATGCAACGTCAAAGACCCGAAACGCCGACTTTCCTGGCTCACCGCGAAGCTGTCGCCGATGAATGGCTCAAAGGTTTGCTCGGTGGCGTCGTTGAGAAGCGAGAGGTTTTCATCGCCGAAAGTAGTCTCCTTTGCGTCGAGGAGCCGCTGTGCGAAGGCGCCGCGAAGAACCGTAGTGGCCATCAACGACAAGGAAGCAGATCCAATGAAGTATCGCCGTGTCAAAGACATACATTCCTCCAGAATCTCATGGGAAGCACTCGAAACCTGTGCTAGGGCCATCGAGTGGGGTTCGCTCTTGAATCTCGAAAACCCAGGACGAGGAAATAGTACAACCGGCGAGCCCAGAATGCACTTTCTTTTTAGTTACCTCAATTTTGATCAAAGATGACGTTGACTTTGTCTCACCGGCGGGTAAGAATGGCGACTGCTCCTTTGCAGTGGCCTAATTCTTGGCCAAAAGCTCGCCTCCCCTTGCAGCGTTTGTTCGTGGATTCGTGCGTTTCAAGATCGCTCCGATCGAAGCGGCAACAAGCTTACAGACAATCAACTTTGAAAGTAGAAACCCTCCCCTCAGAATCTATCTCCAAACCCCGCTCGACGTGTGCGAGCGCGTGGAGGACCTATCGTGAAGAGGAAGCGCGGAGCATTTCGTAAACCTGTCTTCTTGTCTACCTACCTAGCTGCTTCTCTCACCGTCTCTTTGGGACTTTTCGGGGCACTTGTCGCATTTGCCGCGCAGCGCTCCGAGACTGCTGCGCCACCCGATCGGCCAGCCAGGTCCCTCTCCATGGTCGCAGCGGATTTCGACGAGGATGGCGTTGCCGATCTGGCAGTAGGTTATGCCCTCGAAGAAGGCGGCTCGATCACCCTGATGCGAGGCAATCACGATGCCGTCGCTCCAGAGACCCATGCGAGTTGGCTCGCCGCGGGCAGGCATGAGATGGCGGCACCCTTCCTGCCGTCGGAAGCTTCGATTCACCTGACGGAGGCGCCGGATATCATGGCCGCCGCCGATGTAGATGGTGATGGCCATCTCGATCTGGTCTATGCCTCAAAGAGCAGTCGAGCGCTGCACGTGCTCCTGGGCTCCGGGAAAGATGGCTTTCGGTCCGCTCCGCTTTCGATCTCACTTCCCGGCTTCATTACGGCTCTGGCTTCGTATCGGCCGGGCCCGCCTGTGTTAGGCGAAGCCCTGTTGGTTGGTTATCAGTCGAAACACGGCGCCGGATTGGCGATCCTGTCTTATGGCCCGGGTGGAATGAGAATCAGCTCGACCTACTTGCTGCCTGGCCAGGTGACCGCATTTGCGGTTGCGAATCTGGATGGGGATCTGGTCCCTGACACAGCTATCGTTGCCGGCGGCCAGCTGTCGGTCTTACACGGCCACAACGCGCTCAACGGAAAAGGTCGGGTTGAGACGACGCCGCTGGATAACGTTGAGGCGATCACAACGGGCGAATTTCTATTCGATCGTCACGGCCTGATGCAACTTGCTGCGCTCACGTCTGATGGAAGTGTACTTATCCTGGCGCACCAGGGATTCGACCCGCGCCCGTTCACTCCCCAGGAGATCAAGAGCACCCGTCACCTTCGGCCGGGCTCTCCGACTTTAGCCCAACTGGCCGGCAATTCAGCGAACGAGCCATGGACGGTAGTGGAAACAAACGCTCGGGCTGGTGCTCATCCCACCGGCTCAGATGTGCCGATTCTTCTGCGCACCCGGATGAGCGGCGGAGGAGATGACGACCTGGTAGTTCTCAACTCCTCACAGCAGCAACGCGTGACGATCCGGCACAGCATGGGTACATCGAGAGGATCGGCTTCCTCTCAGGGCCGGATGGCAACAGCCAACCTTTACAGCTCCGACGAACTCGCGGCAGCGGTTAGCGCGCGGGTGACTGCAGACGCAAGGTTTGGTCTGGTGATGCTCAAGAAGAACAGCCCTCTCCCAGAGTTCTCGGTCCCTGCCGCAGGAAATACGTTCTACGTGAACACATTCGCTGACAACACTGGCAACTCGACCGACCCGCCCGACAGCACACGGTGCTCGAACGGAGGCGGAGAGACGTGCACGCTTCGCGATGCGGTCAGCTTCGTAAACCTGGACGCGTCGGACAACATGGCGAATGGCAACTCCGATACGATCATGCTACCGGCCGGAACCTACCCACTCACCTGGAAGGCGGGGGCTGTCGATGCCAACGGAAACGCAGAAACCCATTTGGAAGTTCTTGGTCCAGTAACTTTCATCGGCGATAAGACCAGTCCGGGCGTCACCATCGATGCAAGCAGCAACGACGTTGCTTTCACCATCAACCCGGGACCATACGGATCTTTCAATCCGAGCGGGGATTCCTACGTATTCGACACCGAACTCGACAACATCACGATTAAGAATGGCTCGAACCCGAATAACCTCACACTCAACTCGCTTGCCAACGATGTCGGTGGAGGCATTAACTGGGATGCCTTTGGCACAGGTAACCTCACACTCGACAATGTCACGATTGAGAAGTGCACCGTTCTCTATGGAGCCGGCGGCGGTCTTTGGGTAGAGAATTCTGCCGGGAGCGGGTCGGGAACGGTCACCCTGACCGGAGACACCATCTCCGGAAACGAGACAGCCGAAGAAGGCGGCGGGATCTACGACGCCTTTCCCTACGCCGCTCTGAAAGCGACCAATACCCTCATCACGAACAACCAAGCGAAGAAGTCCGTCAACGCTTCCGATCCTGGAGGATTTGGTGCGGGAGGCGGCCTCTACTTCGATGGCAGAACGAGCGCTTCCGGCTCGCCGCAATCGACGTTGAATGGTGTCACCATCTCTTCGAACAGCACCGATCAAGAGGGCGGGGCCATTTACACAAACTCCGGAATCCTCGTGACGAATTCGACGATCAAGGACAACTCATCGGGCGGCTCTGGCGGAGGAGTTTACGCCGAAGAAGACTCCGATGAAACCACCACGACCATATCCGATTCGAATATCTTGAATAACTCGGCCACCACGACCGGCGGTGGCGCCTTCGTTGGCGACGACAATCCATCAACCGACGTGCCGTCGCTCACCCTGAGCCGCGATCGAATTGTTGGAAACACTTCAACGAACGGCACATCCGGATTGGCACTGAAGGGGTCCGGAGCTGCATTGGCCAAGTACAACTGGTGGGGATGCAATAAGGGGCCATCGGGCTCTCCCTGCGACGAGGCGGACAGTGCAGCCTCCACCAACCCCTGGGCCGTCCTTTCGATCATCGCCAGCCCTAGCAGCATCGTCCTGGGCAATGACTTCAATGTTACGGTTGGCCTGGATAGCGATTCGAATGGAGCCGGTATTTCTGGAGCTTTTCCTGCCGTAACCACCGAGAACTTCACATGGGGCTCAACAGGCATAACCGGCGCCTTCGCCCCCTCCCCCGGGACATTCGACGGCTCGGGCGAAGGCACGGCGACCTTTACGCCTTCCGATGGAGGAAGCGGATCGGTCCAAGCGACATTCGACAATCAAACCGTTTCAGCAGAAATCACTGTACAAGTGAAAGTTCCAAATGTGGTCGGTGACTCGCAGGCGGCGGCAACGTCGGCCATCAACAATGACAGCCTTGTGGTCGGCACGGTGACTCAGCGGGCCAGCACCACAGTTCCCTCAGGAGACGTGATCAGCCAGAGTCCCAAAGGCGGCGCTACGGTGAATGCCGGCTCTTCCGTTAACCTCGTTGTCTCCATCGGCGCGACCCCGGCTACTTTGACTTCTCCAAACGGGGGCTCAACGCTCGCAGGCCCAAGCGTGACCTTCAGCTGGACTACCCCCTCCGGAGCCACGGGATACAGGCTTGTGCTGGGAAGCACAGCAGGCAACAACAACCTGTACGGCTCCGGTCTAATCGCCACAAGTTCCACGACTGCCAACTGGCTGCCAACCAACGGCGAGACGATTTACGCCACTTTGTACACCTCCTACGGTTCCATCCAGGTCTCGAGCAGCGCCACCTATACCGCTGCCACGCAGTCGGCGCTGACATCTCCCAGCGCGAATACAGTACTCTCTGGCCCCACTGTGACTTTCAACTGGAATTCCGCTGCCGGGGCCACCGGCTACGCAATACGGCTGGGATCCACTGTGGGCGGCAACGACTATTGGAGTTCAGGCCACATCACCGCAACCTCTGCCACGGCAAAGGGTCTCCCGACCAACGGCGGGACGGTGTATGCACGCCTGTACACGGAATATGGATCGAATACAGGACACATCGACTACACGTTCACGGCGGCGACGCGAGCAGCGTTGACTTCTCCCACCGGGGGTTCGGTCCTGACAGGCACCACGGAAACCTTCAACTGGACAACAGCGGCCGGAGCGACCGGATATGCTTTGCGATTGGGAACGACAGTGGGCGGCAATGACATCTGGAGTTCTGGTCCGATCACCACGACGTCAGCCGTAGCCAAGAAACTGCCTACCAACGGCTCGACGGTCTATGCGCGCCTCTACACTGTTTACGGATCTACGGAGGTGTACACCGACTACACGTTCACCGCTTCGACCGCACCATAAGGTGGACGTAAGTCCACCTTGCGATTTTCGAAGCCGCCCTACTTCGCTTGTGGCAGAGACTCCCGGAGTGCGGCGAGTGGAGCGCTTTGCTGCAGGTGATCGTGTATTCAAAGATGCAGGAAGCTATCAGTCCCGTATACAAGCCCAAGCGTGATGAGCGCAATGAAGATTTCGCCGATCGCTCCTACCGCAAAGGGACGCCAGCCTTGCTTGCCCAGTTCGCGCAGATTCGTACGCAGTCCAACGCCGGCAAAGGTAAGCAGAAAGGCCCAGCGGGACAGGTTGGCCAGGCTTGCCAACTGCGGCTTGGTGAAAGAGCCGATCGTCGCGAGTAGCGAGATCAGCAGGAATCCCAGAACAAACTTGGGGAACTTGCGCCACAGGAAAGCAGCCTTATTTCCAATCGTCTGCGCCTGACCGCGAGATGCCCAATACAGGGCATAGGCAAGCACGACGAACCCAATGAGGGCGTTGCGCGTGGTCTTGGCGAGAACCGCGACCTTCCCGGCCGCATCGGAGTAGAGTGCGCCCGCCGCCGTGGCTTCCGCGGTGTTATCGACAGCTAGACCCGCCCAAAGACCGTAGGCCTTGTCGCTGAGGTGCATCGAATGTCCCACGAGCGGAAAAGCAAATAGAGAAAGCGCGCCCAGGGCGAGAATGGCGGCGATCGCATACGAGGCGTCTTCGTCGTCTGCATCGATCGAGGGCTTGGCGGCGATGATGGCAGAAACACCGCAGATCGCTGAGCCGATGGCGAGCAGCGAAGTCAGTTTGGGCTTGAGGGCAAAGGCACGGCCCAGCAGATGCATGAATGTGAGTGAGAGCGTCAGCGCGACAGCGACGAGCAATAACGAGATTCCACCGAGGTGAAGAACGTCGCCCAGCAGGAAACGCGAACCAAGCAGGACGATTCCCATCTTCAGCCAGAACTCGTAAGTAGCAACGCCCGCCTCAAAAACGCGCGGAATGCCCACGGTATTGGCAAGGATCAACCCCAGGCCGATGGCCCATAGCACGTATTCAATGTTGGGAAAGACGATGTGATGCGACTTGGTGTAACCAGCGATGGCCTGTTCGATGAACTTACCGGCATATCCGACCGCAGCAAGCAGCAGGATACCGGGAATGAATTCGATGATCCGGCGGCCCAGCGCTATCGGCGCGGGAGTGGCGATTGCAGAGGATGCCATGGAAATTCTCCTCGGGACTTCGCTACCACCTGATGGTGGGCAACAGGTTCAGGCGAACGAGCAAGGCCAGGGTGAGCGCCACCAAGACCGCATAGACATCGAGAGAAATCCGGCGGCGGGGCGGGGCAACATGAAGCGGCGGCATGAGACCTCCTGGGACGCAAGATAGAAGAGACGTCGGGCTGCAAATGGGGAAGGTAGTTCAGCGACAGTTCGGTTCAGGTCATTTGCGCAAGGGTCGTATTCTCCAGAACATCCGAAATCAGGTCGCGAACTTGCCTGAAGACTTTGTGTAGCTTCTTCTCGCGCTCAACCGGCGTCGATTGATAAAAGAAATGGCTGGCCGAGCCGGTAGGCGCCAGCGCCCCATCAACATGCCGGATGATTTCCGCGAGGGTCACATCTGTGGCTGGCCGGGACAGCCGATATCCGCCGCGCTGGCCCTTCGTGCTGCTCACGATCTTGGCCTTCTTCAGATTCAGCAAGATCTGCTCCAGAAACTTCTGCGGAATTCCCTGCGCTGCGGCGATCGATTCGACAGTCGCGATCCCATCGGACTTAACCCGGGACAGGTAAACCAGGGCCAGTAACGCATATTCGCAGCGGGCCGTAAGTTTCATTTCTGTTTTATACTACTATTTCGATCATATTAGTAGTATAAATATGTTCGATCGCAGATTTTGCTTCATCCCACCCCCGACTGGCGAGTGCGCCACTGCACGAAGGCCCCTCTGCCGCAGAGATCGCACCTTGAAGGTCGAAAGGAAGGGCAGATGAACGAGCAAGCGAAAAAATCGAATCCCCACGAACTGCGTGGTTTGGCATGGCTGGTGAGCCAGCTGGATCGTGCAGAGGGAGTTCTTAACGCGGCTGAAGTGAGCCGGCTTCTCGAACAAACGCATCTGACGGATGCCGATCTCGAACCCTACGTCGAACCGCGGGCCGAAGCGTACACCCGCCGCTGCGTGGTGCGCCGGGAAAACTACGAGCTACTGGTTTTGACATGGAACCCATCTCAGTGCAGCGCGGCGCACGATCACTCGGGTTCGCTTTGCGTCTCGAAAGTGGTAAGGGGCACGCTTACAGAAACCCGATTCAAAGAGCGGCGCGATGGGCTTGTATCTCTTGTTTCGTCCAATTCCGCGGGCGAAGGGGCGAGCGCCGTTGAGGCGGGGAGTGGCATTCACGCCATGGCCAACCTTACTGAAGATGAACTTCTCGTTACCGTGCACGTGTATTCTCCGCCGCTGCCGGAGAGCCGTCGTTTTTCTGTCGCGCATCAGGCGCCAGCGGCCGTGTTTCGCCGGCAGCCGACAAAAGATGCGCCCACAATCGCAATCATAGGAGGCGGCTTCACGGGGACGATGGTGCTGGCAAACCTTCTGAGGCTCACTCGTGATCGAAGGGAATGCCTGAACATCTACCTCTTCGACAAACAGGCTGCGCCCGGAGAGGGAGCGGCCTATCGCACCGCTGACGAGCGCCATCTGCTCAATGTGCGGGCGTCGTGCATGAGCGCATGGCCGGATCAGCCTGACGATTTTCTGCGGTTTGTGCGAGCGCGCAATTCGGCGGTACGTGAGGATGAGTTCCTTCCTCGCAAGGTCTTCGGCGCTTATGTGCGCGACTGCATGTTGCGCGAGGCTCAAAAAGCAGGACCCAACGTCAGTGTCACGCTCGTGCGGGAACATGTGACTCAGCTAAGGCGAATTCATTCGCCTGGATGGCGAGTCGAAGGGGCCGATGGCATAACCGTCGATGCGGAGCTGGTTATTGTCGCCGCTGGCCATCAACCGCCTGCGGACCCGATCGAGAAACAGTGGACTGGATCTCGCGCTCGGTACGTTCGTAACCCTTGGGCTTCGCTGGTTCCCAGTCTCATCCGCCCGACCGACCCGGTCCTGATGATCGGCAGCGGATTGACCGCCGTCGATGTTGCGATGACCTTGAACCAGCGGAATCGGACTGCGCCGATCGTTGCCATCTCACGGCACGGTCTTGCGCCACGCGCGCACCTACGCCAGCCTGCACCTGCGGCTCGATGTAGCGCCGAAATCTCAGCGCTGCTTGAAAACCCCGGCGGTCTTTCTACGCGGCGATTGGTCCACGAAATCCGATGTTGGGTCAGAAGCGAAAAAGCACGTGGAATCGCCTGGCAACAAGCGATCGATGGTCTACGGCCAGTTACCTCAGATCTATGGCGCCTGCTTAGCACCTCCGAACGAAACCGCTTTCTGCGCCATGCACGCTCATTCTGGGAAACCCATCGGCACCGCGTCGCTCCAGCCGTCGCAGACGACCTTGAGGAAATGAAGCGGCGCGGGGTATTTGAAATCGCCGCAGGCAAGATTTCTTCCGTGGAAGCGAGCGACGATTCAGTGCAAGTGATCTTCACCATGCGCGATGGGACAACGAGAATCCAGCACTTTGCCTGGGTAGTGAACTGCACCGGCCCTGGCGCCCATACGGCCACCTCGACACACTCCTTCCTTCGGCCGCACCTTCAGGAACGAACGCTTGCCTGCGATGAACTGGCATTGGGATTGCTGAGCGATCCGGAAGGACGTGCGCTCGATGGGGATGGCAACGTACAAGAGGACCTCCTGATCGTAGGCACTCTGCGAAAATCGACCCTCTGGGAGTCAACCGCGGTTCCGGAGCTACGCAAGCAGGCGCAGACGGCCGCTCGAGTGGCGCTCGAGACCCTCTTCCCGTCGGTCGAGCCACAGGGCGTCCAGGACCATCAGATGGCTGAAGGGATGCAGACTGACCCATTTCAGCGCCATCGGCCCAGCCTGGTCCAAGCGTAAGCAACAGCCCCGCAGGTCGTCTCCGGTTGTTCAATCCGCCGGAGACGGCCTTGGGCGAATGCACGCGCGTTCTTCCCCACCGGCTGCCGGATAGCCGCGGCAATCAACTGCTGCAAGGCCGCAGGCGGGTCTTCAAGGCCTGAGTGGCGAGCATTCCGCGAAACTCACAAAACCATAGTGCTGCTATCCTGAAACCCCATGTTTGACTGGAGTATCTGTTTGTCCTGAGAAAAGACGATGGATGGCAGAGTGACGGATTTGGCACAATCTGTTGTATCTCCGCAGAGCCTTTGGAAACGGGCCGTGGGTGCTTTTCTGTTGATGCAACCGGCCGCCACCATGTTGATGCAGGCTTTGCCGGCGACCGTGTTCATGTATCTGGCTTCCCCGTCGATCGGCGTGGGGCGATTATCGATGCTCTTTCTTGCTGTCACTGCGATCTACGGGTCCATTGGCTCGCTGAACGATTATTGCGATTACCCGCTGGATAAGACAGCGAAACCGAACAAGCCACTGGTGCGAGGCTTGGCCACGCCCCGTCTTGCGCTGTGGGAAATGTCTGTTCTGGGCGTCGTTGGAATGGGGCTGTCTTTTGCGCTGAATTGGCAGACTACCTGTTTCTCCGCTCTTATCCTCGCGCTGGGGATCTGGTACGACCTTCGCGCCAAGCGGTCGTTGTGGAGTTGGGTTCCGTATGCGGTAGGCATTCCTACGCTGCCCGTCTGGGGCTTTGCTGCGGCAGGCCGATTCGAGCGGGTGCTCCTGTTCGCCTATCCGTTGGGTGCTCTTCTCTCCCTGGCGCTGAATATGAGCAATACTCTCCCCGATCGGGAGAGCGACGCCGCTTTCGGCTTACGGGCGCTGACCCATCGTCTCAAACTGTGGCAGGCAGTAGCGCTTTCATGGATCTTCTATGCCGCGGCTATCCTGGGCTTCGACGCGGCGGCTCCAGTGGTGGGTAATAACATGCATATACTAAAGCCGGGCCTCACGGTCGGAGCGGCTGTACTCCTGTTCATGATCGCGGATTACGCACTCTTTCGTTCACGGAGCTTGACCCGGGGATGGTATGCCGGCTTCCTGCTTGCCATGGCGATTGGACTCGCCTGGGTCGCCAGCCTGCCCGTGATGTGAACTTCGTTGAATCTTTGAGGCAATCGAGGCGCGATGACGGACGAATCGGAGAATTTGGAGAACCCAGCGGTTACGAGGATTCTCGATCTGTCGCGTCTAGACCCCGGACGACTTCACGAACTGGAGCAGTTTCGTCGGCCGATAACAGTTCTCTTCGCGGATATTGCCGGTTCGACTGCTTACTTTGAGAGATTCGGAGACATTGCCGGCCTGGCAATGGTGCACAAATTCAATCATCTCGCGCGCGAAGCCGTCGAGGAATTTGGGGGCCGCGTCATCAAGAGTATCGGTGACGGCATCATGGCCACATTTGAGGATCCGGGGCGCTGTCTGCAAACCGCGATCGAAATGCAGCGACGGTTGAGTCATCTGAATGCGTTAAACGAAGGCGAGCATCGCATTACCGTGCGCATCGGATTGCACCACGGCATGGGAATTGTGCGGTCTGACAACGACGTCTTCGGGGACGTGGTGAATGTCGCGTCCCGGATTCAGAGTCTTGCGCAGGGAGGCCAGATCCTTGTCTCGGATACAGTGCAAGAAAGGATCGCGGATCAACCGTTCCGGCTTCGGACGCTGGGGTTCTTTCAATTGAAGGGCCGGAGCGAGGAACTGGATCTCTTTGAGGCGCAATGGATGCCGGAAATCGCGGGCGATGCAACCGGCGCAGGTCAGGGATTGCAAGCGTTTCGACTCTGTCATCTTCATGCCGATAGCGTTGCCACCGCGGATTCTGTGACGGTGAGCAATGGGATGACGATCGGCAAGTCCAACGCTGACCTTACCTACCCGGACGCCGACATGGACTCACCCCATGCACGGCTGCTGATTGCTGACGGGCAACCGATCATCGAGGACCCTGGCTCCAAAACCGGAGTTTTTGTCCAACTCATGGGCGTGCACATTCTGGTGGAGGGCGACACGATTGGAATGGGAAGACGGTTCTTCCAGTTCTCTGCGAAAGCAGGAACCCCGATTCTGATGCCGGTGGATGGCGAGGGACAGCAGTGCGGGGTTCCCTACTCCCTGGACGAACGGGAGGTGCGGTTTGGCAGGACGGCCGGGGATCATATCTTTCCCGAAGACGCATACATGAGTCGAACCCATGCGCGAGTCTACCGGAGAGGTGAGAACTATCTTGTGGAGGACCTTGGCAGCCGAAATGGAACATTTGTGAAAGTGCGAGACAAAGCCAGGATCCCGCTGCATGCACGGATCTGGATCGGCAGCGAATACTTTAGTGTTGTCGAAGGCGCAGAGTGAGGCAGCAGGCACGCTCATCGATGGTTGCGAGCAATCAGAAGGTCAGGGTTGCAATGGTGCCGGTTGCCTGCGCAAGATCGATGCGCGCGCTTGCATAGTCAAAAAGGGCGGCGACCCGGTCATCGCGGGCATTGGCTAGTAGCGTCTCGGCATCCATCACTTCCACGGTATTGGTGATTCCGGCATCGAATCGACGGCGGGCTCGACCGACCTCCTCTTCAGCCAATTCAATTGCTTCGTCCGCCACCTGAATCTGCTGATGGGTTGCAGCGAGGGACGCAAGCGCTTGTCGTATCTCCAGCTCGACCTCACTTCGCAGTTCCTTCTGGCGAATCTGCTCCTGAAGCATGAGCGCAGTGGCTTGCCCCTGGTCGGCAGTAGTGCGGCCGCCATTGAACAACGGAATGCGCAACGCAGCGCCGGCGGTATGGGTTTGCACGCCCTCCAAATCACCATAATCTGCGTAGGCCTCGAGCGATGGAAGCCGTTCCATCTTCGCAGCGCTCTCGTTCAGTTTTGCGCTCCGGATACGACCTTCCTCCTCTTTGAAATCGGCGCGCATCTTGAGAGCCATTTCAACGTATTCGGGTGCGGACAGTGTTTCAGTGCGGGGACCGTCGAGGCTGCCGGTGAGATGGAGTGATGTGTCCCAGTTGAGACTGAGGGCCTGGAGGAGTTCCAATTGCGCGTGCGTGCGCGCGGTCTCAGCCGCGAGTTTCTTCTGCTCACTGCGCGCTACGCTCATCTTTGCGCGCGCAGCCTCGAGGTCGGTGCCCTGGCCGGCGGCGGCGCGGTGCAAGGCAAGATCGCGAAGGGCCTCAGCATCGGCGATGTTCGCGTCCGACGCCGTAACCTGAGCGTCCGCTCGCAGGGCAGCAGCGTACAGCCGGGCAATCTTCGCCGCAACTTGCTCACGCACGCTTGCCGTCTCAGACTTGGCGCTTTCTCTATCTTCGTGCGCGGCCTGCCAGCGACGGATGTCGGAGAGGTTGAAGAGGTTTTGCGTGACGCGGAGACGCGCATCAAATGTGTAGAAGGGTCCGACCTCATTCGGGACGGTAAACGCCGGATTTTGGAATCGCAGTCCCAGAGCTCTCGGATTCACCGTCTGGTTCTGTTCGGTCACGGAGCCATCAAGAGCGGGAAGCAAAAGAGAGCGTGCCGTGATATAGCGCGAGTCATTCAGCTTTTCAGCCTCTAGAGCCATTTCGATGGATGTGTTGCCGTGCGGAGCAGCAGCCAGTTCGATGGCCTTCTCCAGGCTCAGATCCAAAACCGGCGAGTCGGCGGATTTTGACTGAGCCAGACACGCCGTTGCAAGCAGGAAGACGCAGACGCAGACCCGTCTTGAATTGGCCATCAGCCTTTTTCCTTCATCGAGATCGACATTCTTGCGAGTAATATATGCTAAATGCCGCGCCCAGAGGGAAAGTTCGCGTTTCTGACAGACTTGCGCAAGGTTCTGCCGGCAGTAGCTGTCTTTCTGCTTCTGATCCTGGCACCTGTTCTGTGGTTGAAGTTCCGCCATCCCCCAGTAATTCACGGCTCGAGCGACACATCTTCATCGGCATCGAAAACGCCGTCGAACGGCAATCAAGGCGTCGGATGCCTGGGCTACATCGAGCCGAAGGACGGCGTTGTGGCGGTGTCGTCTTCGTATCTGGAGGGGCATCCGCAGAGGGTCCTGGAGTTGAAGGTGCGGGAAGGCCAGACGGTTCGGGCCGGCCAACTTCTGGCCGTTCTGGATGGACAAGAAGCACTGCAGTCGGCAGTGAAGCTGGCGGATACCCGCATCGGCCTGGCGCAAAAGCGGCTGACAGAGGCGAAAGCCGGTGCCAGCGAATCCGATATTGCGGCGCAAAAGGCGATCGTGAGCCAGTTGAACGGCGCCTTGGCCAATGAGCGGGCCGAATACGATCGTTTTGCGAAGCTTCGCAAAGGAACGGACGTCTCCGAATCAGAGTTGGATGCGCGGCGGCTTGCTGTCGATACGGCGGAGCAGCGGGTACACGAGGCGGAGGAGCGACTTCGAAGCTTATCTCAGGTCCGCCCCGAGCAGGTCGACGTAGCGCAGTCCGAATTGGATGTGGCGACGGCGGAAGCGGCCAGTGCGCGCGTCAATTTGAAGTTGGCAACGGTCTATGCTCCAACCGCAGGCCGTGTGTTGAGGATTCATGCGCATCCTGGAGAAGAGGCCGGTCCCCCGGGGCTTCTGGATTTAGGAAAGACGGATGCGATGTATGTGGAAGCCGAGGTCTATGAGTCAGACATCGCGCGCGTGCACGCTGGGGAGCGAGCGAACATAACCAGCAGCCTTTTTGCCGGCAGCCTTTCGGGCACGGTTGAGACAGTGGGCTCAGTGATCTCGAAAGCCGATGTTTTATCGCTCGATCCGGTTGCATTCGCAGACGCGCGCGTTTTCAAAGTCTGGGTGCGCCTCGAGGACAACACGCAAGTGGCGGGCCTGATTCATGGCAAGGTCAACGTGGTGATTCAGCCGTGAGCGCACACGTGCCTCTGGCATGGCTGCTGCTGATCAAGCTCAAGGGGCGATTTTTCGCGGCGGTCGCGGGCATTGCCTTTGCGGTGATCCTGGCACTGGTGCAACTCGGTTTTCAGAGCGCCCTTTACGCCAGCATCACACGACTCTTTGCGTCTTTCAACGCCGATCTGGTGCTCATCAGTCCGCAATACCAGAGCGTCGTCGCGCGAGAAACGTTTCCGGAACGGCGGCTCTACCAGGCCCTGGGTATCGACGGGGTCGAATCCATCGCGCCCATCTATATGGATACGGTGGAGTGGACCAATCCCGTGAACCACTACGAAAGGTTCATCTTTCTTGTGGGCTTCAAACCTCGAGCCGGGGTATTGGATTTTCCCGAAGTGAATGACCAGCTCGCGCGGATCGAAGAACCCGGTACAGTTCTATTCGATGAGGCTTCCCGTTCCGAGTTTGGGCCCATTGGAGGTTTGTTCCGCAAGAATGGCGAAGTCGTGACAGAAATATCGCGCCGCAGCGTCCGGGTCGCGGGCCTGTTTCGCATGGGCGCGAGTTTCGCCAACAGCGGGCACGTAGTCACCAGCGACGTGAACTTTCTGCAACTGATGCCGACGCGCAGGGCTGGGGATATCGACGTGGGATTGATTCGGACGAACCCGGGGGCCGATGTCGAGGCTCTTCGAGCAAAGTTGGCGTCCATACTACCCGAAGATGTGACGGTGTTGACCAAGCAGGAATTTCTGGACCGCGAGAAGAGTTTTTGGAGCAGAAGTTTGCCCATAGGTTTTCTCTTTCGTGCTTCGCTCATCATGAGCCTGGTTGTAGGCGCAGTGGTTGTGTACCAGATTCTATATAGCGGAGTCTCGGAACACCTCGCCGAGTTCGCCACGCTAAAAGCTATGGGATATTCGCACGCACGCTTGTTTCGCGTAGTCCTTGAGGAGGCGTTCATCCTTTCTGTGCTGGGGTTTGTTCCAGGCGTGCTACTCGCAGCAGGCGTATATCGTGCCGTAGAGGCGGCCACTTTTTTGCCTCTCCATATGACGGTTCTGCGCATGATTGCGGCATATGCATTGACGACGCTCATGTGCATGGTTGCCGGTTTGCTGGCAATGCGCCGGCTTTATTCGGCCGACCCGGCCGAGGTTTTCTAGGCGATCTCATGGAATCTGTGATCTCGATTCGCAACGTTAACCACTACTACGGCAGCGGGGCGTTGCGTCGCCAGATCCTGTTCGACGTTTCAGCCGAGATTCTTCCCGGGGAGATCGTCATCATGAACGGCCCCTCCGGTTCGGGCAAAACCACCTTGCTGACGCTGGCTGGAGCGCTGCGTTCGGTCGAAGAAGGAAGCCTGCGCATTCTTGGCAATGAACTCAAGGATGCACACAACGATGCGCTGGTAAGCATACGGGCGAACATCGGGTTCATCTTCCAGGCCCACAACCTGCTCGATGCATTGACGGCCCGACAAAATGTGCAGATGGCTTTGGGAATCGACGCCGGGCTTACAGAGGCGGAGGCGAAAGCGCGGAGTGAAGCAGCGCTTCAATCGGTCGGCCTGGGCGACTATTTCAACGCGCTGCCGGGCAAATTGTCGGGTGGACAGAGACAACGCGTGGCAATTGCGCGTGCCTTGGTGCGGCATCCGAAGATCATCCTTGCCGATGAGCCGACGGCTGCTCTGGACAAGAAGACCGGGCGCGAGGTCGTGGAGTTGATTCACCGGCTGGCGAAGGAGCAGGGCTGTGCCATTCTGCTGGTGACGCACGACAACCGCATCCTCGACCTTGCCGATCGGATCCTCACGCTGGAAGATGGCCGGATCACCTCCTTTGTGGCGGGCCTTGCAGCGAGCACCGGACAACTGCTTTCGGCGTTCGCCAAGCTCCAGCGGAAGGGCGATCTGGTTCGGCACGTTGGAAGCATGTCAGGAAAGCAATTCCTATCCGTGCTCGATCAGATGACAACAGAGTTCGAGCAATTCCTGAATACGATGGATTTGGCGAACGAAGACGCGGTGCAAGCGTTGATGGACCAGATCCTCGAGGCCGTGGTCGTGAAAATCCGCGAACTGCTCAACGCCGATCGCGGAACCATATTTCTTGTCGATCTCGCGCGAGGGCAGTTGCGCTCGAAGATTGCTGAAGGCGGAGGGTCGAAGCCCCTGGAGATCAAGTTACCAATCACGTTTGGAATCGCGGGCAGTGTTGCTCGGACCGGACAGACCCGCAACATTTCCGATCCATACAGCGAGCCCGATTTCAATCCCGAGGTCGACCGGGAGACCGGTTACCGCACGGAAAGCATCCTCTGCATGCCCATCTTTGACCGCAGCAAACAGGTACTTGCCGTGGCTCAGCTCCTGAACAAACACGGGGGGCAGCCATTCTCGGCTGAGGATGAAGAGTCTTTCAGCGAATTCGCCTTACCGTTGGGGCTGATTCTTGAGAGTTGCAGACGCATGACGCCCTCGGTCACATCGATATGAGAATTGCGCTTCGCCAGTCCGGCATTCCGCTCCAGCGAGGTGAACGGTGAGCGCACATGTCCCGCTGGCGTGGCTGCAACTGACCAAGTCAAAAGGCCGCCTGATCGCGGCGATGGCGGGAGTCGTCTTTACCGTGATCTTCTCGCTTGTCCAGATTGCCTTCCAGGATGCGCTCTATAAGAGCGTGACGCTGCTTTATTCGCACCTGAAGGCAGACATCATCCTCATCAGCCCGCGTTATCAGTGTGTCGTAGCTACTGAAGATTTTCCGGTGCGTCGCCTCTATCAGGCTCTCGCGGTCGAAGGGGTCGAGTCTGCTGCCCCTCTCTATCTGGGTGTGGCGCAGTGGAAGAATCCGATCACGCATCGGGATCGGCAGATCATGGTGATTGGCTTCGTTCCAGGTCGAGACGTATTTGATCTCGCCGGCGTGAATGAGAATTTAGGGCGCCTTGCCGAAGGCGGAAATGTTCTGTTCGATGAAGGCTCGCGCCCGGAGTTCGGGCCGGTCGCCCAATTGCTGCGGACCCATCAACCGGTAAGGACAGAATTGGCCCACCGCGAGGTAGAGGTGGACGGATTATTCCGTATCGGCGCCAACTTTGCCGAGGATGGCAGTGTCCTCACCGGTGACGAGAACTTTTTCCGGCTGCTTCCCTATCAGAAGCCTGGAATTGCCGACGTGGGGTTGATTCGGCTGCGGCCCGGCGTGGATGTCGCCGCAACGCGAGATCGCATTGAAGCGGCTCTGCCACGCGACGTGACGGTTCTAACCCGGCAAGGGCTAATGGACCGCGAGAAGGCATTCTTCAGTTCCAGCCTTCCGGTGGGACTCTTCTTTCGCACTTCGGTCCTGGTGGGACTCATCGTTGGAGCTGTGATCGTCTATCAGATTCTTTATAGCGACGTTTCCGAGCATCTCTCGGAGTACGCCACCGTCAAGGCCATTGGGTACCATGATCGCTATCTGTTTGGAGTGGTTCTCCAGGAGGCTCTGCTCCTCTCGATTCTGGGGTTTCCGCTAGGTGTCCTGCTTGCCTGGCTGGTCGAGCGGATCGCGGAATCTGCCACATTGCTTCCCATTCGCATGTCGTGGGGTGAAGTCGGCGCAGTCTATTTCCTGACCGCTTCAATGTGCGCAGCGGCTGGAGCGCTGGCCGTACGAAAACTCCAACAGGCTGATCCGGTCGATATCTTTTGAGAAAGAGTTATCGGTGCTAACATCCCTGCCGGTGTGTCTCGGTCGCCTATGGAGCATGGAAGAGCATGGTTTCCGCCGTCACGCCGGGACCGAAAGACATGGCACAACCGCACTGCCCTGATTGAGCCTCGTTCAAAACCTGTTCCAGAACGAACATGACGGTGGCCGACGACATATTTCCGAACCTGGCCAGAATGTCTCGGGACTTCGACAGTGCTTGCTTCGGTAAGCCCAGTCCTTGCTCCACCGCATCCAGAATGGTGCGGCCTCCCGGGTGAACTGCCCACATGTCGATCTTGAGTGGATCTTTGCCACGAGTGATCTGTGAGCGGACGCTGTTCAGGGAGCGGCGGATCTCGACAGGCACCTCGCCGGAAAGATGCAAATCAAATCCCGTTCCGCGAATCCGCCACGTGATGAAGTGGCTGGAGTCCGGCAGGCAGACAGCGAGGAAGCTGTCCATCGCCAATCCTTCCGGCTGGGCGCTGATCAGGCAGGCAGAGCAGCCGTCTGCGAAGAGAAGAAACGAGAGCATCTGCTCGAGTTCGCTTGTCTCCTGCATGTGCAGGGTGCAAAGTTCGAGATTCAGTACAAGAACTTTGGCGTCCGGTTCAGAGCGGACGGTATGGTGAGCGACCTTAAGGGCATTGATAGCCGCATAACAACCCATGAAGCCGATCATTGTGCGTTCGACCGAAGGACTGAGCCCGAGATGGGTAACGACATCAAAATCAAGGCCGGGTGCGTAGAATCCGGTACACGACGCCACCACGACGTGCGTGATGCCCAAACGCTCCTCATCCGTGAGTTTCAACCGATCGAGGGTGCGCCTTGCCAGTTGGGGAGCGAAGGCCTCGAAAGCCTCCATCCGCCTTGCGGTTGACGGAAAATTCCCGGGCCCGTACATATCCTCTGAATCGCGCCACGCCGAGTTTGGCGAGTCGAGCGGCTGAAAAAAGGAGTAGCGATGCTCGATTGCCGACATCCGCACCATTCGGTTGAAGACGTTGCGTACTGTCCCCTCCGGTAGCATGCTTTGCGCAAACCCGATGAACGCGCCGTGGACGTCGTAATCGGGAACTGCGGTCGCAATGCGATTGATGAATGCGGTTGTCATTCTTCCTCTAAGAACGAGCTTTTCCAAGGGGGTAGCAAGAGTATATGCCAGAGGACGCCGAGAAGATCGCAGCCTTGGGCCATCACCTTCAGCCGAGTCGGCAGACAACGGATGCGGATCGGACCTCTCCCCCGAAGGTCTGCGGCCAGGAGTCTCCGATAGGCGTCTGTGCTCCGCTAGAAGAATCGATCGTTCTTGAGATTCGCAATCAGCTGTGTCGCCGGATCTAAATCCGCAGCCTTGGCGCCGCCTTTCGGCTGAGGCCGCAATTCGACCTTTAAACTCATTCGTTTCTTGGCGATGAACTCGGCGCTGACGATATTGGACGTCTTCTTCGCGTGGGATGCGCCGATGGTTATGCGAAACTCATGCACCCCCGGCGGGGCGTACAGGTTCTCGTAGTCCTTTTTCGCCCCTGCGGTCCCCTTGAAATAGACTTGCCCGTCCATCTCCACGACCACGGCCAGATCAGAAGGAAAGTGAGAGAAATCGAGCTTCAACCGCGTGTTCTTTTGTGGATCGAGTTTCTTGGGGTCAAAGGGGGCGGCAGCGCTTTGACGGGAAGCCCGGGCGGTTGCGGGTTGCGGCGTAGCAGGCAAAATGGGCTGGGATGGAGCGGGCTTTGCTCCTGCGCCGGGTGCGGTTGTCGGGGTTGCCGTCAATGGGGCGCTGGAATCGACCGCGGATTTCTGTGCGTCCTCTCCACTTGCCGACGCCGGCTGTGATGTTCCTGCGGCTGCCTGGTCGGATGGAGCCGGCGTCGCCGGGGCGGGACTCCCCGGCACGACGGGTGAGGTACTTTCTCCTGGATTGGAGTTGGCGGCATTGGCCGGGGGCTTGCGATGGACCACCATGTATCCCGCAGCGGCAAGCGCCGAGAGGGCCACAAGCGCGATCGCTCCCAGCACCAATGCGGAGGATTTGCTCTTTCCCTTGGTTTGCGTTGCAGGCACTGGGGCGTCCACCGCCAAAGCTGAGGCAGGCAAATGGCTGGAACGCAAAGGAGGGGTTCGCATAATGTCCAGCGTTTCTTGCGATTCGCCCGTCGCGATGACGGCTCTGGGAGCTGCCACGGACAAGCGAGTCGCACCAGTTCCCGACCGCAACTGCGCAAGAGCCTCCGCGAACTCCTCCCCCGTCTGGAAACGATCCGACGGACTCTTGGCAAGACTCTTCAGAATGACCGTATCCAGCGCAGAAGAAATAGCCGGGTTCAGTTTTCCTGGCGGAATGGGCTCCGTATGGACAACCTTGTAAGACACGGCCGTGATGGTTTCCCCCGAGAATGGCTGTTCGCCAGTAGCCATCCAATAAAGAATGACCCCCAATGAAAACAGGTCTGTCCGGCCATCAACCGGCTCGCCGGTGAATTGTTCCGGAGGCATAAATGCAGGGGTTCCCAGGAATTTGCCCGTCGAGGTAAGTTGGTCTGCTGCGAGCTTGGCGACGCCAAAATCCGCAATCTTGGGCCTCTCTTCGCCGTAGGCCTGAGGCGAGGTCATGAGGATGTTCGCGGGTTTGATATCCCGATGGATCACCCCCTGAGAGTGGGCATAGCCCAGGGCCTCTGCCACTCCCTGGCAAATGGCGCAAACCTGCTCGACCGACCGGCGCTCGCCCCGTTTCATGACCTTTTCGAGGTTTTGGCCATCGACAAACTCCATGACCAGAAAAGGGACGCCATCCTGCTCGCCAATATCAAAAATTGGCACGATGCCCGGATGTGCAAGGGCGCCTGCGGCCCGGGCCTCGCGGTAAAAGCGTTGCAGCGCCTCTTCGTCCTGGGAGCCGAGCAACACGGGAGACAAGATTGTCTTGATCGCAACGACTCGGCCGATCACGGAATCGCGGGCACGAAACACCTTGCCCATCGTGCCCTGACCCAACTCATCCAGAATGTCGTAGCGCCCGATTCGATTCGGAAAATCCATACCCGAAAGCGTAGCACTTCAATCGGGTTCTAAGAGCCTCTCGAAATCTGCACAACTTCAGGAAGCGGCTCCCAGACGAGTTGTTCCTCACGGCCCTCTGCCAGCCGGCCTTCAAGTTCGCGGGCAACGTCGGCAGCATGAGAGATGAAGTGACGAGCTAAAGCAAGTAGCCCGAAAGACCAATACCGTCTCGCCGGATCGTTCCTCCACCGGCGTGCACGCCACACGTATTTCCACCAATGCTTGCGATGCTCCCAAAGAATGCCGTCGTGCCAGAGGACGGCGAGCGCGAGTTTCAGCAGGGCCCCGACGGGCATCGCTGGAGCCTTCTGCCCGTGCGGTTGCCACTGCTCCAGGGAGCGGATGACCCGCGCAAAATAGGCTGACGGCTCGTAGAGGGCGAGTAGCGTTTCCCGAAATCGGCTGATAAGTACACGGCGCGGCATCACGGTTCGAAAGTTGGGCGGAGAGAAATTGGTGGTGTAGTCGTCTGCCAGTAGCCTGCCCTGCTGCTGCATCCGCCGGTATAGCGGCGTGGTAGGCGGGGCCTGAAGAAATCCCAGCATTGCCCATGGGATCGCGGCACGTTCGACGAAGTCGCGCTGGAGATCGAAAATCTCCTCTGTGTCTGAATCGAATCCGATGATGAAGCCGCCGGTGACCCACAGCCCTTTCTCCTGAATCAGGCGGATCGACTCGATCGGGTCCGTGCGCAGATTCTGAAATTTCTTGGTCTCTTTCAGAGATTCGGGAGACGCGCTCTCGATGCCCATAAACACGCCAAAGAAATTTGCCTTCACCATGGCGTCCAGCAACTCCGGCCGTTGCGCCAGGTTCATCGAGGCTTCTGTTACGAAGAGGAAGGGAAAGCCTTTCGCGCGCGACCACTCTTCCAGATGCTTTACGAGCACGAGCGCGCGCTGATGATTACCGATGAAATTGTCGTCGACAATAAAGACCGGCTTGCGCCAGCCTAGCTCGTACAACCGGTCCAACTCTCGAAGCACCTGGGCCGGCTCTTTGGTCCTCGGCACCCGACCGTAGATCGTAATGATGTCGCAGAACTCACATTGAAAGGGACAGCCCCGCGAGAACTGGATCGCCATAGTGGCATAGCGGTCGATCTTCAACAGGTCGAAGCGAGGGACCGGGCCGGCCGTCATATCTGGCTTCTCCGCGATCTCGATTCGCTGCGGAGCCGTCCCTTGTTCCAGCCACGACGCGATCTGCGGAAACACGGCGTCGGGCTCGCCGATCACGACGTGGTCTGCAAACGGGAGCAATGCCTCGGGTTCGCTGCTGGCATAGGGTCCCCCGACCATGGTTCGCTTTCCGAATTCGCGGGCACGTTGCAAAATCCGGCGGATCGCATTGCGCTGGAGTTGCATGCCGCTGACCATAACAAGATCGGCGTCTTGCAGGTGCTCGTCGAGCAGGGGTTCCACTGTCTCGTCGATTAGTCGCAGTGTCCAACTCTTGGGGCAGAGGGCCGCAATGGTGAGTAGTCCGAGTGGCGGGATCTGGCTCGCCTCGCGCGATCCCGGAATCCTCTTCGGACTCCAGAACGATCGTGCCATCACCGGCCAAACGAACAAAACTTTGATATCAGGTCCAAGTGCCGGGAACTTCTCGTCGCTGGCTGTAGTAACGAGATGCATCCGATCCTCCAGCGCAATGATGAGCGAAGAAGCTTTAGCTGGGCATCATTGTGGCAACAAGAGTACCACGCCGGCGAGCGTGCAATCGACGAGTTTGCTCTTCCTCTAACAGAGAACCACTCAACCGCATTCTGTGTCAGATAGGGAGTGGTCCCTGCTAGTCCCAAAGGGCCGGATTCGATTGATACGTCATGGCACGGTGACGTCTTCAAAATTCTCTTCTATATCCACGATTTCTGGCCCGGATTGAACTATCGGACGATCGTGGGCGCCGGCAACCCGCAAACGCTTGTATGGCAATCGCAGAGTTCGCCTCGGCGCCCGATCTTCGATAACTTCGAGCCCATCTCCCGTCTCACCTATTTTGACCTGCTCGAGAATCTCTCGATCGCAAGATGCGTTGGTGAAGACGAAGCACTGGATCTATGCACGTGCGAGATCGCGTCGCATCCCTGAAACGCGGCGGCCAGCGTCACACAACCTGCACCGTTTGAAAGTAGAGGAATCCGGACTGGTGCTTCCTGTCCCAGTGAGATTGCAGCTTTCATCAATTCCCTTTTTCCGCTTTCCGGTACTTTGTCAAAGTCGCGTTCATTCTTCTGCGATCGGCAGATTCGGAATCGCCCCTGGGAACTAGCTCTATTGCAGCCTGCTCGGTCTCGATGGCTCTCTCACGATCCCCTGTGGCGAATAGGCGCGGGCGAGCAGTTCAAGAATATCCCTGTTCGGCACATTGGATTTGGCTGAAGACCTCTCGGCCAATTGGAGAGCCGCGGCCGGATTTCTCAAATCCAGCAGCTGGCAATCAAGCATGGTCAAAGCGTATGCATAACAGTGGCCTGGCCAGTCCTGATCTTCTCGATGTCGAGCATTTCTAGGAATCGATCCGCCAGGCCGACAAAGCCGGACTCCAGCTTACGATCCACGCTATCGGCGACCGCGCCAACCGCACCATACTCGATCTCTACGGCCGCCTGGACAAAGACAATGGCCCTGCCGATCGTCGTCCCCGCATCGAGCACGCGCAGCACTTTCATCCGGAGGACTACGCGCGCTTCGCAAAGCTTGGCGTGATTGTTTCCATGCGGCCCTGCCACGTAATCGACGACGGTCGGTGGGCTGAGACCATCCTTGGCCCGCAGCGTATCAAGTCGAGCTATGCATGGAAATCCCTGCTGGACGCCGGTGCAGCACTTGCCTTCGGTTCTGACTGGCTGGTCGCGCCATTGGATCCCGTAATGGGCATCTATGCCGCTACCACTCGCCGCACCCTCGACGGCAAGAACCCAAAAGGCTGGATTCCCGAGCAGCGCATCACCGTTGCCCAGGCAGTGCACGCCTACACAATGGGATCCGCATTTGCCGAACACCAGGAGACGGTTAAGGGTTCCATCGAACCGGGCAAGCTAGCGGACCTGGTAGTGCTCTCCGACGACATCTTTACAATCCCGCCAGAGGCGATCGAGAACACCAAGGTCGACATGACCATCTTCGACGGCAAGGTAATCTACCAGCGCTGAGCGGGCGAGAGAGGTATAGCACCTGCCGAAATATCAACATAAGGGAACACTCGTCGGCGATCGAGACGAAACTGTGTATCCCGCGCAATGGCCATATTAAATGCAGGAGTTTTGGCTCTACCTGGCCAACGCTTTGTCTTCGGACAAGACGTCTCTCAGATACAACGTCAGCAACTTCTTAAACTCAGCCACAACCAGGACTTTGCCTTTGGAATCTGCTTCCCCATAGAGCGTCATCATGCCTCTGACTATCTGGAGAGATACGTTTGCAGCAAGTAGAGACTGTTCCTTCGAAAGCGACGGATTCTTTGCCTGAAAGGCGTTTGCGATTGCGATTCGTGAAGCCTTTCGGGCAGCAGGGTCGCGGCGAAAGCGGATTGGCGCGGCCAGCAGGCTCAGATAAGCGGGACGCTTCTGGACGAATTGGGTGATGCGCTCGATGAACAGATCGGCGAACTCCGCATGGGTCAGTATCTCCGCCTGCTCCATCAACGGCTTCCAATGCGCCTCCAGCTCTTGGGAATATTGATTTACCAGCGTGAACGCGATGGACTGTTTATCCGGAAAGTAGTTGTAGAGCGCGCCGATAGAAGACCCGCTTCGCTCCGCGACCGCCGTCATAGTCGCTGCTTCGTAGCCGACTTCGGCAAAGAGTTCCGCGGCTGCGTCCAGAAAACCCGCCAGCCGGCGCGTCGAGCGTTCCTGCTGCGGCGCGACGCGAACGGGATTTGACGAAATCGAGGGCATCCTCGTATTCTAAATCCAGAGAAATCGAGGATATCCTCGATTTTAAGAATATTTTCAACAAAGAGGAACCATGGCAGAACTCCAGCTCGACCCTAAAAAGACCGCACTCGTCCTCATCGACCTGCAGAATGCCATCGTCGGCATGAACCCCGTGCCGCATACCGCCGCACAGGTCGTCGAAAACTCCAAAAAACTTGCCGACGCCTTCCGCGCGTCACGGCGCTCCCGTCGTCTATGTCCGCGTCGATCTGAACGACTTCATGCAACCTTCCTGTCGACCAGCCGCACAACCTGGGCGACAAGCCAATGCCTGCCGCAGCATCGGAGATCGCTCCTTCCGCTGGTTTCCAGCATGGCGACATCCTCGTCACGAAGCGCCATTGGGGCGCCTTCGCCGGAACCGACCTCGAGCAGCAGCTTAAATCCCGCGGCATCGACACGGTCGTCCTCACAGGCATCTCCACCAATGCAGGCGTCGAGTCCACCGCGCGTCAGGGTACCGGCCTGGGCTTTGCCTTTGTGCTCGTCGAAGATGCCTGCTCCAGCCAGAACGCCGAGCATCATCGCTTCGCCTTTGAAAATATCTTCCCGCGTCTCACTCGCGTCCGCACCACCGATGAGGTTCTGGCCGCCCTTGCCTAAGTCCTCGCAACGAATCCGGCGGACTCGACCCATTGGTCTGGAAGATCACGGCCGTCGCGGTACTCGGCTCTTTTCTCTCGCAGCTCGATGCGACCATCGTCAACGTATCGCTCTCCAGTCTCGCCGTGGATCTGCACAGCAGCCTCACGGCGATTCAATGGGTCACCAGCGGCTATCTTCTGGCACTCGCTCTTATGCTCCCGCTCAACGGCTGGCTGGTGGAGCGCATTGGAGCCAAATCTCTCTACCTCTGGTGTTTTTCGGCCTTCACGCTCTCCTCCGCCTTATGCGGGCTGGCCTGGTCGGCGAACTCGTTGATCGCATTTCGCATCCTCCAGGGCATGAGCGGCGGCCTGATGGCTCCGATGACGCAGATGATGATGGCGCGTGCTGCCGGAAAGCATATGGCGCGCATCATGGGCTACGCGGCTGTGCCAATCCTGATGGGGCCGATCCTTGGCCCGGTCATCGCCGGCGCCATTCTGCAACACGCCTCCTGGCGCTGGCTCTTCCTGGTCAACCTGCCGGTCGGTGTATTGGCAATCGTCCTGGCGGTTCTCTTTCTGCCCAATGATCGCGAAGAGACCAGGTCAAGAGAACTCGATCTTCCTGGCTTCGCCCTGCTCTCTCCCGGACTCGTGCTCTTCCTGTACGGATCGGATCATCTGGGCGAGCGCATCGGTCTTACGGCTCTTCTCATTTCCATCGTTCTGCTTGCGGCCTTCTTCAGGATGGCCATTCGAAAAGGGGACAAGGCGCTCATCGATCTTCAGCTATTCAAGAGAAAAACCTTCTCTGCGTCCGCCACCACGCAGTTCATGTCGAACGGAATCTCGTTCGCGGGCCAAATGCTGATTCCGATCTATCTCATCCGCGCCTGTGGCCAATCACCGAGTGCGACGGGCTGGTTGCTGGCTCCGCTTGGAGTGGGGATGATCTGTTCCTATCCATGGATAGGAGCCCTGACGCAGCGGTTCGGGATACGAAAGGTATCGGCTGGAGGCGCATTTCTGGCCTTCGCAGCCACGCTGCCATTTATCTGGCTGGCCAGTCACGGACTTGTACTCACCGTGCTCGCATGTGCTCTCTTTGTGCGCGGAATGGGCCTCAGCGCGGTCGGCATTCCCTCCATCTCGGCGGCATACGCTTCTGTGAGGAAACAGGACCTGCCAATGGCGACAACCTCGCTCAACATTGTGCAGCGTCTCGGCGGCCCGACTCTGACTACGCTCTGCGCGACCTTTCTGGGATGGAGGTTGGGGATGGCACAGTCCAGCGCTGGCCTCTCCGAGCGCATTTACCGCGGCCTTTGTTCTTCTCTGCGGACTACATGCTCTCCTGTTTGCGGCCGCCTTGAGACTTCCGTTTTCCATCGACAAAGCGATGGAACAACCCGTTGCCGAAGAACCGACTGCCCTTATGGAACTTATGTCCGAGTGATTTTGAACCGGTAGTTGCGAACACCCTTCTCGTTGAGCGATTAACCGCATGAGCCGCCGCATTGGACCGGCGAAAATATGGTCGCACCATCGAAGGTCATTCGCGCCTCCACGCTAGAGAGCTCCACGAAGGACCCTTTTTTCGAAAGGTTCCTCAGCGCGTGGCCGTGTAACGTGCCAACCCTCGAAATGGCCCTCGCTTGATTTCGTGCCCGCTTGAGAAACGACAGTCCCCTTTCCAATTATTCGCTCTTGGCGGAGACAATCCCGCCATACGGCTAGGCTTTGTTCAGTGCACGCTTAGGGATGAAGAAGTCGTCTCTCTTCAAATTACATTTCTTTGCAATGTATTTGCAGTAGTCAAGACGGCCGGCCTGCTGGTTGCGACTATCGGAACCGAACGTGAACTTCAATCCCTGTTCCTTCGCCATGAGAATGAACTCGTCATGTGGGGTATGTGCCGTGTCATTGATTTCAACTGCGAGGTTTCGCCTCTTCAGGGCATCGATGATCGTTTGCATCCGTTCCTTCGTCCACAGCTTGTAGTAATCACGCGCGATGCAGACCGGCAGGAAGAGGGGCCATCCAAAGATGTTCAGCGGCTCCGGGTTGTTGATGACCTCCAGGTTGTGAGCCATGTAGATCTCCATGAACTTTTGTGGATCATCGATGTACGTATCAAAATTCCAGATGCGCAGTGTTTCCCCATACCGGTTGCCATTAGGAATGGTCTGCGGATCCATCTCCACGTAATCCAGACGCTTGATGGTTTCGGGTGAAAAGCTCGTAGACCAGCCTGGGCTCATGGGCTGCAAACCACAGTAGACGGGATACGGCTTCAGCGAATCGATGAACTGCCTCAGGCTCGCATCATCATGCACGGCGTCGCCCGGGTTCACCATGATGCCGAACTGCACGCCCGTCTGCCTGGCAATGTCCATCACCTTGTCGATGGTGAAAGTTGGTGTGAGATGAACGTGCAGGTCCATCAACGGGAACCCGTCCTCTGTGGACTCGGCAAAGCTGCGGGAAACCGGCAGCGTGGCCAAAAGCCCGCCTGCAAGAGCTGCGCTCTTAAGAAAGCTTCTTCGTTCCATTTAGTAACCTCTCAATTCTCGACTTCGATCGTCACGGGTTCACGAACAAGACATGTTGCGCTTGCCATTCACGCATTGAGGACGGGCGAGCCACGTCGCAAATTGATCAGGTAGACGTTTCCGAGGTTACCCACTTGCTGAGTAGTGGTGGACAAACAAATAACGCGGCCAAAAACCAGAACGCGTTGTGCAAGCCACTCCCTTTCGACAAGAAGCCGATCACAGCAGGGCCGGCCAGCATGCCTGAATAGCCAGCAGTCGTAAGAGCTGCCACAGCGAGTCCTTTAGGCATTGCCCGCTGGGTACCCGCAAGCCTGAAGAGAATGGGAACAATGTTCGCGGCGCCAAGACCGATGAGGATGAAGCTTGCCAGCGCCACAGGAGCGACCGGCGAAAGGAGGAGCATACATAAGCCACCAAATGCTGTCACGCCACTCATCGTAAGGACCGTGCGATTCCCGAACCGAGCCACAATTCGGTCGCCGATCAATCGGCTGAACGTCATCGCGATTGAGAAGAACATGTACCCCAAACCACCGCGCGCTTGAGAAAGGAGGCGCTCTCCAACGAGGAGTAGCGCGCTCCAGTCGAGAAGGGCGCCTTCAACCAGGAAGGAGATCGCAGCGAGTAAAGCGATCACAAGAACAACTCCTCTGGGGATGGCGAAGAGGGGTTGCGAAGTTTCTTCCCTGTTCGAGAGCATGCGCGGGAAGGCGAAGAGCAGGAGCAACGCAAGAATTATGGAACTCAGAATCGTGCTCATGCTGGGTGCTACGCGTCGAGACAGCAGAGCCGTCATGAACCCCGATCCGAGGAATGCTCCGATACTGAAAAGCGCGTGAAACCCGGACATTAATGGCTTTTCTGAAGTGCGATCAACGTCCACCGCATGCAGATTCATCGCCACGTCCGACGACCCCAACGAAGCACCGAAGACGAACAGCGCCGCTCCGAGTAAGATCGGTGATGCGGCCTCTCTCAACAGTGGCAAGACGATCGCCAATCCCAGGCCGCCCGAAAGCACGATCGGTTTACTGCCGAATCGGGCGCTGAGATTAGCAGCGAGCGGCATTGCAAGGATCGAGCCCACCGCCAGGAGGAGAAGAATCAAGCCCATCGTTCCGTCATCCGCTTGGCAACGAGCTTTCGCATAGGGAACGAGAGGCGCCCAGCAGGCCACCCCGAATCCTGCAGCGATGAAAGCTAATCTCGTCGCTAGCTTCGCTTGTGAATCAGTCACAATCGGTGCCATGGACAATCCCCGCCCGAAATACTTAGATCGACTGGTCGAAAGCAGAGGTCTTGCCAAAATCACGGCCGGTCCGGACTGGAAATGGCAGAGACGATTTCTTCAGATGTGTTGTACTCCAGGACGACGTGATCAACAGATCCAAGAGGACTATTTCTTCTTCAACCCCAGCGCCTCCACCACTTTGTCATCCACCTTTGCTGGCTTGCCGTCTTCTTTCCACACCGCGCCGAAGCCGCCGCGGTAATCCCACAGGGTCCAGCCGATCCCCTCGGCTTCGAGCGCTGTGCGCACATCGCGAAGCCAGTTCATGCGTGAAGCCGGGTCGGTCACGCGCCGATACGCACCGAACTCGTTGCACAGCATCGGCACGTTGTACGTTTTGCCCCAGTTGGCCGCGGCGTCGATTTCGAGGCGAATCCGGTGCGCGTCCCAGTGATCGAGCCAGTAGTGCTCCTGGGCAAAACGGTCGGCAAGGTCCGGCACCTGCTCCAGCTTGTCCAGCGAGGTCTCGGTCGCCGGATACGGAATCTCGTGGGTATAGATCAGGTACGGATCGCTCCAGTTTGCGCCCTGGTGGGTGAACTGGTTCGGTTCGTAGAAGTGGAAGGTATAGATGATGTTGCCGTCGGGGAGAGGGTACTGGGTGAGTAGGTCGATGATGTCCGACCAGTTCGGGCCGGTGGCGATGATCGTGTGTTTCGGCGCCGCTTCGCGGATGCATGGGAGTGCTGCGCAAACCACTCTGAGGCATTGATGCCGTGCCTCAGGTGCTGGGCGCGGGCGAACGCGGTTTTCACGTCGGCAGCGCGATTCCTGTGTGAACAGAGGCACACTCAAAGCCAACAGAGCGGCGTACGAAAAGAAACGACAACAACGAAAAGACATCGGGGGTCTCCTCACCTGGAACTGCAAACGGGAGATTGCTGTCTAATAAATCAACTTCAGAGAGATCTGTATCTGCCGCGAAGTACCGGCCGTCTTGGAAATTTCACCGAAGCCAGATCCAGTGAGAATGTTCGAGGGGAGCCCCATGTTGACGATGTTGAAGAGATTGAAGAATTCGCCCCGGAATTGCAAATCCATACGTTCCACGCCGGAGGATCTGTGCCCGAACGGAGTGTCCTTGATCATTGCGAAGTCATAGTCGTAGTACGCAGGGCCGCGGAAGGTGTCACGCCCTAGAGATCCGAAGCGTCCCTGGTTTGATCCCGTCCCGCCGGCAACATGAACCGGAATATTGAAATATGTGCTCGCGTTGGCCGCCCCTTTGCCAAAGTAGTCCTGGCGGTTCGTGCGGGCCGTAGATAACTCCGGCACGGCAATCTGATCTGGACGGTCGACCCCGTTCGCCCCCGCTCCCGTTTGCTGTATCCCCGAGTAAACGGTGAACGGTGCACCGGACGATATGGAAGAGATAGAAAGCAGTTCCCATCCATACGTGAAGCTTCGCGGAAGGACTCTCAGGAAGTTCACGCTCTCCATATGCAGGTCCTGCGCCACACTCACGCCAAAATTGTGCGTCGCATCAAAGGCCGACGGCCCCTTCTCTGCGCGCAGATCAAACGGGTTCTGCGAGACTCCCGAAGCGGTAGCACCTGTCGATCCGGTCCCACTGAGCACCATCGAGGTCGTGTCGATCGACTTACCCCACGTGTAGGACGCCTGAATGCCGGGGCCACCGTGACCCACAGTGCCGAAGAGCGAGGCCTGCAACGCGTTGTAGTTGGAGTGCACATCATCTGTCATGACGTTCATCACCCCAAAGCCTCCGGTCACGTCGCCTGCGGAGTTGAATTGCGCGTAGGGTGCGAACTCGGGGGTCGCTCCGGGATAGGCGTTCGGAAAAGAGATGCGCGGCAGCTTCTGCGCTGCCGTCCCCACGTAGCCAAGGTCCGCTGTCAGGTTGGCGATCTTGCGTTCGAGGCCAAGCGTCCAAGTGTAAAGCGTGCCGTTGCCAAACTTGGCATTGATGCCGGAGAGGTTCAAAGCACTCACGGCGCCCGAGGAAGTCACGCTCGCCAGATCCTTCTCGTAGCGGTCCACGTCCATCGGCGTGTTGGCAGGAATGTTCTTTGATCCCTTCGCCAAAATGTCGTTGCCGCTCAGATCGTAGGCGATGGGCAACATCGATGGAGTGATCGTGAACCCGTAGGCAAGTGGCGCGCTCGAAGAGGATTGACGCCGCGGACTGATCGAGAAAGGTGTAGAGCCCGTGAGCATATTATCTTGCCAGATGTTCGGCGGTACTACCAAGACCGCTCCACCTGCATGCGCGGTAAAACTCTTCGACGGCGCCCAGGAGATTTGTGTTCTGGGACCCCATCCATTCCATGTGGTGGAATATCCCGGCTGCGGGTTGACGACATAGTCCAGAACCCCATTCAGTGTGCGGAAGGAGCCGGTGCGATGAGCACGTTCGCTGATCGGGGTGTAGTACTCCCAGCGGACACCGTAATCCAGCGTCAGTTTGGGCGTGACCTTCCAGGTGTCTTCGACATAGGCGTTGTAGTCACCTCGGTTGATGGCTGCCGGACCGATGTGGGCGCCACCTGAAACGCCTGGGGGCGCAACGGCTACGATATAGGCGAATGGCGAACCTGAAAGGAAACCAGAGAGTGTATCCGGTAGAGGATCACCTACGTTGATATTGTGCTTCCCACTCGCGGAGGCGATCCCTTCGGTGGCGTAGGCGGTACCACCGCCGAAGTCATACTCCCCGTTGGGTGGAATCCCGAAGTAAGTGGTGTCCACATTCATCCTGGCTTCGAAGCCCGCTTTCAAAGCGTGTGCCCCGGAGGCGTAGCTGATGCTCTCCTGCTCCTGGAACAGATTGCCGTAGGCCTGCATCACCGATCCGCCTGCGCTGTTGAAGGCTTCGAAAAGGCCATCTTCAAACTTCACCGCGGGGTCCGTGTGATCGGGAGTAGGAAAGCCCGGGGTCGACCGGGTGATCGAGAGCGAGGACTCGAGGACAAGCTTGGGCGTGAACGTCGTGGTGAGTGTGCCGACGATGTTGCGCTGCCGATCGAGATACTCGACGGCAAAGGCGGAGTCGATCGCGGTCTGATCCGGATTTGTCGTCGGTCCGGTGAGGTTATCCATCGTGAAGCGCGCGAAGAATTGGTTCTTTGTAGACACCTTGTGGTCGATACGCAACGAAAATTGGTCGGCGTTGGTAGTCACCTTTGAGGCAGTCGCGTAAGTGTTCGCACCAAAGGAACCTGTGGGCAAATTGGGCAGCGGATAACGAGCCAGGATCGCGGCGATGGATGGGTCTACCGGTACTGCGAGCGTGTCTGTCGATCCGTCGGCGAAAGTCGTCGTGTCATCGACGATGTTCGAGGCTCCGGATGGTCGCTGCACCGCGGTCGGCACAGGCATTACCTGGGTTGTCCCCAGCACCTGGCGAAAGCCCTGGTACTCCGTAAAGTAGAAAGTGCGCTTTCGTCCGTCATATACATGAGGGAGGAAGGCGGCGCCGCCGTTGGTGAATCCGAATTCGTTGCGGCGGAACGGCGGAATGCGCCCCGGGTAAGCAGGCGTCGGATGATCGAAGAAATTGCGCGCGTCAAACGCTGAGTTGCGGACAAACTCAAAAAATGACCCGTGGAAGCCAGCCGCTCCGGAGCGAGTGATGATGTTGGTGAAACCGGAGGCCCCACGACCGATAGAAGCCGGCATCCAACCCGAACTCGATTGCAGTTCCTGAATGGCGTCGACGTTGAAGTTCGGCATGATGCTGCCACCCATCTCCGGGTCGCTGATGTCCGCACCATCCATTGAAAATGTCGCCTCGACGCCGCGTTGGCCATTGATGGCAAACTGTTGCGTGAAATTCGTTGCACCGTTTGTATCGGTCATGGTGCCCGCCGCCAGCAGTAGCAGCGTGCTGAAGTCGCGGCCGTTCAAAGGGAGAGAACTCACCGTCTGGCCCGAGAGTGCTTCACCGCCTGTTGCGCCCGTTCCCTGCTGCGCCACGACAGTGATCTCTCCGCGGCTCGACAATGTGATCACAGCAGGCGGAGCATCCGAAGTCAGAGCTATAACCTGGGGATAAGCAACGGTCTTGCCCTTCGCGATGATCGCGAGCCTGTATTGCCCGACCCGGAGTGCGGAGAGGGCAAAGGTTCCGTCAGCTCCCGTTTTGGCTTCGACGCTGGCCGTACCGGTCAACTGTACTTTGACATCGGCGATCGGAGCACCGGCACTGTCGCGTAAGACGCCACGCCATCCGAAGGTGGCCTGCTCCTGCGCGAGGAGAGTGGTTGCGAATACCAAGCCAACTGCCAGGAGTGGACAAGCAGAACCTACCAGCCTCTTCAATATCGACTTCATCGTGCTTCTCCTGCCTGCCCGCGTGCGTTCGCTGCCGCCTGCTTGGTCCCATAACGCCGGCTCAACCAGCCGCGGACGGGTTCGTCGTAATACTTCAAGACCAGCCATGCGACAAAAATCACGAATGGAATGAGTAGAAAGATCAGTGTCAGTTTCATGTCCAGGCTGGGACGCCTCGTCCACGAATAGCCCGCGAGCAGGTATACAAATGGAATATGAGTGATGTAGAGCGGATAGGACAGGTGGCCGCTGAACTTGCACAGCCTGATCATTCCCGTACCCGCTTCAGAGTGTGCGCCGCAAAGGATGATCAGGGGAAATAGGAAAAGCACGCATGCGGCATCATAAAGTCCGTTCAGCGAGTATTCGCCAAATTTGGGGAATACGGGCATCTGGAAGCACACAACAAGCACGATCGAAAGCACCAGGAGTCCGATCTTGGGCACCCGAATCCGATCGTGAACCCGATAAAGCCAGAGGCCCATCACGAACGACACCGTCAGTCGCAGAGGCGCCATCCAGATATTCGGATAATCCCAGCCTCCATCCAGTGATCCCTTCGCGATCGCAGTCCATAGAAGCAGGAGCCCCGACAGGCCGACGATCATCGCAAGCGTGCGTGCGCGCAGCCGGCGAAGAACGAGTGCGTACGCAATGTTTCCCAGATATTCCTGCATCAGTGACCACGCCGGTCCATTGAGCGCCTGCGATTCGTTGTGTCTTCCGCCCACCGGAGGGGACGGCAGCAACAGCAAGGACAGGACATACGCAAGCAGCAGCATGGCGGCGTTCGTATGGTTGGTCGCTTTGCTGAATGGATCGAAGAGGTATCCGGGAAGCCCCAGGGTGGCTCCGATCAGAACCAGCGGATGAAGGCGGATGAGTCGAATGCGGAAAAACTGGAGGACCGACATCCGGGTCCATCGGTCATCGTATGCATACGCGACGACAAACCCGGATAGCGCGAAAAAGAAATCCACTGCGAGATAGGCATGTTTGACCAGGGCCCACGGACCGCGGAAGCCGAACGAATAATTGAAGACGTGGAAGATCACGATCAGAAATGCCGCACTGCCGCGCAGTCCATCCAACACTTCAAAATGCTGCTTTCCACTACTGGTGTGGTCGGCAACGATAGGAACATTCATCCGTTCGACCACTCCGCGGTATTCCTCCCTGTGTTGGGCATCGCCGGCAGAACTCATTTCGACGAAGCTGTTGCGTTCTCAAAGATGAATTTGGCACTCCTCGTGTGCAGTTCGACCAGGTATGTGACGCCGTTCACAACCGTAGTGACCATGCCGGCCTTGTCTTCCTTTCCCTCGACCATAACCGCAGGAACCGTGACGGTTTTCTTGTCATCTGTCTTGATGGTCAACTCCACTCGGGATCCCGAGGTTGGGCTCCAGGTCACCTCGCAGATTCCCCGCGTTAGCTGCACGTTCCCCGCTCGAACATCGGAATTCAGGTAAAACGTCTGCGTGTTCTTTGCGGCCATGAGCGTGACCGAAGAGAAGATAAATAAAAGAGCGAAACCAAGAATGCGCCTCATAGAAAGTCTCCTTCTGTCGATTGCGGAAATCACAAGGACTTCCCGACGTAGGCAGGCTAGGCGCAGCGTCGGGATTCTTTAAGGTGCATCGTGCATCAGACGTATCGACGCGACGACAAGCCGCACATTTACAGGAGGATAGATCTGGAGGGCGAACAGATTTGCGGAGATGTATGATACAGATTTTTGAGGCCGAAACGGCCTACCACGTCTCGACAGCGACGACCGTCGGCGGTCCCGGATGGCCATCGATAACATTTGCTTCGACCACGGCCTCGAGATTCAGCTGGTCCCAGTTCTTCGGAGCCTTCAGCAGCATCGCATCCAGGTAGGCAGGATTGGAGACGACTTCGCTCGCTGCTTCGGTTCCCTCCCCCAGGATGCCGGCAAGGATGATGACGGGCTCGCCGGTAACCGTGTCGTGAAGCCGGGCGACAATCGCATAGTCACGCGCGAGACTCTGGCCGGGAACCTGCCATTGCAGTTCCCAAACCTTTTTAGGCGCGCTCTTGCGATCTACAACTTGGCGGACGTGATTGTCATATTGAAACCCCATCGGCAAATCCTGCGTAATGCGCATCGTCCAGGGATTATCAAATGCCCCAATAAGGACGAATGGGCCTTCTCGCAGTTGAGCAAAGCCGGTGTCCGATGCCGATAATACGCGAAACTGGCCATTCTTCGGGACAAGAGGCACAAGCGATCGCGCCAGGGTGATCACATCGTACGTATTCAGACTGCCACCCTCCGAAGCGGGATACGTCCGCGCCTGATCCACAGCGTCGGTTGGCGCGCCAAGACAATACGTGACTCGGTTCGAAGTCGCTGTAATAGGCTGCCAGAAGCGCGACATGTTCGAGGGAGCGTCGGCATCTGCTGCCTGCCTCGAAAGCCTCAGGCGGCCAACGCCAAATCCGATCATCAAGGCGACGAGAATTGCCAGGGCAATCAAAATCCAGCGGCGCGTAGCGAAACGCGTATGCGCTTGTTCGGTCTTTGCGTCTGTGAGCGATTTGAAAGCAGAATCCTCCGGAAGCGACTCCACTTTCTCGGCAGCCAACGGCTCGACCGCGAAGTCGATGGGAGAGGCGGGCTCCCGGAAAGTCGGGACATACGAGCCGATCGGCAGTTCGATAACCAATTCCCCGGCGTGATCGGGGTTGTAATAGTATTGGCTGAGCCTTTTCCGAACCTCGGCTGCTGCCGTGCGCACTACAGGATCGAGATTGACATCGTAGACGGGTTCGCGCCCAAAAGCCTCGATGCCAATTGTCCTCTCTTTCAATTCGCTCGCATTGCCGAGGAGCGTTTGCTCCACAGCGTAGGTGAGCAATACCGGGTATCGCTTGCTATGGGTAAACAACGGGTGCGCAACGAGCCGCAGCAGCTGCTCGCGAACGAGTGCTGGATCGGGCCCAAACTGCACACCGTTCTCACCATTCACAGAATGTGATGTAGACGCCATATCAAACGACCGCCGAGGCGCTGTTCCCCGTCTCTCAGCAATCGCAGCTGCAACGATTCAGCTCAGGCCTCAGCGGGAGATCGAACACTCCAGCAACACACAATCATTTCATACACAAGGTGCTGCCGTCATTTTGTGGCCCGACCGCCCTAACGGTACCCCGTTGTCAAGGTGCTCGACGGCGTCTCGGGGGGCCAGCGGCCGCCTCAGCGCCAACCGAGAGCTGGGGCAACCGTGGTCAGAATTGCTTCCATCACATGCGCATTGTAGGCGACACCCAGTTGATTGGGAACCGTGAGCAGAAGTGTGTCCGCCTCGGCGATCGCCTCGCCCTTCCGCAACTGTTCGATCAGAACATCCGGCTCAGCAGCGTAGCTTCGGCCAAAGATCGCCCTGGTGTTTTCATCCAGGAAGCCGATCTGGTCGCTTTCCTGATTGCCGCGGCCAAAGTAGGCCCGATCACGCTCATCGATCAACGCGAAGATGCTACGACTCACGGAAACACGCGGAGTGCGCTCGTGCCCAGCTTCCCGCCAGGCGGCGCGAAAGGCACGAATCTGCGCGGCCTGTTGAATGTGGAGCGGCTCCCCGCTCTCGTCGAACTTGAGCGTTGAAGTCTGCATATTCATTCCGAGTTTCGCGGCCCACATTGCTGTCGCGTTGGACGCTGATCCCCACCAGATCCGATCCCGCAATCCTTCCGAATACGGCTCAAGACGCAAAAGTCCCGGAGGATTGCGAAACATGGGACGAGGGTTCGGCTGGGCGAAACCCTTGCCGCGCAGTAACTCCAGAAACTCTTCGGAATGCCGCCGCCCCAGGCCTGCATCATCTTCGCCATCAACCAGACTGTAGCCAAAATAGCGCCAGCCATCGATCACTTGTTCCGGAGAACCTCGGCTGATTCCCAGTTGCAGCCGACCACCGGCGATCAGATCCGCAGCGCCCGCGTCTTCCGCCATGTAATGCGGGTTCTCATAGCGCATATCAATCACAGCCGTGCCAATTTCAATCTTTCGCGTTTTGGCGCCAACCGCAGCCAGCAGTGGAAATGGCGATGCCAATTGCTGCGCGAAGTGATGAACGCGGAAGTATGCGCCATCCATTCCCAGGCGTTCGGCCTCCACGGCAAGGTCGATGGACTGCAGGAGCGTGTCAGCCGCCGATCTTGTTTCCGACTGCGACGAAGGTGTCCAGTGACCAAAGGAAAGGAACCCGATCTTCTTCATACAATCCAGTTTCCCATCCCCGACCGCTGGACCTCGACGGGCGCTGCAAGGGATTGGTTTGACGCCAATGGGATCCGCTCGGCCGCTCTGCTGCTGGCCGTCGGCTTTGTTTCATTCGTATGGCGTACCTGGCACATCCAAACATCCGCGAGTCAATCTGCGGGTGCTGAAGAACCGGCAACGCTTAGGTTAGCTGTGTGCTGAACCTCATCCTTGCGCTGAATGAGTTTCATCACTGTCTGTCGATTGCTATGCCGTCGATTCGCGAGCATCTTTCCAAAGATCAATCCCCGCATCTTGCGCATGGCGGTCGATTTCAGCCAGTTCCGCCGGAGAGAAGTCGAGCCGCTTGAGAGCATCGAGCGAGTTGTCGAGTTGCTCTACGCTCCGGGCCCCTATGAGTGCCGAGGTAACTCTTCTGTCGCGCAGGACCCACGCGATCGCCATCTGCGCCAACGACTGTCCACGCCCATGCGCAATTTCGTCGAGAGCACGCACTCGCTTCAGATTCTCCTCACTCAAAAATTCCTTCTGGAACGAGGGGCCCTCATTTGCGCGCGAATTCGCGGGAGTGCCGTTTAGATACTTGTTCGTCAGCAGTCCCTGAGCCAGTGGAGAAAATGCAATGCAGCCGATGCCAAGTTCGTCCAGCGTGTCAAGGAGCTCCTTCTCCACCCAGCGATTCAGCATTGAGTAGGACGGCTGATGAATGAGCAGCGGAATTCCCTCGCTCTTCAGAATCTGTGCCGCGGCACGCGTCCTTTCCGGGCTATACGAAGAGATGCCTGCATATAAAGCCTTGCCCTGTCGAACCGCTTGTGCCAAAGCACCCATCGTCTCTTCGAGCGGAACATCCATGCTCGGCCGATGCGAGTAAAAGATATCGACGTAGTCGAGCCCCATGCGCGCAAGGCTTTCATCCAGAGAGGCAAGCAAATACTTGCGCGAGCCGCCCTCGCCATAAGGCCCCGGCCACATGTCCCATCCAGCTTTGGTCGAAATCAGAAGCTCATTGCGGAGCCTGCGAAAATCCTTCCGCAAAATCTCACCAAAGTTCTCCTCGGCGGATCCGTAGGGCGGCCCATAGTTATTGGCCAGATCGAAGTGTGTCACACCCCGATCGAAAGCGCGCCGAACTACCGCCCGGGCGGTTTCAAAGACATTGACGCCTCCGAAGTTCTGCCACAGTCCGAGGGATATGGAAGGCAGGACGATCCCGGATCTTCCCGATCGTCTAAAGCTCGCTCCGCAGTATCTTTGCGCATCCGGTTCGTAACTCATCCGAAATCCTTTCCTTCCTGCTTCATCATCTTCTATTGATTGCGCGCCCGCCGAGGCGGTTCAACAATTGTGATCCTCATGCCGAGTGGTGCTACGTCGGGAACATCCAACGCGAAGAGCTTGACCTGATCATATCGCTCCGATAGATCAGCCGGCGACTCAATGCCCCGAACTGTCGCCGACACCTTATCGCCCACAGGAAAGGAACGCGACTGTTGCGAAAGTCGCCGACCCTTCAGAGGAGACGAACCGCTAACGAGAAGGCGTCATCTCAGGACCTGTCGGCCGACATTGGCGAATAGATATTTGCAGGCGAGACTCGCGGCGAGAAGGAACGCTGCTGCTAAGAACCCGTGCCGGGCGGCCACATTCACGATAGAGTCAACCGGCGTCCGTACTTCAAGAAGTCGCTCTGAAATCCACGCGAGCGAAGCCAAGGCAGCCAGGGCTGCGCCCCCGATACGAAGATATCGATACGACCATGTTCTGCTCATGATCAGCAGAGATGGAAGCGTGATGGCAACGACCACCATCTGCATCGTCTCAATCCCAAGATTGAAAGCGAGAATTCCGGAGAGACGATCCCAGCGCGAGAGGCCCAGCCGATCCAGCGTCGAAGCTAAAGCCAGGCCGTGGACGAGTCCAAAGCCGGCGGCAATCCACGTCTCTCTGCCGGGAAAGTGGGTCTGAGTGCATGCACTGCAGATATCAGGATAGAAACCGCGATGAAGACCTCGACTGGTCAGATCAGACATTCATCCTATTGGTTCGACGGCATTTCTTCGATGGAGTATCTTCCGGCCGGAGTCAGGCTGCACGCACGCCACACGGACCGTCTACAACCCAGAACCAGAGCCACAGAGGGGCGCTCATAGCGACGACAATCGGCGATAGTACGGGAGAAAACGATGACCAGCGAAACCGATAATGTGAAATGAAAGCCATGATCGTCATCCTAATGGCTAGACTGCTTTCTTAATCTTCGCCGACGGCTGGCCAGCCGCCACTGCTGACGAGCAAACGAGCACACGGATAACAGGATGGCTGTCGCGGCAGGACCCAGAGCGACAGAGAGACCTAAAATCAAAATCAACAGAAAAACATAATTTGCGATCACGGGTATTGTTGCGCTGCCCAACCTTCCTTCCCCGTAGACGGATAACCAACTCGAAGGGATCGTCTTACCTATTGATTAAGTTCGCCTTTGCAACCGGCATGGCCGCATCTGCAAGCGGCCTTCTGCCCGTCACAATTTGGATGCAACGGGGACATACTAGGAAAACAGTAAAACTTCGTAGCCAGTGCGCGCTGACCTACTAGACCGCGGCCAGTTCCTGAGAGCATTGTGAGAGGCCAGGTCTGCAAATCGACCACCGCGGGAATGGAGCGGTGGGCAACGGGGGCAGGCCAAGTAAAACCCTTCCCCCTTCGGACGGTATGCGGCGCATGCTCCAGATTCTGCAAGCGCCGGCAACCCGATTGAGCCGGATCCCCATCAAACTTTGCGAAATTCTCTCAGTGGAGGTCGCCATGATCATGACACCTCTGTTTATCCGGCGATCAAACCCTGACTCGACCATCGATTTGATCTGCACTCATTGTTTTCGCACAGTTATTGTGGGAAACAATGAGGGCGAATTGACAAGGGCAGAGCGCGCGCACAAGTGCGACCCGGGCGATCTACGACTTGCACAAAACACCGAGCCACGGACGAGCCCGCCGGAGATGCCGTCGCACTAGACAGCAGGACAGGCCCGAGGAGCCCATCTCGACTGCTCCGTCCTCGCGCGTTCATTCAACGATATGACTTTGATATCAAGGGTTCGGGAGGAACCGTGGGGAGCGGCGATTTACCCAAGCAGGTCTTATACAGGTATAACGACAACTCGGCGCACGACGAGGTCGAGTTCGATTTGGATGGGACATTCGCAGGGCACGTGGAAGGCGAGTTGGTTAACCGCAGGAATAAACAATGGAAAGTGGACAAGCTCCTCTTTACCAATTCTCGCGCCCCCACCGAATTGCCAATACTGACCGTGTTCTTGACGGATCATTTCTAGAACGCTCCATCATCTACTGGGGTCCACGCGGGTTGGCGTACTGCTTCAAGTCTCGAAGACGCGAGTTCCTTCCCGCGCATAAATATAGTGCTGGACCTCAACAGGCTGGATGGCGTAGCTGAGCACTCGTTTCTCAATCTCACTGTCGGCTTGAGTGAAGCGGTTATGCTGGCGCTCGTGTTCCGCCCAAGAGTCGACTTTAAAGCTCTCCAGGTAGGTATCGGGCGCCTGTGTGTCGACGAAGATCCCCCAACTTATCGCGCCATCGCGCCGACGAACACGCTCATACTTGTGGATTTGATGGAGGAACTCAGCCGATTTCGCGGGATCAATTACGTATTTCACGGTGACGAGGACAGGTCCCTCGTCGGGTTCAGGCTCCTCGATCAAGGCCGGTTTAACCCAATGATTCCAGATGCTGAGATCCAGCTTTGTATCCGGCAATCTGAACCAGGGCCGTAGCAACAGGCATGCCGCCGTTCCAACGCTCGCAACCGCAAGAGTTGCATGGACGCCCGTGCGCAAGGCAACAAAGCCCCACAGAGTGCTGCCCAGCGTGACACTCCCCTGAAAGACGAAGAGATAGACTGCGAGTACTCGCGCCCTTACCCAATCGGGCGCAAGCTCCTGCACCATGATGTTGAAGAGGGACATGATCGCGGTCCAGGAGGCTCCTCCAAAAAGCATCAGAAAACAAAGGACCGCGGATACACGTAACAATGCCAGGCTTAGAACAATCGCCGCGAATATCGCCGTAGCGTACGACAGCAAAGTCTCCGTCGAGAGCCTAGATCTGGTGCGCCGTAGCACCATGGCGCCCAGCACCGCACCCAATCCAAAGGAGCCGAGCAGGAATCCGTAGGCGATTGGGCTTTTACTAAGTTCCCTCGCCGCAGTTGGCAGGAGCGCCCAGAAGGAGCTGGTGAAAAAGATGAGAACTGCGGACCGAAGCTGCAGCCTGCGAATACCTGGGGAATAGCGGACATAGCGAATGGCAGCGGATGTTGCTCCCCGAAAGGTCTCTCGAGGCAGCGTGCTGATTTGCAGGGGCCTCTTCCATCTCTTGATCACGGCGATGACACCGAAGAAGGAGAGAGCATTGAATGCGAAGGCAGCGCCTACGCCTACAGATGCGACGATGAAGCCGCCGAGCCCCGGTCCTACGGCGCGAGCCAAATTGAACTCGATTCCATTGAGAGCCAGAGCGGCGGGCAACTCTTCTTTGTCGACCAGTTCAGGAAAGATTGCCCTCCAGGTGGGCGATTCGACCGCATCCCCAATCGACAACCCCAGCGTAAGCACGAGAAGGAGCCAGGGCGTCATTACTCCGGCGAACGTAGCCACTGTCAGCGCCACCGCAATGACGAGCATCCATGTCTCTGTACCGAGTATCAGCTTGCGGCGGTCGAAGATGTCTCCGATCGAGCCAGCCGGCAGTGCCAAGAGAAAAAAGGGCAAAGCCGATGCGGTTTGAATCAGCGCGATATATAGAGGATTTCTGGTCAGCGAAGTCATCAGCCATGCCGCGCCGACACTCTGCATGAAAGTTCCAATATCAGAGACCAGGTTGGACATAAGCAAGTTTCGGAACGTGCGGTTCCGGAGGGGCTGCCACGGCCCCATGGAGCTGGAGATCTTCGATTGAGCTTCCTGAGTCATCTGTTTTGAAACTTTATCTTCTTCGCTTATGCCGTGGCCATCGTGGTTTCTTGGTGGCCTTTAGGCCAGACGCGGAATCGCGTGCGAACCACTTGGAATTCGGGAAGCTCAGGATCTGGTGTCATTGGGACTCGCCCGCCCTCCGGGCGAGAAACGTCTTGAGAAACGCCGCTGACTGGCTCGCCTCGCGCGGCTTCGCCCTTTGCATTCTTCCCCGCTCTTCTTCGTTTCGGGTAGCGTTTCCGGAGTCGCGCATGCGCTGGTGCGCGCAAGTTGTGATGGAAAAAGAACATATTTGCCAACTCTGCTCTTGCGCGCCCGCTCCATTCCCGGATCCAAAGATCTCCAAACTTGCGGGAGCTAGCGTTATTGGTCCGAGTTTTCATGCGATGAAGGTCCTTTCTATCCGGTCCCTGTGGGACCTGCATCCTACCAGCCAAGAGGGAAATGCTGATATGACCGATCAGAACAGAAACTCTATGGATAAAACCACCAGCGGTAGCCAATCAGGGCAACAGAACTCGCAGTCAGGACAGTCCGGACAGCAGGACAAGTCTCAGCAGGGTTCCACTCATCAACAGGGTCAGAAGGACCAGAACAACAAGGACAACAAAGGTCAACAAGAGGGACAGAGGACCGGGAACCGCTAGCTTCCACGCGTAGCTATTCCCGAGCGGCGACGCCCCCACGTCGCCGCTTTCCTTTTGCGTGTTGCGTGGGTTTAGACCTACTGCTGGGTAACTTTCTGTTACAACCCCCGCTGAGATCTTCCCATCTGACGGGCTGACAGGAGGGTTTGCAATGCCTTTCGCCGATGGCAAGAGTTTCACCGAACTTCTCTTTGCTCCTGCAGAAGCTCCCGTGATCGAGGAGCCACCCACCGACATCGACAACAAGCCCGCTAGTATTGATCCCGTGGACCCCGATGATCTCGATATGGATCCTGATGACGACGAGGACGATGAAGAAGTAAATCCAGCCGGCTATTCGACCTACGCCACATCCGCCTATGACGACTTCATCGTTTGGCAGACTCCGACCCGCAGCTCAATAACTTACCCCTGGGACGAACATGTATGACCACCGCCGATGCGGTCACCGGGGCGATGGCGGATCCTCCACTTTGAGGATCCGCTTCTACGACTGGGCGTCTGCAGGTCTCCCCAAGCATCGAATCTTCCATCATCGACGCCCTTGAATTGATCAACCCTCGCTGGAATTCGGGCATCCAATTGCCGGAAGGCGGCTGGTGCTCTCTACTCCTCTCAAAAATGACGGCGTCGTTCGTGTGCGCGGGGCGCGCGAACACAATCTGCGCAACGTTGACGTAGATATCCCTCGCGACGCGCTGGTCGTATTTACGGGCGTCTCTGGATCGGGCAAGTCGTCGCTCGCATTCGGGACCCTTTATGCCGAAGCGCAGCGCAGGTATCTTGAATCGGTTTCGCCCTACGCGCGGCGGCTCTTCCATCAATTAGCGGTTCCCGCTGTTGATTCAATCAGCGGACTTCCTCCTGCGATTGCACTGCAACAGCAGAGAGGCGCTCCTACGACGCGGTCGTCGGTTGGCTCCGTCACAACGCTCTCCAATCTCTTGCGCATGCTCTACTCGCGGGCTGGCGATTATCCACGCAATCAGCCGTTGCTCTATGCAGAATCGTTCTCTCCGAACACCGCGGAGGGCGCCTGCACGAAGTGCCATGGTCTGGGGCGCGTGTACGAGGTGACAGAAGAGTCGATGGTGCCGGACCCATCGCTCACAATACGCGAGCGGGCTATTGCTGCGTGGCCTATGGCCTGGGGGGGCCAGAACCAACGCGACATTCTGGTCTCGCTGGGCTACAACGTCGATATCCCCTGGCGCGAACTTTCCAGAAAGGACCGCAACTGGATCCTCTTCAGCGAAGATCAGCCCCAGGTCCCGGTCTATGCCGGCTTCACGCCCGCGGAGACACGTGCTGCGTTGAAACGAAAGCTTGAGCCAAGCTATATGGGCACGTTCACCAGCGCGAAACGCCATGTGCTTTCAACGTTCGCGGGCACGCATAGCGCGCTGATGAAAAAGCGCGTTGCGCAGTTCATGCTTTCGACCGAGTGCGATGTTTGCCATGGGAAACGCCTGCGGCCTGAATCTCTTTCCGTGAAGTTCGCGGGATACGACATTGCCGACATCTCCGCTCTCCCGCTCAAACGACTGGGTACGCTGCTTGCTCCCTTTGTTGCAACCGGCGGGCACGCTCATGCTGCAAATCCCGAAAAGACAGAGGTCACGAGACGCATTACAGGCGATATCGCGGCCAGACTGAGCGTGATGCTTAACCTAGGTCTCGGATACCTTTCCCTTGAGCGTCCTACACCAACTCTGTCACCTGGAGAACTGCAGCGCCTGCGGCTGGCCACGCAGCTGCACTCCAACCTCTTCGGCGTTGTTTACGTTCTCGATGAGCCATCTGCCGGATTGCACCCTGCGGACACCGAGGCCCTGCTCGACGCGCTGGACGCGCTGAAGCGTTCGGGCAACTCACTATTTGTTGTGGAGCATGAGCTCGACGTGATTCGGCGTGCAGATTGGATCGTGGATGTCGGACCCGGAGCCGGCGTGAACGGTGGAGAGATCCTTTATTCAGGGCCGCCGGAAGGTCTGAAGACCGTGAGCAGCTCGCAGACGCGTCGCTACCTCTTCTCGGAACATGCCCCTGAGCCACGGTCGCCACGGGAGCCACGAGGGTGGCTGAAGATGAGCGGCATCACCCGCAACAACCTCACCTCGCTCAATGTCCGGATCCCCATTGGCGCTTTCACTACCGTCACAGGTGTTTCGGGGTCGGGCAAGTCGACATTGATCAGCCAGGTGCTAGTCGAACTGGTTGCCGAACATCTGGGCCAGAAGTTGGAACCGGATGAGGAGGAAACGGGTGAATTGGAGCAAGCAGCACCATCCCCGACCGGCAAGATCGATTCGGGGATGGAGCACATCCGTCGGCTGGTAGTCGTCGATCAGAAGCCCATCGGCCGCACGCCACGATCGAATATGGCGACCTACACCGGCCTCTTCGATCATGTGCGCAAGATCTTTGCCGCGACAAAACTTGCGCGTTCTCGAAAGTACGACGCCGGCCGCTTTTCCTTCAACGTAGCCAAGGGCCGCTGCGAAACCTGCTCCGGCGAGGGTTTTGTTTGCGTCGAACTTCTCTTTCTGCCCAGCGTGTACAGCCCGTGTCCCACCTGCCATGGGGCTCGCTTCAATGCGAAGACGCTGGAGATACTGTACCGAGAGAAAACGATCGCCGATGTCCTGGCCCTTACGGTCGATGCGGCTGCTGACTTCTTCTCGGAAGAACCGCAGTTATCCCGCGTTCTTCAGGTGCTGCAGGAGGTGGGTCTCGGCTATCTGCGTCTCGGCCAGCCGGCGACAGAGCTCTCTGGCGGCGAGGCGCAACGCGTCAAGCTTGCCACCGAACTTCAGAGGGCTCAGCGCGGAGAGAGCCTTTATGTACTGGATGAGCCGACCACGGGCCTTCATCCTTCCGATGTTGAACGTCTGCAACGACAGCTGCAAAACCTGGTGACCGCAGGAAACACGGTAGTCGTCGTCGAACATGATATGCAGATCATCGCATCCAGTGACTGGGTCATCGATATTGGCCCCGGAGCGGGAGACGAGGGCGGCCGGATCGTCGCCGAAGGACCGCCCGCGCGGGTGGCGCAATCAAAGCAGAGTAAGACGGCCAGGTTCCTGGCGCCTCTCCTGTCGGCACAACCTGTAAATCGGGCCTATTAGGAAACATAGTTGCGCATCTAAGCGTTGGATGACGCAAGCGCCGGAATCCGTGCCAATGAGCAATGCGGATATCGCAGACCGCTTGTCTTCGCTCGCCCAATTGCTGGCAGTTGAGAACGCGAATCCATACAAAATTCGTGCCTATCGACGGGCCGCCGAGGTCATTCGAGGGCTGGGCGAGAGCGTCGAGGAGCTTGTGCGGAGCAATCAAGACCTTCGTGTCTACGCCGGGATTGGTGAAGCAATCAGTGGGTCCATCCGTGAGATTGTCGAAACCGGATCGCTGAATACGCTGGAAAAACTGCGTTCGAGTGTCAGCCCCGAGTTGGCCAGCCTCTCTGCCCATCCGCGGCTCGATCCAAAGCGCGTGCTCCGTGTCTACAAGAAGTTGAAGATCTCCAACATCGAAGCGCTGCGCTCTGCGCTCGACGACGGTGAGATCGAACGTGTTTTCGGTGCGCGCATGGCACAACATGTTCGCCTCGGTCTGGTTCAGACGGGGACCGTGTTGCTTTATCACGCTCATTCGATCGCAGAAGCTGTGTCGCAATTCTTGTTGAAAGCTGGCGCTCGACGCCTAGAGGTGGTTGGAGATTATCGCCGTAACCTCGAAATCATCAGCAGATTGGACGTTCTGGTGAAGACCAACGACTTCGGTGCGGTGGTCGAAGCCATGAAACGGTTTGGTGGCCGGACGCCACTGCTGGAGGCTACGCCGACGACCGCACTCTACTCGCTGGCCGCCGGACCTCTGCTCTGCCTGGAGCGTGGGACGAAGACGAATTGGGGTTTGAGCATGGTGCGCGGGACGGGATCTGCCGCGCACCTGCGCAAGCTGGCTCGCGCGGTCGGGAGCCTGGCATCGCTGCAGACGACTGCTTCCGTTGCGACCGAGGAGGCCTTTTACAAGCGATTCAAGATGGAGTTCATTCCGCCGGAGTTGCGCGAAGGGCTGGAAGAAGTCCGCCAGGCACAACAGGGCACGCTTCCCATACTGATCGTTAAGGACGACATTCGTGGGGATCTGCATGCACATACGATCGGAAGTGACGGGGTGGACACCCTTGAAGATATGGCGGCCGCCGCACATGAGCGCGGATATGAGTACCTGGGGATCACCGACCATACGCCGAGCCTGAAGATCGCGAACGGCCAGTCGGTTGAGAACCTCCGGGGCCAGATTCGTGCGATTGACAAGTTGAACGGAGAGCTTAAGGGCGTTCGCGTGTTGAAGTCGGCTGAGGTCGATATCCTTGCCGACGGCACTCTCGATCTGCCGGATGATGTGCTTCGCGAGCTAGATTACACCGTTTGCTCGATTCATTCGCGTTTTGCGATGAATCGGGAGCAGCAAACTGAGCGCGTGTTGCGCGCGATGGATAACCCATACTTCACAATCCTTGGCCATGCGACGGGGCGACTCCTTCTGAAGCGGCCGGGCTATGAATTGGATCTTGAACGAATCATCAAACACGCGAAAGATCGAGGCTGTTTCTTCGAGTTGAATTCAAGCCCGGATCGGCTTGATCTCTCTGCTGAAAACGCACGCCTAGTGCGGGCGGCCGGAATCCGGATCGCCATTTCGACGGACTCACACAGCACGGGCGAGTTTCAGACGATTCGATACGGGATCGAGCAAGCCCGGCGCGCTGGACTTGAAAAGTCGGATGTACTTAACTGCCTCCCATTGCCAAAGCTTTTAGAGGTCCTTTCGCGTGAATAGGGATAGGTCCGGTTGGAAAACGGACGGGACTTGACGCTTTCCTCTCTTCGAGTCGCCGTGGGATGATGCCGCCGCGAACTCGACGCGATACGTAGCGTTCGAGCATTCAAACAGATATTTGGCCGCTGTACACATCTCACGTCTTGCAAGGCAGGTTGACCTGCCAAGAAACCAAGAGGAGACGAAATGCCAAGCGATTTGATTACACCGCAAGATCCTCGTACGCAATACCCGGGTCCGCCGACCGAAGTCGAGATTCAACCGGCCCCTGCTACCGAAGCGAAGATGAGCCAGAAGCCCGACTGTGGCGAAGAATCGTACAAAGGCTCCGGGAAGCTTACGGGCCGGAAGGCACTCTTGACCGGAGCGGATTCGGGAATCGGCCGCGCCGCTGCGATCGCGTTCGCACGAGAAGGCGCCGACGTAGCAATCTGTTACCTGCCTGCGGAACAGCAAGACGCCGACGAAGTTTCGAAGTACATTCGAGCCGCGGGACGCAAAGCCGTTCTTCTGCCGGGAAACGTTTCGCAGGAGGAGTTCTGTCAGCGACTGGTTGCAGAGGCTGACGAGCAACTGGGCGGTCTCGACATTCTGGTGAATAACGCCGGGAAGATGGGCAAGACTGAGGGACTGCTTGCAACTTCTACGGAGCGATTCGACTCGCTCATGAAGACAAACATTTACTCCATCTTTTGGATCACGAAGGCCGCTGTACCACGCATGAAGCCTGGATCTTCCATCATCAACACCACGAGCATTCAGGGATTTGAGCCTTCCGGAAGCATCTTCGACTACGCCATCACGAAAGCTGCTATCGCAAACTTCACCAAAGGTGTAAGCGACCAGCTGATGCAGAAGTACGGTATTCGCGTCAACGCGATCGCACCCGGTCCAGTCTGGACCCCGTTACAGGAAGCCGATGGCGATGAAGAGAAATTGAAGAAACTCGGCTCTAACACTCCCTATAAACGTCCCGGCCAACCTGTGGAATTAGCGCCGGTTTACGTGCTGCTCGCCTCGCAAGAAGCGAGCTACATTACGGGGGAAATCTACGGTGTGACAGGCGGGATGGGGATCGCCTGACCCGAAGCCGCCAGTAGTCGATTGTTCAGATTCTGCATCCTAGTTAGAGAGCCCGACACCTGAGAAGCGCGAAGCCGTTGGCCACCGCAGACGAGCGTGCAGCTGTGGAGAGCAATATGGCCGTGATGATGCAAGCGTTTTACTGGGATTGTGCGCAGAAAGAAGAGAAGATCGGCGAGTGGTGGAATCATCTGAATAGCGAGATTCCAAAGCTCGGCAAACAGGGTTCGGGATTCGATGCCATCTGGCTTCCGCCGATATCGAAAGCAGCCGATCCCCAATCGATGGGCTACGACCCGTACGACTATTTTGACCTTGGCGATCATGATCAAAAGGGCTCGGTCAAGACGATGTTTGGCAACGAGTCGGAGTTGCGCAAGTTGATCGGGACCATTCATGAGAATGGGATGGGCGCAATCGCCGATATGGTCATCAACCATAACTCCGGCGCCGACGAAGAAGAGGTGAATCCCCTCGATGGCGAAGAGCCGCTGGACGAAATTCAAACCTGCGAGCGGAAAATTCCCTCGCGATTGGAACAGTTTCCATCCGAGCCGCTACGAGCGAACCATGATCGAGGGCGAGAAATTCGCCGGCTTTCCCCATCTTTGTCATAGAAATCCGCACGTTTACAAAGCGATGTTCGACTATGCCCGTCTGGTCATCGAAGATCTCGATTTCGACGGGTTTCGCTTCGACTTCGTGAAGGGCTTCGGGACGTGGATGATTGGTCTGCTTGCGAAGTATCAATACCAGAAGAAGGATGGGCGCGAATTCACGCCGTTCGTCGTGGGCGAATACTGGGCTGGGCCAGATGAGATTGATGGCTGGCTGAACGGCGTGGCGCAGATGACCGACAGCCAGATTGCTGCTTTCGATTTTCCACTCCGCTACAAACTGAAAGATGTCTGCGATACGCCGAACTACGATCTGCGCAATCTGACCGACGGCGGTTCCATTTCGGCGGCGCGGCCTTTCAATGCCGTCACCTTCACCGAAAACCACGATATGGGCGGCAATGAAGTGGTCAACGACAAGATGCTCGGGTACTCGTTCATCCTGACCCAGGACGGCTACCCGTGCGTGTTCTGGTGGGACTACTACAACTGCGAACTGGCGCGGCCGGGAACACCGAACGGAATTGACGCGCTCATTGCTGCGCACCATGCTCACGCCGGCGGGGAGAGCCTTATTCTTCATGCCGACCCGGACCTCTATATTTCGCAGCGCGGGGGAAACGAAGGTCAATCTGGCCTGGTTTATGTACTCAATAATCTTGGGGATCAGTGGAGCGGAACCTCGGTACAAACCAAGTGGAAGAATCAGAAGTTCCGCCCCGTGGCTTGGGACGGAAAAGACAGTGCGCATCCTGACGAACGCACCACAGACGAGGACGGCCGATCGGAGTTTCCCGCGCCGCCGCGTGGGTACTGCGTCTACGCTCCGGTCAACGACTAGCATCCATCCGGTCTGCCTCCGATACATCGAGCATCCGGGCTCAGCGGCGGAGTCTGTCCCGGCAGAGAACGTCATTCAGCCATATCGCATTCGCTGTGGCATGGCCCAGCGCGGTGTTGTCGAAGATCACCCATGTGTCTTTGCCTGTCGATGCACTCTCGGGCAGCTGCATATTTTTCGCAAAGGCCTGCAACCAGGGTTCGTCGTATTCCGAATAATAGGTGCGCGGGGATCCGTGGAGCCGCCAATAGTTGAGATTGGGCCAGCCTCCGGGTTGGGCCGCCAATTTCGATCCTTTGGGCGGGTCGGCGGCGACGCGGGAGATCTGAAAGCTCAGCAGAAGTCGTTCGGCTGAAGGAGAGAACCAACTCGCGTGACGAGGCTCCAGTGCGACCGGGCCTGGATGGAGTTCCCGCAGTGTAGTGAAGAACCCATGGACGACGCCTTCGTCGAAAGAAAGCTGCGGCGGCAGTTGGACGAGAATAGGGCCGAGTTTCTGACCGAGGCCGCGCACCGCGTCGAAAAATTCCAGCAGCGCCGCACCGCACCTTACCAGTTTGGCCGTATGCGTTACGATCTTCGGCGCCTTCACGGCGAAGCGAAAGTCATCCGGTGTCGTCGCGGCCCACCGTTCCCAGGTAGCACGTCGATGCGGCCGGTGAAAGCTGGAGTTGATCTCTACGCAGGACAGCCGCTCTGCGTACCGTTCGAGGTGCGAAGGTTTCGTGCCGACAGTCGGCGCAGAGAAAAGCGGCAAGTGCTGTTTCGGCACGGTCCAGCCTGCGGTGCCAATGAAACATTGCATCATTCAAGCGTATCCGCCACGATCTGGGCCTGGCTACCGTCGAGCAACACGGATGCACTGAGCAGAGCGGCAAGACGAAGTGTCGTTGTATCGGTGGATGGCTTCAGCGGGTCTCTCGCGGACGCGGTCAGCATGGAGGCGCACTCGAAATTGGGTGAAAACTGCCATTCTTCGTGCGCGCAACGGGCGAAGCGCGTTTACCATCGAAGCCAAGGATCCGCAAAGGACCGGTGCCGACATGAGAAAAAACCTGAACCGTAGAGAGCTTATCCAGGGCTTGAGCGCCGCAGCGGCGGGGTTGTACCTTGCGCCCTCCCGGCTGTACGCTTCTTCCACCGCACCCACGGCGCCTGTCGCCGTTGCCCGGTGTTCCACTTATGGCCCGGAGATGGTCACAACCCTGGCGGCCATGTTCGATCAGATCGGCGGGCTGCAGCAGTTTGTGAGCGGTAAGACCGTGGCAATAAAGATCAACGTCACGGGCAGCGCGACGGAGCGCTTCCGCGGTATGACCCAGGGGCAGACCTACTGGGTGCATCCGCAGGTCGTCGCCGCCACGGTTCACCTGCTCGGCAAGGCGGGGGCGCGCCGTATTCGCCTGGTTGAGAGTCCAACCTCATCGAAGTTGCACACGCTTGAGGAGTTCATCTCGCAAGCCGGATGGAAGCTTTCCGACTTCACCAGCGCCGCTCCGCGAGTGGAGTTCGACAATACGAACTTCGCTGGGCCGTCGAAGAAGTACACCCGGCTTTATGTTCCCGGCGGCGGCTTGCTCTTCAGGGCCTACGATCTCAGTCGTTCTTATGAAGACTGCGATGTCTTTGTCTCCCTGGCCAAACTGAAAGAACACAGCACCGCCGGCCTGACCGGATCGATGAAGAACCTGTTCGGCATCACTCCGACCACAATTTATGGCGAAGGCGCAGGTGCGGATGAACCGAGCACCGAGGCCGGGGGAGGAAGGCAGATGCTGCATACAGGCTACCGCCAGCCTTCACGAAGCGCTCTGCCTGAACTCGACCCTCATTCGCCGCGCGACCCTGGCTACCGCGTCCCGCGGGTAACGGTCGATCTGGTCGCGGCGCGCCCCATTCACCTGAGCATTATCGATGGAATTCAAACTGTGGCAGGGGGCGAGGGTCCCTGGGTCGAAAGGATGCGGGCGGTCCCTCCAGGCTTGCTGATCGCGGGCAGGAATTGCGTGGCGACAGACGCGGTTTGCGCCGCTCTGATGGGCTTCGATCCGATGGCCGACCGGGGCACGCCTCCCTTTGAAGGCTGCGACAGCACATTGAAGTTGGCCGAGGAGCGTGGTATCGGCACGCGCGACCTGCGACGTATCGAGGTGATCGGCCTCCCGATCGCAAAGGCGAAGATCGACTTCCGCAGGGTCTAAGCCAGGTCTTGGAGGTCAACACTTTATCGTTCAATTAGAAGTCCTGGACAACGCTCCGGCCGAGCACGATGTCGAGATGTCTCAGAAGCATAGCTGGCGATAGTGGCTTGTTCAGTACACCGAAATCGTGCTTGGAAATATGGCTCAAGGCGAGCAGATGGTCGATCTCGTACTGCCCGCTGAACAAGAGGACTTTGCAGCCGGGGAATTCCTTCTTGATTTTGATTGCGAGGTCGATCCCATTCATTTTCGGAAGAACAATATCCGTGATCAGCACTTCCGGACGGATGTCTGAGAGCTTCTCGAGTGCCGTCTCTGCGTCGTGGCAAGCCAGTGCGTGATATCCGTTCTGCGTGAGGATGATTGCCAGCGAATCAGCGATAAGGGGCTCATCGTCCACGATAAGAACAGCAATTCTGGCCAAGAGACGATTCTCCTCAAGAAAAACCGCAATACGGTTATAGATGCAAGAAGCAGGCACTGGGAATTTCCCGTGAAATACGTTTACAATTCGGACGGCGTTGAGCCGGAGAATTGGGGGGAGCTACGGATGGCTGAGAAGACGATAGTGGAGAAGGCTGCGCAGGGTGTCGGCTACGGCCTTGCGATGGCGGAAGACGTTGCGGGCAGCATCAAGACAGCGATAGGTACGGGGGCAGCCATCGTCGCATCCGTTCTCTCAAGCGCGCCGCCCGAAAAGAAGGCTGCGGCAAAGAAAGCCGTCGCGAAACAGCCCGCAAAAACGCCCGCGAAGAAACCTGCGGCCAAGAAGGCCGTTGTTAAGAAAACTGTTGAGAACTGCAAGAAAACTGTGAGCAAGAAGACTGCAGGCAAGAAGACTGCTGGCAAGAAGGCTGTGAGCAAGAAGCCTGCCGGCCCTAAGCCCACCCCGAAGGCAACGAAAAAGGCCGCCAGGAAGTCGGCGAGGCGTAAGCCCTGATATCGCTATTCGACCTTGGCGCGCAATGCAACGGACCCATAGTCGGCTCAAGTAGAATCCTCCGTTTCAGGAATCCTCGGCCATTCCGATATGGCCGAGGCCTGCAATACCACGTTTCAGGT
>CAWJUW010000004.1:0-219918 GCA_963846095.1 uncultured Acidobacteriaceae bacterium
CGAAGGAGTCGTTGCCCACGCGGCCGATCATGGATACGGGATAGCCGAGGCGCGCAACGGCGACGGCTTGATTGGCCCCTTTACCGCCAGGGTGAACCTGGAAATCAGAACCAATGACAGTCTCGCCGACGGCGGGAATGGATCGGGAAACGGCAACGAGATCGGTGTTGATGCTTCCGACGACGACAATGGGCTTTTGCGCAGGCACTACAGTTCTCCTCTGCTGCGAGGCGTAGAGATCAGAATAGAGGTGCGACGGCGATGGCCGTCAGGCCACAGAGAAAGAAGACGAACATCCAGGTGAGGAAGCCTTTGGAGCGGCTGGGCGCGTTTGTAAATTCGCGCCAGATGAAGACGCCCCAGCATGCGGAGACCATGGTCGCGCCCTGGCCGATGGAGTAGGAGACGGCGGGGCCGACGATGTGCGCCTGCGAGGCGACGAAGTTTGCAAGAGCGCCCGTGCACCAGATGGCTCCGCCGACGATGCCCCAGAAATGCCAGCCTGCGGGCGCCTGGAAGTAGCCGCTCATGGCGGCGGGCTCGCGTCCGTCGAGCGGCATGCGCATGAGCAGGTAGTTGACGGGGATGGAGCAGAGAGCCACGCCGAGGACGAAGAACAGGACGGCGGCGTAGGGGCCGGGCGCGCCGTCGCCGGTCATGGAGCGGGAGACGAAGGGATAGAAGCAGCCCATGAGCACCCCGGCGATGAGGCTGATGACGATGCCGCGGCTGCTGATGGCGGGCCGGCTTGCTTCGCGGAGCGCGGTAGGCGATGGCGTCGAAGATGATGGCGGCGGTGACCAGCGCGATGCCGCCGAAGAGCAGAAGCGGATTGCCTTTGGGCGCGATGACGTAGCTGCTGACCGCGCCGATGATCAGCGCCAGGCCGATGCCGATGGGGAAGGCTACGGCGAGGCCCGCGATGTCGATGGCGGCGACAAGGAGCAGGTTGGCGATATTGAAGATGATGCCACCGACGATGGCGAACAGGATGTGCGATGCGCCGGCCTGGCTTACGTCGGCGAAGAAGGCTCTGCCGGTGCTGCCCATGCTGCCGAGCGTGAGGCCCCAGGCGATGGCGGCAACGATGAGGCCGAGCACGTAGTCCCAATAGAAGAGCTGAAAGCGGTAGCCGGGCACGAGCTTGAGCGTGTTTGCCCATGAGCCCCAGCAGAGCATGCTGAGCAGCATGAACGAGAGGGCGACGCCATAGACTTCGGGTTGGTACATGTGCTTCCCCCGGCACACAGTGTAAGTCACAGTGCGCGACTGCGTGGAAGCAACATGCATTCCCTAAGGCCTTGAGAAGCGGGAGCTTGAGTCTTTTGCGTCGAAACGGGGTCTAAAATTAGAGAGGGATGCCTTTACGCAAGGAATAGAGGATGTCCCGAAGCGTAAGGGAGAAGAGTATGCCATTGATGAAGACTTCGAATCCGGCCTTGGGTGACAACACGTTCCGTAATCTTTCGGGTGGCGGGTCCTACGGCAGCCTGGTGGATGCCGCCAATCGCATGACGCTGAACGGGACGGTGAACAAGACCGGAATCCTGCTGATTTGCACACTGGCCACAGCGGCCTGGACATGGCACCTGTTTATGCAGACGCGGGATGCCGGGGAAGTTGCGCCACTGATGTTGGTGGGCATGATCGGCGGGTTGATCTTTGCGCTGGTCACATCGTTCAAAAAGGAGTGGTCGCCGATTACCGCGCCGATCTATGCGCTGCTCGAGGGATTGATGCTGGGCGGGCTGAGCGCGGTGATGGATCTGCGCTATCCGGGAATCGGCATTGAGGCGGTGAGCCTCACGTTTGGAACGCTGTTTGTGCTGCTGCTGGCATATCGGTCGGGGCTCATCCGCGTGACGCAGAAGTTTCGGCTGGGCGTGGTGGCAGCAACCGGCGGCATTGTCTTGTTCTACCTGGCACAGATGCTGCTTGGATTTGTCGGTGTTCGGTTTGCCTCAATCAATGGCAGCGGGCTGATCGGGATTGGTTTCAGCCTGATTGTGGTTGCGGTGGCGGCGCTCAACCTGGTGCTCGATTTCGATTTCATCGAACAGGGCGTGGCCATGGGCGCGCCGAAGTACATGGAGTGGTACGGCGGCTTCGGGATCATGGTTACGCTGGTCTGGCTGTATGTCGAGATCCTGCGGCTGCTCTCGAAGATGCAACGGCGGAACTAAGCGGCTGCTCCGGGGCAAACGCGTTGTGAAAAGCAGGTCCTTCGACTCACCACCCCCATCCTCCACCCCGCAGACGAAGACCTGTCTGCGGGGGCCCCGGAACTGAAATACGTTCGGGGCCCCTTTCGCTCAGGATGACCGCAGCCGTTGATACGAGGCGCTCGATGTTCGATCGAGCGCCTTGTTTTTGGTGCAAACCACGCGCACCAAGGAAGATACGAGTATCAACTCCGACACCAGTTATCCACGTATATTTTTGTTGCGCCGGTAGTTCATGACAGCTTATCCACGCATACTCTTGGCATAATCGCAGCAAGAGCGGTTCCTCAGTTCTTGTTCAAGGAAGCGAGTTCCGAAGCTCAGGGAGCGGAGCAAGGGGACGCGGTTCGGGACATGAGTTCAAGCCCCGGGCCGCGCCGGACTGAAGTGTTCGGGGGATCGGGAGCACTCGAGAGTGACCAGCTACAGCCGTCAGGACGTGTTGCGCATCTTGCAGATCAGCACCCATCAGTTGCTGGGATGGGAGCGAGCCGGGCTCATCGAGCAGAAGCAAACCTACACATTCCAGGACCTAGGCCAATTGAAGACATTCCGCGCGCTGCGCGAAGGAGAGTGTTTCCGGCCGCGTCGATTCGGCACTCGATCCTGGCGATGAAGGCCGTAGCCGGCATGGCGAATCCGCTGCTTGAGGCGACGTTGGTGCGCACGGGAACGCGGCTTGCCTTCCGGCATGGCGGCGCTGGTGGTGGACCCGATTCGGCGGCAGTTGCTCTTCGATTTTGAGCGGATGAACGGCGACGGTCATCCGACGGCGGCATCGGAGCCGTCTCCGATGCGGCGCGCGGGAACGCGCAACCAGCCCAAGGTGCAGGATCGATTTTTCGAGGCAGTGCAAGCCGAGGAAGCCGGCGAAAAGATGCGCGCGGTTCGTCTTTACGAAGAGATTCTGGAAGTTGATCCGACCTACGCGGCCGCATACATCAACCTGGGCACCATCAACTTCCACCTGCGCCAGTATGCGAAGGCCGAGGAGCTTTACCGGCGCGCCACCGAGGCGGATCCGGGCTACGTGCTGGCGTTCTTCGACCTGGGCAATGTGCTCGACGAATTGCATCGGCTCGATGAATCGATCGTGGCATACCTGCAGGCCGTTTCGCTGTCTCCCCGCTACGCCGATGCCCACTACAACCTGGCTCTCGCGTACGAACGGCAAGGCGAACACCGGAAGGCGCTGCGGCACTGGCGCGCGTACATCAAGCTGGACCACGGCGGCCCGTGGGCCGACCACGCGAACAGCCAGATCCGCAAGATCCTGAGCATGGAAAAGATTTCCATCGCATGGAGCGCTGATAGCTTTATGGCTCCGTGCAAGGGCGTGGCGGCGTTGGAATTGGTGGCACGACAGGCGGCGCAAGGCTGACCTGGGGCGGCGACACTCAGACGAAGAGAGGCAGCGTTTGATAGACTCCGATGCCGGAGGCCTCTGTTTTGGCACACACGACTCACATCCCTCTGACGCGGCTCTCGGACGAGGAGAGCCTTTTTTATGCCACTGTCCGTAAGTTCGCTGAGCAGGCGATTGCGCCCAAGGTTCAGGAGATGGACCAGGAGCAGCACTTTGCCGACGGCCTGGTGAAACAACTTTTCGAGCTGGGGCTGATGGGCATCGAGGTTCCTGAGGAGCTGGGCGGCGCGGGCGGAAGCTTCTTCGATGCGGTGCTGGCGATTGAGGCGATTTCCACGGTGGATCCGGCGGTGGCGGTGCTTGTGGATGTGCACAACACGCTGGTGGTGAATGCGGTTCGACGCTGGGGGAGTGAGACACAGCAGAAGCAATGGCTGCCGCGGCTGGCAACGGATACGGTCGGCGCCTATGCACTGAGCGAAGCGGGCTCAGGGTCGGATGCCTTTGCGCTGCAGACGCGCGCGACTGCGGTGCCCGGCGGCTTTCGGCTGAACGGGCGCAAGCTCTGGATCAGCAATGGACGCGAGGCGGGCTTGTTTATTGTGTTCGCTACGCTGGATCCCGCGGCAGGATACAAAGGCATTACGGCGTTCGTTGTCGAAAAGGAGATGGCGGGCTTCACGGTGGGACGCAAGGAAGACAAGCTGGGCATTCGCGCGAGCAGCACGTGCGAACTGGTGTTTGAGGATTGCGTGGTGCCGGAAGCGAACTTGCTGGGCGAGCGCGGCAAGGGATACAAGATCGCTATTGAGACGCTGAACGAGGGGCGCATCGGCATTGGTGCGCAGATGCTGGGGCTTGCCGAGGGTGCGTGGGGACATGCGGCGAAGTATGCGAAGGCGCGACGGCAGTTCGGCAAGGCAATCGCGGAGTTCCAAGGCGTGCAGTTCACGCTGGCGCAGATGGCGACGGAGATTGAAGCGACGAAACTGCTGGTCTACAACGCAGCGCGGTTGAAGGATGCGGGGCAGCCCTATGTGCGCGAGGCGGCGATGACCAAGCTGTTTGCGTCGCAAGTGGCGGAGCGCGTGGCGAGCCAGTGCGTGGAGATTTTTGGCGGCAACGGCTTTGTGCGGGAATATCCGGCGGAGAAGTATTACCGCGACGCCAAGGTGGGGAAGATCTACGAGGGGACGTCGAACATGCAGCTGATGACGATTGCGAAGCTGGTGGTTTAGAGGCAGCTTCCAGCTCTCAGCCTTCAGCCTTCAGCTCCTGGCTCAGCCAATTGAAACGGATGCGGCAACCTTTTTGATGTGCGCGGGCCGCGTTCGGCAGCAGCCGCCCACGATCTGTGCGCCGGCGGCGAACCAGACGGTGGCCTGTTCCGCGAAGCTAGCCGGATCGCCTTTGCCGGTCCAGCAGCGCCTTGCGGCATCCCAGCCTTCGCCAGAGTTGGGATAGACGAGGATGGGTTTGGTTGTTGCGCTGCGCAGATTCCGCGATTAGAGCTGGAATGAGTTCGGGATGCGTGCAGTTGACACCGATGGCTACGGTCTGCGGGAAGGATGCGGCGAGGCGGGCGCTGTCGGCGAGCCGTTCTCCGTGGGCGACGTGGCGGGCATCTCTGCAGGTGAAGCTGAACCAGGCGGACAGATTTGCGGCCAAGGCGCGAGGGCTTCGCCGATGGCCTGCGCTTCCTGAAGAGAGGGCAGGGTCTCGAAGGCCAGCAGGTCGGGTCTATCTTCGGCGTTAGCATTTGCTAACACTTCGATGCGCTCGCGGTGAAAGCTGACCAGCTCTTCAAAACTGCAGTCGTAGTTTCCGTGGTATTCGGCGCCGTTGTGAAGCGCTGCGCCGTAAGGGCCGAGAGACGCGGCGACGAGAATGCGGCGATGGGGAGACTCGGCAGCTGCAGTGCGCGCGAGCCGGACGGCCTTGAGCAGGGCGGCGTCGGCTTGTTGCGAGGTGAGGCCGTATTCGGCGTAGCCTCTGCGCGAGACCTGATAGCTCGCGGTCTCGATGCAATCGGCGCCGGCGGCGATGTAGGCGCGATGCACAGCGACGATTTTTTCAGGAGAGTCTTCGATGACGTGGGCGGACCAGAGCGGCCCACTGATGTCGGCGCCAAGCTGTTCAAGCTCTGTGGCCATCCCGCCGTCAAGGATGCGAATGCCATCGAGAATAGCGGGGACGGTCACACTTTTTTCGCGCGCTGCACCTGGCGGACGCCGGCGACACGGCGCAGAGCGAGAACCATGCGGTCGAGGTGGTGCACGTCTTCGGCTTCGGCGACGAACTCGACGATGGCTTCATCGTTTTCGTCGCGGCGGACCTCGACGCTGCGAATGTTGGTGTTGTCTTCGGAGATGACGGCGGTCAGCTCTTTGAGCATGCCGGTGCGGTCGTCGCAGTAGACCGTGATCTTCACCGGATAGCGCTGCGTGCGGCCGGTATGGTTGTCGCCGACGCGCGACCACTCGACATTGATGCGGCGGTCACTTTCGTACAGGAGATTCTGCACGTTGGGACAGCTGCGCGCATGGACGGCGACGCCTTTGCCGCGGGTGACGTAGCCAACGATTTCTTCGCCGCGGATGGGATTGCAACATCGCGCGCGATAGACGAGCAGGTCGTTCTGGCCTTCGACCTGGAGCGAATCAGAGCCGGTGAGATGCAGCTTGCGCACCGCCTCGGACATGCCGGCTTCGCCGGGCGCGCCGACCTTGGTTTCCGGTGCGAGCTTCTTGCGGCTGCGTGATGCCGGGCGCGAGCATGCTGAGCACCTGGTGCGCCGAGTGCTTGCCCTGGCCGAGAGTGGCGAGCAGGTCGGCGGCTGTGGCGACGCCGTACTGGCCGGCGATGCGGCTCAGGTCCTGGTCGTCGATCTGCGTCATCGGGACTTTGAACTTGCGGGCTTCGCGCTCGAGAAGCTTGCGGCCGATTTCGACGGCGCGGCGACGCTGATCTTCATTGAGCCAGTGCTTGATTTTGTTGCGGGCGCGGGGGCTCTTGACGAAGGTAAGCCAGTCGCGGCTGGGCTTGTGATCTTTCTGCGTGACGATCTCGACAATGTCGCCGGTGCGAAGCTTGGTGCGCAACGGCACCATGCGCCCATTGACTTTGGCGCCGACGCAGGTGTGGCCGACTTCCGTGTGGATGGTGTACGCGAAATCGACGGGAGTGCCATCGGCAGGAACGACGACGACCTTTCCTTTGGGCGTGAAGGTGTAGACCTCATCGGGATAGAGGTCCATCTTGAGGCTGGAAAGGAATTCGTTGGGGTCGGTCATCTCCTTCTGCCACTCGACGAGCTGGCGAATCCAGTTCAGGCGCTCTTCGTCGCGCGCGGTGACGATGGAGCCGGGAGACTTGTACTTCCAGTGCGCGGCGATGCCTTCTTCGGCGATGCGGTGCATCTCTTCGGTGCGGATCTGCACTTCGAACTGATGGCCGCCGGCGCCCATGACCGTGGTGTGGAGGGACTGGTAGCGGTTGGCGCGGGGAATGGCGATGAAGTCCTTGATGCGGCCGGGCACGGGACGCCAGAGGGTGTGAATGAGGCCGAAGACGGCATAGCAGGAGGCAACATCCTGGGTGATGACGCGGAGGGCGAGCAGATCGTAGACCTGGTCGAAGGAGACTTTGGACCGCTCGATCTTCTGGAAGATGGAGTAGAGGCGCTTGATGCGCCATTCGACGCGTGCCTCAATGTTGTTTTCGCGCAGCTGCTCGACGAGGGTGTCTTCGACGCCGCGCAGGAATTGCTCGCCCTCGATGCGGCGGGCCTCGACGGCGGCGGCCATTTTCTCGTAGCTGACCGGGTCGGTATAGCGAAAGGCAAGGTCCTCGAGCTCGCCGCGCACTTTGCCCATGCCCAGGCGATGGGCCAGCGGTGCGTAAATGTCCAGTGTCTCGCGGGCGATGGCAAGCTGGCGTTCCGGCTTCAGGTGCTGGAGCGTGCGCATATTGTGGAGGCGATCGGCCAGCTTGATGAGGACCACGCGGATATCGGAGACCATGGCCAGGAGCATCTTGCGAACGTTTTCAGCCTGGCGGTCTTCGCGATTGGCGAACTGGATTTTGTCGATCTTGGTGACGCCCTCGACGATGTGGGCAACCTGGTCGCCGAACTTCGAAGCGATTTCTTCGTTGGTCGCGGGCGTGTCTTCGACGGAGTCGTGGAGGAGGCCGGCAGCGATGGCGGTGGCGTCCATCTTCATCTCGGCGAGGACTTCGGCTACCTCGAGCGGGTGGATGACATAGGGCTCGCCGCTGGCGCGCATCTGACCGTCGTGATGCTGCACGCAAAACTCCCAGGCCTTGCGGATCAGGGAGACGTCTTCAGTGGGCCGGTTGGCCTGAACGTGAGAGAGGAGCGACTGGAAGCGCTTTTCGATGTCCTGCTGGGAAAGCGAGGGCGGGGAAACTTGAGCAGGCGACGCAGAATCCCCCACCGGAGGTGGAAAGACACGCGCAACTTCGGCCGGGACAGCCTGCTTGGCACTCGCCATGCTTCATTATAGGCTGGCATCGTCTGACCCGCACCCTTGCCGCTTTGGGAGGACATTCGCGGTTACGACCGGACAGAGCAGCGCCGCAATGCACGGGGTGCGGATGGCCCGCCCGTGCAAGCGGCAGCCTGGGTGGGTGTTTTCCGGAAAAGTCTTAACTTTCGAATGGTAAGTTTAGGGTCGTTTTTTTGATAGAAACTTAGTTCCAGTTAGGACCTATTTGCATAAGCTAAGTTAGCTTGAGAAAGTCCGGGAAGGCTCCCCGTCTGAAACCAGGAAGAGGACATACAACTTAGGTGCTAATCAACTCATTAAATGCAGGTTATGCAATCAGAGCTTAGTCTTTATTCTCTAAGTACGTCGGTGTTTTAGATACCGATGCAGTGTGCTCGGCGTCACATGCCAACCTAGTTAGAAATGGAGTAAAGTCCCCTTCGGACTAGAGGTCCAGAACCGAGGAACTTATGTTGAAACCCCTTTTACTTACTGCCTTGACGGTGGCCGTCGCGGCGGGAATGTGCTTCGCTGCGCCAAATGGCAAACTGACTCTTAAAGTCGATAAGACACCGGCCACAAACGGCAGACTGATGTACGCCAGTTACTGCGCTCAATGCCACGGAGTCGACGGTCGCGGACAAGGGCCGGTTGCCTCCGCGCTGAAGGTCGCCCCCAGCGATCTGACGGTGCTGAGCAAGAACAACCACGGAAAGTATCCGGATACTCACCTTGTTGCGGTGCTGCAGAATGGCGCAGAGATTCAAGCGCACGGCACGGTCGAGATGCCAGTCTGGGGACCGATCCTTGGTAGGATGAACCAGAACAACCCGCAGGACCGGTTGCTGCGCATCAGCAATCTGAGCCGCTATGTGGAAAGCCTGCAGGTGAAATAGAGAACGCGGCCGCATCGCTCCCGGCGACGGCAGTTCTCAGATTCAGCGCTCGAGTGCGGCTGCCCCCGGGGCGGCCCACTGAAGAGAGCATTTTTGAGAACTACCGTCGAAGGAGCCTTGATGAAGCAGGACTCGGGCCAGTCAGCGAAAAAAACGAAGATTCGGCCATCCGAAGCGTCTCATTCCACGAGGAGTGGGCAACCATCGCAGCCTTCTTCCTCTCTCTCCAGAAAAATAGCAGGGGCGATCGTGAACCGCCGGGCCGCCGATCGGCTGCGGCGAGGCCATGTCTGGGTCTACGCATCGGATATCGAGTCGATCGAGGTTGCCGGGGCGGCGGACCAAGCGCCCGCGCTTGTGCCGGTTGCGGATGCGCGCGGGCTGCTGCTGGGTACCGCGCTGTATAGTCCTGCATCGCAGATTCAATTGCGGCTGGTGAGCCGAAAGGCTATCGACGAAGCCGAGTGGTTCAATCTGCTCGAGGCCCGGTTGCGCACGGCGGTTGCCCGGCGCCTGGAGCTGTTGAAGGGAAAAGGAGCCGATACGGATGCGTGCCGGCTTTGCTTCAGCGAAGCAGACGAGCTGCCGGGATTGATCGTCGACAAGTACGGAGCGATCGTCATTTTGCAGCGGCTGGTCGCCGGGCTGTCGAATGACGGCGTGCGCGAAACGTGTGTCCGTGTGCTGCGCGAATCGCCGGCACCGGAAACCATTCTGGAGCGGCCCGACCCGCGCATGCGCGAACTGGAAGGTCTTGGTGCGCCGGATCTCTCACCCCTCTGGGCGGCAAACGCCGATCAACCGCTGACGCAAACACGGTTTCATCTCAACGGGTTGGTGTTTCACTTCGATGCCAACGCGGGTCAGAAGACGGGAGCGTTTCTTGACCAGGCTTCCAACTACCTCGCCGTGCAGGAGTTCGCGAAGAACCGAACGCCGGGTGGCCGCGCGCTCGATGTGTGCACCTACCAGGGCGGATTTGCGTTGCACCTGGCCCGGGTTTGCGCGCGCGTGACGGGGATCGACGCTTCGCGCCCCTCGCTGGAGGTGGCAGAGCGCAATCTCGAGGCCAATCAGGCGCAGATTCGTGCGGAAGTGGATTGGGTGGCCGGAGATGCTTTTGAGATCCTTCGCGACTGGTCGGATGGCGGAGAGAGGTACGACACCATCGTGCTCGACCCACCGGCGTTTGCCAAGAGCAAGCGCGCCGTGGAGGGCGCATTGCGCGGCTACAAGGAACTGAATCTGCGGGCATTGAAGATGCTGAGGCCGGGAGGGTTGCTGGCGACATGTTCCTGCTCGCATCACGTGGGGTGGGCGGAGCTGGAAGGCGCCGTTGCCGCGGCGGCGGCCGATGCCGCGGTGCGGGTCAGTATTCTCGAACGGCGCGGCGCCGCCCTGGATCATCCGGTGATTCTGAATCTCGAGGAGTCGGAATATTTGAAGTGCCTGATTCTCGAAGTCAGGTGATGTGAAGGATCAGGCTTGCAGCGCGCGATGCGCTGACCGCTTCCAGGGCCAGAGGCCTGCGAGTCTTCCAGTTGGCTCTTGAGGATTCGGCTCCTTTCGAATCGGATCTCTCCGATTCGGTTCTACGGAATTCGCCTGCAATTGCGCCAGAGTGTCTTTGACGAGCGCACGCAGCGATTCTGCTTCGAATGTGCAGGAACGTAGGTAGGCGGAGACCGTTAGGCCGGCTTCGGAGGCGCGCCTGCGCAGCTGATCGTATTCCGGCTGGGTCAGGCGGATGGTGATGCTGGCGGTTTTGAGACGCTCGTGCTTTGGCGGGGATTCCGGAAGGCTGGGATGGCGGTTCTGTTGTCTCGATCGACGGGCTTGAGCACAGAGGATCCTGGTGCGGGGGATTGGGCTCCAATGCGATCTGCGGAGAGGGCACGGGCTTTTCTTCGAGGGGGACCAGCCTCTCTTCAGACGGGCGATAGCGAGCGTGCCGGCGAAGCGCTTGTTCGTAGCTGAGCGCGGAAGCTTCTTCGTCGATCTCATCGTCGCAATCGTCGGCGCGTTTCTGGCGGGAGGAGATCAGGGAGGAAAAGAGCCGTGCGAAGGATGGGGAGGGCTGCACGACTGCATCCTGCGGTTGCATACCTCGCAGAATACAGCCGGGAAAAGGGGCTTTGAGGAGATTCGCCGGATAGTGGGGAGCGATCGATCCTGAATTGGAATGCTAAGGGTTCTTTCCCGTTTTGGCCGCGCCGGTTTCGATCCACAGGAAGCTGAGCTGGTCCGCATCGTCCTGGACCTGCTGATCGACGCTGACGCCCGCGGAGTGACCACCGGAGACGCTGTAATGCAGCAGGATGGGGCGGCCGCCGGTGGAAACGGACTGGACGAGGGCAGCCATCTTGCGGGCGTGGAGCGGGTCGACGCGTGTGTCATTGTCGCCGGTGAAGAACATGATCGCCGGATAGGCTGTGTTGGCTTTTACGTTCTGGTAGGGCGAATACTTCAGCAGGTAGAAGAATTGTTTTTCGTTGTCGGCGGAGCCGTACTCGGTGGTCCAGTAGGAGCCGACTTTGAACTTCTGATAGCGCAGCATGTCGAGCAGCGGGTAGCCGCACCAGATCGCGGAAAAGAGCTCGGGATGCTGCGTCATCGATGCGCCCATGAGCAGTCCGCCGTTGGAACGGCCGGAGATGGCGAAGTGTTGCGGTGAAGTGTACTTCTGGTCGATCAGGTATTGCGCGGCCGCGAACCAGTCGTCGAAGACGTTCTGCTTTTTCTCGAACATGCCCTGCTCGTGCCACGTCTCGCCGTATTCGCCGCCGCCACGCAGGTTGGGCACGGCGAACCAGCCGCCTTGTTCGATCCACCAGGCCCATTGCGGATTCCAGCGCGGAGTTTCGCTGAGGTTGAAGCCGCCGTAGCCGGTCATCAGCAGGCGCTCGGAGCCGTCCATCTTCAGGCCCTTCTTGCCGGCAATGAACATGGGCATCCGGGTGCCGTCTTTCGATTTGTAAAAGACCTGAGTGAGATCGTACTGGGTGGTGTCGAAGGGCACTTTGGATTGGAAGAAGACGTCGCGTTTGCCCGTGGTTGTGTCGATGCGGTAGATGACGGGCGGCACGATATAGGAAGAGAAAGCAACGAAGCCGTAGCGGTCGGTGGTGCGGCCCACAACGCCGGAGCCGGAGCCGATGGCGTCGTACTCAACTTGGCCGGCGGCCTTGCCGTCGAGGGAATAGACCGAGGTTTCGGTCTTCACGTCTTTGAGGCGGTTGACGTAGATTTTTCCGCCGACGATGGACCAGGAATCGATGACGTCGGAGGCTTCGGGGACGATGGTTTTCCAGACGTCGGGAAGAACGCCGGGGTCGGCTCTCTGGATGACGCCTTTGGGGGCGTGGTAGTCGGTGTGGACATACCAGGCGCCTTTGGTCCACACGGCGTTGAAGCGCGAATCGATTCCCCAAACGAGGATTTCAAAGGGGGCGTCGGGCTTGGCGAGGTCACGGAAGACGATGTCGACGCGCCGGGCAGGCACGCCGCGGTCGATCTGGATGACGAGATAACGGCCATCGTCGCTGAAGCGCCCCGAGAACAAGTCATCGCCGGTGAGCGGCTCTCCGCGGAACTCGTGGCCGAAGATGAGGGTGTCGGCGGAATTGCGCGTGCCCAGAACGTGGCGAAACAGGAGTGTTCCCTGCTTGTTGTTGCGGGCGTAGTAGAGGCTTTTGCCGTCGGGTGCGAAGCTGACACCGGAATAGCGGGCCGCGGGGAGCCCGTCTTCCAGATCTTTCTTCGTCGCGATGTTCAGCAGGTGAACACCAACTTCGTCGGCGCCACCTTCTTTGAGAGAGTAGGCCAACGAGCTTGCCATCGCGCGAGACATCGAGCATGCCGACGGAGGTATTGGGGTCGCGGCTGAGCTTGGCGGGATCGACGAGACGGACATCCTGATTCGCTGCGGCGCCTGGCGTGGTGGATTTGTGAGCCGCGGCGCCCTGACCGCTACGCATGTAGAGGGAAGCCTGCTGTTCGCCGGCGAGGCGCTTGCGGAAAAAGTAGTTCCCGGCCCGTTCGATGGGAATGCCTGCGTCGGATACATCTTCGAGTTCGGTCAGATCATCCACGGCCTGCGAGCGGATGCGCGCCTGCTTGAGATAGCGGGCAGTGTAGGCATTCTGGGCGTCGATGTAGGCGCGGGTTTCGGGGCTTTTGGCGTCTTCGAGCCAGCGGTAGTTGTCGGGGATCTTCGTGCCGAAGTAGTCGTCGTAGACCGGCGTCGATGTTACGGGAGGCGGAGAGGGGAGAGTGATTCCTTCGCGGCCATGGATGTCCTGGGCGAGGACACCTGTCTGGACCAGGCAAACCAAGCCAACAAACCACGCGAATGTCTTGCGCACATCCACCCCCTGCGGACAGGATACCCGGGAGAGTGCACGCCGGTGTTAGATTTTCTGGGAGCAGTCAAGAGGGGACAACATGTCGATCGCGGTGCGTGCTTGCGCGCTCAGTGAGATTGCGGCTCTGCGGGCGAAATATCGCGCCGAGATGGATTGCCAGATCATTCATGACTCGATTCATGTGCGTCCCGGCTGGAGCACCGAGTATGCGCTGGAGATCGACGGAAGCCTGGCTGGTTATGGGTCGGTGGCCATTGCCGGGCCGTGGAAGGAAGAACACACGCTCTATGAGTTCTACGTCGATCGACCAAGCCGCCTGCATATTTTCGATCTGTTTGCGGCTTTGTGTGCGGAGTGCCATGCAAGCAAAGCGGAGACGCAGACCAATGATCCATTTCTATTCGTCATGCTGCAGACCTTTGCGCGGGGAATTCAGGCGGACGCGATTCTGTTCGAAGATCAGATTGAGACGCACTATGCACCGGCGGGAGCGCTTTTTCGCGCGCGGGAACCGAGACGACGTTGAGGAATTGAAGAGGCTGGAGCTGGACGATACCGCGGGCTGGGTGATTACGCAGGACGGAGCGATCGCGGGAGCCGGCGGCGTGCTTTACCACTACAACCCGCCCTACGGCGATGTCTATATGAAGGTGGCCGATTCGTTTCAAGGCCGAGGCCTGGGCGCTTACCTGGTTCAGGAACTGAAGCGAGCGTGCCGCGCCGGTGGGAAAACGCCGGCGGCGCGTTGCAATGTGAAGAACCTTGCCAGCCGCAAGACCTTGCAGAAAGCCGGCTTTGTGCCCTGTGGGAATATGATTTCCGCCCACCTTTAGACACTTAGAAATTGTTTTCGACCCCGATAGAATCAAGGGACGTGAGTGGTCCGAGCCCAACTGAATCTTCGATGCCTGCGCGTCCGTCGCGCTGGGCGCGTGGGCTTCGCTCTGTTGCGTCCCTCGCATGCGCATACGGCATTCACGGCCACACTGCTGCTGATGGCGTCGACTTTCCTCTCCAGGATCATCGGCCTGGTGCGGGTGAAGTACATTGCATGGCAGTTTGGCGCGGGGCCGAACACCGATGCCTATCAGGCGGCGTTTCGGCTGCCGGATTTGATGAACTACTTCCTTGTGGGAGGAGCAGCTTCGATCACGTTCGTTACGATTCTGAACCGCTATCGAGAGCGCGGGGAAGAGGCCGAAGGCGAGCGCGTACTTTCGATCGTGATCAACTTCATCGGTCTGGTGCTGACGGGCGGCGTGATTGCCGGAATGTTCCTGGCCCCGACGTACATTCGCGCGACGAACCCAGGGTTTGCACCGTGGCAGGTGGAGCTTTCGGCGCGCATGACGCGGATTCTTCTGCCGGGGCAGATCTTCTTCTTCATCGGCGGCGTGCTGGGGGCAACGCTGCTGGTGCGGCGGCAGTTTCTGATTCAGGGCATCACAGGCATTGCTTACAACGTGGCGATCATCCTGGGCGGGATGCTGCTGGGGCATCGGATGGGGATTCCATCGCTGGCGGTTGGAGCTCTGGCAGGCGCGTTTCTGGGGCCCTTCGCCATGAATGCGCTGGGCGCAGCGCGAGCGGGCGTGCGCTACCGCTGGGGAATCGATTTCAGCCACCCGGGCTTGCGCGACTGGGTGAAGATGACTCTGCCGCTGATGGCAGGCTTCACGCTGCCATTTCTGGATGACTACATCGTTGGCTACTATGCGTCGCATGGGGCGGGCGATATTACGCGGTTGACCAATGCCAAGCAGCTGTTCTCGGCACCGATGGCGGTGCTGGCGCAGGCGGCGGGTGCGGCTTCCCTTCCCTTCTTTGCACGGCTGTGGGCGCAGGACAAGCAGCTTCGAGTTCGCGACCGGCGTGGCGGATTCGGTTTCGCGTGTGGTGGCGCTGGGAATCCTGGCTTCCACGGCGATGGTGGCGATGGCGGCTCCGCTGGTGCAGATCGTCTTTCTGGGCGGGCGATTCACACAGCTCGATGTGCAGGAGACGGCGGGGTACTTCGCAATCTACACGGTGGCGCTCTGCGTGTGGTCGGCACAGGCAATTTATGCGCGCGCATTTCTATGCAGCGGGCATCACGTGGCTGCCCATGCTGGCGGGGTCAGTGATCACGCTGGTGGCGATCCCCTTTTATACGCTCGGGTATCACTGGCATCAGGCAACAGGGCTGGCGATGGCCTCGGACTTCGGCATTCTGCTGCAGGCGCTTTCGCTGGGGTACCTGCTGCATCGGCGGCGGATGGTTTCGATGGCGAGCCTTGATTTTCGCGAGATGGGCCGGTGTCTGGTGGCGGGGCTTGCGGGTGGATTGGTGGTGTGGGCCGGGCTGTGGGGCGTGCGCCTGCTTCCACTGTTCGCTCAGCGGCATTCGAAGGGGTTCCTGCTGAGCGTGGACCTGGCAGAGCTGGTAGTGGGATCTCTGCTCTGGGCGGTGATTGTGAAGGTGACGCTGGAGGGGCTGGGATCGGCGTTGCCGCGCGTGGCGATGAAGAGACTTGGGGCGGCATAGAGACCGCCGAACCTAGGACATCGCGAACGCGTGCACCCAAGGCAGCACCTGCCACTGGCGGCCTTTGCGCTCCAGAACGACCCACTCCCAATTGCCGCACAGGTTGCCGCACCACATACCCTGCTCCACGAGCGCCAAGGTGTGATTTGCGTTGAAGAAGACTTCGGTGAATCGGTGCAGGCCAGCGCCATCGGCAAACTCAGCGCTTGGGTTTGATGGGGTCTTTTCTGTAGGTCTGCTGATCTTCGGCATTCAACAAACGGACTGGGATCTCGGTCCTGAAGGTTTGGCTTTCCAAGTGGATTACGTCATGACAGTGCTTATCGTAATCAGCCAGGACCTCGTTCCACTCAGCTTGCCGATCTTCCGGCGCCCGCACCACATCATGGGGATTCATCCCCGTTAAATGGTTCGTCGGGCCAGGGAGGCAAGGGACATCGAGCGGATTTGCATTGGTCGCGTCTTCGATCAGCCACTGCTTCCTGGGGGCGTCCCGCCACTCGATGGGGCCGCTCTCAAGCAACTGCGCATAGATGGCATAGGAATCCTCGGCCCGGTCTGACGGCATGGGAATCGCTTGCGCATAGCGTGGCGCGCGATCAGGCTGCGCCAGCTGAGCGGCAATTCCGAGACAAGGCAAAAGCAGCGTCAAGACTCGCATAACTGACTCCCAAAAACCCGCGGCCGGAGTGGATCCTTGTCCAGATGGACGGGCGGTTGGCAGTTAGGTTTGCAGGCACGCCACAAACACACACGCGCACTTCGGTGAGAAAGTGCGCGTGCGCGGCATGAGGGCTTATGTGGCGGCCGACAGCTTTATGCGGTCTTGCTGGTCTCGACGATCGACGGCGAAGGGCCGCCGGCGGACTTGGCGTCGGGCTTGCGGATGTCGATGCCGCCCTTGAAGAAGGCGCCGTCTTCGATGCTGATGCGCGCGGCAGCAACATCGCCACTCAGCGAGCCTTCCGCACGGATATCGACACGATCGGTCGCCGAGACGTTCCCACGAACCTTGCCGAGCACGACGATTTCGCGGGCAGTGATGTTGGCCGCGACCTGGCCATTGCGACCGACGGTGACGCGGTTGCCGGGCAGGTTGACGCTGCCTTCGACCTTTCCATCGATAAACAACGACTCAGAGCCGTTGATCTCGCCCTTGATGAACAGGCCTTTGCCGATGGTGGCCTGTTCGCCGGTGGCCGCAGCGGCCTGCGGACGGCTAGGCGCTTCAAACGAGGGAGAGGACGTCGGTGGAACGGGGCGGGACGGTTCCGGAGTCGGGGTTGGTGCGGGGCTTCCGGTCTGATTAGGTTTCCACATTGCGCTCAAAATAAACTTCCTTTTCTGTCCTTGCTGGACTGGGGGGTGCCAAGGCTGGGGACCACTGCCGTGGACCCGTAGAGCTGATCTTCTGGATTGCTGCAGTGCGCCTGCGGCAACCCGTTCGGCGGCCTTTCAAATCCGATCCTAACCCTTTAAGGTCCTGCCGAGAATTGACTTCTCCGTTATTTTAGGACGGAGCGGGCCGATTCGACCAATTCTGCCGCCTGGGTAACTATCAGGTAGCCAAAAATGATAACAGCGCGGCGAAAGCATTCAGGGAGCAAGATTTCCCGGCGGGAAAGGTAGAATTGCGCTCAGTTTGAATGGACACAAAATTCGCTTCGTTTTATGAAATCCGGCCGGACGTCCTGAAAAACCGAAGCTTTTGCGTCAATAGGAGATTGCGAAGAATGAGCACGATCCTCAGGCTGGTTCCGCTGTACTTTGTGGCCGCTGTCCTGGCGCAGGCCCAGATGGCGCCGCGCGTCGTGCCTTTCGATGTCGTGATCGAGCACGGGCACATCGTGGACGGGACCGGGTCGCCCTGGTACTCGGGCGATGTTGGGATCCGCGGTGGGCGGATTGTCGCGATCGGCAGGCTGGCATCCGCGCCGCGCAAACAGACCATCGATGCCGCGGGCAAGGTGGTGGCGCCGGGATTTATCGACATGCTGGGGCAGTCGGAGATGACGATCCTGGTAGACCCGCGTTTGCCCTCGAAGATTTACCAGGGAATCACGACGGAGATCACGGGCGAGGGCGGATCGGTTGCTCCCGATCAACGACGCGATGATCTCCGCGGGTCGCGGCGGATATGCGCACCTCGGAATCACGCCCGACTGGCAAACGTTTCGCGAATACTTTGCACGCATTGAGAAGCAGGGCATGGGTATCAACCTGGCGAGCTATGTGGGCGCGACATCCGTGCGGCGCATGGTGCTGGGCGATGCGGACGTGCAGCCGAATGCGCAGCAGCTTGAAGAGATGAAGAGGCTGGTGCGCAATGCCATGCTCGACGGCGCAGTGGGCGTGTCGACCGCGTTGCAGTATACTCCGGCGCCCTATGCGAAGACGCCGGAGCTGATTGCGCTGGCAAGCGTCGCGGGTGAGTACGGCGGCATTTACGCATCGCATATGCGCAGCGAAGGCGATGCGGTTCTGGAGTCGATTGACGAGGCTGCGGAGATTGGCAAGCAGGGACACATCCCGGTCGAGATCTGGCATCTGAAAGCCGCGGGCAAGGCGAACTGGGGACGCATGCCGCAGATCGTGGCGCGCATCGAGAAGTACCGTGCGCAAGGCCTCGATATCAGCGCGAACACCTACGCCTACACGGCGTGGTTCAACACGTTCTCAGCCTTTGTCCCGCCGTGGGCGCACGATGGCGGCGACGACAAGCTGGTGGAGCGGTTGAAGGATCCGGCGATGCGGGCGCGGATTCGCAAGGACATGACATCGCCTGGAAAAGATTCGGCGGGCGAGGACTGGGATAACGAGTGGCAGGAGATTCCGGGGCCGGAGGCGATCCAGATCGCGGTGGTGCAGAACCCCGAGTTACTGCCGCTGCAGGGCAAGACCCTCAAGGAGGTGGCGGCGCTGTGGAAGGAGGACGCCATCGACGCGCTTTGCGACATCCTGATTAAAGACAATGCTTTCACCAATGTAGCGGTCTTCGGGATGGACGAGCCGGATGTGTTGCTGGCGCTGAAACAGCCGTGGGTTTCGATCGACAACGACTCGCAGGGGACGTCTCCAGACGGCTTGCTGGGGAAGGAACATCCGCATCCGCGTGCCTATGGAACTTTTCCGCGGATTCTGCGTAAATATGTGAGGGAAGAGACTCAGTTGACGCTGCCCGATGCCATCCGAAAGTTTACTGCGCTACCGGCGCAAAGGATGCGACTTATCGACCGAGGCGTCCTGAAGCAGGGTATGTGGGCCGATGTGGTCGTGTTTGACCCCGCCACCATCCGCGACAAAGCCACCTTCGAAAACCCCAACCAGTTTTCAGAAGGAATGGAGTATGTGCTGGTCAACGGCGTGCCCGTAATCGCGGGCGGCAAAATGACTGGCGCTCTTCCCGGCAAAGTGCTGCGCGGACCCGGCTACGAGCCAGGCATTGTGCCTTAGAGCACAGCAGGCATCTCCGGCAGGCCCAAAAATCAAAAGCACAACCCAGGGACAAGAGATTGAGTGGGGCTCAGTCAAGGAGAACGTATGGAATCAACCATGGTTGATCCAATGCTGAAGTACGGTTGGGTAGTTTTGCTTTTCCTGGTGCTGATTTTGCACAAGGCGATTTTGCGCATGTTTTTCGGAACAGTGATTGTGTCGAAAGACGAGATCGGGATCGTGAACAAGAAGTGGGTGGTAGTGGGAGCTCATCGCACGCTGCCCGATGGCGCCATTGTGGCGCTGAACGGCGAGGCCGGATTGCAGGCCGACACGCTGGCGCCGGGAATTCACTTCGGACTGTGGGCGTGGCAATTCGCCGTGACCAAGGTTCCGTTCACCACGATCGACAAAGGGCACATCGGCATTGTGGAGGCGCGCGATGGGCGGCCACTGACGCGGCGGACGTGTGCTGGCGAAGACGGTGGAGTGCAGCTCTTTTCAGGATGCACGCGCATTCCTGATGGGCGGCGGCGAGCGCGGTCCGCAGATCTCCATCATTCCGCCGGGAACGTATCGCATCAACACAGCGCTGTTTCAGGTTGCGGCTGCCGATGTGCTGGAGATTCCGGACAACATGGTGGGCGTGGTGACGACGAAAGACGGCACGCCCCTGGCCACGGGAGAGATCGCCGGCAAAGAAGTTGCCGGACACAACATGTACCAGGACGCCGAAGCGTTCATCACGCATGGCGGCTACAAAGGCCTGCAGGAGCAGGTAATTCTTGCGGGGCGGTACTTTATCAATCCGCGGTTTGCCACGGTGGAGACGAAGCCGATGACGGAGGTCCCGATCGCCAATGTGGGCGTGGTGATTGCCTACGTCGGCGAGGAGGGCAAAGACGTCACGGGCGACTCGTTCAAGCACGGCAACCTGGTAAGCCGGGGGCAGAAGGGTGTGTGGTTCGAGCCGCTCGATCCGGGCAAGTACCCCATCAATCCCTTCACGCACAAGGTGGAGATTGTGCCGACGGCCAACATCGTTCTGAACTGGGCTACCGGCAAGAGCGAGGCGCACAAGCTCGACGAGAAGCTTTCGACGATTACGGTGCGTTCGTCGGACGGATTCACGTTCAACCTGGACGTGAGCCAGATTATCCATGTGCCGCGCAACGACGCGCCCAAGGTGATTGCGCGGTTTGGCACCATGGCGAACCTGGTGACGCAGGTGCTGGAGCCGACGATCGGCAACTACTTCCGCAACGCGGCGCAGACTTCGGATGTGATTGAGTTTCTGAAGAAGCGCAGCGAACGGCAGGCCGAGGCGAAGACTGCGATTGCCGCGGCGCTGAGCGAGTACAACGTGAACGCGATCGATACGCTGATCGGCGACATTACGCCGCCGGAAGCGTTGATGAAGACGCTCACGGATCGCAAACTCGCCGAGCAGGAGCAGGTGACCTACAAGACCCAGCAACTTGCCGAAGAGACGCGCAAAGATCTGCAGCAGGCGAAGGCCATGGCGGATACGCAGGCGCGGGTTGTGGACTCGGAGCGCAGCGTCTCCATCGCGGAGTTCGCGGCGGAGGCCAGGTGAGAAGGCCACCGGCGCCGGCCAGGCGAAGGCAGTCGCCGCGGAGGCCGAGCGCGCGTCGCACCATCAGTGCGAAGCGAGGCCGCGCCAAGAAGATCAACGCGGAAGCAGATGCTAACGTGATCACGATCGTGGGCAACGCGGAAGCTCAGAAGACGAAGGCGGTCGGAACTTCGGAGGCCGACGTCATCAAGCTGAAGATCGACTCGATGGAGTCGGGAAACTATGCGCTGGTGCAGGTGGTGCAGGCGCTGGCAGCGAACAAGGTGCAGCTGGTTCCGCAGATTATTGCCGGAGGCGGCGGTACGCAGGGCGGCACGCTGGTGGACGTCCTGCTGGCCAACCTGATTCGCGACAACATGAAACACGAGAATGGTTCTGTGCCGCCAACGCTGGCTGGATGAGCCCAGCGGAAATGACCTTCAACCAAAAGGGAGCCTCGCGGGGCTCCCTTTTGTTATGGTCTGAGAGGAACTGATGACGGATCGCGAACTATTGACGCGCATTGCCCGCTCGGCTGGACAGAAGGCCGGCTACAAGCAGCTTGTGCGCGAGTTGAGCCTGGGCGGCGGCATGCATCGTCGCCTGCTTCTGGAGCAGCTGGCGCGTCTCACGGCACGCGGCGCATTGGTCAAGCTGGATCGCGAGCATTGGGCGATTCCGCGTGCGGTCTCCGGAACAACCCGCGACAACCTTGCTGCAGGCCGGCTCGATCTGCATCGCGACGGCTACGGCTTTGTGCGTCCGAATGCGCGCCAGGCTTCGGGCATGGAAGACATCTTCATTCCTCCGAACGAGATCAACGGCGCGATGCAAGGCGACCAGGTGCTGGTGGAGATGGAACCACCGAAGGCCGACGGCCGGCGCATGGGACGCATTGTGCGCGTGATCGAACGTCGCAATCCCACCGTCGTTGGAACGTTTCACTACGCGCGATCGGATCGCGCGCAGGGAAATACGGTCACGCCTTTTGACGAGCGCATGACGCAGCAGATCTCATCCCCTTTGGGCAGGAGGTGCCGAGGGAGATCGCCCAGGAGACGCCGCATCGCGTGCTCGGAGAAGAGGCCGCATTGGCTGCTCGCCGGAGGACGAAGGGTGCAGATCACCCCTCGGGGGCTAAAGCCCCGTCCGAATCTGGAGCCTCAACGTACGGGCTGAAGCCCGTACCCTTCAAGGATCGTGGAGATGCAGGTGCTCCCGAGATAAACGACTCGCTCGACAATCTGGAAGGCCTGGTGGTGGATGTGGAGATCACCAGCTGGCCCACGCCGACGCGGCCTCCGATGGGGCGCGTCATTGAAGTGCTTGGCGATCCGGATGACTTTGGCGTTGACGTGGAGATGATGATCCGCAAGCATCAGCTGCCGCGCGTGTTTCCGGAGCAGGTGCTGGCGGAGGCGCGCAGCGTTGCGCACCTCGATCTCGAAGAGGTTGCGCGTCGCAGAGATTTTCGCGATCTGCCGATCGTGACGATTGATGGCGAGACGGCGCGCGACTTCGACGACGCGGTGCTGGTGAGCGAGCGCGCCGATGGCGGGTATGAGCTGCAGGTGCACATTGCCGATGTGGCCGAGTATGTGCGGGCGGCGACGGATCTCGACCTCGAAGCGCGGCTGCGCGGCACAAGCGTGTACTTTCCCGATCGCGCGATCCCCATGCTGCCGCAGGAGCTCTCAACGGATATCTGCAGCCTGCGACCCGAACGAAGACCGGCTGGTGCTGAGCTGCCTGATGCAGTTGGATCGCGATGGGCGCATCGAGAGCTACGAGATTGTCGAAGGCGTGATTCGCTCGGCGGCGCGCATGACGTATACCGATGTGCACGCGATTCTCGAAGGCGATGTAGAAACGCGCGCGCGCTATGCCTCGCTGGTGCCGAGCTTTCGAGCGATGCGCAAGCTGGCCGGCTTGATGAACAAGCGACGCGAAGAGCGCGGCAGCATCGACTTCGACCTGCCCGAGCCGGTGATCGAGTTCGATGAGCAGGGGCAGATGCGCGGCGTGACCAAGTCGGAGCGCACGTGGGCCAACCGGCTGATCGAGGAGTTCATGCTGGCGGCGAATGAGTGCGTGGCGACGTGGCTTGAAGATCTGGGAGTGCCGTCGATCTATCGCATCCATGAAAAGCCGGAGCCGCGGCGCGTCGTTCAGTTTGAAGAGCTGGCCGCAGCGTTCGGTTATTCGCTGGGACTGGGCGCGCTGCCGGTGAAGAAGATTCAGACACGCGGCGATCGGCGCGATGCGCAGCGAAGCGGGCGAAACGTGCGCACGCACGAGGTGGCCGAAGACATCGCGGTGACGCCGAAGATGTACCAGAAGCTGGCGGCAAGGATCGAAGGCAAGCCCGAAGAGCGCATTCTGAGCTACCTGATGCTGCGATCGCTGCGGCAGGCGCGCTACTCGGAGATCAATGAAGGTCACTTCGCACTGGCTGCGCCGACGTACACGCACTTCACTTCGCCGATCCGGCGCTATCCGGATTTGATCGTCCATCGCATCACGAAGGCGCTGCTGCGGTCTGGGATTCGCGGGGAAGGCGATGTGGCGCAGGGACGACATGCTTCGCCGTGGACGCACCCACATGAGGGCTCTGCCGGCGGCGCAATCCACAAGGCCGCACCTCCGAGGTCTGGAGCCTCAACGTCAGAGCTCCTATTCCGAGAACCCGCCGATTCCCGAAGCCGAGCTGGCCCAGATTGCCGAGGAGACCAGCCAGACGGAGCGGCGCGCGGCCGAGGCGGAGCGCGAACTGGTGGAGTGGAAGAAGGTTCGCTTCATGCAGGATCGCGTTGGCGAGGAATTTGCCGCGCTGGTCTTAAATCCGACGAAGTATGGAATGTTTGTGGAACTGACGGACCTGTTTCGTTGAAGGGCTGGTGCCGATCGATACGCTGCGCGACGACCGCTATACCTTCCGCGAGAACACGCACGAGATCCTTGGCGAGCGCTGGGGACGGCGGTTCCGCGCGGGCGATCGCGTGCAGGTGATTCTGGATCGCATCCTGGCGCAGGAGCGGCGATTGCAGTTTTCGCTGGTGGAAGAAGGCATTCCGCTGACGGGTGCAAAGGCGCGGCCTGCGCCGAAGGCGAAGAAGTCGAAGCGTGCGGACGTACGCGCGCAGACCTCGACAAAGAAGAAGCGCTTCGGCAAGAAAGGCAAACGGCGCTGAAGGGACGAGGGCTTCGCGGCGGCAAGAAAAGCCGTGCCCCTTTCAGGATTGGAAAAACATCCCTCGGGGCTAAAGCCCTCGTCGTTTTGCTGTCTGCTGTACGGCCTGAAGGCCGTACCCTTCCCAGCGGCTAGGAGTTGGCTTGTTTTTCGGCGAGCGGGCCGATGACGGGAATGACGAAGCGGCCGCCGCTGAACGCCTTGACGACGCACATGATCCAGACGATGAAGAGGACCAGCATGCCCACAAGCAGAACGATCCAGCCGAGGATGGGAATGATTCCGATGATTCCCAGAGCAAAGCAGCCAATGCCCAGGAAGATCGACTGCCACGCGTGGAATTTCACGTTGCGGTTGGTGTTGTAGGGTGCGACCACCAGAAAGATGATGGCCGGAATGATGGTGATATACGCCAAGCCGCAGGCTGCATTTTCACTCAGTCCGGATTGAGCAACTTCTTCAGGCATAAGAGCTCCTTTTTCGATCATGAAATAACAGCGAGGGAGTTTGCCAGACGCTCGTACCGAAGTGCGCACCCAAACAATGCCCGTTTGGATTGCGCAAATTGAGCGTGCGTGAGGGACAAGATAAGAAAAGCCCGACAGCCTCGAGTTGTCAAGCAGGATTGAGTAATCAGGCGGTAATCACACGCATGGATAGTGCGAGTTCCCGCGCAGGCGTTTCACACCACGCAACAACGCGGGACGCGGGCTGCAGGCAACCGCCTAGACGCCTGCCTGTTTGTCGGAGAGGGCTCCGATCACCGGCAACCCAAACCTTACGCCATTCAGGGCCTTCATCACGCAGATGAGCCAAGCAATGAAGAGGCCGAGGAAGATGAGGAGCCGGACCATCATGACGATGAACCACATGAGGCCTGGCGTAAGAAGCGTCACAAAGATCATCACGATCCAAAGTGCAAAGCCTACGACATTCAGGAAGATCGACTGCCAGGCGTGGAAGCGCACATAGGAGCTTTGGTTGTACGGCGGCATCATCAGGAAGATGATGGCCGGGATGAAGGTGACGTAAGCCAGTGCGCCTGCGCCATTGTTCGAGAGTCCGGAGGGAGCTGTTTCGGTCATGGAATTTCCTTTTCTGGTCAGAGACCGTCGTACAAGCGGTTTCGCTACGGTCCCAGACGAGACTGAGCCGACTGCGAAAGGACACTCAGTTCGCTGGATGGGTTGGCGGATCACATCCAGCAAACCCTTGATTCGAATTGTTGTCAAGGACAAATTTGAGCGGATGCGCTTCTAGTTACCTGCGGTTCCCCGAGCGGGCGGCGGGAAAAGTTCGCTCATGAGAGGCTGATCCGGTTCGAGCAGTTGCGGATCGTCGTTGCGCACGTTTCCGACCCGATCGCTGACCGGCCAGGCATGCATTTTCTCGGCAGGAAAAGGGCGCATGAGATCGACGGGTGGCTGTGCCGGGTCGCCGGGCTCGAGCCAGCGGTCATAATCGCTCGGCTTCAGAATCACGGGCATGCGGTTGTGAAACGGCTCGGTGACCTCGTTGGGATCGGTGGTGAGGATCGTGAAGGTTTCGAGCACGGGTCCTTGGTCGGGCTTCCACCGCTCCCAGAGGCCGGCGAGGGCATACGGTTCTCCGCTTTGCAAGGCGATGGCGTACGGCTTTCGCGATTTCTTACTGACGGTCTGCCACTCGTAGAACGCATCGGCGGGGATGAGACAACGGCGCTTCTTGAGGGCTTCGCGATAGGCCGGCTTGGAAGCGACCTCTTCGGCGCGGGCGTTGATGGTGGTGTAGGCCATCTTAGCGTCTTTTGCCCAGTAGGGCACCAGGCCCCAGCGCATCAACGCAAACTCGCGGTTGCCGCTATCGCGATTGAGGCGAACTACCGGCTGGGTGCTTTGCGGCGCAACGTTATAGGAAGGCGCGAACCAGGGCATGTCTTCGAGCTCGACGCCAAACCAGTCGGCCAGGACTTCCTGGGTAGATTTTCGGGCGAATCGGCCGCACATGGCTCACAGGATAATGCCCGAGCTTGCCCGTCTCGGGAATTCCGGGCGCTTCCCATACAATGAAGCCTGGGAGCATTGTTCGATGGCACACATGGTGTTTTGCACGCGCAACAAGAAAGAGATGGAGGGACTGGACGAGCCACCCTTCGACTCGGAGTTCGGCCAGAAGATCTACAAGAACGTCTCGAAGCAGGCGTGGGGCGAGTGGGTTGAGCGTCAGAAGATGCTCCTCAACGAGTACCGGCTGCAGCCGTGGACGCCGCAGGCGCAGACTTTCCTGGTGGAGCAGATGGAAGAGTTCTTCTTCGGCACGGGATCGGCGCTGCCATCGGAATACGTGCCACCGGCGCAGTAAGCCGCGAACGCCTCGTGGGCGCTTCTGTTTCTGCCTGCAAAGGTTCTCTACTCTCCAGTTCGTATGGCCACCGCGCGTCCCAGCCGCGGCGAATAGCCGCGCCGTTTTCCATCGACGACCAATCGGGGCGCGTCTGAAGTAAGCGCCCAACCCTTAAGCGTCGCTTTTTCTCCCTTGCAGGAAGCTGACCTTGTGGTATGGTGACCTCGCCTCACCTGCCCTTGCTGGCCAGCTTTGCCCTTCATCCCCCGTTGGGTAGCTCCCGCGTGCAAAACGAACGATGGCAGATCGAACTCGAGGACGCAAACAACGGGGGATTAAATGCAATATCTTTCTGATTATGAAACACTTGCCAAAGGTAAGCGCCAGCCCTACAGAGATCAACCCTGGTATCGCATCTCCAGGCGTGCAAGCCGGTGCGCGGCGCGAATTCTCGTGTTTGTACCCATGGTTTTGGGTTTGTGCGGCAAGCCGCAGATCGTGGATGCGGAGGCTTTCGCCCCGAAAACGCTGCCAAACGCAGTTACGACCGGTGGCACCCCGGTAATTGCGGAAATTACGGAAGATGTAGTCCCGGAAAAGGCCGCGAATCCGCATGGCGCCCCGCTTCTTGTGGTGACCACGAATAGCGACGATGTGGGGTCGGCGGCCAACTGCACGGCGCAATCGAAGGCGGGCGCGGGGACGGATGCCAAGTGCAGCCTGCGCGACGCGCTGTTGTTCGCCGCGGCTCATGGATCGGGAAACATCAGCTTCAGTTCCAAGGTCTTCAAGGCGAGCAATACGGCGGCCGAAAACACGATCCATCTGGCCAATATCCCGGCCGTGACTGTGCCCGTCCCGCTCGCGATCCCCTCCAATACCACCATCACGGGACCAACGACGATCTCGGGAGGAATTCCGACGAATCTGGTCACCATTGCCGGCGTGATCGGAACGGTCAGCACGAATGGTTCAGTGACCCTGACGTTGCCGCTGGGGTGACCAACGCAAGCGTCGAAAACCTGAATTTGACCGGCGGCCAAATTGCCATTGCCAACGCGGGCTCTCTCAATGTTGAGAGCTGCGTGATCGCGGGGAACAAGTCGTACGTCGGCGGGGGCGGCATTTACAACACGGGCACGATGACCGTGAGCACAACCACGATCGCCAACAACGTTGCGGGGACCTACCCCAAGACCAATGGCGGATCTTCGGGCGGCGGTATCTATAACACCGGGACGCTGACCGTGATCGCCAGCACCCTGACCGGAAACACGGCGAGCGGAACAACGATCTATGGCGGAGCGATCTACAACACCGGCGCGCTGCATGTGCTGAACAGCACGATCACGGGCAACACGTCCGCGAGCGGCGATGGCGGCGGCGCACCGTTCTCCGGCGGAGGCGGCGGTATCTACTCTTCGCCTGCGGGTACTTTGACGCGTGACCAATAGCACCATTACCGGGAATTCGGTTACGGGCATCTCGTCGGAGCTTTCGGGAACCAGCGGCATCGGTGGCGGCGGCATCAACGGCGCGGCTACGCTGGCCAACACGATTGTTTCGGGCAACACCTCGAACCTCGGCAACCAGGACATCAGCGGCGTTTCCACCGACAAGGGCGGCAACGTTCTCAGTGTTCCCGCGAATCTCGATGCGCTCGGTAACTACGGCGGGCCAACGCAGACGATGCTTCCCGAGCCGGGCATCGACACGTACGTCATTTGTGGAGGAACCGTTGCCAATGCGGCCGAAGCGGGACTGAAGACGGACCAGCGCGGCCTTCCCCGCAAAACGAAGAACGGCGAGACCGTTTGCGTCGACGCGGGCGCGGTGCAGACCGACTACGCACTGGACTTCACAACGCAGCCTCCGGCAAAAGCATCGGTGGGGCAGCCATTCAGCGCCGGCACCGGTGGTTCAGTTGACCGAAAGCGGAATGCCGACCACATTGAGTGAGAACTCGGTGACGCTCTCGGATAGTGCGGGCCTGCTGATGGGCACCAACACGATGACCCTCAGCAATGGCTCGGCTGCGTTCAGCGATTCCTTCCTGTCGGCGGCTGTGAAGAACGACAAACTGACGGTCAATATGGCGCTGACCGGCACGATGGATCTCTCAGCGCAGGCCAAAGTGAAAGTGTCGGTGGCTCGTGGTCCGGCGGTGCTGATCTCGCCTGCGCCGGGCAGTACGCTGATGAGCTCGACGGTCACGTTCCAGTGGTCGCCTTCGGACATTCCCGGAACCCAATACGGGCTGCAGATCGGAACGACCGGTCCCGGTTCGAAAGACGTGTACCTGTCGCCGCCCTTGACGGGAACCTCGGTGACGGTGACGGTGCCGACTACAGGCGGCACGCTCTACGTAGGCTTGAGCCAGGGAACGAAAGGCCCCTGGACCTACACGGCCTACACCTACACGGAAGCCACGCAGGCGGCGATGGTGTCTCCGACGCCTGGGACCGCGCTGACCAGCGCAACCGTGACGTTCCAGTGGTCGGCGTCCACGATTCCCGGGAACGCAATATGGGCTGCAGATCGGAACGACGGGCCCCGGCTCGAAAGACGTGTACCTGTCGGGTCCCTTGACGGCAACGTCGGTGACGGTCCCGGTGCCCGTGACGGGGGCTAAGCTTTACGTGGGTCTGAGCCAGGGAACGACTGGACCGTGGACCTATACGGCGTACACGTACACGGAGGCCACTCCGGCGGCGATGGTGTCGCCGGCGCCGGGCAGCAAGCTGACGAGCGGGACGATCACGTTCCAGTGGTCGGCTTCGACCATCCCCGGAACGCAATATGGGCTGCAGATCGGGACCACCGGCCCTGGGCTCGAAGGATGTCTACCTTTCGCCGCCCTTGACGGGAACCTCCGTGACCGTCAACGTTCCGGTGACGGGAGCTACGCTTTACGTGGCCCTGAGCCAGGGAACGACGGGGCCCTGGACTTACACGCCCTACACCTACACGGAGGCCACGCCGGCGGCGCTTATCTCTCCGGCGCCGGGCAGCACGTTGACCAGCGGGACCGTCACATTCCAATGGTCGCCATCGAGTATTCCCGGGACGCAATACGGGCTGCAGATCGGGACCACCGGACCCGGGTCGAAGGATGTTTATCTGTCGCCGCCCTTGACCGGGACCTCAGTGACGGTGGCGGTGCCGACGACGGGGGCAACCCTCTATGTCGCGCTGAGCCAGGGGACAACCGGGCAATGGGCCTATACGCCGTACACATTTACTGAAGCAACGCAGTAGAGAATCGGATAACACGCGGTTGCGCGGGCCTGCCAAGGCTCGCGCGCCGGCTCCTGCCTGAGCGGACCTGACCCTGAATCACGCGTATCGGGAAGACTGGTAGAATGGAAAAGTGCCGCATTGTGTGGCAATTCGCCGCCGTGGCGCTCCCAACCGATTCTGTCCCTTCCGCGACAAGGGCCTAAGCAAAAAGGAAAACTCACCGTGAGCCAGACGATACGCAATATCGCCATCATCGCCCATGTTGACCATGGAAAGACCACCCTTGTCGACGCCATGCTGCGCCAGTCCGGCACTTTCCGCGCCAACGAGCAGGTGGCCGAGCGGGTGATGGACTCGAACGAGCTGGAGCGCGAGCGCGGCATCACGATTCTGGCCAAGAACACGGCCATCAACTTTGCCGGCGGCAAGATCAACATTGTGGACACGCCGGGCCACGCCGACTTTGGCGGCGAGGTGGAGCGCGCGCTGAAGATGGTGGACGGCGTGATGCTGCTGGTGGATGCGGCCGAAGGTCCGCTGCCGCAGACGCGCTATGTGCTGGCCAAGGCGCTGGAAGCGAAGCTGCAGCCCATCGTGGTGATCAACAAGATCGACCGGCCCGATGCGCGTCCGCAGGAAGTGCTGAACGAAATCTACGACCTTTTCATCGATCTCGATGCGGAAGAGTCGCAGCTGGATTTTCCGGTACTGTATGCGGTGGCCAAGGCCGGCACGGCGACGCTGGACCTGGCCAAGCCGGGCGAGAGATCTGCAGCCGCTGTTCGAGACGATCGTCATCGACGATTCCGGCGGCCACCGGCGACGCGGATGGCGCGCTGCAGATTCTGGTCACCAACCTCGACTACTCCGAGTACTTCGGCCGCATCGCCATCTGCCGCGTGTTTCAGGGAACGCTGCATGCGGGCGATGACGTGAACATCTCCAAGCGCGATGGCTCGCTGCAGAAGACGCGCATCACCAAGCTCTTCACGTTTAACGGACTGAAGCGGACCGAAACCACCGAGACCACGATGGGCGACATCATCGCCGTGGCCGGCGTGGAAGGCATCACCATCGGCGAGACCATCACCAGCGTTGAGAATCCTGCGCCGCTGCCGCTGATCGTGATTGACGAGCCGACCATCGCCATCCAGTTCAGCGTGAACAACTCGCCGTTTGCGGGGCGCGAAGGCAACTACGTGACCAGCCGCAACCTGCGCGAGCGGCTGGAAAAAGAACTGCTCACCAACGTGAGCATTCGCGTGGAAGAGACGGGCTCGCCGGACAGCTTCAAGGTGCTGGGGCGCGGCGAACTGCAGCTTGCCATCCTGATTGAGATGATGCGGCGCGAGGGGTTCGAGCTGATGGCGGGGCGTCCTGAAATCGTCACCAAGATGGTGGACGGCACGCGCATGGAGCCGGTGGAGCACCTGACCATCGACGTTCCCGAGACGTATACGGGCACGGTGATTGAGAAGCTTGGGCCGCGCAAGGGTGAGATGACCAAGATGCACAACCACGGATCGGGCCGCGTGCGTCTGGAGTTCCGCGTGCCGAGCCGCGGGCTGATCGGCCTGCGCAGCGAAATGCTGACCGAGACGCGCGGCACCATTGTGATGAACGCGCTGTTTGACGGCTACATTCCGTACCAGGGCGAGATTCCGCAGCGGCCTACGGGCGCGCTGATTGCCGATCGGCAAGGGCTGACGACCACTTACTCGCTGAACGGGTTGCAGGAGCGCGGCATTCTGTTTGTGAGCGCGGGCGTGGACGTTTACGAGGGCATGATCGTCGGCGAGCACTCGCGCGACAACGATCTCGACGTGAACGTGGTGCGCGAGAAGAAGCTGACCAACATGCGCGCTTCGAGCGCGGACGACGCGATCCGGCTGGTTCCGGTGAAGGCGCTGAATCTGGAGCAGACCATCGAGTTCATCGCCGAAGACGAGCTGGTCGAAGTGACGCCGAAGTCGCTGCGCCTGCGCAAGAAGATTCTGCAGGCGAACCAGCGGCCGAAGCGGTGGGAAAAGAACGCCTAGGCCTAAAGAGCCGCTCTCAAGGTAAAAGGGCTTTAGCCACCGAGGGCTAAAGCCCTTTGTTTTCTGGTACCGGGACGGAGCTAGCCTCTCATTCCGGGTTATTCCGTGCTGGCGACCAGGGAGAACATGGCGCCCTGCGGGTCCTGGGCGTTGATGATCCAGCCGCCGCCGGGTACCTGCATGGGGCCGTTGAGGACTTTGCCGCCGCCGGCCTCGACGCGCCCGACTGCCGCCTTGATGGAGTCGACGCAGAAGTAGAAGTTCCAGCAGGAGACGGGCATTTGCGGGAGCCTTGTTCATCATGCCGCCGTCGCCCATCTGCTTGTGGTCGCCTTCGTCGAAGAGGCGGTAGATGCCCATCGGGCCCATGTCCATGTCGGTCAGTTTGGTCCAGCCGAAGAGCTTGCTGTAGAAGTCGAAGCCCCGTCGATGTCGGTGGTGTAGAGCTCGTGCCAGCCGATGGTGCCGGGCGTGGGCGGCTGCGGGCGCTCGGGCGAAGGCATGGCCGGGTTGGGCGTGAAGGCCACGAATGCCGCGCCCTGCGGATCGGACAGGACGGCGAAGCGGAGCATGCCGGGAATGTCGGTGGCGGGGCGCCAGAGCTTGCCGCCGGCCTCGACGATCTTCTCGATGTGGGCGTCGACGTCGTCGACAGCGATGTAGCCGATCCACGCGGTATGGCCCTCGAGCTTGAGCATGCCGGCAATGCCTACGTTGTTGACGTTGAAGACGGTGTAGGGCGGACCGTCGCCGGGCATTTCCTGAGTGGTCCAGCCGACTACGTCGGAGTAGAACTTTCCGGCAGCCTCGGTGTCGCTGGTCATGAGCTCATACCAGCTGTATTTGCCTTTCGGGGTGAACATTGCGGATCTCCTGAGGGCGAACGTGCCTGGGAATAGCGTACGCGCGAATGAATTTTTGGCCGGTGAATTGGATATCAATTCGACGAGACGGATGTCAATCGGCTCCTGGTTCAGGTATACCGGGAGGATGGCGATGGCGGGGAGATTATCCGCATTATCAGCGCGCGGCGGGCTAACGAGAATGACTACAGAAGATATCAGGAACAGGCAATGGACTGATGCGGAGAAGGAAGCGATTCGAAGCGCGAGCGCGGCGCGGGCTGCAGGGCTGGATTTGCCCGAAGCGGAGTACGAAGACATTCCGCGGCTGACGGCCGATCAGCTTGCGCGAATGGTGCGGCTCGATCCGGAGGTGCTGGCGTGGCTGCGCGCCAAAGGCGCGGGGCATTTGACGCGGATCAACGATATTCTGACCAGCCTGATGGAGGCGGAGCGGCGGGCTGGATCGGGGCGGTGAATTTACTGCAATGGTGGGAGGCCGGACGGTCAGGGCCTCTGCTTTCCCACCCTTCTTTCTCTTTCCACGAGAGCAGCCACAGTGAGGTCCTGAAACACGGAGGCTTCAAAGAGCGAGTTGCTCCCCGCGTTCTGTCGCAGCTCGGGGAGCCTGCGCTAGACCGCTCTGTAGCTGGAAAGCATCGCTGGGACAGTTGTTACATCGGGCTGATGGAAGATGTTTCGCAATCCCAGCATGACCCCCTTCGGCCTGCCTGAGTGTATCTGAGCGTCAATGCCATTGATATCGCTCGTCGAGCGGAGCATCCGGTAAGGCTTCTTTTCAAACACGAAGACCCTATGGCGCCCACCGGTCGCGTGCGAACGATAGAGTGCCAGACCAAGTTCAAGCGGCATATTGAAGCGGGGAATTCCGGAAGAAAGTTCAATTCTGGAAAGGTCGTGGATCGAAACGTCGGATTCCTCGATAAGCCTGACGATTCTCGCCAGACGCCCCTGGTTAGGGACCGCAAGGGTTGCATTGATCCTCAGCCCGAGCTGCGTCAACCCCACGACATAGGCAAGGTACAGATCCTCAAACTCCTTGTCGTAGGGGATGTTGAGGAATACGGTCTGAATGCGTCCGGGTCGTGCCACGCTTGCCTGCTGGAGCCCACCTTACGCGTTTGGACGCTTCGAGCTCGATTTCCTGGCGGTAATCCGCAGCTTGCCATTCGAACGCTTTGAAGTCGCCGCCGAGGGCGCGTTCATAATGAAGCGCACGGCCTGAACACGCCTGCTGCTGAGCCCAAGCGTGCGTCCCATCTCTTCCGGGGAGGGCACTCGGTTCTTGATGACAAACGCTGCCATAGAGACAAGTATAGGCTCATTTTGAATCGAATAGGCGGGGACTCGAGGACCTCCGTAACCTGACATCATGGGCATGGCTGCGCGGCAAAGGCCCGGGGCATCTGACCCGGAGCCGGGCTCCTCATTCGCTCCCGCAGGGAGCAAAGTGAATCTAGCCACGGGTGGAACCCGTGGAAACGGTTCGACAAATGAGGCCGTCCCGGAGGGCCGGCGTGCAGTCGGTGATTCCATTCACCGCCAGGGGGTCTCCTGCGCCTCTACCCTCTTGGTGATCGGAGTTGCTCCATGGGCGGCCACACCTATTGCCGTTGTCTCTTTCATTGCGTCTTCTCCACCAAAGACCGTCAACCCATCATCCCCGCAGAAATACAGGAGCGCCTTTGGTCCTACCTCGGCGGGATTGCGCGCAGGAACGGTATGTCGGCGCTAGCGGTAGGGGGAGCGGCGGATCACGTGCACATGCTGCTGGCGTTGCCCGCCACGCTGTCGCTCGCCGAGGCCATGCGCAGGATCAAGGCTGGTTCCTCGTTGTGGATGCACGACGTCTGCGATAAGACGGGATTCGCGTGGCAGGAAGGGTACGGTGCGTTCAGCCTCGGGCAATCGCAGGTGCAGGCGACCTTCGCCCACATTCGCGGGCAACGCGAGCGCCATCAAAAGCGCGATTTTCAGGGCGGAGTTTTTGGCGATTTTGAAGCGGTATGGCGTTGAATACGATGCGCGGTATGTGTGGGGATGAATCGCGCAGACGGCTCCCGGAGGGAGACCTTGAATTTAGCCACGGGTGAAACCCGTGGGCAGGCGTCCAGAGGACGCCGTCCGCCCCGGAGGGGCGGATCGATCCGCCGTTTTCGTGTTGGATGGATCGAAGGCCAATCGGAGGGGACCCATCGCGATGCATCACGCCGCGCCCTCCGGGGCGGCGGGCTTTGCGGCGGGTTCGGGTCCACGGGTTTCACCCGTGGCTAAGTTCAGCGCCTCCCTCCGGGAGGCACACACCTGCGGTGTAAGAGAGGCGCGCAGAGGCGCGGGGCATTGACTCGTATCAACCGTATTCTGACCAAGCTGATGGAGGGCGCACGGCAGACTGGATCGGGGCGGTGGGTCTACCGCGTCTGCAGAAGAAGACTACGTCGCGTGCCCAGCCCCCGCAAAGTGCAAAGGCTGACGGATCCGGCCATCAGCCACCTATCGCGATTTGCCGCAGAGTTCGCAAAAGGTCGGCGCCGACTGCCGAAGAAGCTGCAGAACGTCTGCGCGTTGCTTCCGTATACCGGCGGCCTGCCTATCTAATTTCTCCAGCATGATCTGGGGATTAAGATGGTATTGGTGTACCAAGAATTCGTCTGCGGTGTGCGCCGTCAAGTTATGCTGCGCAAGTGTTGCCACGGGGAAATCGCGGATATTGTCAGTGACTATCGTGTTCGCTTGAGCATGGATAGCTAAAGCAACAACATGCCGATCATCGGGATCCGGTAGCCCTAAGATGCTGTCCACTAGTTCAACGGGGAAAGCGATTAGCGCTTCCGGGAAAGCTACGTTCATTGATCGGATTCTTCGTTCAACTTGTTGGGCTGAGTAGCCGAAGTTGGGTCCTTCCAGTCCTCTCCGAATCTCGGCCATAATCTGTTCGCTCCATGCCATGCGAAAAAAAGACGGCTCTTCCGCTGAACGGAGGAGCGTATCGCATTGAGGCATTGGCATGAGTACGCATGCATCCAGCACCACGCAATACTCATTGTCGGGAGTGAGGATCATTCAGCCCTCTTGTGTAGAGTCCTTCGTCAAATTCGGCAAGAGCGAGATCATCGAGTTGCTTTCTTCGTCCGGCGTCTCTGTTGCTCTTGTACGCGAGTACATCACGCGCATAGAGTCTTCTGTGCGTCCCGACCATATGGTGAGGGATTCGGTTCTTTTCAATCTCTTGAATAAGGAACTGTCTGGATACCCCGAGAAGTTTAGCCCCCTCGACGGTGGTTAGCGTTGCGTCGCTTTGCAAAATCGTCACTGACTTCCCGTCTTTGAGGTCGGCCAGTAGCTGGCATAGAAACGAGTAGAGATTTCCTGGCAACAGCTGAATCTTACCGTCTGGTCCGACGAGTTTCGCTTCCGCCGCACGCAGCTTCGAGTACAGATCATGAATCTCCCGCTGATCCTGTTCAGAAATTGACACCCCAGTCTCTTCTGCCGCCAAATTCTCCTTGTCCTGCATGGGACTCCCTCCGCGTGCACCGCTGCATTCTGGCGACCAATGCACTCGCAGTGAATTAGAAATCAGTTCAGCGCCAAGTGTCTCATTTAATTTTTCTGTCACTATTGCAATATACGCTATATGTGCTATATTCGCAACAAGTGACCTGATACTTTGGTTCCTTGAGGGAAAGAGAATGGTCTTCTTAGCAACCTATGACCTACGGTCGCCAAATGACACTTCGGAAGATTATGAGAGGGTAATCGCCCATATCAAAACCAGTTTTAACTGGTGCCATCTTCAAAAATCGGTGTGGCTGGTCGAGAGCGCGCTCAATGCGGCAGAGATTCGCGAAAGCATTAGAACCACGCTCTATCCCAACGATGTGCTCTTTGTTGCCAGACTTCAAGGGAATTGGGCTAGTTGGGCTCTTGGGGATGCCCGAAACACCTGGCTGCGTCAGCATTCGTTTTAGACGAGAGAATTGAATACTCAAAAATCCAATCGAGGTCTGTGAACATGGCGAACATCATTGTGGAACCCGAGGAAAGCGGCGGCTTCGCGGCTTTGAAGAATGGAAGGGTCATCGTTCGTGGGGGAACTCAGCGGGAAGCGGGAGCGAGGGCTCACGAGCTGAGACCTCGGGACACGATCGAAGCTGCACGGGTAAGAACAACTGGGGAGGGTATCCCGGACGAGTTCCGAAAACTGCACGGGCCGAAGCGAAAGTAAAGACGGTCGCGTTGTGATTCAATAGTAAAGATGGGTACTGCCCGGAGAGCTACGGTTAAGGGGCGGGCGGTTGCGGCTCGGCGCAAGGCGCGCGAGTACGCGATGGTGGCGCGGGCGCTGGCGTCTACTTCGCATCCGGTGCTGGCGCAGATTGTGCCGGCGCGGTTCTGCAACCTGAGCTGCGCGTACTGCAACGAGTACGACAAGGTTTCTGAGCCTGTGCCGCTGGACGAGATGCTAGCGGCGCATCGACCACCTGGGGCGGCTGGGGACGGCCATGATCGGGATCTCGGGCGGCGAGCCGCTGACGCATCCGGAGCTGGACGACATCATCCGGCGCATGCGCAAGACGGGCGCGATTGCGGGGATGATCACGAATGGCTATCTGCTGAACGTGGAGAGGATCGAGCGGCTGAACGCGGCCGGGCCTCGATCACATGCAGATCAGCATCGATAACCTCGAGCCGGACGAGGTTTCGAAGAAGAGCCTGAAGGTTCTGGACAAGAAGCTGCAGATGCTGGCCGAGCACGCCGAGTTCCACGTGAACATCAACTCGGTGGTGGGCGGGGGCTTCAAGGATCCCAATGACGCGCTGGTGATTGGGAAGCGGGCGCTGGAGCTGGGGTTCGAGTCGACGATCGGGATTATTCACGACGGCGACGGGCAGCTGAAGCCGCTGCAGCCGGAAGAGGCGAAGGTCTACTTCGCGATGACGAACCGGAAGAAGACCAACTACGCGCAGTTCGACAAGTTTCAGGAGGCGATTGCGGAGGGGCGGCCGAACGACTGGCGCTGCCGGGCGGGGTCGCGCTACCTGTATATCTGCGAGGACGGGCTGGTGCACTATTGCAGCCAGCAGCGCGGGTATCCGGGGGTTCCGATTGCGCGAGTACACGACGGCGGACGTGAAGCGGGAGTTTTTGACGGCGAAGAGCTGCGCTCCGAATTGCACGATTGGGTGCGTGCACCGGATCAGCTATATCGACCACTGGCGGGCTCCGCAGACGAGCACGGTGAGTCCGGGGGCCGATGGGGCTGGGGCCGATCTGGTGCAGATCAGATATCTAGGGGTCAGGGAATAGGGAATAGGGAATAGAAGGCGGCGGGGGCTTCGGCTTCCGCTTTTGTTTTTGGGGCTGGGCTGGGATTGGGCGGGTGAGGTTCCTGCTTTCCCACCCATCCGCGAAGAGACTGCGGATGGATGGGGCACCCCGCATGTGTGGGTACACCCAGTTCCGAAGGACAGGGTTGCTCACTGCTCTCTCTTCTCGCTTCTCTCTGCTTTCTGACCCCTGAAACCTGATCCCTGACCCCTCATCGCGGTGTATTCCCTACTCCCTACTCCCTATTCCCTATTCCCTATTCCCTATTCCCTGACTCTTCATCTTGGCTGTATCTGGAACTGGTCTATGGCTACTTTGGGGGCTCGGTCGTAGTTGGATTCGTCGGGGAGCAGCATGACCGTGATCTGGTCGAATTTGCGGAGTTTGGCGGGGTTGGGGATGGCGAAGTGGAGGGATTCGGGCTGGGGGGTGAATTTCACGCGGAAGTTTTCCGGCTCGCTGGAGGGGAGAGTCTGCTGGCCGAGGAAGAGCTGGTAGTCGGGGGCGGTGGTGTCCTCGAGGAAGACGGCGACACGGATGAAGCCGCGGTTGTTGTCGCGGTTGAGGAGGTCGACCTGGAGCTCGCGGCAGCGGGCGACGGGGATGGAGACGCCCAGCTTCTGGTGGGCCTGCATGATGAGCGAGACGAAGTTGTTGGTCTTGACGTCGATGGCGAGCGGGGTGCCGTGGGCCTGGTGGGCGTTGTTGCTGGGCTGTTTGTGGGGCGGCTGGAAGTAGAAGTAGGGGCCGTCGAAGCGGATGACGAGGGGCTTGGTGGTTCCGGGGGCGAGGAGGTTGATGAGGCGCGGGACGGGCGGGATGATCTGCTTCTTGTCGACGACGGGCCAGAGGATGACGCTCTGGTAGCCGGAGGTGCCGTTGGCGGAGGCGGGGGTCTTTGGGTCCTGCTTGGCGTCTTCGCCGGGGGCAGGGTTGGCGCGGGCGGCGGCAAGGGCAGAGGCGGCTTCGAGGCGGTTGCGGTGGGCTACGCCGTCGAGCAAAGACCAGAAGGTAAAGAGGATCGCGGGGATGAGGGCGAGGGCGAGGCGCAGGGCGGCGCGGCGGTATTCGCTGCGGGCGTCGGTGTGCGGGTTGCGGATGAAGGTGCGCTTCCAGGCGAAGAGGAAGGCGGCGAGGGCGAGCAGGGTGCAGGCGGTGTAGTTGGAGTGGGTGGCGAGGGCCCAGCCGGCGGCGTAGAGGGAGAGGGCGATGAGGTAGCCCTCGATTTCAAACGGGGCGCGGTAGAGGGTTTCGGTGAAGAGCTCGGAGGGTTCGGGGTCGAGGCTGGCGCGGGGCGGCGGGGCGAAGAGCGAGGACGTGGCGTGGCGGAGGCCGGCGGCGAGCAGGGTGGCTCCGATGGCGGCGACGAGGGCGGTGAGGCCGGAGAGCTGCTCGGAGAAGATGACCATGGCGGGCACCCAGATCCAGGCGGAGGTGCAGGTGAGCGCGAAGAGCCAGAAGGGCAGCGGAGCGGCGTTGCGGAAGGGGCTGGCGGGGTTCTTCCAGTAGAGGTAAATGCCGGCGACTCCGAAGATGCCGCCGAGGAGGACGTAGAGGACCGCGCGTCGCGCCAGGATGAAGACGCTGGGGTTGTGGGCGTCGGGGAGACGGCAGAGGAGGAAGCCGGCGATGAGGGCGTTGAGCAGGCCGGTTCCAATGACGAAGAAGAGGAAACGCTTGAGGGTGTAGGGGTCGACCTGGGAGCTGGGGAGGATTGCCGGCGCGGCTTCGGGCGGGGGCGGAGCCTTGGAGGGCTTTCGCTCGAGGAGGGGCATGGAGATAGCGGCCAGGCGCGGGGTGGCTTCCCACATGGCCCAGAGCAGGGTGAGGAAGTAGGGGATGCGCAGGACGTCGGCGCGCAGCTTCAGGTCGATGAGTTCGCCGAGGGGGATGAGCAGGCCCTGCTTGATTTCGAGGCCGGGGTAGGCGAACAGGTTCATGAAGACGAAGGTGGCGAAGTAGATCGGCATGAAGAGCAGCGGCGTCAGCGTAAAGGCGCGCTTGAGATGGGCTTTGCTGAAGGCGCGGGCGAAGCGGGTGTGGAGGGCCACGAAGACGAGCATTCCGGCCCAGAGGAAGACCAGGTTCAGGGCGACCCATAGCCAGAACATGGTGAAGAGGTGGCTCGCGGTCCAGGCGGGGTTGAGCAGATTGGGGCTGTTTTCGATGCGGTCAACGACAGCGGACCAGGCGGGGGCCAGCATGGACCAAAGAACCGCAAAGACGAGCAGGAAGCGGCGCTCGCTGAGGTACTTGACCCATCCGACGAGCCACGCCGAAAGCGCCTGACGCCAGAACCACCCCTCGGAGCGACCGGAGCGGTAGTCTTCGAGCAGGTCGCCGGCGAGGGCTGGATCAGGATCGCCGGGGATACCGTGCTCGAGGAGCCATGCTGCGAGTTGTGGCGGTTCTCGTTTCATGCGGTGCTGCCTGGATTGAAGGCTGCTAGCGGGCTTTGGTTCTGGGCCTGGGTTGACTCGATGCGGCGACCCACAGGGTGCACAGGATTGCGAAGAAAAACGGGAGACGGACGAACAAAGCCGTGGCGTCGACGCTCAGGATGGAGTGGATTGCGGATGCGGAGCCGCCGAGGCCATAGCGCTGGATGAAGTTGGCGGGCAGGACGGCCAACGCTGCCCAGAGGGTGAGGAGCGACGGAAGGCTGGCGCGCATTCCACCAGAGAAGGTGCGAAGGCTGAGTGTGCCGGCGACGCGTAAATGAAAGAGGAGGTAGAGGGCGATGGCTGTCCAGATGAAGAGAAGGTTGGCGGAGAGAATGAGTCCCCACTCGCAGAGGAAGGGCCAGGGCCAGTCCATTTGATGGAAGCGCTGATGGAGGTTGAAACGGTTCTCGACGCCGGCGACGGCGAGGAGCCACGCGGGAACGATCGACGTGAGCGACAGCGTGAAGAGAATTGCGGAAGTGCGGGTTGCGATGGATTGGAACCAGGTGTGCGCGAGCGCCGAGCGGGTTTGCCGCCAGTACCAGGCGCGGGAGCGGCCGGAGCGGAACTCTTCGAGCAGGTCGCCGGCGAGGGCGTCGTGGCGCGGCCCGAGGGTGTGCTTGAGGAGCCAGGTGGCCAGGGATGGTGGACGCATCTCGTTCATGGACTCTCCTGCGCGTGGGCGACCGTTTTTGATTTAGACACCGCCGACGAATTTGTGGGCGAGAGACCGAAGACATTGAGATTCGTGGTTTCCCACCCATCGGCGATGGAGCTGCCGATGCATGGGGCGCCCGGCAAATAGGCGGACTTGGACAATGTCGATCATGAGGGCTCCGATTTGAGTTCGGGAATCTGCTGCCAGAGGCTGGTGAGGACGCGGCGGGTTTCGTGTACCTGGCGTACGCCCTCTTTGGTGACGATGAAGAAGCGCTTGGCTTTGCCGCCACGCTCGGGGGTGGGATCGCCGAGGGTCGACGTGACCAGCCCCTTGGCTTCGAGGCGTTCGAGGGCGGCGTAGACGCTGCTGAGAGAGACATCGCGGTTGCGGGTGCGCTCCAGCTCGCGGGCGATGGGGACGCCGTAGGCCTCTTCTCCCAGGAGGAGGATGGCGAGGAGAATCATGAGCTCGAATTCGCCGAGATAGCTGCGGTCGGTCATTTTTTCCATAATAGCGAGGAAATTGAGTTGTGCAAGGCATTTTTTGGGGGCGGCTGATTATTGCGCGGGGGCGGGCGTGATTTCGATGTAGTCGAGGGCGGCGGGGTCGGCGCCGTCGGGGGTGCCTTCGATGCGAATCTGGTCCCCGGTTTTCAGGTCGACGTCGTGGAGGATGTAGCGGGTGGAGTTGTCGCCGTTGGGACGCTGGGAGGGGAGGTGGTCGTCGGCGGTCCAGGTGGCGCGAGGTCGACTGTCGATGTCCAGTGCGAATCTGGCAGAGCCTCCCTGGAGATCGAAGTATTGGACGGCGATGTTGTAGCGGCCGGGAGCTCCGGTCCAGGTCCAGTCGGCGGAGCAGGCGCGCATTTCCTCGGGGGCTAAAGCCCCGGCTTTTCCGGGCTTCTCAACGTACGGGCTAAAGCCCGTACCCTTCGTTGGACAACTGACGGCTTTGCCGCGGGAGGCGTCTTCCCAGGGGGTTACGTCGATGACCTGGTAGCCGGTGAGGTGGGCGTCTTCGGCTTCGAGGCGGCCGGGGTAGTGGCCGGCGCGGCCTTTTTCGTCGGGGATGCCGGAGAGCTTGAGGAAGTACTGGACGACGGCGTCGCGCCAGACGATGGCATGGCCGGCCTGGTATTGGAGGCGGGCGAGCATGTCGGCGTAGAGGGCGGGGTCGATTTTGCCCTGGAGAGATTGCCAGTCGCGGACGAACTGGGCGGCGCGGGCGGCGCCTTCGTAGTGGTCGTCGTAGATGGTCTGGATGACGGTTTTGCCGTTGTGGAGTTTGTACGGTGTAGGGCAGGTGGTGGAAGAAGAGGATCAGGTCGTCGGGGGTGTTGTCTGTGGACTCGTAGATAGCGGCAAGTTGTGGAGGATATTGGCCGGCGAAGCCTGAACCGGTGGCGACGCTGCGGTCTTTGCCTACGCCTTGGCGTCGGCGTCGTGCCACTGGCCCCAGCCGTTGTGCTCGCTGGACTCGATGTTGGGGCCGTAGTGGGAGCCGGTGATGTCGGTGAGGGTTTGCAGGCCGAGGGGGCCGGTGTAGTCCTCGTAGGCGGGCCAGGACTGCATGAGCATCTTCTGGACGGTGGCGACGACCTGGGGGTCGGTGGAGATGGTCTGGCGGGTCCATTCGCTCGGCGAGGTCGGCGGGGTCGAGGTTGGGGTTCCAGGCGAGGCGGCCGAAGGCGTAGAGGTTGGCGAGGGCGAGGGGTGAGCTGAGCCAGCGGTCGCGGCCGATGCCGGCTACGCCGATCATGCCGCCGAGTGGCTGGTGAAAGATTTTCCCTTCGAGGATGGTTTTCAGGGGAGTGCTTTCGTCGGTCCCCAAATCGCGGGATCCTGCGGCTTCGCTCAGGACAGGCTCTGGGGCAGCCGGCTTTTGGGCGTGGAGGTCGGTGTCGAGAGACCCACTTCCACATGGGGGCGAGGTAGACGAGGTGGCGCTGCTGGCCGGTGTACTCCTGGGTGATCTGGACTTCCATGGCCTGAAGGCGGTGTGCTCGAGGCCGGCGAAGAGCGGCGAGACGGGCTCGCGGGCCTGGAAGTCGATGGGGCCTTCCTTGATCTGGATGATGACGTTGGGGAGGAACTTGCCGTCGAGGGGGTGGAAGATGTCGTAGGCGGCGCGGGCGCGGTCGGCTTTGGGGTCGTGCCAGTCGAGGTGGTGGTTGTAGACGAAGGCGCGGTAGAGGACGATGCCGTGGTGGGGGGCGAGGGCGGCGGCGAGGGTGTTGGCGGCGTCGGCGGGGGTGCGGCCGAAGCTGGCGGGGCCGGGCTGGCCTTCGGAGTCGGCCTTGACGGTGAAGCCGGCGAAGTCGGGGATGAGGCGGTAGATCTCGTCGACCTTGGCGGCCCACCAGGCTTTGACGGCGGGGTCGAAGGGATCGTAGGTGGGGAGGCCGCCGATGGTTTGCGGGCTGGCGATGGCGACCGACATGGCGAGATGGACGCCCCAGGGGCGGAAGGCGTCGGCGATGCGGGCGATCTGCTTGAGGTGGTCGGTGTCGAGGAGCTGCGGGGCGGCGTTGACGTTGTTGATGTTGCAGCCGTTGATGCCGATGGACGCCAGCAGGCGGCCGTATTCGGAGACGGGGGCGAGGTCGTCGCGGACGTTGCCGCCTTCGAAGAAGATGCTGCGGCCGGCGTAGCCGCGCTCGATGGAGCCGTCGGGGTTGTCCCACTCGTCGACCCAGCGGATGGGGTAGGTTGGCTGGTCGCGGTCGGGTTCTTGGTGGGGTTTCGAGCCGGTGGTGAGTTGGCGGAGGTAGGCGAAGGCGCCGTAGAGGACGCCGGAGGGGCTGCCGCCCGCGATGATGGTTTCCTTGGCGCTACGGGTGAGGAAGAAACCGTCGGGCGGGAGGTCGTTCGGGATGTTGAGGGTTGGGTTGGCGTGACGGATTTCCTCGGCCGTGCCGAGGAGGATTTCGCCGGACTGGGATGTGTTCGGTTCGGGCTTGGCCGACGTGTTGCGATTCAGTTCGGCGACGGCGGATTGTTCGAGAGGGTCGTTGCCCAGGGAGCGGACTTTGCGGGCGGGACTGGCTTGATTGCGGAGCCAGGCCTGGTCGGCGGTTTGAGCTTGCGGGGAGATCGAGGCTGCGAGGATGAGCGCGGATAGAACCGAAAAACAAATACAGGTCCTTCGACTCACCACCCCCAACCTCCACCCCACAGACGAAGACCTGTCCGCGGGGGCCCCGGCCACGCTGAAGAGCGCGTGGGGCCCCTTTCGCTCAGGATGACAGCCAGGTTTGGGTTTGGGGGTCACGCAGAGATTGTTCTATCACTTCGGGCGACCGCCTGATGCGCGATCGCCGCAAACGAGGGTGCCCCGTCCTAGCTCTGCTAGGGCGGGAAGCACGAAACCGGACCGCGTTGCACTTTGAGCCGGATGCCTTCTGCTTCGCGCCTGGATGCAGTCCATTCGGACTCGATCTCAACGTACAGGGCTTGGTCGGACGGCATTGCTTCCCGCCCTAGCGTAGCTAGGACGGGGCACCCCCTGTCGTGGTTGGTACAGGGTGGGTAGCGGGGCTCGCGCTACTTTACGGTGAAGGTCAGGTCGGTGCTGTGGTTGGTGGCGGAGACGCCGTTGCTGGACTGCGCGGTGACCAGGACCGTATAGACGCCGGAGGGGGTGGCGGGATTGATGGGCGGTCCGTGGTTGTAGTAGTTGTAGCGCGCATTGCAGGCGGAGGTACCGAGCGTCATGACCAGTGCGACCAGGGCGAGAAGCGACAACCGCACGAGCCACGAACGGCGGCGCGTCGGACCAGGCGAGGCAGCCGAGGCCGAGAGCTCCGGGCAGAAGGATGGCGAGGGCGACGTTGCGCGTGCCCGGACGCAGGAGAAGACCTTCCTGCTGCTGGGTCTGGATGACCATGGAACTGGTGATGTTGGCGGTGGCGTTGGGCAGGATCTCGATGTTCTCCGGCGTGAAGGTGCAGGAGGACTGGTCGGGCAGGCCGGAGCACGAGAGCGTAACAAACATCGGCGACGTGAGAACAGAACTGTTCTCCGGCGTGATGGTGGCGATGGCGCTTCCGGACTGACCTGCGGTGAGCGACAGCGAGGTGGGATTGACGGAGATGGCGAAGTCGGCGCCGGAGGTGGCGAGAGCATGGACGCCTTTGAACTCGGAGACAGAGGCAGTGTGCGCGGCGTCGCCAGAGTAGGAGGCGGTGATGGAGTGCTCGCCCGCGGCAAGATCGAGAACGAGCGCGGCGCGGCCTTGGGTGTTGAGGGGAACGCCGGCGAGCGGCTGGCTGTTGTCGCGAATTTCGATGTTGCCGGTGGGGGTGGCGTCATCGCTTGCAGTGACAGCGACAGCAAGAGAGACGCGGGTGCGGCCGGACTGGTCGTGTGCATCGACGGCGAGAGAAGTTTGGGTGGCTACGCGGGGCGCAGACGGTGCAGCCAACAGAGGCAGAGCGGCTACGATCGTGAATCCTGCAACCCGGGGAAGCCGCAAAGCGCGGCGAATGAAACCTGTCACGTACCTACTCCAAATCTCAAGAAAAGTGATGCTGCTCGATTGGTAAAGCGTGAGCTTCCATTGTATCCGGCGGAGGCGCGGGACTGCCAACGTGTGCGCGTGCGCTGTGTATTGGACGTATGGCGAGTGGAATGGACAGGTGGGCCTCAGGGGCGAAAGCCCCGCGTCTTTTGGCCGGCTTTTTTCGGCCCGACTAAAGTCGTGCCCTGATTACAAAGCGTGAAGTCGAGTTTTCAAGCCCAGCCCTTTCAAAACAGGCGTTTGATCGGCGCTATTTCAGCAAACTGTCGGGTCGTGCCCTTTCAAAACTCGCGCTATTCGCTGCGGAGGGCGCGCATGGGGTCGATGGAGGCGGCGCGGCGGGCGGGGATGTAGCTGGCGAGAAGTGCCGCGGCGGCCATGACTCCGGCAACGGCGACGAGGGTGGGGAGGTCCCACGCTTTGGTGGCGAAGAGCAGCTTGCGCAGGAGCGTGCTGGCTGCGAGGGCGCCCACGAGGCCGAGGACGATGCCGATCGCGGTGAGGCGCACGGCTCCGCCAAGAACCATGCGATGAACGGAACTGCGCTGCGCGCCGAGGGCCATGCGCACGCCGATTTCGCGGGTGCGACGGCTGACGGAGTAGGCAACGACGCCATAGAGACCGACGATGCTGAGGAGCAGGGCTACGCCGGCGAATCCGCCGACGAGCGAGGCCGAGGCGCGATGGAGATAGGCGGAGGTTGAGTCTTCGACCACGGCGTTCATGGTGGTTTCGTCGGAGGTGGCGACGGCGGAATCGATCTGGTGAATGGCCGCGGCGATGGTGGGCAGCATGGCATCCGGAGAAGAGCTGGTGCGGACGAAGAGATAGAAGGAGTGGAAGGGATCGCGATCGAAGGGGACATAGATGGCGGGCTGCGAGACGGAGTCGAGCTGGCCTTCTTTGATGTCCTGAATTTCGCCGACGATTTCCATGGAGGTCTTTGAGCCTTCGTAGGCGAGATGTTTGCCGATGACGTTTTCGCCGGGGAAGAGCTTGTTCGCCAGGGTGTGATTGACGACGATCACGGCGGGCTGCTTCTCGTCGCCATCGGCGGTGGCGAGGTAGCGGCCGCGCAGAAGGGTTGCGCCTACGGCTTGAAAGTAGGTGGGGCTGACATCGCGCTCGGGGAGGTCGTTGCGTGCGCCGTTGTTGGGGCGGCCGGGAATTTCGATGGAGACGCCGCCATCCCAATCGCGCGCGGGAAGATGGCTGCCGATGCCGACGGCATTCACGCCGGGAAGATTGCCGACGCGGCTCAAGAGACTTTGCTCGAAGTTGCGGAGCCGGTTGTCGTCGGCATAGCTTCGGGGCGCGGCGACGACGAGGATGGCGAGGTTGTCGGGCTTCATGCCGAGGTCGGCGTGGAGCAGGAGATAGAAGCTTTTGCCGAGGAGGCCGGCGCCGGCAAGAAGCACGACGGCTGTGGCGAGCTCGACGACGATAAGACGATTGCCGAGACGACGCCAGGTGGTTCCCGAAGATCCGCGTTCGCCTTCGGCGAGGTCCCCGCGCAGGGTGCGGCGTGGGATGCGGATGGTTGGACCAACGGCAAGACCGAGCGCGGCGAGAAACGAGACACCCAGCGCGAAGAAAAGAACGTGTGGCGTGAGGCCGACGGAGAGGAGGAACGGCATGCTCTCCATGCGGTCGGCGGGTACGAGCTTGACGAGAAGGTGGATGGTGAGCGCGGCGGCGCTGAGGCCGAGAAGCGACCCGGCGACGATGAGAACACAGGCCTCGGCGGCGAATTGGGCAAAGAGACGAGCGGCGGTGGCGCCGAGGGCGGCGCGGACTGCGGTTTCCTGCTTGCGGCTCTCGGTGCGGACGAGCAGAAGAGCGGAGACGTTGACGCAGGCGATGACGAGAAGCAACAGGGCTCCGGCGAGAAGAACCTGCAGCACGGGACGGATGTTGCCCATGATGGATTCGGTGAGAGGGATTGCGGTGGCGCCGCAGCCGTGGTTGGAGTCGGGATACTGGCCGGCCAAGAGCGCGGCTTCATTCTTCATGGCTGCAGCCGCGGCTTGGAACGAGGCTCCGTCCTGAAGACGGGCGAGACCGAAGAGGCCATGGCAGGCGCGGCGGCGGTCGCAGTCGTTGGGGTCGTTCAAGGCGGCCCAGAAGTCGGCTTCGCCGAGCGGCGCGAAGTGATATTCGCGCGGGAGCACGCCGATAATCGTGTACGGAATGTTGCTGAGAGTGATGCTTTGACCGACGACGGCGGGATTCGCGCCGAAGCGCTTTTGCCACGCGCCATAACTGAGGAGAACGGTGTGGGGTTGGCCAGGCGCATCTTCGTCGGCGTGGAAGTCGCGACCGAGCATGGGCGTGACGCCCAGGGTGCGGAAGAATCCGTCGCTGACACGCGCGCCGCGCGCTGGCTCGGTGCCTTGCGGGGTGTGGATGAGATAACTGGCCCAGCCCCAGGCTTGCAGCGAGCTGAAGGGCAGGCCGGCTTTCTTCCAGTCGAGCCAGTTCTGATAGGAGATGTTGCAGAGGGGGCAACTGGGCACGACTTCGTAGACGCTGACGAGGCGAGACGGATTTGCGAAGGGCAGCGGACGAATGAGTGCGCCGTCGACGAAAGCGAAGATCGCGGTGCTGGAGCCAATGCCGAGAGCCAGCACGAGGATGGCGACGAGGGCGTAGCCGGGGTTGCGCACAAGCTGGCGACAGGCAAAGCGCAGATCGGCTGCGAAGCGGGCGAGGTGCAGCGCGGAGTCGGCGGCGGCGACGTGCTCGCGGGTCGCGGTGCGATTGCCGAAGCGGAGGCGCGCGTCGCGATTGGCTTCGGTGGGCGACATGCCGGCGGCGACGTTGTCGTCGGTGCGCAGGGCGATGTGCGCCTGGAGTTCGTCGTCGATCTCGCGATCGAGTTTGGTGCGGTGGAAGAGATTGGTGAAGCGGCGGATTAGAGACATGGCGCGGAATCCTTTATGAGTTCGTGCTTTCCCACCCCATCCGCGATGAGACTGCGGATGGATGGGGCACCCAAGTTCTTTGCGGACTTCAAGTCACTCACTCGTTGCGCAAGCAACTGGGCCGGGTCTACGGCGAGCGCGCGGGTTGCGGGAATCCATGTGGCGATGAGGCCGACGATGGCCATGGCGCCGACGGCTCCGAGCAGCACCAGCGGATCGCGCGGAGTGGCCTGATACACGAAGGACGCGAGCAGACGGCTGGCGAGAACGCCCAGGACCAGTCCCGCAGCGGAGCCGGAGAAGCAGGACAACGAGCGGGCGGCGCAGAGCGGAGCCAATGATCTGCAGCCGCCGTGCGCCGAGGGCTACGCGAATGCCAAGTTCGCGCATTTGCCGCGAAACCGAATAGGCCGCCATGCCGAAGACGCCGGTGACGGCGAGCAGCGCTGCGAGAAAACCCAGAATGCTGAGCGCAATAGTGGCGACGCGCGCCGGGAAGAGCACCAGCGCCAATGCGTCGGGCCAGGGATGAAGCGTGAAGGGAAGGCTGGAGTCGACGCCGGTGATCAGGTGGCTGAGCGCGTAGGCGGTGGCCGCGGAGTCCAGCTGTGAACGGACGATCGAGCGTGGTGTTGTTATCGCTGCTTTGCGCGAGCGGGAAGAACATCGCGGGTGTTGGGTCTTCGGTGAGCGAGTCGTACTTGCCGTCTTCCACAACGCCCACCACCTCGTACCGAATGTTCCCCGCGCCAAGGAAATGCTGGCCCAAAGGCGAAGAGTTTCCGAACAGGACGTGCGCAAAGGCCTGGTTGACGACGGCCACGTTTGGAGTCCTTGGGGCCGTCGGTCCAGGAAACGTCGCGACCGGCGAGCAGACGCGTACCTGCAGCAACGAAGTACCCGGGCGAGATGGCGAAGTACTTCGCTCCCAGCGGCAGCGTTCGACTGCGCGCAAGATCGGTGGTTCCATCGCGATAGACGGGCGTAGAGCTGCCGTGGCCGTTGAGTGGGATCTCATTGACGGATCCAACCGCGATAACGCCAGGAATGCGCGCGGCTTCGTCGATCAAGCGGCGCTGCAAAGGGAGCGCCGCCGCGTCGGAGTAACCGGACATTTGCAAGTCAACTTCAGCCAGCATCGCGCCCTGCGGCGAAAAGCCAAGCGGCGCATGTAGCGAGCGCGCCATGCCGCGTAGCGAAACCAGCGAAGCCGTAACAAGCAGCGCGCAGAGAGCGATCTGCAGACCCGAGAAGCATGTCGCGCATTGAGAAGCGGCCGATCAGGACTGGACGAAGCGGAGTCGCTGCGCATGGCCTGGGTCACATCGGTTCGCCAGATCTGGCGCGCAGGAAGCAGGCCGGGCAGAATACCGCTGGCCAGGCGAGAGAAAAAGTGCGATTCCGTAGACGCGCAGGTCCGGAATAACGGTTACGTGAATGGGGTATTCGGGAATGGGCTGCCACTGGCTCAGCGCGCTGAGCAGTGCGACAGACAGAACGGTTCCCGCAACACCACCGGCGATGGAGACAAGGACCGCCTCGGTGAGCAACTGGCGCAGGACGTGGCCGCGTGTGGATCCGATGGAGAGCCGGATGGCGAGTTCGCGGGTGCGGTCCGCGGCGCGCGCGGCGCAGATGCCGGCGAGGTTGACGCATGCGGCCACGAGCACCAGCAGCGCCAGAATCATCATCGCGATGAGGAAGGATCGCGCCGCTGCCGCCAAAGACATCGCCCATGAGGCCAGGTTTCACCAGGCGTGCGGCGAGGCCATCGTCTTCGGCAGGATGCTCGCGCGTCATTTGATGCGCCACTGTAATGAGATTGTCGGTTGCCTGTTGTGGAGTGACGCCGGGCCGGAGCGAACCGAAGACAAACAAGCCGTGGTTGAAGCGCTTGACGAGGAAGTTGTACCCCTCGAGTTGCTCCTCGTTGACGATGGGTGTCCAGAACTCGGGCCAGAGGAAGAGCTCGGTGCCATTGAAGCTGGCGGGCGCGACTCCGATGATGGTGAAGGGGTGCTTGTTCAGGTCGACGATGGTGCCGACGATGCGAGGATCGGCGTTGAAGCGCGTGCGCCAAAGGTGATCGCTGAGCACGATGTAGGGCGCGGAGTTGGGCCCGTGCTCATCGTTCTCGTGAAAGACGCGGCCCAGCGCGGGCTGCACGCCGAGCAGGTCGAAGTAGTTGCCCGAGACCTCGTAGAACATGTACTTTTGCGCGGCTCCGCCTGCGCTCAGGCCCGCAAAGCCGATGCGATAGGTGGCCATGCCTGTGAAGGCGGCATTGCGCGATTTGAAGTCGAGGTAATCCGGGTAGGACTGGCTGTCATCTCCCTGCATCGCTTTTGCACGACCTGGCACGAGCCTGTCCGGATTGGCGACGTTGAGCGGGCGCAGCAGGATGGAGTTGAGCACGCTGAAGACGACGACGTTAGCCGCGATGCCGAGGGCCAGTGTGACGATCGCCGTGAGCGCGAATCCCGGCGAGCGGCGGATGCGGCGAACGACGTAGCGTGCATCGCGCGCCAGCGTTTCCAGATGCAATGCGGACGTCGGCGGCGGCGGCGCGTTCGCGCGTGGAGATGCGATTGCCGAAGCGAAGGCGAGCGTCGCGAGGGCTTCAGCGGGCGACATGCCGGCGGCGCGGTTGTCGTCGGCGCGCAGGGCGATGTGCGCCTGGAGCTCGTCTTCGATGTCGCGATTGAGCTCAGAGCGACGGAAGAGATTGGTGATGCGGCGGAGAAGATGACATAGCGTGATCCTCCCGAAAGACTTTTCGTTCTTTGCTGTTCTAAGTTCTGTGCTTTCCCACCCACCCGCATGAAACTGCGGATGGATGGGGCACCCAGATGTCGCGGTTCATTCCCCCGATTACGCGTAAGCGGAGGACGGCGCGGACGCCGCGGACGAGGCGGTCGAAGTTTTCCTGGGCGGCTTCGAGTTGGCGGCGTCCGGCGGCGGTGAGCTTGTAGTACTTGGCGCGGCGGTTGGTTTCCGTGAGCGCCCATTCCGAGGCGACCCAGCCGCTCTGCTCCATGCGATGCAGGGCTGGATAGAGCGAGCCTTCTTCCACGCGGAGCAGCTCGTCGGAGGCGCGCTGGATGTGAAGCACGATGCCGTAGCCGTGGAGCGAGCCCGCGTGGGCGAGGGTCTTGAGGACGAGAAGATCGAGATTTCCCTGGAGATCGTTTTTGGATTGGTCGAGTTTGCCCATGCTGTACCCCTAGCGGTCTTTGTATGGAAAGACTATAGGCATAGAACGCTAGGGGTGTCAAGAAGCAGCTTTCAGCTATCAGCTGTCAGCTTTCAGTTTCTGTGTGCCCGCTATCGGCCTTGGGTGACGAGGAAGTACTTAGTGGGTCAGCGGCTCGCTTGTCGCTTGCGGCTCGCTGAGAGCTGATGGCTGAGATGACTGGCAGTTCCGCGCACGCGCGGAACTGCCCCTCCGCGTTATCCTTTTGAGGTTGAGGTGAATGGATGACGACTGCTGCTACACGGCCACAACTTGCACATTTGACCGCGGTGATGGATGAGCTTCGCGCCAAGGGTACACATTTCAAGCTGCGCATTCTGGAAGACCAGCAGGCGCCGGTTTGCCACTACGACGGCAAGCAGGTGATCAACCTGGCGAGCAACAACTACCTGGGGCTGGCGAACCATCCCAAGCTGATTGAGGCGGCGCTGAAGGCGACGAAGGAGCTGGGGGTTGGCTCGGGCGCGGTGCGGACGATTGCGGGAACGATGCGCATCCACATGGAGCTTGAAGAGAAGATTGCGCGCTTCAAGAATGTGGAAGCGTGCGTGGTGTTCCAGAGCGGGTTTACGGCGAATGCGGGCACGGTGAGCTCGATTCTGGGCAAGGAAGATTTCATCCTGAGCGACGAGCTGAACCACGCCAGCATTATTGACGGGGCGCGGCTGTCGCGGGCAAAGATCAAGGTCTTTCGGCATAAGGATGTGGACCACTGCGAGGAGCTGCTGAAGGAGCTGGCCAACGAGCCGGGACACAAGCTGGTGATCACGGACGGCGTGTTCTCGATGGACGGCGACATTGGCCCGGTGGGCAAGCTGGCCGAGCTGGCGGAGAAGTACGGCGCGATCATGATGGTGGACGATGCGCATGCGAGCGGCGTGCTGGGGCGCAACGGGCGCGGGAGCGTCGACCACTTCAACGCGCACGGCAAGGTGGATGTGCAGGTGGGCACGCTGTCAAAGGCGATTGGCGCGCTGGGCGGCTATGTGTGCGGAAGCCGCGAGTTGATTGACTACCTCTATCATCGCGCGCGGCCGTTCTTGTTTTCGACTTCGCATCCGCCGAGCGTGGCGGCGACGTGCATTGCGGCGTTCGACATTCTGGAGAACGAGCCGGAGCGGATTGAGCGGCTGTGGGACAACACGCGCTACTTCCAGAGCGAGCTGCGCGGCGCCGGGTTCAACGTGGGCGGCGTGAACACTCCGGCGACGGAGACGCCGATTACGCCGGTGATCATCGGCGATGGGCGATTGACGATGGATTTCTCGCGGGCGCTGTTCGATGAGGGCGTGTTGGGAACGGGCATTGCGTTTCCGACGGTAGCCGGAAGGCAAGGCGCGCATCCGGCTGATGCTTTCGAGCGAGCACACGAAGGCGCAGCTGGACCAGGCGCTGGAGACGATTGAACGCGTGGCGAAGCGGATGGGGATTGCCTAGAGCTGCTTGCGGCGTTGAGAGGTTTGTGCTTTCCCAGGTCCCCAAATGCGAGATCCTTCGGCTACGCTCAGGACAGGCTCTGGGGCACCCAGCCCCCTGCGATGTGCAGAGGGATTGCGTAGAAGGAATGCATTCATGGGCGATCTGACCATTGCGAAGACGGCGATTCTTGCCATGGATTGCCAGGTCGGGATTGTGTCGATTTATGCGAAGCCGCCGGAGGAGTTTGTGGGGCGCGCGGCGAGTGTGCTGGCGGCGGCGCGTGGTGCGGGGATGACGGTGATTCACGTGCAAGTGGGCTTTCGTCCCGGCCTGCCGGAGGTGAGCGAGCGCAACAGACTCTTCGCTGCGCTCAAGGCGAATCCGCAACACCAGCAGCTGTTTCTCGGGCCGCTGGGAAAGATTCATCCTGCGCTGGGACCGGAGCCGGAAGACATTGTTGTGACGAAGCATCGGGTGAGTGCGTTTGCGGGCACGGACCTTAAGATGATTTTGCGCGCGAAGGAGATTGAGACGCTGGTGCTGTTTGGGATTGCAACGAGCGGCGTGGTGTTGTCGACACTGCTGGAGGCTTGCGATCTGGATTACAAAACGGTGGTGATTGCGGACTGCTGTGCTGACCTCGATAACGGCTTGCAGGATGCACTGGTCGATCGACTTTTTACAAAGCGCGGTGAGGTTAGGACTGCTGCGGAGTTTGTGACGGCACTCGCGGCTGCCTAGCTCAAGATTTGCAGGCTCTGCGCGCACGTTGGGAAGGTTTCCTGCTTTCCCACCCATCCGCGAAGAGACTGCGGATGGATGGTCCACCAGGATTGGTTGATTAGAAAATAGGGACGGACGATGATTGCGCATTTGCGGGGAAGGCTGATTGCGAAAGAGCCCGGGCAGGCCATCGTGGAGGCCGCGGGCGTGGGCTACGACGTGGCCATCAGTGTGCCTACGTTTACGTCGCTTGCGAGTGTGGGCGCGGAGGTCTCGCTGCACATTCACACACAGGTGAGCGAGGACCAGATTGCGCTGTTCGGGTTTCTCGATCGCCAGGAGAAGCGGCTCTTTGAACGGCTGATCACGGTGAGCGGCGTGGGGCCGAAGCTGGCGATCAAGATTCTGAGCGGGCTTTCGAGCGACAGGACCGTGCAGGCGATTCGCGGGCAGGATCATGCGCAGCTGGTGCGCATTCCGGGCGTGGGGAAGAAACTTGCGGAGCGACTTGTGGTGGAGTTGAAAGACAAGCTGGATGACTTTGCGGTGGCTCCGGCGGTGCGCGTGGGCGTACAGGGCGCGGCGGTAGACGATGTGCTGAGTGCGCTGGTGAATCTTGGCTATCAGCGGCCGGCGGCGGAGAAGGCGATCGAGCAGGCTGTGGAGAAGGACAAGGCCCTGGCCGGCGAGTTCGACGGGCTGTTCCGCGCCGCGCTGAAGGTGATTCGGTAAAAGCAGCTTTCAGCTCTCAGCTGTCAGCTTTCAGCTGTTGGTGGCTGGGGTAGTTGCGCGGCTTGTGGTAAAAGGCTGGCGTTTTCGACGCTGTCAAAATTCAGACAAAGCTCGCTATTACCGGGATTTAGCTGACAGCTGAAGGCTGAAAGCTGAGAGCTGCGCGCGAAATTCAGCGCGCCACGGCAACTTGTGGGGAAAGGTTGTGTCTCTAACAGGGCAAGGGGCGTGTTGCGCCCCGGATTGCGGAGGAGGACAAAATGACCACAGTTGCGAACACGGTGGCGTTGGTGGCGTTAGGGCTGATCCGCTTCGGGGGACGGGGCGGCGGCGAAGGCTTTGCGCTTCTCGTTGTGGGCCTGGTCATGCTCGCGCTTGTGGCGGTGGACCGTGGCGACGCCCTATCGCGCGACCGCGGATCGATCGCGAGATCAAGAACTGAACTCAGCGCTGGCGTGCGCGCAGGAACGACGTGGTGCTGAGATAAAGAAAGACCGCGATGATGGTTACGGAGACAAGAAACGTACGGTGATCGGGGCCGTGAGCCCAGCTCTCGCGGGTTCTCCACGCAGCGGGCCCGAAGACCACCACCGGCAGCAGAAAGAAGACTCCCATCACTTCAAGCCAGAGGATTCCGCCAACACGGGTGAAGGGGCGGAGAAAGCCGCGCACGCCTTTTCCCAGATTGCGCGTAGTTTGGCCGGCGAGCGCGGCCCGGTCTCATGATTGCGCACGGCGTTTTGCGCGGCCCCTGGCCGGATGGCAGCGGCGGGCTGACCGCAGCACGCGCTCGTCCGGCGAAGCGACCGGCTACGCGGAATCCAATGCCCAGAGCGCGGCCGATGGTTTTGGGCTTCATTTCGATTTGATGGTAACAGTGCGGGTGGGGTTTAGCTGGGGCGCGCATTGGGTTGAGCGCCAGTTGCTCAGATCGGCGCGTTGGAAGTAAGGTATAGGAATCTGGCGGAGTTCCTGGCGCTGCTGTGGGCTGACAGACCGCAAGGAGGAGCCTGTGACATCGCGTCTGCGCGAACTGATTCAGCAACTGGGCGAGGCTATTCACGAGTCGGTGGTTGAGAGCGATCAGATTGCGAGCGTGGTCCAGGACATTCGCAAGCATGGATTCGACGTGCTGCTGATGCTGGAAGCGACGATCGGGCTGAACGAGGTTGGCGAGAAGGGCAGCGAGAAGCTGACTTCCGGGGAAGAAGAGACAGCGGACGGGACGTTCACGCAGGGCGATCTGCACTTCCTGAAGTCGTTGCGGATTTCGGTCGAAGGCGAGACGGAAAATTCGCTTAGGATTCCGATACGGAGTAATCCGTCTTCAGCTCTGCCAATCGTGCGGGATGAAGACGCGGCCTGCGGATTACAGCTTGCTGCAACAGACGGTACTCAGCTTAGAGCAACTTCCGCCCGGGTTCCATGGATACCATGCTTGCTAGGCTTGCGGCCTGAAGCCTCCGAAAGCAAACACAGGCGGGCACGGCTCGGTATGAAGCGAAGCGCATATGATGGAAGATCGCATCGCGCAGGCGGTGGGGATGGTTGATTTTTGTGGCGGCATTTTTCTTGCCGGCGGTGCGGGATCCGGGCAGTGCTTCCGGGGCCGGGTCGAGGCCGCTGCTGGGATGGTCGTGCGCATTGTTTGCGGCTGGCGGCGACGGGAACCCTTCGGAATTTGCATAGGGGATGCAGACTCGCGAAGGAGCGGCTGGTACCATCTGCCTGGTTCTCAGCGGATGGGTGAATCCGCTGGTGTTCTTCTACCTGATGTGCTCGATCTGGCGGTCGCTGGTGGTGTTGCGGCGCGTGTTTGCAGTGGGGATTGTGCTTTGCTATATCGCTACGTGGATTTTCTTTGCGCAGGCGCCGATGGTGCCTTGGGTGGGGCATTATTTTTGGGCGCTGGGTGGGTTCCTGATTCTGGCGGGGGAACTGGCGGCGAGGCGAGCGGGTCGGCGAGTTAGCGGGTCAGCCGAGAGGTTCGTGCTTTCCCGCCCTGGCGGAGACTAGGACGGGGCACCCACATCGTGAAACCAGCGAGTGCGCGCTGCCGGAGATAACCGGGAGGCATGCAATCGGCAGTCGAATGGTTTGCGCAATCCGATCGGCATCGCGGACAGCCGCACGTAATCTCGAAGGTAGGCTTTGAATCTGATAACGGCAATCAAGGCCTGTGCGACGTTGTGCCTCTTTCTGCCGGGAGTCGGCATGGCCGCAACAGACTCAGTCCCTCGAGCATCGCCTCATCGGCGTCGGCCGGATGCCTGATCCTGCGCAGGGGCTGATTCGCCTGGATGTCACGGTGAGCGATGAATCGGGGAAACCGGTCGCCGGTTTGTCCGAGAAGCGATTTCACACTGCTCGACAACGCGAAGCCGCAGAAGATTGTGACCTTCTCAGCCTTCGGCGGACGCGGCCGCACAAGGCGGTCGGCGCCCGAAGTCATTCTGCTGATCGATGAGATGAATATGGAGCCGACCCCGCGCAACGGCGACAGACTGCTTTCCCAGGCGGATCACGAAGCGGAGAGTTTCCTTCGCGCCCATGGCGGGGTTTTGCAGAACCCCACCATTCTGTATCGATTGACTCCGGATCGCCTGTTCGCCACGTTCAACGCGACGAGGAATGGCACCGCGCTTGCGGAAGAAATTGAGCACCCGCTGAATGAACGCGAAATCTGGTCGCGAGGCTCGCTGGCCGACGATATCAAGCACATCAACAACGGCGGCAAAGTGAGTTGGAGGATCACGCACTCGCTCATGGCTCTTGGCGCCATTGCGATTGAGGAGCGCCGCAAGCCGGGGAGAAAGAAGCTCTTCTGGCTGGGCAACGGGTGGCAGATCGAGGGTCGAAGGGCCGCGGGCCTCTCGGATCTTTCGATCGAATTGCTGACGCGCATGCGGGAAGCGCGCATGAGCCTGTGGGGCCTCTCCGAGTGGCCTTTGTATGACGTCAACGACCACCCCGTTCCCGTGAAGGACTACGTGTACAAGCAGTATTTGCAGGGCCCGAAGGCCGACTCGAACGATATCGACTTCGGCTATCTGTCGTTGCCGGTTATGGCGCGACAGAGCGGTGGCGGCATGCTCTTCGTGTCGCACGATCTGGCCGCGAAGATCAGCGAATGCGCCAGGAATGCAGACCAGTTTTATTCGCTCACCTTCGACCCCACGCGCAGTGAGACTGTCGACGAGCGGCACAACCTGAGCATGCAGATTGACAAGCCGGGAGAGACGGCGCACGTTTTTGAAGTTTATTTCGATCAGCCTGTTTTTTACGATCAGCCGCCGAGCCGACAGGTCTTGAGCGTGAAGCAACTCGAGGGCGTGATTGCCGGCGCGCAAAGCGCGTCTGAGGGTGATCTCGTCCGGCAACTCAATGGCCTGGAGTTATCGGAACGACTGAGCAGCGTTCAACGGAAGACGCTTGAAAAGCAGGTGCGCGGCGGGAAGGCGAAAGACGCATTCAGCCTTTTGGCCGATGAGTCGTTATTCCTGAATCCGCCTGCCGATGAAATGCCTTCGACGGCGCTGCCGGACGCTGCGCAACAACGCGCGATGATTGCGAACGCGATTTCGTACATCCAGACGACGATACCGCGGCTGCCCGACTTTTTCGCAACGCGCACGTTAGTTCAGTACCAGGAGACGCCGCCCAAGTCGAACCAGACGTGGAAGACCGCGGCGGCCGATGCGTCGCTGCATCGGGGAGAAACGACGACGGCCGAGATTCGATTTCACGACGGCAAGGAACAGGTAGAAGAGAAGTCGGTCAAGAACGCGCCAAGCGTGCCCGGAGTGGAGAAGCTGAATACCATCGGCACCTTCGGCCCGATCCTTGCCACGGTGATGGCCGCGGCAACATCCCCGGGCAGCGAAGTGACCTGGTCGCACTGGGAGAAGGGTGAAAGCGGAAACCTGGCGGTGTTTCGCTATCGCGTACCGCAGGAGACACGGCTGTTTGAGACGGGCTTCTGTTGCATGACGGATGAGTATGGCGAGCTTCCGTTCAAGGAGCATGCGCCGTTCCACGGCGAGATCGCGATCGATCCGAAGGATGGCTCGATTCTGCGCCTGACGATTCAGGCTGACCTGGCATGGCGGCTGCCCATGATCCGATCGGACACGGTGGTGGAGTACATTCCCGTCACGCAGGGCGGAAGGACGTTTATCTGTCCCTCAAGAAGCGTGTCGATTTCGAGGCAGCGCAGGACGAAGCAGATTCTTGAGTGGGGTCAGGGATTCGAGGTGTATGCGCCGTTCGAGACACTGCTCAATGAGATGAGCTTTGAGAAATTCCATATCTTTGGGTCGACGACGAAGATTCTGCCGGGGTTTGAGGAAGTGCCGAAGGAGAAGTGAGCGGGAAGCGGGTCAGCTAGTCAGCCTGAAGATTCGTGCTTTCCCGCCCTGGCGGAGCCAGGACGGGGCATCCACATTCATGGCACTTAGCTTTTTAGGGCTACGCGGATGTGGAGTTCTTTCAGTTGCTGGTCGCTTACGTTGGTGGGGGCTTCGGCCATCAGGTCGAGGGCCTTCGCGGTTTTTGGGAAGGCGACGACTTCGCGCATGTTGGGCGCGCCGGCGAGCAGCATCACGATGCGGTCGAGGCCCAGGGCAATGCCGCCGTGCGGGGGCGTGCCGTATTCGAGCGCGTCGAGGAAGAAGCCGAAGCGGGCTTTGGCTTCTGCGTCGCTGATGCCGAGCGAGGCGAAGATCTGCTGCTGAATATCTTTGCGATGAATACGGATGGAGCCGGAGCCGAGCTCGAGTCCGTTCATGGCAAGGTCGTAGCAGTTGGCGCGCACCGACGCGGGATCGGACACGAGGTTGGCCATGTCGCGCTCGTGCGGCGCGGTAAAGGGATGATGCGCCGGCATCCACTTGCCCGAGGGCAGATCGTACTCAAACATGGGGAAGTCGATGATCCACATGGGGTGGAAGGCGGCGCTGCCGTCGATCAGGGTCGGCTGCACTGTGGGCCTGGGCTTCTTTGACCACCTGCTCGGTGACTTCGAACGATTTGTGGCGGTCGGCGTACTTCTTCGCAAGCTCGGTGCGGAAGTTGCCGGCGGCGGAGTAGACGTTGATTTCGCGCTCGGAGAGGCGGCCTTCAAACTTGGTGTCGCTGGCCTTGACGGGATGCGCGGGATCGCCGGCGACGACGATGACGAAGTCGGCCTCGGCGGCGCCGGTGAGCTCGCGGACTTTGGCTGCGCTCTCCGGGAAGCTCTTGGCGAGGCGCTTGAAGTCGTCGATGAACTTGGCGCCCTTCTTCTGTGTCGAACATGGGGTGGTTGTCTTCGCGCTCTTTGCGGCTGAGTTCGCCGACATTGGGAATGCGGAAGGCAACGACGGGCAGAGCGGGATCGATCTGCAGCGTGGCGAGAGCGGCGTCAGGGAACGCGGGGCGCACATCTGTCAGTCCAGGAAGCCGCAGGTCGGGCTTGTCGGTGCCGAACTGGCGCATCGAGTCGTCGTAGGTGATCTTGGGGAAGGGCGTGGGCAGCTTGATGCCCGCGGCGGCGAAGGCAGCGACGAGGAAGTTTTCGACGACGGCGAAGACCGACTCCTGGCGCGGGAACGACATTTCGAGGTCGACCTGGGTGAACTCGAGCTGGCGGTCGGCGCGAAGATCTTCGTCGCGGAAGCAGCGGGCGATCTGGAAGTAGCGGTCGAAGCCGGAGATCATGAGGATCTGCTTGAAGATCTGCGGCGACTGGGGGAGGGCGTAGAACTCGCCGGGATGGACTCGGCTGGGCACGAGGAAGTCGCGCGCGCCCTCGGGGGTGGACTTGGTGAGGATGGGGGTTTCGATTTCGAGAAAGCCCTGCTCGCTGAGCGACTCGCGAATGGCGAGGGTGATGAGGTGGCGCAGGCGGAAGTTGAGCTGCATCTCCGGCCGGCGCAGGTCGATGTAGCGATACTTGAGGCGGACCTCTTCGTTCTGGATGGCTTCTTCGGCGGGCGAGAAGGGCGCGAGGCGGGTGTCGTTGAGGACGCGGAGTTCGGTGGCCTCGATTTCGATTTCTCCGGTGTCCATCTTGGGGTTGATGGCGTCTTTGGCGCGCAGGCGGACCTTGCCGACGGCGGCGACAACGTACTCGGGGCGGACCTGCTCGCCTTTCAGGTGGCCTTCGGGGGTAAGCTCTTTGTCGAGGACCACCTGGGCGATGCCGGAGCGGTCGCGAAGGTCGAGAAAGATGAGGTTGCCGTGGTCACGGCGGCGATTGACCCAACCCATCAGGACGACGGGCTTACCGGCGTCGGCGGCGCGCAGGGTGCCGCAGAGGTTGGTGCGTTCAAGAGTCCCTAAAAAATCAAGAGGCATGGCCCTTTTATTGTAGTTGAGCGGGGCAGAGCAACTGGCTTTCGGGACGCCCGGCTAGCAAGGCAAAAAGATGCTGAAGACGGTTCCTGACCCACGCGGGCTGCGACGGGATTTCACCTTGAACGATCCGCGGTGGCGGTCAATGATTTCTCTGCTGATCCACAAGCCCAGCCCCGTGCCTTTGTAGCCCTTTGTGGTGAAGAAAGGCTCAAAGATGTGGGAGATGGTCTCGACAGGCATTCCGGAACCTGTATCGGCAACCGTCAGCGCAACCCCTTTTCGACCGGTTCGCCAATCTGTACATTCACGGGAGCGGATCAAGAGTCGCCGCTCTCCTTCGGCCATTGCATCGATCGCGTTGCCGATCAAATTGCTGAGAACCTGGCGAATCTCGCCATCAAGACAGGTAACCGGGCGCCGGGCGCGATCCCGTCGTTCAACCTTTACGCGGGAGTTGGCTATTCTGCCCTGGTAAAGCGGTAGAGTCGCCTCAATGAGGCTGGATGCCATGACCGGCCCTGGGCTGGTCGATTGCCGGTGAAACTGCAACGTCTGATTCGCAATCGCGGACACACGACGCAATTCGATTTCAGCAGTTGCCAGCAGCTCAAGAGTTTCCGGATTGGCCGCGGTACGCTGCGCCAGAAAAATAAGGTTGGTCACTGCAGCCAGGGGATTGTTGATCTCATGCGCGATGGAACTGGCGAGACGACCGACAGCATTCAGCTTCTCGGACTGCATGAGAAGTTGTTCGGATCTTCTTGCGTCGGTCACGTCGACGCCCAGGACAATGATCCCGTACACCGATCCGTTCTGATCGCATCTCGGCTGATAGACGAAATCCAGATAGCGCATTTCGAGTTCGTGACCGCGTATGCGGGCTAATTGAACGGCAATACTCCGCCCGACATAGGGCTTGCCGGATTGATATACGCGATCAAGCAAGTTGAGAAACCCCTGTCCTTCGGCTTCCGGCACGGCTTCACGGACCGGCTTGCCGAGAACATCCCGATGCCCAATCAATTGTTGATACGGGCCGTTGGTCATCTCGAAAACATGCTCGGGCCCACTGAGCACGGCGAAGAACGCAGGCGCCTGCTCGAAGAGATCCGCGAGGCGGTCCATTTCACGCTGCAACAAACGTCTCGCCAAAATGGTTTCCGTGGTCTCCGTGCAGACGACCAAAGTTCCGCAGATCTTTCCGGTGGAGCTGTAAACGGGACTATACCCATAGGTCCAAAAGACGTCTTCCAGCTTGCCGTTGCGCATGATGGGCACCAGCTGGTTTTCATGCCAGCTTGCCTCGCCACGCAGCATGACGGCTTCGATTTGCGGATAGATGATGGACCAGATTTCGGGCCAGCAATCCTCACCCTTTTGCCCAAGGGCGGCTGGATGCTTCCCCTTACCGAGGCTTGGGCGGTAAGCATCGTTATAAAACTGGACGAGATCGTCCCCCCACCAGAGGAACATCGGGTGGTGCGAATTTAGCAGGATATTTACAGTGTTGAGCAATATTTCCGGCCATCGATCGACAGGACCTATCGACGTCTGACCCCAGTCGAAGCTTCGGATCCGATCGGCCATCTCGCCGTTGCCGAAAAGCTTTGTCGCTTCGGTGGCGATCGGAGCAGCCTCGTTCTGTTCCTCATGGAACGACATCAAATAGGTCCCTCTAGCAATGCTGGAGCTGTAGCCGTAATTCTATGCGCCGACAAGGCCTTGCACCATAGCCTGAATCGCGACGTAGTGTTGCAGGCTGCGCTGGGTTTCGCGGAGGCGAGGCAATGGAAGCTCTACCCAGGGGGCTTATTCGCCGGCGGAAGGGAAGGCCGGGCAACACAGGAGGTGAGTCCAGCCATCTCAACCTAGCTGAAGCAGCGGAGGAGTTCGATGGATCGTAAGTGGCTGGCCAACTCATTGGCTCTAAGCGTCCTGGGAACCGCATGTCTGATCGCGGCTCCCGCACACAGTGCACCTTTAGCAGTACCTTTCCCCCCTTCCTCACTTCAGGAACCGGGAGGATGGGACCAACCGCCGGGCGAGTTTCGCGAGGTGCAACGGAAGGGCTTTCACGACGGCGTCGAGGGTGCGCGGAAAGACGCTGAGAATCATCGTCGTCCCAGCGTCGAGAATCGAGATGAATACCGCCATCCGGACGTACCTCGCGGAGACCGGCATGAATACCGAGAAGCCTTCCGTCGCGGCTATGAGGCGGGTGTCGCCCACCTGATGCGCGATGGTGGTCCACCTCGCTAGGGTGAAAAACGCTCGTTGGAGAAACCCGGCCCTGCGCCGGGTTTTTCTTGCGCTCTTGAGAGATCGCTGTTGTTTGCGCTGCGATGCGGCCGCGCTGCTGCGGTGGCTTACCCTTCTCTTATGGTTAAGTTCTCGAAGCTGGTTCGCTGTGCTGCCTTATCTTGTCTCGTTGCTGCCACCTTAATGCCTGCGGTTGCGCAGACGCCCGCCGCGAGCGCGGTCAGTGAGACCAATCTCTTTATCGGCACGGCGAACGGTGGCAATGTTTTTCCGGGCGCGTCGATGCCGTTCGGCATGGTGCAGTTTTCACCGGAGGCCACGCCGGTGAATCCGCGACGCCCCATTGCGGCTCCAGGCGGCTACGAGTACAGGGCCACCGAGCTACGCGGTTTTTCGCTGACCAATGTGGAAGGCTGGGGTTGCGCGGGTGGTTCGGGCGATGTTCCGATCATGCCTACGACGGACGAGTTGACCGGTTCGCCCTCGAGCGACTTTCGCCACGCATATGCGTCGCCGTTCAAGCACGGCGACGAACAGGCGGTTCCCGGGTCGTATCGCGTGCACCTGGGCAATGGCGTGGATGTTTTGCTTGCTGCGGGGACGCGGGTTGGCGGGGCGACGTTTGTTTTTCCGGCGGGCAAAGCGGCCACGGTGCTGATTCGCACCTCGGACTCGGAGGTTGGTTCGACGGCGGCCGAGTCGCATGTGGATGCGGCGACGGGCATCGTGACCGGGTCGGTGACCAGTGGCAACTTCTGCGGATATATCGGGAGCCCCGACAACAAATACGAAGACATGCGCCCGTATTACACGCTGCACTTCACCGTGCACTTCGAAGCCAAGCCGACGGCCTTCGGCGCTTGGCAGGACACGGCCCTATCCCCAGCCAAGGACTCTGCGCAGGGCGGCACCGGGTTTGGCGCGAAGGGTTTTCCCGAAGCCGGTCATGGCTCGGGAGTCTACCTTACATTCACGCCGGGAAGTACGGTGCGGGTGCGCATCGGCATCTCGTATGTTTCGCTGGCGAATGCCGAGGCGAATCTGCAGAGTGAAGCTCCGCAAGGCACCACGGCCGAGACAATCGCCGAGCGCGCGCGCAAGGCCTGGGAGGAGAAGCTTGCGCAGATCGAGATCACAGGAGGAACGCCGGATGAACGGACGGTGTTTCACACCGCGCTTTATCACTCGCTGCTGACGCCGACTATCTACAGCGATGCCAACGGCGAGTACGAGGGCATGGATCACCAGGTGCATCATCTGGCCGCAGGCCAGCATTCGCAGTATGCGAATTTTTCGGGATGGGATGTGTATCGATCGCAGCTGCAGCTGGTGACGTGGCTCGATCCGGAGCGCGGGAGCGATATTGCGCAATCGCTTCTGAATCAATCGCGGCAGGACCACGGCCGCTGGGATCGCTGGACGCATCTTTCGGGAGCGACCCACGTGATGAACGGCGACCCGGCTGCGCCGGCCATCGCGGATATCTATGCTTTCGGCGGGCGCACCTTTGAAGCGAAAGAAGCTCTCTCCTCACTGGTGCATGCGGCCGACGTGCCGACTGCGGAGGACCTGAGCCACGCGGGATGCCCGGTGGAGTGCGTGGGCGAGCGCCCGGGCCTCGACCAGTGGCTGAAGCTGCACTACATTCCCGCAGGCGCGCCGGCGTGGGGATCGGCGGCGGATACGCTGGAGGACGCAACGGCAGAGTTCGGCATCTCGGCACTGGCCGGGCACCTGGGGGACCACGCGACGGAGAAACGTTTCCTCGAACGCGCGCAGTACTGGGAGAACATCTGGAACGCCAACGCCACGCCCGAAGGCGGATACATGATGAACCGCAACGCCGACGGCACCTGGCCCACGCTGCAGCGCGATGACGACGATGACAACGATCAGACGCCGAAGCCCTTTACGCCGGCCACCGGCGCGGGCTTTGTGGAAGGGACGGCTGCGCAATATGTGTGGATGGTTCCGTTCAACGTGGCCGGCTTATTTGCAAAGATGGGCGGTTTAGATAAGGCCGCTGCACGGCTCGATCGCTTTTTCTACAACGAGAATGGGTCGCCGGCGGTGACCAATGCAGGGCCGCTGCACGCGGAGCTGAACAACGAGCCTTCAATTGAGACGCCGTGGCTCTACCTCTACGCGCGCGAGCCGTGGAAGACGCAGCAACTGGTACGCGAGGTGCTGAATACCATCTGGACGAATACGCCATCGGGCATCCCGGGAAACGACGATCTTGGCGAGATGAGTTCGTGGTACGTGTTCGCGGCGATGGGCCTTTATCCGGAGATTCCGGGCCGCGCAGAGCTGGTGGTTGGGAGTCCGCTCTTCCCGGCGATTACCGTGCATCGCCGTGCGGGCGATCTCAAGATCACTGCGGAAGCTGCCGGAGCGAAGACCCCGTATGTGCACCAGCTTTCGATCGACGGAAAGCCGAGCGCAAAGACATTTCTGCCCGAGGCGCTTACGCTGCGTGGCGGCAGGCTTGCGTTCGTGTTATCGGGCGAGCCGGATAAGAGCTGGGGCAGCAGTGCAGGCGATGAGCCGCCTTCGTTTCATCCCTGAAGGTTGGCGGCGCTTCCATGCACGGCCGATTCGCTCTATCATCGCTTATAAGGAGAGCGTCAATGGCTGCACCTGTCTTCGTCCCCCTGGAGGAATATCTTTCCGGTTCGTATTCGCCTGACGCCGAATACATCGATGGCCGGGTGGAGGAAAGAAAGATGGGGGAGAACGATCACTCCGCCTGGCAGAAGGCACTGGTGGTTTGGTTTGAAACGCAGGCGGCAGAAGCAGGGATTCGGGTTCGGCCAGAACTACGCGTGCAGGTAGACGCCTACTGCTTCCTGGTGCCGGATGTCACGTTGCTGGACCGGAGTCGAGCGATCGAGCAGATTGTGACGCATCCGCCGATTGCGGTGTTCGAGATTCTCTCGCCCGGTGATTCCCTGCAGCGGCTGATGAAGAAGTTTGAGCGCTACGAGAGGATGGGCATCCGTAACATTCTCATTCTTGATCCGGATGGGCCGGCCTATCGCTATCGCGATGGACGCCTGGAGACCCTGGCAGAGACGAAGTTCGTGCTCGATGGCAGCCAGGCTCGCTTCGATCTTGATGCGATCGCGAAGTTGGTGGACTAAAAGTGGCTGTTGAGGGACTTAACCTAGCGACGTAAGGCCGCTCCACCGCCATCGTCGCGCTTACTCGCCTGCGGGTGTGGAGAGATAGACGGCGAGTTCGGCGCGATTCACTTTGGTCTGCATTCCCGTGGAGAAGGTTTTCACGGTGAGGATGCCGGACTGGAGCTCGTCTTCGCCGAGGATGACGATGCGGCGGGCGGTCTTGTCGGCCGCTTCAAACGATTTCTTGAGGCGGAAGCTTCCGTCACCGAGCTCGATGGCGAGGCCGGCATGGCGCAGCTCGCGGGCTAAGGCGAGGGCGGCGGGATTGAGCTGCTCACCGAGTGGCGCAATATACGCGTCCACCTTGCGGTGGGGCGGCCTTCTTGGTCAAGCGCCTGCAGGGTCAGCACAAGGCGATCTTCGCCCATGGCAAAGCCGATGCCGGGCGCTTTGGGTCCGCCGATGGCTTCGCTGAGGCCGTCGTAGCGGCCGCCGCCGAGAAGGGCGTTCTGCGCGCCGAGGCCGCCGTGGGTGAACTCGAAGGTGGTGCGGGTGTAGTAGTCGAGGCCGCGCACCAGGCGGTGGTTGCGCGTGTACGGCACGTGGGCGGCGTCGAGGGCGGCGAGCACTGCGGCGAAGTGTTTCTCTGATGCGGGATCGAGGGAGTCGCTGATTTTGGGCAGCGCGTCGATGATGGGCTGGTCGGCGGGGACCTTGCAGTCGAGCACGCGGAGCGGGTTGGTGACGGCGCGGCGCTGGCAGTCCTCGCACATTTGGCCGACGACCGGGACAAGCGCAGCGCGCAGGACTTCGTTGTAGCGGGCGCGGTCGGCCGCGGAGCCGACGGAGTTGAGGTGGAGGGTCCAGCCGGTGATGCCGAGCTCGTCGAGGAGGGTGGCGAGCATCTCGAGGACTTCGGCGTCGCGGAGGGGCGACTCGGAGCCGGCCGAGGGCGGGCCGATGACTTCCGCGCCGATCTGCGCGAACTGGCGGTAGCGGCCCTTCTGCGGGCGCTCGCGGCGGAACTGCGGGCCGATGTAATAGAGCTTCTGCAGCTGGCCGGTTTCGCCAAGCTTGTGTTCGATGTAGGCGCGGACCACGCCGGCGGTGTTTTCGGGGCGGAGGGTGAGGGACTGCGGCTTTTCTGATTGCGCGCGGGCGCGGTCTTCCCAGGTGTACATCTCCTTGGAGACGATGTCGGTTTCTTCGCCGACGCCGCGGGCGAAGAGGGCGGTGTCTTCGAAGACGGGGGTGCGGATTTCGCCGAAGTTGTAGCGCGCGAAGACCTGGCGCGGGCGGTGGCTTCGATGCGATTCCAGAGAGCCGTCTCCGGCGGCAGCAGGTCGCGCGTGCCGCGGACGGCTTTGAGCGTGGTCATGACCTTACCAGTTTAGCGGAGCTAGCGGGGCTAGCCTCGCAGGGCTTAGGTCAGTCTGCCGTGCGTTTCCTCTGAGAGAATGCTTTCGAGATTACGGGCACCGTGAAGAACATGGACAATTTGTATCGCGGAATCATCGGGAGCGTACCGGTAGAAGATCATGTGCTTTGGAAACTTGGGAATCGGTATCCAACGCACATCAGAGAGCAGGGCCGCACGGAAATGACAGAGTGCGCCGCGTTCAGGAGAATTCAGAAGGGAGCGCACAGCCCGATCCACCGCATCTTCCCATCGCCGTGCCAGGGAAACTCCTGAGGCTTGACTGTAGTAATCTGCCTGCTCGACAATCGCCGTCGCTGCAGCCTCAGAGACACGCAGTTCGATCACTTTTTAGACAACTTCTCCCGCAGGACGGATACGAGGCTGCGACCGTTCAACTCTTCCGGTGCGACAACAAGATCTCTTGTTTGCAGTGCATCCAGCAATTCGGTCTCCAGCCGAACCCGTCGCAATTCCTTATCCTGCCGGATCAGGTTGCGGATGAATTCGCTGGGAGTGCCAAAGTCCCCAGTAGCGACACGATCTTCGACGTAGGCCTTCAACGGGTCGGGCAGCGAGATGTTCAGGGAAGTCATTGCCATACCTTCATTTTATGTCAACAAATGGCAGGCGGATCGTAATCCCCAAGGCGCGCGCCGAAAGGTCGGGCGTGAAAACGCGGGCTCACTCGTGGCGCAGGGCCTCCATCGGCTGCACGCCGGCGGCGCGCCGTGCCGGAATCCAGCTGGCCGCGAGGGCGACTGCCAGCAGCAGCAGGACGCCGCAGGCCATCGTCAGCGGATCGTTCGGCTGAATTCCATAGAGCATCGACTTCACCAGCCGCGTGAGCAACAACGCGGCGCCGGCGCCGGCAAGAATGCCCGCGGCGGTGAGCCATGTGCTTTCGCGCAGAATCATGGCGCGCACCTGGCGTGGTTGCGCACCCAGCGCCAGCCGGATGCCGATCTCGTTCTTTCGGTTCGCCACGGAGTAGGCCATGATGCCGTAGATTCCCACGCAGGCGAGCGCCAGTGCGAGCACGCCAAAGGCACTGCTGAGCACGGCGAAGATCCGCTCCTGGCGAAGATTCGCCGCGATCTGCTCGTCCTGGGTGCGCACGTCGAGCATGGGCAGATTGGTATCGACCTGCCGCATGGCATCGCGCAGAGAGGGCAGCAGCGCGTGCCCATCGAGTGGCGTGGAGATGGCAAACGTTGCGTTGTGCACGCCCTCGTCTACCTGCCGATACGGAACGTAGTAAGTAGGGGGCACCGCGTTGCGCACGCGGTAATACTTGGCGTCGCCGCATACGCCGACAATCTGGATCGGAACGTCGGCCTTAAAGGTTTTGCCAATTGGATTCTGGTTGGGAAAGAACTTTTGTACGAGGCTTTCGTTTACGACAGCGACTTTGGGTGAGTTCGCGGTGTCGTGTGCGGTAAAGGCACGGCCGGCGACGATAGGAATTCCGAAGGCTGCAAAGAAGTGTTCTCCGACGCGATTGGTAAAGGCAACGGGATTTTCCTCGGCTTTTTTCGGTTGTCCCTCGGGAACGAAGGAGGAGTTACGTGCGATGCCGGAGAGGAGAGGCTCTTCAGTCAGCGTCTCTGCCTGCACTCCGGGAACGGAGGCAAATTTTTCTTCGAGCCGCTGCAGAATGGGATTACTCGCCGCCAGGGGATAGCGGGTCTCAGGAAGATCGACGCTGAACAACAGCAGATTATGCGAATGGAAACCCAGCGGCGATCGTCCGAGCTGCATGAGCGTGCGCACAAACAAGCCGGCGCCGATCACGAGCAGCATCGAGAGTGCCACCTGCACGGCAACGATCGCCTTGCCGCCCAATCCGCGGCGCCTGCGCGTAACCGTTTGCCCGCTCTCTTTCAGGCTCGAACTTACCTCGACACGGGTGGATTTCCACGCCGGCGCGAGGCCGAAGATGATTCCGGTTAAGACGGAGACGGCTGCGGCAAATGCGAAGATGGGCCAGCTTAACCGGGCGGAAAACGCCGGCGGATCCCAGGCATTCGAGAGCAGTCGCGGAAGGATGTTGCGCGCGGCGAATGCGAGAAGCAATCCGGAAGCTCCGCCGAGGAACGAAAGCAGCAGGCTCTCGGTCATCATCTGGCGCAAGATGCGCCCTGAGCCCGCGCCCATCGCCAGGCGCACGCTCATCTCCTTCTGGCGCACGCCGGCGCGAGCGAGCAGGAGGTTGGCCAGATTCGCGCAGGCCAGCAGGAGCACAAGCCCGGCGAGCGCCATCAGAACCACAATCGGTTTGGCAAAATCGTCCATCGACGGATTCTGGCCGCGGCTCCCGTCGCGCAGAATCAGCCGGGGGAGCTGATTGTCTTTCTTTACATCCATCGTTGCCCGCACGGCAGCGTCGAGGGCGACGTTCAGTGAGGCCGCGGCTGTATCGCTGGAGACTCCGGGCTTGATGCGGCCCATCACCAAAACCCACCAGAGGTCCTTGTTGGTCAGCAGCGACGGTTTCTCAGAACCGTCGGGCGCGACGATGGGCTGCATGCTGAAGGGGAGAAAGATGTCGGGCGTGCCCTGCGCGGAGTTGGCTCCTGTGAATCCGGGCGGATTGACGCCCACCACCGTCATGGGCTGCGCTTCGAGCAGAATGGTCTTGCCGATTACGTCGGGCGAGCGGCCAAACCGGTTGGTCCACAGACGATCGCTGATGACGACAACAGGCCCGCTGCCCGGTTCCGCGTCGTCCGACTCCTGAATGCCGCGTCCCAGTTGCGGCCGCACGCCCAGTCCGGCATAGTAGTTGCCCGACACCATTTCGGTTTGGGCCGCCTCCGCATTGCCGTCAATGGTCACCGTCATGCGCCCGTACGGTTTGAATGCGAAGACATCCGCAAGGGAACTGTTGGCCTGGCGGACTTGCCGGTAGACCGGGTAGGAAAAGGATGTGGAGATTTCGCCGCCATCGGGCATGTCGTCCGACGATCCCCACATCGAGGAGACGATTCCGCCTTTCGGCTGGGTCCAATAGAACATGCGCAGTTGGTCAGGATGGGGAACGCTCAGCCGGTCGAGCAGCATGTGCTGGGCTGCTGTAAAGATCGCCGTATTGGCGCCAATTCCGAGGGCCAGCGATCCAACGGCGATGGCGGTAAATCCCGGGCTCTTGCGCAGGATGCGGACAGCATAGCGGAGATCCTGCAGGGTGCTCTCCAGGAGCGGCAGGCTGGTTTCGGCATGATATTGTTCGCGAATCGCTGCGGCGACGCCGAACTGCAAGGCTGCCTGCCGGCGTGCTTCATCCGGCGGCATTCCCGCTCGCAGGTTCTCGTCCGTCTGCCGAATCAGATGTTCCTGCATCTCCTCACGAAATCGATCGGCGTCGTTCTGCCGGGAAACGAGATTGCGCATCCGGATGAGAAACCTTCTGAGGATTTTCATGAGTTAGTCTCCGCGTTCATGGTGAGAAAGCGTGCGATGATGTCCGCCGTGTGATTCCAGCTCTCGAGTTCGGCCCGCAACTGCTTTTGCCCCGCGCGCGTGATGCGATAGAAGCGTGCGCGCCGGTTATTTTCCGATGGGCCCCATTCGGAGGCAATCGCGCCTTCGTGCTCGAGCTTGAGCAGGAGGGGATAGAGGGTGCCCTGGTTCAGCGAGAGCTGGTCTCCGCTGATCTGCTCGATGCGGCGTGCGATGCCCCAGCCGTGCTGGGTTCCCAGCACCTCAAGGGTTTTCAAGACCATCAATGCCAGGGTGCCCTGCTGAATGTCTGGCTTTCGTTCCACGCGTCCACCTTTTGGTTACCTAAAGGAAGCATGCCATGATTCCTTTAGGAATGCAACAGGAGATAAACTCGAACGGCGTAGCGATTGGTTTCAGCGCGGGTGAAGCAGAGGTGCTCGCAGAGTTAGCATGCGACTGCGGTATTCTTCAGACCTGCGTGGAGGTATTGAGAACATTGCGGTTACGGCTCTGGATCGCCGCTTTGGTTTGTCTGTTCGGCGTGTATGCGAGCGCGCAAACCACGCTGGGCGGCCCGCGCGGTGTGGATGCATCGCGGTTTGGGGAGCGCGTTGCCCTGGGGCCCGACTGGCTGTTCGCGCCGACGGATGATTCCGCCAACGCATCCCCAACGCTGGACGACAGCGGCTGGCGCGTCGTTTCCACGCAGCAACCGCTCCTGGATTACGGCTTTCGTGACCTGCATTTTGCCTGGTACCGGATGCACGTCCGCCTGTTGCCTCAGGCACGCAATCTGACGCTCGAGATCGCGGGTGTTGACGGCAGCTACGAGGTCTACGCCAACGGAACGAAGATCGGCGGCAATGGAGGGATCGGCGGGCCTACGTATCGGCACCAGCGGCGAATGATCGACTTTCCGCTGGACAAGGGTCTCCTCGGGCCATCCGGCGAATTGGTGCTTGCGCTGCGCTTTGCGCTGAACCCCGGTGGTGAGGAGGCGCTCTCGACTCCGCTGGGGTCGGGTGCGGCGGTCTACCTCGCCAGCCGGGACGCAGCCGCACGCGATGAAAGCGACCTGATCGCGCATGCCGGCGCTGAGTTCTTCATCATCTTTCTTCTCGATATCGTCGTCGGCTCGGTCGCGGTCGCTCTCTGGTTCACGGCCCGCGCGCACAAGGAGTATCTTGCTGCGGCGATTTATCTGCTGGCGCATGCTCTCGATTTTCAGCTCGATCTGCGCTTTCTGTTGCAGGACCGAACTCCCTTTCTCGAGTTCGCTGGATTTGCGGCAGCGGCCACGTCTGAAGTGGCCATCATCGAGTTCGTGCGGCTTGTGCTCGGGTACAGGTACTCACGCTGGTTTTTCGCGCTCGAAGCGGTGACGTTCGCGAGCATCTTCTGGATTCCGCTGATGCATGTGGGCGTCGGCACCTACCAGGTTGACCTCTTTCTCTTCTATCTTCCACTTCTGTTCGGCAACCTCGTGCTCATCGTGCTGCTTGCGCGAGCCGCGCGGGACGGCACGCCGTTTGCGTGGCTGCTGCTGTTGCCGGTTCTCTCCTACGCTGTGCGCCGCTGGTGGGAGTTCGGCACGGATCTCGCTTACCTTCTCCACCTCACGTCCACCATTCACTCCACTCCGGCAATTCCGTTGGGTAGTTATCACGTGAGCTGGGGCAACATGCCTGATGTTTTCTACGAAGCGATGCTGCTCGTCTTCCTGATCGCGCGCACCATCGCGATTGCGCGGCAGCAGGTGCGCTCGGCGGCGGAACTGGAAGCAGCTCGCACCGTGCAGCAGGTCCTCGTTGCCGTAGAGACGCCTGAGATTCCCGCGCTGCGGATCGAAAGCACCTATCGGCCTGCCGGCGAAGTCGGCGGCGATTTTTTCCAGGTGATCCCGGTGAGCGGCGGCGCGGGATTGATCGTTGTCGGCGATGTGTCAGGCAAAGGGACGCCGGCGGCGATGACGGTCGCTCTTCTTGTCGGTACGGTGCGCACGCTGGCCCACTACACCGAGTCGCCCGGTGAAATTCTGGCGGCCATGAACCAGCGCATGATGGCGCGCGCCAATGGCGGCTTCACGACGTGCGTGGTGCTGCGCATCGAGCCGGACGGTAAAGTCATCGCGGCGAATGCGGGACACATCGCACCGTATGTGGACGGCAAGGAAATGGAGTTGGACAACGGGCTGCCGCTGGGATTGAGCGCAGAGGCTGTCTATGCGGAAACCACGTTTGGAGTCGCGCCGGGTTCGCAGATTACGTTGTTGACCGACGGCGTCGTCGAAGCAATGAATGGGCAGGGTGCGCTGTTTGGGTTTGAGCGGACACGCAGGGTCTCCGGCCAGTCGGCGGCGTCGATTGCCGACGCTGCGCAACGATTTGGGCAGGAAGATGACATCACGGTGCTGACGATGAAGTTTGCCGCGGATTAGCTTTCGTGGGCCGTGTGCTCCGGGACGCGACTACCCTGCGCGGAGCTGTCCACCCGCGGCTTGAGCTCATTTCTTCTGTCCCGGAGTAAGGATCGTTGCGATTCGTCGATCTCTACCGCGATCAGCATCCCGCTCTCAAGTTCAGGCGGTTCGCTTGATCGACTTCAGGAGGGTCTTGTCGATGCGCGTCTGCCAGCCTGGACCGGTCGATTTGAAGTGATCGACGACTTCGGCTGAGAGACGGAGAGACACCAGCTTCTTCGTCGGGGCCTTCTGGGGGCCGCGCTTGCCCCGGCGCACCATCTTCCCGTGCTGCATGACGTTCGCTTCGGCGAGCCATGCAGCCGTAGCTTCAGCATCATTGGGATCGTAAGGGCCTTCCTCGGGCTCAAATGGGATCCTTGCGCCTTCCTTGATGGTGCGGACGCGGGTCCAGTCGGTCTCACTTTTTCGATTCACAATCCTCGCGCTCCATTCTTGATGCGACCCGGAATGAGATTACGCGGACATCGTCGCCGCGCACTGTGTAGATCAGGGCCAATAGCCGCCCCGCAACGCTGGCGAAGGCCAAATCGAGAGTACGCAATTCGCCTTTGCGCGTTGACTGGTAGGTCTTTTTGTCCGGGTTGTCGTAGACGAGGTAAGCATCCTTGAAATCGAGCCCATGCTTCTCAAGGTTGGATTTTCGCTTCGCCTCGTCCCAAACGTACACGGTTTGATTGTAGCTACAATAAACTTCGCAGGCAACTCCATTTTCATCCATTTTGTGTTTGACAAACTGAACTGAACCGTTCAGTATTGTTCACTGGAGGTCGAGGATGATTCGTGTCCAAAATCTGGTGAAGACCTTTGGGACGTTTACCGCCGTGAACGATCTGTCGTTTGAAGTGGCGGAGGGAGAGATTTTTGCGTTTCTCGGTCCGAACGGCGCGGGCAAGACCACGACGATCAAGATGCTGACTACGCTGCTGAAGCCGACGAGCGGATCGATCGAGCTGGACGGGCTGAATCCGGAGGTGAAGCAGAACGAAGCGCGGCAACGGTTCGGGATCGTGTTTCAGGATCCGAGCCTGGATGGCGATTTGACTGCGGAAGAAAACATGGAGATCCATGGCGTGCTGTATCACGTGCCGCACAAGGTTCGGAGGCAGCGGACGGAAGAGCTTGCTGAAGCAGTTTGAACTGTGGGAGCGGCGCAAGGACCAGGTGAAGAAGTTTTCGGGCGGCATGAAGCGGCGGCTGGAGATTGCGCGCGGCTTTCTGCATACGCCGAAGATTCTCTTTCTCGACGAGCCGACGCTGGGGCTCGATCCGCAGAGCCGCAATCAGCTCTGGTCGCATGTGAAGAAGGTGAACGAGGAAGAGAAAGTCACAGTGATGCTGACGACGCATTACATGGACGAGGCAGATCGCGTGGCGCACCGCGTGGGCGTGATCGACCACGGCAAGCTGGTGGCCGTGGGCACGCCGCAGGAGATCAAGGAGCGGACCGGCACGGAGACTCTGGAAGACGCGTTCCTGAAGCTGACGGGTTCGACGATTCGCGACGAGAGCGCGGGATCGGCGGATCAGATGAGGCAGTTCGCAAAGATGTGGCAGCAGGGAGGCCGGCGATGAGTGCGATTTACATTCTTTGGCTGAGAGAACTGAAGCGGTACACGCGTTCGCGCGCGCAGATTATTGCGTCGCTGGGGCAGCCGCTGCTCTATCTGCTGGTGCTTGGGTTCGGACTGGGGCCGGTGTTCAAGCGTGCGGGCAACGGCAACTACTTTCAGTTTGTGGCGCCGGGCGTGATCAGCATGTCGGTGCTGTTCTCGTCGATCTTTTCGGGATTGGGACTGCTGTGGGATCGGCAGTTTGGATTCCTGAAAGAGACGCTGGTGGCGCCGGTGCCGCGTATTCAGATCATGATCGGGCGCACGCTGGGCGGATGCACGGTGGCCGTGATTCAAGGGCTGCTGGTGACGACGATCGCGGTGATCGCCGGCTTCCGGCCTACGAATTACCTGGAGATTCCCGTGGCGCTGGGCTTCATGCTGCTGATCGCGCTGGTGTTTGCGGCGGTGGGCGTGGCGATTGGGTCGGGGCTTGCAGGATATGCAGGGATTTCAGCTGATCATGAATTTTCTTGTGCTTCCGATTTACTTTTTGTCGGGCGCGATGTTTCCGCTGGCCGATCAGAAGTTGCCGTTGCGCATTGCCACAGGGATCGATCCGCTGTCGTATGGGGTGGATGGACTGCGCTCGGCGATGCTGGGTATTTCGTTCTACGGGCAGTTCAACGATTTTCTGGTGCTGGCTGTGCTCGCAATGATTCTGATGGTCTTCGGGGCGTATCGGTTCTCGAAGATCGAGATCTAGCTATGGCAAGGCAACGCAGTGAGGAGGCACACGATCGCGTTCTGCGCGCCGCTCTCGCGTTGTTTGGCGAGCGCGGCATCGATGCCACGAGCATGGACGCGATCGCGCAGTCTTCCGGAGTGAGCAAGGCGACCATCTACAACCATTGGCCGAACAAGGAAGCTCTGCTGATGGATGTGATGCTGATGGTGAACGGGCTCGATCGCGATCCGGAAGACGTGGATTCAGGCGACGTGTGCAAGGACCTGGCGACGGTGCTCAGTCGACGCCCTCCAGACCAGTTCGATGAGGCGCGCACGCGCATGATGCCGGCGATGATCGCCTACTCGGCGGTGCACCAGGAGTTTGGCGAGGCGTGGCGGCATCGCGTGATGGAGCCGTCGCGGGTGTGCCTGAAGCGCATTCTGCGGCGCGGCATGAAGCAGAAGCAACTGCCGGCCAGCCTGGATATGGATTCGGCGATGGCCCTGCTGCTGGGGCCGCTGCTCTATGGGCACATCTTTCATAAAGAACAGGCAGGTGGGCCTTTCGATTTCGGCCGCGTTGCGGCGGAGTCGTTCTGGCGGGCCTACGGTGTACACCGCCGGGAAGCGATAACAGGTGACCACCTGCATGCGTTGGCGGCAGCGGAATCGCGGAAATTCAGACTGAAGCGTTTCGCTTTGACTGAATAGAAAATTCGCGTCTTGTCACCCCGGCATGGTGACTGCTGTCACACACGTCGATGGGGTAAGAAGACTCTTGATCGCACAAGGAGAGTCTTATGACGACGCGTATTCTGTCTCTCTGCGTCGTTGCGGCCCTATCTGCGAGCATTGCATCAGCACAAAGTCATGGCCGTTCCGACATTCCTCCCCTCAGCTTTGAACCCAACCTAGGACAAACTGCTTCTTCTGTTGCCTACCTCGTGCAAGAGCCTTCGCGCCAGGTTTTCCTGAACGCACAATCGATCACCTACTCCATTCCGTCGCCGAGCACCGGCGCAACAGCTCCCGGTTCCGCACATCGTCCGCTTCAACTGGGCAGGCAATGCGACGGCCGGAGAGTTCACGCCGGATAAACCGCTCGCCGGGACCAGCAATTACTTTCTGAAGGCGAAAGCCTCGGAAGGAATCTCGAAGGTTCCGCACTATGCCGCGCTCACGGAGATGGACGCGATGCCGGGACGTCGCCATTGATTTCCACTCGAATGCGCGAAGGGAGCTCGAGTTTGACTTTCGACTGGCGCCGGGCGCGGATCTGAGCCAGGTGGCTTATCGAGTCGATGGCGCGGACAAACTGGAGATCGACACGAGCGGCACTCTGCATCTGTTCGCAGCGGGCCGAGAACTGATGAGCCAGCCACAGCCTCTTGCCTTTGAGGTGCGCGACGGAAAGAACATTCCTCTCACCGCGAACTATGTCGTGAGCGGAACAACTGTCGGATTCACTGTCGCTGGATGGACCGGACAGAACCAACTGGTCATCGATCCTGTGGTCGCTTATGGATCCTTCTTCGGAGTGCATGATCCGATGTACCGGTACACCGATGAGGGTGGACCGAATACCTGGGGTCTGAGTACAGCGGTCGATCCGTTGGGGAACATGTACATCGCGGGCCAGACCATGGCATTCGACATCCCGATAACACCGGGGGCATACATGACCGAGTGCCCGTGGACAGGCGCGGCCTGCGTGTATGTGCCGCTTGATTATGTCGCCAAGCTCTCGGCTTCCGGTTCGCTTCTGTATTCGACGTATCTTGGCGGAGATGGCGGGATACGATCCCTATCACGCGCCTTCAGGAAAGATGCTCGCCGTGGACGCGAATGGGTTCGCATACATTGCCGGAGCGGGTGGTGGCCCGACGACCAGCAATGCGTACATGCAGACGTGTCCAAATGCCAAGCGGATGCGCGTCGCTGACGAAGCTGAATCAGGATGGGTCGGCGCTGGTGTATTCGACTTACTTCGGCGGGGTGGGAAGCGATCCGGATAATCTCGATCCCTCGTTTTTGACGTATGCCAATGGTGTTGCTCTTGCGCCCAATGGCGACGCGATCCTGGTGGGCGGCACGCGCGACGGCGCGATCGTCACCACTTCCGGCGCCTATCAAACCACCTGCCCAACCTACACGGACGGTTCGTGCATGAGCGGATTCGTGGCCAGCTTCGATACGAACACCAATGGCAAAGCCTCTCTCGTGTTTGCCACGTATCTTGGCGTGCCGAATGGACGGGCTGAGGCAGAAAGCGTGGCGACGGACAAGTATGGGGATGTCTACGTAGTGGGGCAAAGCACTTTCGACTTTCCGTCGGTCGCAACCTTCGGAACAGGGACAGTGCCCAACGTTCCCTACAGCTGGCCCTTGCTGGATTCTGCAGACCTCGTGCGAAACCTTTGTGGCAAAGCTCGATGGTGTCTACGGCCAGGCGACGCGCGGAGCAACCATGCTGCGCGGCGCGGCGGGGTATTCGATTGCCGTCGACAGCAGCCTGAACACATTCGTCTGGCGGCCTCGCAATCAATGGGCTGAAAACAACAACAGGCGCGTTCCAGACCAGCTATCGCGGCGGAACCACCGATGGGTTTGTCTCCAAGATCGATCCGGGGCGATAGCATCTGCTGTACTCGACGTTCCTGGGCGGAGCCGGCGATGACGTCGTCTACGACATCGCCGTCAACAACGCGGGCATGGCCTTCGTCACCGGCGGCACGAGTTCGACGAATTTTCCGCTGGGCAAGGGCGCTTTCCAGAAGACGCCGGGAGCGTCGTTTGTGACGGCTGTAAGCCCGGACGGCAAGAGCCTCTACTACTCGTCGTATTTCGGCGCAGGCATGAGCTCTGCTCGCGGCATTGCGGTGGACAGTGCGTGGAATGCGATCGTGACAGGAACGACAGATGACGGCGCATTCCCGCTGACGCCGGGCGCCGTTCAGTCGGACTATGAGGGCTGGCCGGATGCCTTTGTGGCGAAGATCGTGATTGCGGGCGATCTGCAGATGAAGCTGAAGACCAACGTGACCTCGATCGCGAAGAACGGTACGGTGACCTACAACGCGCAGGTTTACAACGCGGGTCCCGATGGAAGTGACTACGTATCGCTCACAGATGCAATTCCGTCGGGGATGGCATTTGCGGGCGCGACAACTCCGAACGGAAACGGCTGCACCGTACCGAAATCCGGAGCGACCAGCGGCACCATCGCTTGCCGCATGACGCGACTGGAGGCGGGACAGACGTTCTACGTGAACATCTACCTGAAGGCCGTAGGCAAGAGCAAAGCGAAGATCGTGAACACGATGAAGACCCTGGCGCAGACGCAGGATCTGTGGCAGGGAAACAACACGGTCTCCTCGACGGTCCAGATCAAATAACGGTGCATCTGCACGAAGGCCCAGCGTGCGGGATTCAGCCAATACATCTGGATCCCGCACTGCGGTTCGTGAACCGAAACTGCAGTGAGCGAGGCCTCCATCTATCGCATCGAAACGTCTATCAATCCCGCCACAGTGGATTGATGCTTTCACAATCTGTTCACATCCCTTTTTCTTCTCATTCATCGAACCTCCTCGCCAGCCAATTAGCGTGGGTGCGGAGGTTCAACCATGAAGAATTGCCCATCCGCGGTCGCACTTTTCATCGCCGCCACGGTCGCTTTGTCCACAGGTGTTTGCGCGCAGGAACAACTCGCAAAGTCCAAAAGCCATTCAGCCTTTCGCAACGACTCTCTCGTGCTCACCCGCAGCACGTATGAAGGCAAAGCCTCGACTGTGACCGTCGGCGAAGCATTGCCTCTGGGCTGCCAGGGCGGCGCGACCGGCTTGACCGTCGACGTGCCCACGACCACAGGCGGGACCGATGCGGTCGCCGTGCCCTGCGGTGTGGCCAGCGACAACGGCGAAGCGCCGAACAAGCACAACACGCACAACGTGTGGAATAACGCCAACACCGATCCCAGCTTCGGCGTCACGTCGCCCATCTTTCTCGACAACCTGACGCCTGATGGCGAACTCGTGAGCAGTCTTCCGATTCCCAGCACTCAAATCGTCACCAGCTTCAGCTCCAAGTCGGAGCTTGCGCTGAACCGTTCGGCAGACGGAAAGTCCCTCACCTTCATGGGCTATCGTGGCGGCATCGGCTGCGGCGGATCGACGGTTTCACCCACCCGGGCCAATCTTCTCGACGTCTCGCAATCGAATACCCCGGGCGTCTGCGATCCCACCAATCCGGTCATCTCCACCTTCGTCAGCAATCCTGTCGTGCCCGCAGCCTACTATCGTTCCGTTGCCGAAGTGGACGCCGATGGCAACATTAGCTACACCGACGGAAACGCCTATAGCGGCGACAATGGGCGCGCCGCAATCAAAGGAGACAACGGACTCTACTACATGGTGGGCAACGACAACTCCGGCAACCTGACCAAGGGCGAGATGTCGACGACCCAGGACGGCATCGATTTATCCACCGCAACCGGTGCGGAACTCCTGATTCCGGGCCTCGCCCCGCCCACGCCACCGAACGTCGAAATGATCGGCCGCCTCGAATTCGGCACCGACAAGCCGGGCAAAGATACGAACTTCCGCGGGCTCACCATCTTCAACAACACGCTCTACGTGGCCAAAGGCAGCGGCAGCAACGGCGTGAATACCGTGTACCAGGTGGGCGCCGCGGGCACTCTGCCAACCGGGAACGCGGCGGCACTCGCCACCGTACCCATCACCATCCTTCCCGGATTCCCCAGCACCAGCGCCAGCACAACCACCGCGTTTCCTTTCGGCCTGTGGTTCGCTGACGCCAACACGCTCTACGTGTGCGATGAAGGGGACGGCGTCCTTGTCTCTCCGCCGGTCAACGAAAACGTCGCCGACACGCAATCGCAGGCCACCGCGGGTCTGCAGAAATACCGCCTGGTCAACGGCACCTGGACTCTGCAATACATTCTGCAGGATGGGTTGAAGATCGGCCTTCCCTACGATGTTCCCGAATATCCCGCAGCGCTGAACCCGGCGACGGGCGGCTGCCGCAACATCACCGGCGTACACAACAACGACGGAACGGTGACGATCTACGCCGTCACCTCGACCATCAGCGCCAATGGCGATACCGGCGCCGATCCTAACAAGCTTGTGAAGGTGACCGATCGCGTAACCGACACGACCCTGCCCACCAAAGCAGAACATACCGGAAAGTTCACCACGGTCCGCACCGCGAAGGCCGGAGAAGTCTTTCGCGGCATCGCGCTCGCACCCGCCTCCCACGAGTTGGAGTAAGTCCCCGACGCGAACAGGCAATGCAGGAAGGCCAGAGCCCCGCGCTCTGGCCTTCGGCGTTTCAGGCTCGTGAGGGGTGCGGATAAACCGGATAGTGAAACTCCCGAGGCTGAGCCTGAATCCTGCCAAGAGCCGAAGCATCCAAGCGGGCATGGAATATCGATTGCTGGGAGGCTCGGGCCTCAAGGTTTCTGCACTCTCTTTCGGGACGGGCACATTTGGCGGCGGCAACGCGTTCTTCAAGGCCTGGGGCTCGACCCAGGATGAGGAAGCAAAGCGGCTGATCGATCTGTGCGTGGACGCGGGCGTGAATCTGTTCGACACGGCTGACGGCTACTCCGACGGATTGTCGGAGTCGATTCTCGGCAAGGCGCTCAAGGGGAAACGCGACCAGGTGCTGATCTCGACGAAGGCCTTTTTCCCGACCGGCAGCGGGCCCAATGACAGCGGCACGTCGCGGCATCATTTGCGTTTTGCGCTCGAGGCCAGCCTGCGCAGGCTGGGTACCGAATACATCGACATCTACCACATGCACGGGTTCGACGCGCTGACACCGATTGAAGAGGTACAGGACACGCTGAATACCTTCGTGCGCGAAGGCAAGGTTCGGTACATTGCGGCGTCGAATTTCTCCGGCTGGCACTTGATGAAGTCGCTGGCGATTGCGGACCGGTATGGGTGGACGCGTTTTGTCGGTCACCAGGTGTACTACTCGCTGGTCGGGCGCGACTATGAGTGGGAGCTGATGCCTCTGGCGGAGGCGGAGAAGGTGGGCGCGCTGGTGTGGAGTCCGCTTGGGTGGGGACGGTTGACGGGAAAGATCCGGCGGGGCCAGCCCTTGCCCGAACAGAGCCGTTTACACACGGCCGCGGCCCCTGGTCCGCAAATGACGGATGAGTACCTGTACAAAGTCGTCGACGCACTGGACAAGGTCGCTCAGGAGACCGGAAAGTCGGTTCCGCAGGTAGCGTTGAACTGGCTGTTGCAGCGGCCGACGGTGGCGACGGTAATCATCGGGGCACGGAACGAAGAGCAACTGAGGCAGAACCTGGCCGCGGAGGGATGGAACCTCTCCGTTGCGCAGATGGCGGAGTTGGATGAGGCAAGCAAGGTGCAGCCGGCCTATCCGTACTGGCACCAGCGGAACTTCCCGGAGAGAAACTCGCCGCCGGTGTGAGGGGGGACGGCGGTTTAGCTGTTAGCGGAGTTAGGGAGTTAGCGGAGTTAGCGGAGTTAGCGGAGTTAGCGGAGTTAGCACGAAGCGGAGTTAGCGGAGTTAGCACGAAGCGGAGTTAGCGGCGTTAGCACGACGGCAGGTTAACGTTCGTTGCCACTGGGAGAAGGATTCGCGTCAAGGAAAAAGCTGGATTCGCGCGGCCCCTGCAGCGTCGAGAGCCGAGCCCCTGCTAACTCCGCTAACCCCGCCAACTCCGCTAACTCCGCTCACTCCGCTTCGTGCCAAGCCGCTTCACTCCCCGCCCGGATGCCGGTGGTGCCTGTGCACTACGTAGTGTCCGATCAGCCAGCCTACAGCGCTGCCGACGATCACATCGGAAGGAAAGTGCTGCCGGGAGATGATCCGGGTGATGCTTTCGCCGGTGGCCAGGCCGTACACGGTGATCTTGGTGAGAGGGCCGGGGTATTCCGCGGCGAGGACGGCAGCATCCGACCAGGCGACGATGCAGTGACTCGAGGGGAAAGCAGAGTCGAAGCCCGCGCTCGTCTGGAAGAACCTGCCTCGGGCGTTATCGACGCTGGGCCGTTCGCGCATCGAGGCAAGCTTCATCACCTGCTGCACGACGATGCTGTCGATCATGGCCTCGCCGGCGAGGATGCCCGTTTCCTGGGCATGATCATCGTGATGGATGTGACCCAATCCATAAATGATCACCGGGGCGGCAATGAAGCCTCCGATCAGGCCGTTGGAGGCCGTCCCCGCCTCATTGTTGAGGGATGTGTTGTCGAGTTTCGAGGACGACATGACCTGATGGTCTGTGGCGAGAGCAACACCCGTCGCCAATCCGAGAGGCACCAGGTAGGCGAGGTCGCGGTCGCGGATATGCGCGGGACTTGTCCAGATGGCTTCCTGTTCTTTGAGGATGTCTTTGGGCGCTCCGCGGAGGGTGACGGCGGAATGCGGCTCCACACCGATGGGATTGGCGGGTTGCGCCTGCGGCGAATCGGGGAGAGAGTTCGAAGAGGTTTGAGCAGGTGTCGCCGGAGTGAGGACGAGCGTCAGCACGAGAGCGGCCAGGAAGCGAAGAGAAGAATTACAGATCGAATCGTTCACAGATTGATCTGATGTTAAACGATGGCCGACTGCTGGGTGGATGACGAAAACTTCATGTCGACACGCGTCAGCGAACGGGCGCAGTCACAGGTTCTTTCAGGTAGATCGCTGTGTAGTCGAGGTAGTTCTGGGCGTACTCGAGAATGAGGGCGCGGTCTTTGTCGGAGAGCTCGCGGCGCATTTTGGCGGGGACACCGGCCCAGAGAGTGCGTGGTGGAACCACGGTGTGCTCGGGGACGACGGAGCCGGCCGCGATGATGGAGCCGGCGCCGATGCGGCAGTCGTTCAGCACGCGTGCGCCGATGCCGATGAGGCACTCGTCCTCGACGACGCAGCCGTGGACGGTGGCATTGTGGCCGACGGTGACCCAGTCGCCAACCGCGACGCGGTAGAGGTTGCGCTGGCCGTGGAGGACGGCGCAGTCCTGGACATTGGAGTTGGCTCCGACGCGAATGGAGTGAACGTCCCCGCGGAGCACGGCGTTCATCCAAACCGAAGAGTGCTCGCCGACGGTGACATCCCCGATCAACTGGGCGGAGATGTCGATATAGCAGGTGGGGTGAACGATGGGGGTGCGGCCTTGGTAGCTGCGGATCATGAAGACAGACCTTCCAGAGCGAGTTTAGCGCAGGGCAGGGCCGGAGAGCACCCGGTAGAGGGGTGGGGAGGCGTGGAGTCACCGGGACAGCTTCAGAAAAGACGCGGAAGATTACCCGTCAGGCAAATTGTTGAATTCAGGGGGCTCAACTTCCATGGAATCAATATGAATCTTTCGTCATCCGCTCATCGCTTTCGACAGTCAGCCGATAAATTCGATATCATGAATAAGCCTCATTGGCGGGTTTGGAGGTGGGATTCTTTGGCAGAGGTTCGTGTGCAGGAAGGCGAACCGCTCGAAAATGCTCTGCGCCGGTTTAAGCGGAAGGTACAGCAGGAAGACATCATCAAGGAAGTCAAGCGTCACTCCTACTACCTGAAGCCCGGTGAGAAGCGTCGCGTGAAGGCAGCATTGGCACGCAAGCGGAATCGCAAGAAAGCTCGGAAAGAGGCGGACTAGTTTTCGCCTCGTAATGAAAAACGTGGAGCCCCGGCAATCTTCGCTCATCGCGGCGAAGATACAAGCAAGATAAAAGCCGGGGCGCCCCAGATTTGTGAATCATTTTGCTCTCATCTGTGTATTCCAGGGTTGTTTTAAACTGCTGACGACCTTCCGGTATAACGGGAGGGACATTTTAGAGATAGCCGCTTCTTTTTATCGCGGCCCGGGCCCTTGTTGTGGACGTTTTAGGAAGACAGGGAAACGGGACCGGCAAGTGGATTCCCCTCATGGCCGATTTCACAGATTTTCCCTGTTTCAGGGAAACCGGCCATGGAATTCGTCGACAAGGTATTGAAGTGCAACGACTGCGGTGCCGATTTTATCTTCACGGCGGGCGAGCAGTTATTCTTCCACGACAAACAGTTTAAGAACGATCCCAAGCATTGCAAGCAGTGCAAGGCGAAGCGCGTGCGCGGCGGGCCCAGGGTGCGCGCGGAAACGCGTACGGTTTGCTCGGAATGCGGTGCGGAGACGACGGTGCCGTTCAAGCCGACGCAGGGGCGGCCCGTCTTGTGCCGCTCGTGCTTCCAGAAGCAGCGGCCTTCGACGGACCGCGGTTCCGAGACGGGCGATCACGGAGAAGCGGCCAAGCCGGCTGATAGTTGAGGGCGTCCGGCAGGGTTGGGCCCTAAGGCAGCGCGGAACTGTAGATCAGATCTCCCTTGAAGTTTGAGGGGAATCCAGCCGTGCGCACCAGGGTGGCCAGCTGCGCCCAGTGGCGCGGCGCGTGGGTCAGAGCGTGCGCGAGGGCCTTGCGCCGGGTCGGGTGTTGCAGCTCGGGCGCGAGCCAGGGAGCGTTCAGCGTCAGAGGTGTTTCCCAATTGAAGGCGGAATCGTCGAGGATGCCGCGGAGGATCTTGCGCGCTTCGAGGTGCAGGTCGAAGAGCGAGGCAATCGATCCGAGCGGGATCTTTTCGCGGTCCAGGTCCTCGAGGCCGGCGATGCGCCGCGCCCATACCAGGTCGACAGCCCAGATGTGACGAATGAACTCATGCACGTTTTGGGTGCGTCCGATGTCGCAGGGCAGTTCGAGGACGGCGGTGTGGGCCTCGAGCCAGCCTTTCCAGAAATCAGAGGATTCCTGGTTCCAGAGCAGCAATTCATTCAGTGTGAGGACAGCAGTCATACCTTCCCTTTCAGCGCGCGGCGGCCGATGTCGTGGCGGTAGTAGATGCCCTCGAACTGAATCTGGGACATCGCCTGGTAGGCGCGATGCAACGCATCCTCGAGCGAGTCGGCGATTGCGGTGACGCCGAGGACGCGGCCTCCGCTGGTGATGATTTGATTGCCAAGGCGCCGGGAGCCGGAGTGGAAAACCTGAACACCGGGGACCTGGGCGGCGGCGCTGAGGCCCAGGATGGGGAAACCGGTTTTGTAGTCGCCGGGATATCCGGCAGAACTGGCAATGACGCAGGCGGAGGCTCCCGGAGTCCAGCGCAGCTCGGTTGGATCGAGGCGGCCGTCGACGCAGGCTTCGAGCACCTCGACAAGATCGGACTCGAGACGCACGAGGATGGCTTGGGTCTCCGGATCGCCGAAGCGGGCATTGAACTCGAGGACCTGGGGACCGCGCGAGGTGAGCATGAGGCCGCAGTAGAGGACGCCGACGAAGGGCGTGCCTTCTTCGGCCATGGCGTGAATGGCGGGCTGCGCGACGTGGTCCAGAATCCAATCGGCCATGGCGGGGTCGAGAAGGCCTTCGGAGGTGTAGACGCCCATGCCGCCGGTGTTGGGGCCGGTATCGCCTTCGCCGACGCGCTTGTGATCCTGAGCGGGCAGGAGCGGGGCCACGTGGCGGCCGTCGGAGAGGCAAAGGAAGCTGACTTCTTCGCCTTCAAGAAATTCTTCGAGGACGACCTGGCGCTCGGCCTCACCGAGCAGAGATCCGCTGAAGAGCCCCTGGGCCGCTTCAACGGCGGTGCGGCGCGACTGGCAGATGATGACGCCTTTGCCGGCGGCGAGTCCGTCGGCCTTGACCACGATGGGGGGATGAAAGACCTCTACGGCGCCTTCGAGCTCGGCGGCGGTGGCGCAGACGGCATAGTTCGCGGTGGGGATGTTGTAGCGCTGAAGAAAGCGCTTGGCGAAGCCCTTGCTGGATTCGAGCATGGCCGCGGCGCGGGTGGGACCGAAGACGCGGAGGCCCAAGTCGCGCAAGGCGTCGACGATGCCGAGGGAGAGCGGGAGTTCCGGGCCGACGATGGTCAGGCCCGGCTGCTCCTGGACGGCGAGCTGCACCATGGCTTCGAGATTTTTGAGATCGACAGGAACGCAACGGACGATTTCGGCGATTCCGCCGTTGCCGGGAGCGCACACCACCTCAGTGACGCGGCTGCTGCGCTTGACCGCCCAGGCCAGCGCATGCTCGCGGCCCCCCGAACCAAAAACCAAGACTTTCATCGGTGCCCTGCCTGCTCTGATCTGATTGGATGACGCGACGGTGTACTGAGAGCTATCTGAGCAAACCGCCCGGTGGAAGTCAACCGTCGGTGACAGGCGGGCAGAGGCATTCTCCTATACTGGTGCTTAGTCCACACGCAGCGTTTCACAGGATTCAGGCTCTTGGTTGATCGCGTTATCAAGCCGTATCGCATCGAGCGCGAAGAAGAGGCGCGGAGAGCAGAACAGACGCGTATCGCACGGCGGAACGAGGCGATCGGGCTGGTGTTGCTGGCGGTCGCGATTCTGGGATGGTGGCTTTGGCATACGAACCCTGCCTGGATTTTCCCGAGCGGCTGGTGGCGCCTTTGAAGTCCGGCGCGGACGCCGATCCGCGGCTTCGCCGCCCAGAGCCGAGGCGTGAGTCTCCATGGAGCAGAATTGGAGCGCACACGGCAATTCCGTGGAGGAGAGATTCTCGCGTGAATCCGCTGGTGGTGATTGTTCTGGGGCCGACCGGCAGCGGGAAGACGGCGCTGTCGCTCCAGCTGGCAGAAGAATTCGACGGCGAGATTGTCAGTTGTGACTCCGTCGCTGTGTATCGCGGCATGGAGCTGGGAACGGCCAAGCCTACGGCGGAAGAGCGCAAGCGCATTCCGCATCACCTGATCGACGTGGCGAATCCCGGACGAGCCGTACACGGCGGGCGAGTACAGCCGGCAGGCGCGCGCGGCGCTCAACGACATTGCGGGCAGAGGCAAACTGCCTATCGTGACGGGCGGAACGGGGCTGTATCTGCGGGCGCTGACGGAGGGGCTGTTTACGGGGCCTCCGCGGCAGGTGGAGTTGCGCGCGCGGTTGAACCGAAGCCGGGAGCGATGGGGGAGAGAGTGGCTGCACCGGATTCTGCGGCGGCTGGATGCGGAATCCGCGGAGAGAATTCATCCAAATGATGCGGCCAAGGTCATGCGGGCGATCGAGGTTTGCCTCGCGGCGAAAAAGCCGATGTCGGGACTGTTGGGCCGGAACCCGCTCACCGGGTACCGGCTGTTGCGGATTGGGTTGGATCCGGCGCGCAAAGAGCTCTACGACCGGCTGAATGCGCGCGCGACAGCGATGTTTGCAGCAGGGCTGGTTGCGGAGGCGCAGGGATTGCTCGAGCGCTACGGGCCGGTGAAGGCGCTGGATTCGCTGGGGTATCGGCAGGCTCTCGCGATTGCGGCGGGAGAGCTGAGCGAGCCGGCAGGGATCGAATCGGCGCAGCAGGCACATCGCAACTTTGCCAAGAGGCAGTTGACGTGGTTCCGGCGGGAGCCGGAGGTGCGCTGGCTGCATGGTTTCGGGGATGAGGCTGAGGTGCTGGAGGAGGCGCGCGCGATCGTACGCGGGGCGCTGGAGGCAGGCGTCACGGATTAGGCGCACTGGCATCGCGCTTCGGCATGGAGCGGCCGGCGGTCGCGCCATCGACGTTGAGAATCTGATAGCCGGCGGGCACATCAAAAAGAGAGGCTGGGGGCTCTCCGCGCTTGAGATTGGAAACGCCGATGGTGTTGGTGCCGAAGCGCGGGTCGTCGTGACGGAGAAGCAGGTCGAGATGCAGGTCGTCGGAGTGCCAGACCTCGTCGATCACATCGACGGGCTGCCCCATTCCGCTCTCCTTTTTGGAAAGTTTGTAGGTGGTGCGCGTGCCTCTTGCAGCGAGGCCATTCATGGTGGAGGTCCCGAGGTCGTCGATGCGCCCCGGCGGAGGGGAAACATCGGGCTTGCTTACGGGGTTGGGGGCGGGGCTGCGGTGGGCAACGTGGGTTTCCGGATCGTAGACAGTGCTCACCTGCGACTTGGGGTCGTAGAGATTGACGCTCTCAAGCTTGGGCGAGCCGTGAAAGGCTTCGGGCATGAGGCGGCGAGACTCGTTATGGGTGCGGCCGCTGGAGTCGCGCGCGATGAGGTTGATGGTGCGGTAGGTTTCGGCGAATCCATCGGGCCAGTAGCGTTCGGCTTCAATGACCACCGTCGCCGAAAACGGCGCACCAGGCACGGCGGGGATGATGAGGCCATTGACCCGGCCCAGTCCCTGCTGGGCGGGCGCTGGGCAACCAGCGGCCAGCAGCACCAACAATGGAGTGAATACGAGTTTGCACTTCAATGAGAGCATGGAGCGGTCGCGATCTTGCTGCGCGCAGATTTCAACAAACTGGGCCCAACTTCCCTGCCCACGACGATAAACCGTTAGATGGGCATTATGCACGCAGGGTTAGGCAGAGAAATTAGACTGAAGCGGGGCGGCCTGTTGAAGGATGCTCCGGCACCAGGGAATGGAGAGGAACGTGGCAGACACGGTTTTCGATGTTGCGGTTGTGGGCGGTGGTCCGGGAGGGTATACAGCGGCGTTTCGCGGCGCGCAGTACGGGCTGAAGGTGGCGCTGATCGAGTCGTCGGACAAGCTGGGCGGAACCTGCCTGCACGTCGGCTGCGTTCCGACCAAGGCGCTGCTCTTTAACGCCGAGATCTGGGATCACCTGCAGAACGCGGCGGAGTTCGGCATTGGAAACCTGGGCACGCCCACGCTGGACTGGAGCGCGGTGCAGAAGCGCAAGAGCGGCATCGTCACGAAGCACACCAAGGGGCTTGGATTTCCTGGTGCGCAAGAACAAGGTGACGCGCCTGCAGGGCTATGCGCGGCTGACCGGGCCGGCGGTCGATGGGATTCACACGCTGCGAGCTGACCGGTGCGGACGGCGCGGTGAGCGCAGTGAAGACGAAGAACGTAATTCTGGCGACGGGCTCGGAGGCCAAGATGCTGCCGGGATTGAAGGCGGACGATCGCATCCTGACGAACATCGAGATTCTGTCTCTGGAGCAGGCGCCGAAGTCGCTGATCGTTATCGGCGCGGGCGCGGTGGGCGTGGAGTTCGCCTCCATGTTCAAGACCTTTGGCGCAGAGGTGACGATTCTCGAATTTCTGCCGCGCATGGTTGCGCCGGAGGATGAAGAGGTTTCGAAAGAACTGGCGCGCGTCTTCAAAAAGCGCGGCATCGACGTGAACACCGGCGCCCAGGTCAAGACAGTGGAGAAGACTGCGAGCGGCGTGCGCGTGATGCTACGCGGATGCCAACGGCAACGAGCAGACGAAAGAGGCGGAGCGCGTGCTTGTGGCCGTGGGGCGGGCTCCGCGGACTGCGGATGTGGGCATCGACAAGACCAAGGTTGAGCTCGATCGCGGATTCGTGAAGGTGAACGAGGCGCAGGAGACGGCGGAGCCCGGCGTGTTTGCGATCGGCGATATCGTGGCGGGATTGCCGCAACTTGCGCACGTGGCCGGAATGAGCGGGATCGTTGCGATGGCCAAGATTGCGGGGCGCACATTCAAGCCGGTGCGCAGAGACCGGATCCCGGCGTGTACGTATTGCGAGCCGCAGATCGGGTCGGTGGGTCTGACCGAGGCGCTGGCGAAAGAAAAAGGCTACGAAGTGAAGGTGGGCAAGTTCCCCTTTGCCGGCAACTCGAAGGCGACGATCCTCGGCAGCCACGATGGATTTGTGAAGGTCGTGTCCGACGCGAAGTATGGCGAGATTCTCGGCGTGCACATTATCGGGCCGATTGCGACGGAGCTGATCGCGGAGTCAGTCGCGGTATTGGAACTCGAGGGCACGGTGGACGAGATGATGTTCACGATCCACGCGCACCCGACGGTGTCGGAAGCGATGCTGGATGGGTTTGCTGCTGTCGAGGGGATGGCGATTAACGCTTGAGACCGCAGAGCGAGTGGGTTTTGCGGAGCCGCTGGAGCTGTGCTCGACGTCTTGTCAATAGGCCAATTTCATAAGAGCTTTATTTTCATTGGAATGGTCCTTGCTTTCGTTTGCAGGCTATTTTCGCGTCTTCGCGCATAATTGACCCAGAGTTGATTCCTGGAACCACGCGGACGCGTTCTCGCTTCGAGTAACCGGTAGGCGCTCCGTAACTCCTTTATTGTGAAGAATCTGCAAGGAACTCTCCTGAAATCAAGAATTTAGCGCTGACGTCATGCGCTATCGTGTTGATTGCAGAGAATTTCTTTACAGAATCTATTTTTTTCTTTTTTTGGAAGGCGTGGCGACAGAAAGCCGGTTAAAAGGATCAGCTGCCAGTTCGACACATCGATCCATTTCTCGAACTTGTAGCCTGCGTCTGTGAACCGCGCCGCTTGCTGGAACCCGAACTTCCGGAAGAGAGCAACGCTCGGGTCGTTGGGTAATGCGATCACGGCAAGGGCGGTATGGAATCCGCGCAGGCGTAGATCGGTGAGAAGTGCGTCGAGCAGCGCGGAGCCTCTTCCCTTCCCTGTCGAGTTTGCGTCGAGATACACGGTGGCTTCGACGGTGAAGCGATAGGCGGGGCGCTCTCTCCATTTGCTGCCGTAGGCGTAACCCAGCACGACGCCGTCTTCTTCGCAGACGAGCCACGGATACGTCTCCGTGGTTTTCGCGATGCGCTGCCGCATCTCGTCTTCGGCTACGGCGACTTCTTCGAAGCTGATGTGGGTTTGCGCGACGTAGTGGTTGTAGATTGCGCAGAGAGAGGGTGCGTCGTCGAGGCAAACGGGGCGCAGCATGCGGAATGCGCTAGATGCTGTCCAGCTCGGCGAAGAGCGCTTGCGCGGAGACGTGGATCGGGGTGCCCGGTACGCTCAGTTCCCCATCGCGCACGAGCTCGAGGCCTTTCGGCGTTCCGCGATAGGCGACCCGCGCGTATGGATCAATGACCCAGACGTTCTCGATACCGAAAGCAGCGTACTCCTGAGCCTTGAGCTCGGTCCTGCGCAGTGGAACGTCGGGCGATTGAACCTCGATCGCCAGCAAAAATGGGTGTTTGATAATCGGTTCGCGAATCGAGCCCTCGCGAAGGATCACCACGTCGGGAACACGATAATGGGCTTCCTCGGTCTGCACGCGCTGTTCAGGAAGCGCGTACACTCCCCAATCTTTGCGGTGGTTGTTGAATAGAGTCACCAAAAGCCCCTGCACGTATGCATGCTCGAACTCGCCCACGTCGCGCTCCTCGATCATTCCGTCCACATACTCGCAGTCGTGCTCATAGACGGTCGAGAGGTACTCTGCGACGCTGACTTGCCTTTCGAATGCGGGCTGCGTTGCCATGCAAACAGTATCCTCCCGATCGGGCGGAATGTCTAAAGCTCAGCCGACTTCGAGGTCACCAGTTCCCTGCTCTTGGTGATGAAGTCGGCTAGCGGGATGGAGCCCTGGTCGCCTTTGCCGCGGGTGCGGACGCTTACGGCGTTGGCGGCTTCTTCCTTGTCGCCGAAGACGAGAATGTAGGGCACTTTCTGGTTGGCGAAATCGCGGATCTTGGCGTTCATCTTCTCGTTGCGGGTGTCGGTCTCCACGCGCAGGCCGGCATCGCGCAGCGCGGCTTCGATTTTTTGCGCGTAGGCGGTGTGGCGCTCGCTGATGGGCACCAGGCCCACCTGCACGGGCGCGAGCCAGAGCGGAAAGGCTCCGGCATAGAGCTCGATGAGGTACGAGGTCATGCGCTCCATGGTGCTGATCACGCCGCGATGGATCATCACGGGGCGGTGGCGCGCGCCGTCGGCTCCCGTGTACTCGAGACCGAACTGGTTGGGCAGATGGAAGTCGATCTGGATGGTTGAGTAGGTTTCTTCGTGGCCCATCACGTCGGCGAGCTGGATGTCGACCTTGGGCCCGTAGAATGCGGCTTCGCCCTTCCCTTCCTTGTACTTCAGGCCGAGGCTGTCCATGGCTTCGCGCAAGCACGCGCTCGCCAAGCTCCCACATCGCGTCGTTGTCGACGAACTTCTCTTTGTTCGCGGGATCGCGCAGGGAGAGGCGGTAGCTGTAGTTGGTGATGCCGAGGTCGCGATAGGCGCGCTCGACAAGCTTCATGACGGCGGAGAACTCTTCCTTGATCTGATCGGGCGTGCAGAAGATGTGCGCATCGTTCAGGGTCATGCAGCGCACGCGGCTCAGCCCGCTCAGCGCTCCCGAAAGCTCGTAGCGATACATGGTGCCGAGTTCGGCGAGGCGCACGGGCAGATCGCGATAGCTGCGGCGCTTGGACTCGTAGACGAGGATGTGGTGCGGGCAGTTCATGGGCCGCAGCACCATGCGCTCGTTCTCGAGATCCATGGGCGGAAACATGCTGTCCTGGTAGTGGGCCCAGTGGCCGGAGCGCACGTAGAGATCGACCTTGGCGAGGTCGGGTGTGCAGACGTGCTCGTAGCCCAGGCGCCGCTCGAGATCGAGGATGTACTCCTCGAGCAGACGGCGGATGGTGGCGCCCTTGGGCAGCCAGAGTGGCAGGCCTGCTCCGACTTCCTCGCTGACGGTGAAGAGCTCGAGCTCTTTGCCGAGGCGGCGGTGATCGCGGCGCTTGGCGTCTTCGAGGCGCGCGAGATAGTCGTCGAGATCCTTCTTCGAGAAGAAGGCGGTGCCGTAGATGCGCTGAAGCTGCGGGTTCTTTTCATCGCCGAGCCAGTAGGCGCCGGAGATGGACATGGTCTTGAAGGCGCGGACGCGGCTTGTGGATGGAACATGAGGCCCGCGGCAGAAGTCGACGAACTTGCCGTTGCGATAGAAGCTGACGTCGGAGCCGGGCTCGGTGAACCTGGTGACGAAGTGCGTCTTCATGAAGTCGCCGGCGTGGCCGAATTCTTCGAGGACTTTTTCGCGGGGCTCGTAGACGTGCTCGAATTTTTCGTCCCGCGCGACGACTTCGGCCATCTTACTTTCGATAGCGGCGAGGTCTTCGGGCGTGAAGGGCGTCTCGCGATAGAAGTCGTAGAAGAAGCCGGTGTCGGTGGCGGGACCGTGGCCGAGCTTGGTCTCAGGAAAGAGCTCCAGTACCGCCGTGGCCAACACGTGCGCCGCCGAATGACGGACAACCTTTAACGCGTCGGAATCCCTCTCAGTGACTAGCTCCAGGCGGGTGTCGGCGGTGAGGGGTGTGGACAGATCGACGAGACGCGGAGCGGCAGAATCTTCAGCGGCATACATCGCAGCTTCACTGGCGGGCGATTGGCCTGCTGAGGCGGAGTCCTGGTCCGAGGTCGCCGCAGGAGTCAGGCGGGCGACGACCGAAGCGGCGGCGAGGCGCGGCGAGATGGAGTTGGCGATGTCGAGAGGTGTTGTGCCGGAGGGCACTTCGCGAACGGAGCCATCGGGCAAGAATACGGAGATTGTGTTCGTGCTCATAGTGGGTTGTGATCCATTAAGACCGCGGTTTTGGAAGGAGCCGCGGTCGCTCCTTTTGAGGATAGAAGGGCGCAGTGGAGTACGTCGAGCGCGGACGGGCAGGTGGAGGCGGCTGGGAAGGTAACAGGGACGAACAGTAACGACCGGTGGGGCCGATCCCACCAACGGACCGAGGGCTTGCTGCGAAAGAACGGCGGGGTTGCCGGGACGGGGAATGGGCAGTGTTTCAACAGAAGGACTATGTTCACTTCGTAAGCTGGTAGTCCCTGAAAGGCGGAGGCGGGGCAGTATGCAGGTCTTATGCAAGAGCACGAACGGCAATGCGGAGACGCGCTGCTGTGTATGCGGGCAGGGATTCGTCATGTTCTGGGAGCGTCAATCGCGCACAGAACGGGTTCAAGTGATGAAGGAGATCCAGACCACGCTTCGCCATCATCATCGCAATCAGGGCGGAAAAGAAGCGCATCCGACGGGGACATTTCTGGTTCCGGAATGGAACGATTCCACTTCGGCAACGTCAGCAGCGTTTCGCGGCAGCGCGCCGAGCTGGGCGCTCTAGTTTTCAAAGTTTCAGGCGTTGTGAAACGCATGAAGGGAGTTTTGCACCACCTATATGTGATTTGAGCTCAAAGGCAGATCAACATCGCCAACACAAAACAAGAAGAGCTCAATTTGAACGAAGAAAATGCGGTGTTTGAGTTTTGATCGTAGCCTTGAGCACGGAACGGAACTCTTACCTTCCCCTATCCTTTTGTTGCCGGCCAGCGACTTTGCCCTCGAGGTCATCGCTGCCGGCACACTTATTTTTGGGGCGTTTTAAGGGCGCCATGCTCGGGTAGCCAGGGCTGGGAGAAAGCCTAAATACCGGGCCTTCGACTCACAACCCCCAAGACTGAAGTACGTCTGGAGCCCCTTTCGCTCAGGATGACCGCCTTGTTGGAAGTGCGTAGCCAGTGCTTGATTACGCGTGAGCGCGACGGTTCACACCATGGTGGGAGGGGACTCTCCCATGAACGGTGGCGTGACGCCCCCGGTTTGGGGATGTTTCATTTTGGTTCATTCACATACTTTGGTTTCCTGAGCAGAAAAAACCGGGAGAGCCAGGAATGCAAGTTTTGTGCAAGAGCAATAGCGAGCGGGCAGAGATCCGCTGCGAGGTTTGTGGACAGGGATTCGCACTTTACTGGGAGCGGCAGACAACACAGGAACAGGCAGAGGCGCTTGCAGAGGTACGCGTAGCGCTGAAGAATCACCACCGGTCGGAGACCACTGCGTCGGCGCATCCGGTGAGCGGGTTTCTGGTGCCGGCGTGGGATGGGCCGATCGCTTTTTCGGGCGCGGCCATGCTGGGCAACGTACCGAGCTCGGTATTCTAAACAATCAGTTTTCAACGGGGAGCGGCAGGGGCGGCGGAGTTTACTTCGCCGCCTTTTCTTCGTGGTACTCCATCTCGGTGTTGATGGCCCAGATGTTGTCTTTGGACAGTGACGCCGTTGGCGATGTTCTCGACAGCGGTCATCGCGGTCAGCATGGAGTGGTCCTGGTTGTTGTACTTGTGCATGCCGTTGCGGCCCACCAGGAAGAGATTCTCGATCGGGTCCAGGTAGTTCCGGATCACGTCGAAGCGGTCGTAGCTGCCGAAGTAGGCGGGATAGGTCTTGGGCACGCGCACGACGTGCGAGTCTTCGACATCCTCGGGGCGGAGGATGCCGATCTTCGCGATCTCCGCGATGGCGAAGCGCGACATCTCCTCGTCGGAGAGCTTCCACAACGGGTCGGTATCGTTGCAGAAGTATTCGAGGCCGATCCAGATCTTGTTCGGGATCGGCGACCAGCCAGGGGCTCCAGTTGTTGAAGATCTGCAGGCGGCCAACCTGCACATCCGGCTCCTGGATGTAGATCCAGTTGTCCTTGAGCGGAGAGCCGTCTTTTTCGTGCACAGCCAGGCGCGAGGCGAGCAGGCCGACGGTGATGAAGTCGCGGTACATCAGGCCTTCGGAGACTTCAGTGACAGCGCGCGGGCACGCGGGCCGGATCGACGGCCGCGATGGCGCGGATGAGATCGCGCACCGGCATGGTGGAGAAGAAGTAGTCGCCGGTAAAGGAGACGCGCTTCCCGCCTGCATCGACCCCTTCGACAGCGGTCACCCGATTGCCGGCCATGTCGATGCGGTCGATCTGGATGCCGAGGTGAATTTCGCCGCCGGCCTGGACGACCAGGTCCGCGACGTGTTCCCAAAGCTGGCCGGGGCCGAACTTGGGGTACAGGAACTTCTCGATGAGCGAGGTTTCGGTCTCTTTTTGAGCGATGTCCTGTGCTGGACTTGCGGCGGAAGGCCTTGCTGAAGAAGTGCGTGATGACGCCGCGGAGCGAGAGGCTCTTGATGCGCTGCGCGCCCCACTCCGCGCTGATCTCGTGGCAGGGAACACCCCACACTTTTTCCGTATAGGACTTGAAGAAGAGCAGGTAGAGCTGCTTGCCGAAGCGGTTGATGATGAAGTCTTCGAGGGACTTCTCTTCGCGGCGCGGGAACAGAGCCGAGCGCATGTAGCTGAAGCCGCACTGCACGGTGCGGGCGATGCCCAGATTGCGGAAGGTGGCTGCGGTGAGGCGGATCGGGTAGTCGAAGAAGCGGCGGAGGAAGTAGATTCGGCTCTTGCGCTCGCGCACCAGCATGACCCGGTCTTGGGCGTCGGGATCGGCCGGTTGGGCAGCCTGCGGAAGGTCGCGTTGCTGGCCGTGATACTGGAGCTGGCCTTCGCCGGCGCCCGCCTCGACGGGGAGCATTTCGAGCCACCACTGCATCACGCGGTCGGATTTTGAAAAGAAGCGGTGGCCGCCGATATCCATGCGGTTGCCCTTGTAGCGGACGGTGCGGGAGATGCCGCCAAGGTGGTCGCTGGCCTCAAGGACGATGGGCTGAATGCCGGTGGTCCGCTGGAGCTCGATGGCCGCAGTGAGACCGGCGGGACCCGCGCCGATGATGATCGCTCGACCCTTCATGGGATAAACCGAATGCAACGCATTGGATGTGGTTCAGCCTAAATGGTTGGCGGGCGCAGGCAGCCTGGAGCCCGAGGCAAGGCGGAAGGTTAGTAGAAGGACGAGAAAAAGGGCTGGGAAAGACCCAGCCCTTTTGTTTAAAACCGATGTGTCGCTTGATTCTGCCGGAACTCGGCCTGTGGGATCGGATCGTTCGCCATTCTCGTACGTTCGCCCGGGCCGCGCGCTTTGGTTTCTTTTCTGCGAAAAGACGCAGAAAAGCTCCTCATGGCACTCGACGTTCAAGATGTGCAATGTTCGGGTGGGAGCAAGCGGGGAATAACTTACAGCGGCTGTACGTCAGCAGCCTGCCATCCCTTGGGGCCTTTCACTACGTTGAATTGCACGGCTTGACCTTCTTGCAGACTCTTGAAACCACTCGAGTTGATTGCAGAGTAGTGCACGAAGACGTCTTCGCCGTTCTGACGCGAAATGAAGCCGAAGCCCTTCGCATCATTGAACCACTTCACAGTACCTTGTTCCATTTGGTCGTGTTTCCTGGATTGAATTGCGCTGGATGAATCGGAGCGACCACTGGCAGAATCTTGCTTGGTTGGGCGAGTGCTGCTGCTGCCCGGTTCGGTTCTAACGCTGAGGCTAGTGTACCATTGCTCTGGAAAAAGAGTGCACAAATTCGTAACCGGCATCCCACTCCGAGCGGCCAAGTGAAGTGATTTGAACCATTTTGGCACCAGGGAATGCCGGACGACCGGCTGGTTTGACAGGGCACAATGGTCTATGATCCCGTTCCCGAACTGTTGCAGAACGGCGAGCACAGTTCTGGATGCAGAGTTTGCCGAGCTGCCCGACTTCCGGCCGGAACCGGCTTAGCGATATCGGCTCGATCGGCCGGGTTCTGGACACGGTAGCCCATCGGCTGAAAGACAACTATCCCTATTTTCATCCGCTGTATGCGGGGCAGATGCTGAAGCCGCCGCATCCGGTGGCGCGGGCGGCCTACGCCCTGGCCATGAAGATCAATCCGAACAATCACGCGCGGGACGGGGGACGGGCCAGCTCGGAGATGGAGATCGAGGCGGTTCGCGGAGATCGCGCGGATGTTCGGCTGGACGGAGTTCCTGGGACACCTGACCTCGAGCGGGACGATGGCCAACCTCGAAGCGCTTTGGATGGCGGGGCAGCTGCGCCGGGAAAGCGCATTGTGGGCTCGGAGCAGGCGCACTACACGCACCACCGCATCTCCGCACGTGCTGAAGCTGGAGTTCACCGCGGTGGAGGCGGACGCGCGGGGCCGGATGCGGCTTGACCGGCTCGAAGATGAGCTGCGCAAGGGCGACGTCGGTACGGTGGTGGTCACGCTGGGCACCACGGCGATCGGCGCCGTGGACCCGCTGGACGAAGTCCTGAAGCTGAAGGAGAGGTACGGATTCCGGGTGCATGTGGACGGGGCGTACGGCGGGTATTTCCGGCTGATTCGGGAGGAGTTGGAGGATTCGGCGCGAGAGCTTACGCGGCGATTCCCGAGGCGGATTCTGTGGTTGTGGATCCGCATAAGCATGGATTGCAGCCCTACGGATGCGGGTGCGTGCTGTTTCGCGATCCGGGGGTCGGCCGGTTCTACAAGCATGATTCGCCGTATACGTATTTCACGTCGAAGGAACTGCACCTGGGCGAAATCAGCCTGGAGTGCTCGCGGGCCGGAGCGGCGGCGGTAGCCTTGTGGGCGACGCAGCGGCTTCTGCCCCTGACGGAGGACGGAGAGTTCGCGCGCGGCCTGCGCCTGGGCCGAAAGGCAGCAGCGGATTTGGACGGGCGAGTGCGGAAGGATGGGCGGTTTGAAGGGCTGGCGGGGGGCGGACCGGAACTCGACATCGTGGTTTGGAAGGCGGCCGAGGGGAAGCGGAATGCGTCGGAGCTGGCGCAGGATATTTTTGTGGCCGCTGCCACACGAGGTTTGCATTTGGCTCTTGTACAATTGCCGCAATTCTGGTTTCGGCGTTCGGATGCGCACAACGACGAGCTGGCAACGTGTTTCCGCTCGGTTTTGATGAAACCCGAACACGCTGAGTGGCTGGAGAGGATCTGGGAGCGCTATAGCGCGGCCTGCGCAGAGATCCTGGGAGAATAGGGCGATGGGTCCGGTCGATGTCCGCCAAAAAGAAAACGTTCTCATAAAGGCCGGCGGCTGCTCTGTGCAGATATTTCCCGAGCTGGGAGGCAAGATCGCTTCCATCAAAGTTGGAGCGCGCGAGCTGTTGCAGACCCCTCTTGCCCCCTACGGGCCGCGCACCCGCACAATGAGTTTTGACGCGGGAGACGCCAGCGGCTGGGACGAGTGTTTTCCATCGGTGGCGGCGTGTTCGATCGACACGGAAACCGGGCCGGCTGCGATTCCCGATCATGGCGATCTGTGGCGGATCGAATGGGTGGACAGGGGTCAGCGGTCAACGGTCAGGGATCTGGATCGATTCGCAGAAAATGGGGATCCGGTCCCCTTGACGGGCGAGTGTTTCTCGCTGCCTCTGTCGCTGGAACGCACGGTGCAGGCTGGTGGAGACGGCCCGGGGCTGGAAGCTCGAACTCGCCTACGTCGCCCGCAACCAGGGAAAGTTCGCCGTGCCGTGGTCGTGGGCGGCGCATCCGTTATTTGCTGTCGAGGCTGGCGACCGGATTCATCTCCCGAGCTCGATCAGAACGCTGCGCGTGGAAGGGTCGCGCGCGAATCGACTGGGCGGGAACGGCGACACGGTGAGCTGGCCGATGACGAAGCTGACCGATGGCAGCAAAGTCGATCTTAGCGTGGTACAAGCGGAAACCTCAGGGATAGGCGACAAGCTCTTCGCCGGGCCGCTTGCGCAGAGCGAAGCGTGGTGTGTGTTGGAGAGGCCGAGCGCCGGAGTCCGGCTGCGGGTTTCGTTTGACGCGGAAGCCACACCGTACCTGGGATTGTGGCTGTGTTACGGCGGCTGGCCGGAGAGGCCGGGGAAGAAACAGATGTGCGTTGCGGCGGAGCCGGCGACGGCACCAGTGGACTCGCTGGCGCAGACAGGTAACTGGTCCCGTGTACTTCAGGCTGGGGAATGTTTCCGCTGGCCGATGACGCTGGAGTTGGAAACCATATAAGGTGGAGCTGATATGCACGACAAAGCGGCCTTTCGCGCGTTGCACTTAGCCCGGTTCGAGGCGGAACCGGAGATCTTCGTTGCGCCGGGCCGCGTGAACCTGATCGGCGAGCACACGGACTATGCGGAAGGGTTCGTGATGCCGGCGGCGATCAACTTCGCGACGCTGGCGGGGATCTCTCCGCGCGAAGACGGAATGATTGCGCTTTTCTCAGCGAATTACGGGCAGGTGCGGTATTTCGAGGCGGCGCAGCTTCCGGCGAAGGCGGGCCAGCATTGGACGGACTACCCGCTGGGCGTGCTGTCGATGTCTGGCGGCGGAAGGACACACGATTCCGGGCTTCAGCCTGAGTCTCTGGAGCGATGTGCCGCTGGCGTCGGGCCTGTCGAGCTCGGCCGCGCTGGAGGTGGCGACGGCGCTTGCGGTGACGACTCTGATCGGCGTGGAGTATCCAATGCCGGTGCTGGCCCGGCTGTGCCAGCGTGCCGAAAACGAGTTTGTGGGCGCCAACTGCGGGATCATGGACCAGTTCATCTCAGCGAATGGCGCAGAAGATCATGCCCTGTTGCTGGATTGCCGGGATTTGAGTTTCAAGCTGGCGCCGATTCCCGACCACGTGGAACTGGTGATTGCGAATACGATGGTGAAGCACTCGGTGGCCGGATCGGGCTATACAAGCCGGCGCGCGGATGTGGAAGCAGCGTGCGCGGTGATCGCGCGGCACAGGCCGGAAGTTACGTTTCTGCGCGATGCGACGCTCGAGGATTTGGAGAAGTGGGGCAGCGAGATGACTCCAAATGCTCTGAAGCGGGCGCGCCACGTGATCACGGAAAATCTGCGGACGGTGGCGGCAGCCGATGCGCTGGTGAAGGGCGATTTGCGGGAGCTAGGCCGGTTGATGGCCGAGGCGCATGAGAGCTACAGCAAGGACTTCGAGGCGAGCTGCGCAGAAGCGGATGCGATGGTGGAGCTGGCGCAGGATCTTCCCGGGCTGATTGGCGCGCGGCTGACGGGCGGAGGGTTTGGCGGATGCACGATCAACCTGGTCGAGCACGAACAAGCGCCAGCTTTTGTGCAAAGTCTGGCCGGCCTCTATAAGGAGAAGACCGGAATCGACCCGCAGATTCACATTTGCCACGCCTCAGGCGGCGCACACCGACTGAGATAAAAAGAACAGATTCTCCACTTCCTTTATTCAACCCTTAGAACGCCTTGCATCCAATAGAAAAGGGGAAACCTGCAAAGGGCTGTATACCTCTTTGGTAGCAATGGGCAAAGACAATCCGCGATTCACGATGATCCCTTTGTGGCAGCGGTTCCACAGCGGTTCCTTGATAGACTCAAGTGGTCGGAAAAAGCCTATTCGCGCCTGAGGCCAGGGGCAATCACAGAGCCTGCAACACAGGCTTGCCAGGGAAACCTTTTCACCAGGATCGACGCTTTACCAAATCAAAGCGCAGCGGAGACAAGAAAGCATGCAACCAACCTCCTCCCGTCCGTTTACCTATGAATCTTTCCCGTCCGCCGGAGTAGTGGCGTACTTTTCCATGGAGATCGCAATCAATCCGGGCATGCCGACGTATTCAGGCGGCCTGGGCGTCCTTGCCGGCGACACGCTGCGTTCCGCAGCCGATTTAGGTGTGCCGCTTGTGGCCTTCACCCTGGCGCACCGCAAGGGATATTTTCAGCAGCATCTGGACCGCAACGGCGTGCAGACCGAAGATGTGCAACCTTGGAATCCGTGGGAGTTCTGCACGGAGGAGCCGGAGCGCATCACGGTGAGCGTGGAGGAGCGCCTGGTGCACGTGCGTGCCTGGCGTTACGACCTGGTTGGCCGTTACGGCCACATTGTGCCGATCTACCTGCTCGATACCGACATGGACGGCAACTCGGGTTGGGATCGCGGCTTGACGGACCACCTTTACGGCGGCGACACAAACTACCGCCTGCAGCAGGAGATTGTGCTCGGCCTGGGCGGCGTCCGCATGGCCAATGCATTGGGACACCGCGTGAATGTTTACCACATGAACGAAGGCCACGCCGCGTTGCTGACGCTGGCGCTGATCGAAAGGGAACTAGGCGGCGGACCGCTGGGCAACCCGACCGAAGCGGACCTGGCCATGGTGCGCAAGAAGTGCGTGTTCACAACGCATACGCCGGTGCCGGCGGGACACGACCGCTTCTCGACGGAGCAGACGAATCGTATTCTCGGCGCAGATCGCACGGCGCGCCTGGAACGACTTGGATGCATTCGCGACGGCATGCTGAACATGACGCTGCTGGCTCTGAAGTTCTCGCGGTATTGCAACGGCGTGGCGATGCAGCACGCGAAGGTTTCGAAGGCAATGTTCCCCGAGTTTGCGATTGATTCGATCACCAACGGCGTGCATGCGCCGACTTGGGTATCGGAGCCGATTCAGACCATGCTCGATGAGCACATTCCCTCGTGGCGGCGCGACAATCTCTATCTGCGCAGCGCCATCGATCTGACCGACAAAGACATTCTTTCGGCGCACGCGCGCTGCAAGGAATCGTTGCTGGCCGAGGTGGGCTCGCGGACAGGATTGGTGCTCGACCCGAAGGTGCTGACGCTTGGGTTTGCTCGCCGCGTGGCGACATACAAACGCGCCGCGCTGATGTTCACAGATCCGGAGCGGCTGGTGAAGATTGCTCAGGCAGCGGGCGGCTTGCAGATTCTGTACGCGGGCAAAGCGCATCCGCAGGATGAGCCAGGCAAGTCTCTCATCCAGAAAGTCGTCGCCGATGCGGCCAAGTATTCCGATGGTTTCCTGAAGATTGTGTACCTGGAAAACTATGGTTGGGATCTGGGCGCGCTGCTCACGGCAGGCGTGGATGTGTGGGTAAATACACCGAAGCGTCCCTATGAAGCATCGGGCACCAGCGGCATGAAGGCAGCGCTCAACGGCGTGCCGAGCCTGTCGATTCTGGATGGATGGTGGATCGAAGGGTGGATCGAAGGCGTAACGGGCTGGTCGATCGAGGACGGCACCAACGACGAAGACGAAGCGAACTCGTTCTACAAGAAGCTCGAGTCGGCGGTTGTGCCGATGTATCGCGACGATCAAGCCCGGTGGGCTCAGTTGATGCGGACGACGTTGGCGTTCAACGGATCGTACTTCAACACCAACCGCATGGTGAAGCAGTACACGCGCAACGCCTATTATCCGGTGAAACTGCTGGAGCGGGCGAAGGTGGAAGAAGAAGCGTTCGCACGATAGGGAACACGAAACTTCGAGCCGGGCAGCGGTGCAACCAAGCCGTTGTCCGGCTTTTTGCGTCTGCGTCGGCTAAAGCCGTCCGTTCGACGAAGATTATCGGCACGAGTACACTCGTGCCCTGATTACAAAACGTGAAGTTCGGTTTTTCAGCAGCCTCTGAAGCCCGTACCCGTCAAAACGCCGGCCAACAGAGCGTTTTTCAGCGCCCTGTATACTGCCCGTACGGGTTACTCGTCGTTGGCGGATGCTGGGGAAATTACGGTGCTCTTGCACGAATGGCGAGGCGGCGATCCTGCTGCCCTTGAGCACCTTTTCGATCTGGTCTACCCGCAACTCAGACAAATTGCCGGAGCGCTGTTTCGCGGCGAACGCCCCGAGAACCTTCTACAGCCGACGAGCGTGGTGAATGAGCTCTACCTGAAGCTGATTCAGCAGCGCAGCCTGCGCTTTGAAGACCGCGAACACTTCTATAGCCTCTCTGCGCGGCTGATGCGCCGGGTCCTGGTGGACCATGCGCGGTCTGAGGGCCGGCAGAAGCGGGATGGCGGCATCCCGGTGCCATTGGATGAGAATCTTGCCTGGATCGACGCGCGCTCCGCGGAGATGCTGGATCTGGATCGCGTGCTGGAGGAGCTGGAAAAGCTCGATCCGCGCAAGTGCCGGATGGTGGAGCTGCGGTTCTTTCTTGGATTCACGGCGGAGGAAACGGCGGAGCTGCTGAATACCTCGAAGGCGACCGTGGACCGGGATTTGCGCTTCGTGCGCGGATGGCTGTACGACAAGCTGCATCAAGATAATGGCGATTTAGCAGAGCAGTGAGCCCGTTCGTGCAGAAAGGGAAAGAAACAGGTCCTCGACTCACCACCCCCATGCTGAAAAACGCATGGGGTCCCTTTCGCTCAGAATGACCGCAGGAGGGGTTCAGATGCGCGGAGGGAAAGCACGCTGACGCATTTGTTCCTTGTTTCGCGCCAACGTGAAGAGAGCCTCATGGCACAGGACGCTGAAAACTGGGAGTTGCTGCAGGAACTGTTCGACCTCGTCGAAGCGACGCCCGAGGCGGATCGCGAGCGCGTGCTTGCCGAACAATGCGATGACGAGAAGCTGCGGCTGCGCGTTCTGAGGATCTTCAAGGCATCGAGCCTCGCCGAGCCCGTGAAGGCGGTAGAGCAAGACAAGGTCGCGTCTACCGAAACAAGCAGGCATCCTTGACGCGAAGAGTTCCTGACGCATTCCCCTGACGCATTCCAAGGAGCGATGACGCGATCCTGTCAGAGCCGCTCAACAGCATGAAGAATGGCGAGGGGATCCAGGGATGAGTGCGATGGATGGGATTCACGGCGATGCGGGGACCGCAGTTCAAGAGAATCCACCGGCGGCAAACTTACACCAGGCGAAAACAAAGGTTCTGCACAATAGCCGGATTGCCTGTGGGGGCATGTTTTTACTCGCGATCGGTTCGCTGTGCATTGGCGTGTGCATGGTCTTTGCGGCGATTCCACTGGTCTTTCCGCTGAACCACATGACGTTCCTGCGCGGAATGGGTGCGGTGCAATGGAGTTTTGGCGGGGTGATGATGGTCATGATGTGCCCCGGGCTCTGGAAGTGGGCCATGGGGATGGCGCATCGGAAGGTGGTATTGGACGCGCGTGGCATCGATTTTGTTCTAGGCACGAAGAAGCAGCCCATTGAGCTTTCGATGCCGTGGGAGCAGGTGGCGTCCGTGCAGAAGGCGCGCGCGGGGAACGCGATGGAGTTTACCGTCCAGGGACGGGATGGAAGCTTTGCGCGCTTCACTTCTTACTCGTTCTTTCGGCCCAGGAGAGTGGCTCGACTCATCGCGGAACGGGCTGGGCTGACGGTGCGGTGAGCGCAATGTTTTGATATGGCGGGTTCGCGATTTCTTTTTTGTTCGTGCTTTCCCACCCATCCGCGATGAGACTGCGGATGGATGGGGCACCCAACTTTGGTGGCCTTCCAGGATCTTTTTTGTTCGTGCTTTCCCGCCCTAGCGGAGCTAGGACGGGGCACCCCAACTTTGGTGGCCTAACAGGAACTTTTTTGTTCGTGCTTTCCCACCCAACTTTGCCGGTGTCGGTGGAACGGCGGCCTAGGCGGGATCGAGGGTGCTGATTTTTTCGGCAACGAACTTGGAAAGAGCGGCCAGTTCCCAACAAAACGCCTTGCGTTCGCGGTCGGGCAGTTCATTCTGGAGATCGGCGAAGCGCTCCGGTTGGCAGCCGGGGAAGGCAGGGAATCCGATGGTGTCGGCCATGCGGCAACTGATTTTGAGGAGTTCGTCCACGCCCCAAAGGTCCGTGCGTCGCTGCGCGTGGTGATTGCCGACGATGGAATCGAATTCGGGAGGAAGCTTCCATTTGCCGACGAGATACTTTCCCGCCTCGCAGTGATCAATGCCGAAGAGATCGGTTTCGGCCTGGAGGATGCTGTCCCCGGGTCCGCGATGGGTACGCAGGAGAGATACGTATTCCGCGGGGCGGATCACGGCGATGGCGAGGCGGCCAATGTCGTGAAGCATGCCCGCGGTGTACGCGGCGTCCTTATCGATGTAGCCGGTGGCAGCGAGTTGGGCAGCGATGGACGCGCAGGCCAGGTTATGCCGCCAAAGGTTGCGGATGAGAGGATTGCCGAGTGACTTGCCGAGGTAGGAACGGACGGCGACGGTGAGGCAGATTCCCTGCAGGCGATTGGCGCCGAGCACGGCGACCGCCTGAACGACGGAGCACGCGGGAAAGCGCGGGGAGTAGGCGGCCGAGTTGGCGATGATGAGCACCTCGCTGGCGAACGCCGCGTCGGAGGAGATGAGATCGCTGAGTTGATGCAGCTGCACGTTCTCGTCGTTGGTGAGTTGTAGGACGCGCAGCGCGACTTGTGGGAGGGCGGGCAGCCGCAGGAAGGCCAACAGCGGTTTCGGGGTGTCGGATTTCATTTCGTTCCGGCTCATTGCCTATCCTTCGAGCGGTGCGGCAAGCCCGGGCAAGGGATGCCTGCATGGGCGCTCTGCAAAGATTGTCGGCGTCCGGTGCGGGGATCCGATGCCAGGAGAGCCCCGGTGGAATCTTCGAGAACAGAATTGGAACGTGGACAGTCGCGATGCCGAAACGGGAAGTCAAGATGCGGATTTGACCATCTTGACTACAGGCAGGGATTGCCCGTTGCGCAGCGGGACGTCGATGCGGTCGAGCTCGACGTATCCGCGGAGGCGGTAGAGAGGAACACCGGTGAGGGTCGAGCCCATCTCGAAATGGTGGAAGCCGGCGGCGCGCGCTTCGGCTTCGACGCGCTCGAGGATCAGGGTTCCGAGGCCGCGACGCGCAAAGTGGGGATGAACGAAGATGGCGCGGATTTTGGCTGCATCGGTGTGCGGATCGAGAAGGTCGGGTTCACGGCCGGGACCGCGATCGGCGCCAAAAAGCGTTTTTCGTTTCGACCATCCACCGCATCCGGCCAAAACCCCCTGTGAAGGATTGGCGGCTTCAGCGACGAAGTAGGTTCGATCGCGGAGGAGCTGCGTGTCGAGGCCAAGGACGGTGCCGAGGGCGCCTTCGATCTGAGCGGGCGTGTAGTCGCCAGCCTGCAGGCCGCGCACCGACGCTTCAATCAGCGCGTGAAGGGCCGGGATGTCCTCTTCCGTGGCGAGACGGAGGTGAAAGTCAGTCACGTTTCCTCGCAAACGCGATGTCAGCGGACCCCAACGATTTGCGAAGCGCGCTCATACGAGCCCAGGTCGAAGACATTCTCGTAGCCGAGGGCTTTCAGCTTCTTTCTAGCCTGGGCACTGCGCAGACCCGATTGGCAATGGAGAAGGAGAAACTGGTCTTTGTCTTTGGTCTTGCGCGCGATGACCGATTCGATTTCGCTGAGCGGGATGTTGACGGCTTTGGGAAGATGGCCGGCGGTGAATTCGCCGGCGCTGCGCACGTCGATGACGAGAGCGCCCTGACGCAGGTAGTCGCGGGCAGCCTGCGAGGAGATTCTGCGCCTGCGTCTCAGGATCAGCAGAGACGCCAAGACAACGATCGCAACAACTAAAGAGGTCCAGGTCATGTTCTTTCAGCGTACAGCCGCTTCTTCGGTGCGGCATCTCGAAAATTGGCTGCCCTTTCTCTTGAACGGCACATTCTACGCCCGCCGAGGAACGTTGTGCGACCTCCCCGCGATGGAACCGGGCGGAATGCGCAGGACGATCGGCGAACGGAGCACTGTAAGCTGGTTGCATTCCTTATCCAGCCACCCGGAGGTCGCGATGAGATTTGCCGCTGCAGTTTTGGGAGCCGCACTGTTTTGTCACCTTGCCAGCGCACAAGGGGCGCAGGCTGTTCCGCAGGGAGGAGAGGAGGCCGCGATTCGAGCGGCCGTTGCGGCGCAGGCAGACGCGTGGAACCGCGCGGATATCCAGAGCTTCATGCAGGCGTATGAGAACTCGACGGAGACGACGTTTATCGGCACGACGGTGAGGAAAGGCTATGAGCCGATCATGAAGCGATACCAGCAGGCCTACTCGTCGGCCGAACAGATGGGCAAGCTGAGCTTCCTGAACCTGGAGGTGCGGCTTCTGCCCGGAACGTGCGGCGCGGTGGAGTACGCGGTGATGACGGGCAACTTCCACCTGGAACGTGCGGCGCACGGCGAGGCCAAGAAGGATGATGGGGTCTTCTCGCTGATCTGGCACAAGGGTCCGCAGGGATGGAAGATTCTTTTGGATCACACCAGCTAGACCGAATTCCGGATGGGAGGTTGGCGCCGTCCCACTCCTCCGCGGTGAGACTGCGGATGAATGGGGCACAGGGGTCCAAGCTACGCGCGAAGGCGTAAACTGAGTGCGTGATGAGCTGCCTATTCTGCAAAATCGTGAGTGGCGAGATTCCGTCGACGGCCGTTTATGAAGACGCGAGCAGCTATGCGTTCGCGGACATTCATCCGCAGGCGCCGGTGCATGTGCTGATCATTCCGCGCACACACATTCCGTCGACGGATGGAATGGACGAGAGCCATCGCAGTTTGCTCGGGCACCTGATGTGGGTGGCGGCGCAGATTGCGCGCGACAAAGGGCTGGGGAAGGGCTATCGGATCGTTGTGAACACCGGCAGTGATGGCGGGCAGACCGTGGACCACCTGCATTTGCATTTGCTCGGTGGAAGGCAAATGACTTGGCCCCCCGGCTAGAACCAGGGGCAAGGGAATAGGGAATAGAAGACGAGAGGCCTTGGCTATCGCTTCAGTCGATTCATCAGTACGACGAGCATCCGGCCGACCTCGTCGGCAAGGGATTCAGCCTGGTTATGCAGTTCCAGCGATCCGAGACCAAGACGCCGAGAAATAAGTAGTTGCGTTTGAACCTCGCCATTCGAGCCTCGGGCATGGCCGAGGAAAGAGACATACTCGCCTCTGGATGATTTGCCGTACCCCTCGGCGATATTGCTCGCGACCGATACAGAGGCCCGGCGCAGTTGATTCGTGAGCCCAAATTGCTCCGAACTCGGAAAACGCGCCGTGAGCTTGTATACCGAAAGGCTCAGTTCGACGGCCCGCTGCCACACTACCAGATCTTTGAAAGAGGCACTCATGACGCTTCGTTTCCAATCCACAGCAATGCGTGTCGGCATGCTGTTCGAAGGAACAAAGCAGAATGTGGGATAAAGTGTGCGAGGGGAATGAAGGGAACAGCGAACTGATTTTCAGAGCGGGCTCTCGGTTTCTATTCCCTATTCCCTATTCCCTATTCCCTATTTTTCTATACGGGTTGCGGGTAGTTGTCTTCTTCCTCTTCGAGGCCGTAGCGGCGGAGGAGGTTGGGCAGGCTTTGCGAGAAGGCGGAGCGCGGCATGACGGTGTCACAACCGGCTTCGATGGCCTTCAACTTCAAGTCGCCTTGCAGATGGTTCAGAAAGCCGACGATCGATGTGGCTTTCTTGAACTTCGACTTGAATTTCGGAATCAGTGTCAGCGGCTTGGCATTGAGGTTGTTGAGATCGAAGACGACGAGCGTGGGCCAGTTGGATTCAGTCCCGTCCGTCAGGCGCGCGATGGATTCCTTGTCGCCCTTGACGAATTCGACTTTCACGCCGAGCTTCTTCGAGGTCTCATTGATCTTGGCCTGGAAGAAGAGATCGTCGATGAAACAGAAGATGCGCGTGGGGGCATCTTCGCGCACCGCATTGAAGGACTGGCCGGCAAAGGCGTCCTGATAATAGGCACCGTGGCCATTGCTGGTGATCTGGATGGTCGAAGGCGGACCGTCGGCAACGTTGCCGTTGACGGCGCGGTAGCTGTGATCCATGGGACCGACAAACTCGCGCGGGCCTTTCTGCCTGCTCTTGCGCTTTCCCTGGTTTTGGCCGTTACCCGGGGAGTGGGAGAGGCTGTTGCCGGGCTGCTGCTGCGAGCCCGAGCCCTTCTGGAAGAATTTCTTCTTCTTGCGTCCCTGGCCACCCTGCTGCTGGGAGTGCTGATGCATGGGCTTGGGTGGAGGCGGTGGGGCCTGGGCTGGAGCCTGACCCTGGGGCTGCCCCTGCTGGACCTGGGATCCGTTTTGCTGGCTACCCTTGTTCTTGCGGCGGCGGCGGCGGCGCCGATGCCCTTGCGACTGCACCGATCCATTCGCCGGTGCCGGCCCCAATTCACTCTGGGGCTGCGTCGATTCTGTCGTCATGCTTGTACTTCCTGACAATTTGCTGTCTGGTGCATTGCGTTGCTTTAAAACCAGCCTATCTGTCGAGCATTGGAAAGCAATCCCGGTCTACCACTTTTTGGAAGGCAGACGAGGACGGCCCCGGCTGGCGACCTTAGCTTCGAGGGCATCGGACGAATCGAAACAAAGCAGAGCCTTGCGCAATCGGTCTGATCCGGAAGAAGAAAAACAGCCCCAAAATCTCACCGGCTCCGGCGCTGGAACCCCAGGAGTTCCCTGCGAACCAATCTACTTCGTGCAGCCGGAGTTTTCTTCTGGTAATGCCCTTCCTATACAGGAAATCAACGCCGCAGCTTCAACCCAGCAGATTTCCCAGGTGCGGCGAATCATCCTTTTCGGCGGCGAGCGCGCTTAGCCCGGTACAGCGATTGCAAGAGTTGCCGTAAGGGGCCAATCCAATCAGAGGCTCATCCTTCGGGAATAGCGGTTCCGGATGGCCCTCCGCTGCGCCGAAACCACCCGAAAGTCAACGTCGGGGTAGCTCGCGTCAGCCGCTTGATAGGCAAATCTGATACTACAGCCAAGGCTCGTAGCTGGCAAGTACGCTTTCGTTACGTCTCTGGGGTGTAAGCAGGTTACCGGGACCGAACGCCTTGCCTGCGCCGGAGACAGCGGATGGCGCAAAAAGAAAAGCCACTCGCAGGAGTGGCTTTTCTTCGTCCTGCGCTGGTCACTGGCCTCCCAAAGGAAGAGGCATCGGCTGTTGCCGCGCCTTCTACAGAGTTCCGGCCGGTTTCCTCTAGATGAGGGCCGCTTCTTTGGCGGCATTGCTCTTGCCGGTCTCTGCTGTTCTTGGGCTGGCCGGGATACTTTCCAGCAGCCGGGTCATCACTGGCACCCATCTAATAGCATGTGGCGTGCCGTTTGGCCCCTCTCCTGTTTTCAGTGCTTTGGAGGATTTGCAGAGGGCCCGGTTTCTGGATTCTGGAGATGGAACCGTTTCCCCTATCCGGAAAATCATAGGAAGGTGTTTTCTAGCTCTGGCATTGCGAGCAGTAGTGGGTGCTTCTGCCGGCCACGGTAATTTTGCGGATGGGCGTTTTGCAGCGGAGACAGGGTTCGCCGGTTCGCTGGTAGACGCAATGTTCCAGCTGGAAGAAACCGCGGACACCTTCGGCGTCGACATAGTCGGAAACGGACGAGCCGCCGAGGCGGATTGCATGTTCAAGGACTTCGATCAGGGCGAGGCGGAGGCGCTCGAGTTGGGCTTTTGTCAGTTTTCCAGCCTGACGGCGGGGGCGGATTCCGGCACGGAAGAGGCTTTCATCGGCGTAGATATTGCCCACACCGCTGAGGAGGGTCTGATTGAGGAGCGCTGCTTTGATGGGCAGCTTACGGCCATGGAAGAGGGCGGCAAATTGCTCGGCGGCGATGGTGAGCGGCTCACTGCCTGGAGCCTGAAACGCTGAGGTTTCGCCCACGCTGCGGAGTTCGAGCCGACCAAAGCGGCGGGGATCGACGAAGCGGAGCTCGCGGCCGCTTTTGAGACGCAGGCGGGCGTGGGTGTGGGCAGCCAGCTCGGCATCGGGCGTGGTGACGAGGAGGCGGCCGGTCATACCGAGGTGGACGATCCACTCGCGATCGGGTTCTATTGGGGGTTGTTTGCCGTAGTGGGCTTTGGGCAATTTGGGCAACAAGGAGAGGGCACAGACGATGTGCTTGCCGACGCGGCGAACGCCGAGAATCCAGCAGCCTTCGAGCCCCCTGGCTTGCAGGGATGGCGGGTTCTTGAAGGGCTCTTTCAGGCTGCTGAACCATGCTTCAACGATCTGATCGCCGCGGACGCGCGCATCGACGCCGCGGGCGATGGTCTCCACTTCGGGCAGTTCGGGCATAGGTTGATTGTACGGACGCGGGAATCTTCTTGTTTGGGTGACCTTATCGGCTCGACTAAAGTCGTGCCCTGATGACGAAGCGGCCTAGGTGTAGTTCTCGGTCAGGGCGTCGTCTTCTTCGGGGACGGGCACCGGGCGGGTGCTCCATTTTTCGAGGTAGACCAATCCGAGACCGAGGCCCACGAGGAAGACGCCTACGGAGGAGTACTCCATGATGTTAAGGGTGCGGTCTTCTTTTTCGGTTTGGTAGACGACGGTGCCGTGAATGTTGCGGGGGGTGGTGCGCAGTTCGTGGGGCGACGGCCACCTGGGCATGGTATCGAGGTAGTGGACCGAGACCATCGAGGAAACGATCAGCCCGACAAGGCCGGGAAGGAGCAACACGAGAGAGAACACTCGAAGCTTTGCCAATTGCGCCAAGGTCATCGTCTTTCCTTTCGCCGCGCACAATCCAGGCGCGGCGGCGAGATGCTGTTCCGTGGCGAAGGAACCGAAGGCGAGCGAAGGCCGCGCCGGACGGAAGCATCCCACAACTATCGTGAAACGGCACGCGAGGGCGTTTCGATCATTAAACGCGAAGATCGGGCTTTGCCGCCAGTTCTAACTGCTCTTGAAGGGGACACACAGGTAACGCCGAATGCCAAGCTGGTAATGGAGCCCGCGCTGTTTCCATTCGGACGTCGACGAATGCTTATTTGTGTTCGCCGGGTTCGCGAATCTTGCTGACTTCGAAGCTGACAACCTTCCAGCTTCCCTGCGTGTCGCGTACATACACGCGCGTATAGCGGTAGTTGCCGGAGACATCGCCGTCGTCGGTGGTACCTTGCACTTCGGCCTGCGAGGTGACCAACGCGGTGGTGCCGTAGAAACGCACTTTGCGGTCGGAGATTTCGAGGGTCTTGAAGTGCATGCGGCCGGCGCGCAGGCTCGCCAGCGCCTGCTCCTTGGTTTGCAATCTACCGGAGGCCGTGATGGCGAGGTAATCGTCGGCCAGGAGCTTTTCCATTTCGGCGGTGTTGGACTTCATGACCGCTTCGCGCCATTGGTCTTCAAGCTGATCGATTTCGTGCCGACTCTCGTGCCTTTGCTTCTGCGGCAATCCGGCATAGAGGGCCGCAGGAGCGAGAATGCAAACCGACAAGAGGACGCCGGCCGCGATCACGGAATCGCGCATGAAGGCTGCCCGCTTACAGAGATTGATGCTTGTTTTGGCACCAGGCATTGGCGTGATCGGATACTAGCCTTGAAGAGCCCTGGCGGTCAATCGATTTGCAACAGGCGTTCGCGCACCATGGTCACCCGGAAGCTGAACCAGCGATAGCCGACTGCAGAGGCTCCGTTGAGTTGGACGCGGAATCGGAGTCAAACGAGAGCGAGAAGGTTTTCGACACTGCGTTCGCGCATCTTCTGGTAGATCCCGCCGACGGCATGCTTCTTGAAGTGCTCGGAATCGCGATGAGCGGCCAGGGCTTTTTGATCGCGATACTGCTCGTAGATCAGAACCGTATCCGGATTCCCTTCCAACTGGTGGGGAATGTAGCTGACGCAGCCAGGTTCCTGGCGCGAGGCTGCAGCCAGCAGGCGAAGCGATTCCGCGACATCGGCGCGGTCTTCCTGATTGAAGGTAAGGCGGACAATGAAGCTCACCATGGATGTTGTATCTCTCTTGTCTACGGGAGTGACGACGGGATTCGGACGGCTGTCTGCCCTCCAGTCTACCCTCTTCAAGCGTGGATATCGGTTAAAGCAGAGGCAAAATCGGGAAGCACCATGGTCTGTTCGCGATCGGGGCCGGTGGAGACCATGCCGATACGCGCGCCGCTCTCGCGCTCCTGAAAGCGCAAATATTCCTGTGCAGCCCGAGGCAGCTTTTCGAAGTCGGTGATGCCTTCAGTGGATTCCTGCCAGCCTTTCAGTTTGGTGTAGACGGGCTTGATGCGCTCGAGGCCTTCGACGTCGGCGGGAATCTCGTCGGTGGTTTTGCCGTCGATCTCGTAGGCGGTGCAGACGGGAATTTCAGCGAGCGTGTCGAGGACATCGAGCTTGGTGATGACGAGCCACTCTGCGCCGTTGACGTGATTGGAGTAGCGGAGGAGCGGGATGTCGAGCCATCCGCAGCGGCGGGGGCGGCCGGTGACGGCGCCGTACTCGTTGCCGCGCGCACGAAGCTCTTCGCCGGCAGCGTCATGGATTTCTGTCGGGAAAGGGCCGCCGCCGACGCGGGTGACATAGGCCTTGGTGACGGAGATGACGGTGCCGATGGCAGTGGGGCCGACACCGGTGCCGGTGGCTGCTCCGCCGGCTGTCGCGGAAGAGGAGGTCACGAAGGGATAGGTTCCGTGGTCGATGTCGAGCATGGTTCCCTGAGCGCCTTCGAACATGACGCTGCCGCCCTGGGCGAGGAGGTCGTTGAGAAGACGACCGGTATCGGCGACGAAGGGGCGCACCTGCTCGGCGGCGGCGGCGTACTCGTCGAACATTTTCTGCGGGATCGAGCGGGGCGGTCGATGAGCCGAACAGGGCTTTGACGATGGCGTTCTTTTCGGCGCAGGCGGCTTCGATGTGGGTCTTGAGGAGTTCGGGGCGAAGAAGGTCGACGACGCGCAGACCGCTGCGGGCCATCTTGTCTTCGTAGGCGGGGCCGATGCCGCGGCTGGTGGTGCCGATCTTCTTGCGGCCGGGCGCGCTTTCCGCGGCCAGTTCGATCATGCGGTGATAAGGCAGGATGACCTGGGCGCGATTGGAGACGTAGAGCTGCTCGTCGACGGCGACGCCGAGGTGGCGGAGCTTTGCGACTTCCTTGAGGAAGGCGATGGGATCGAGGACGACGCCGTTGCCGATGACGCCTTTGCAGCCGGGGCGGAGAACGCCGCAGGGGATGAGCTGGAGGACAAATTTCTGGCCGCCGATGATGACGGTGTGTCCGGCGTTGTGGCCGCCTGCGTAACGCGCGACGGCGTCGAAACGCTCACTGAGCACATCAACGATCTTCCCTTTGCCTTCGTCGCCCCACTGGGCTCCGAGCACGACCGCTGTTTTCGCTCGCATTGCCTCTCGTCTCTGGTCAAAGCCGCTTCAAATCCACCAAATACCGCAGGTCAAACCGGCAAAACCCTAACCAAATTCCCAAACATTTCGATGATAAACCCAATTGCTTTGCGCGGAACCGGACGGAGCTATGCCAAAGCGCCGCCGCCTGCGTCTAATTCTTCTTCACATCACGCGCAACTAACGGTTGGAGGTGGGGTCAGACAGTAGGTTAGTTCCTCGATGCGGACGGCGCACAGGGCTGGGCACGATGAGTACGGAACGCATAAGGGATCCGAAAGGATCAGTTCGGGGCGACCGCAGTGGCCGCTGTGAGGGATTATGAAAGCCGGTTCTGCAGCCGCGTCTCTGTTTCGCCATTCTGGTTCGCGCATGGTTCTCCTCCCAGTTGCCTTGGTTCTGCCCGTTCTTCTGGTGAGTGAGCAAGTGGTCTTCGGACAACAGGGTTGGCCACAATCCTCACCGTACGCAAATTCGCAATACATTCAGCCCACGCCGAACTACATTCCCTCGCAGACGAAGCCGAGCCCCTATGGGTATCAGCAGGCCGAGCCGCAGGGTTCTTACGGACAGCCCTCCCCGCAATACCAATACAGCCAGCCCTATCCGCAACAACAACAGCAGTACGGGCAGCAGCCCTATGCACAGCAGCAACCCAACTACCCAGCCCAACCCTACGCGCAGCAACCGGACAACGGGCCGCCGGAGGAAGATTTGCAACCGGGCTATGGCCCGGATCAGCAGGGACAGACCGGACAGCCTTTCGCGGCGCAGCAGCTGGAACAACTGGTAGCGCCGATTGCTCTCTATCCCGATGCGCTGATTGCGCAGATTCTGGCGGCATCGACGTATCCGGCGCAGGTGGTTGCGGCGGACAACTGGGTGCGTTCGATGGGCTATGCCTCGCCGGACCAGATTGCCGCGGGTGCAAACGCGCAGACGAACTGGGATCCCAGCGTGAAGGGGTTGACGGCGTTTCCGCAGGTTTTGGACTTGATGAATCATGACCTGCGCTGGACGACGGACCTGGGGAACGCGTACTACAACCAGCCGCAAGACGTGCTGCAGACGATCCAGGTGATGCGGCAACGCGCGCAGGCCGCGGGCAATTTGCAAAGCACTCCGCAGGAACAGGTTTACAGCAATTCGGGATACATCCAGGTTGCTCCGGTAAACCCGGCGATGGTGTACGTACCGACGTATAACCCGTGGGCTGCGTACGGGGCGCCGGTCTCGCCATACCCGGGATTCTCGCTGTTTGGAGCGCTGGCGGACTTTGCGAACTCAGGGATTGTGCAGTTCGGACTGGGCATCGCGACGACGGCCTTCATGCACACGCCATTTGGCTGGGCGGGATGGCTGCTGAACTGGCTCGGTTCGGGGATCTTCTTCCACAACTCGCCTTACTACTCGCGTAGCACGACGGTCGCGCACTGGGGCGGCGGCTATGGCGGACGCGGAGGATTCTACAGGGGATTCGGCGGCAACCGTACGCCCAACGGTTTCAACCGGGCGGGCAACGAGTTTGGGAATCGCGGATTTAGCCGGCCGGAACCGCGGCCGCAGACCAACGGCTATAACCGGCTGGGCGGAATGGAAGGGCGCGGCTATCAGAACTTCCAGCGGCCCGCTCCGCAAAACTATGCGTATGGGCGCCAGGAGCCGTATGGGCGGCCTGGCGGTTATGGCCAGAGTTTCTCTTCCCGCGGCTTCGAGCCCTACGGAAACCGGAATGTGAGCCCCTACGAACGCACACCGCAGTTTGCGCGGCCGCAGGCAAACAACTTCGGGCGGAATGACTTCAATCAGCGTGCGTATGCTGCGCCGCGGAGTTTCTCGGAGCGCGATTACAACAGGTCGTTCCGCAATGAGGGCTCGGGCGGGTCGCACTTCTCTGGCGGCGGAGGTCACTCGTCGTTCCACGCGCCCAAAGCTCCAAAGATGCCTAAGATGTCGGGGGGCGGCGGACACCATTCCGGTGGCGGCGGTGGCGGCCATCACGGGCACAGGTAACCTCGTCACGCTTCCGGCTTAGTTTTCGCACCCCGCTCTCTGCTCAATCAAGCCCTCCGCAGGCTGCTATAGTTCCCCTCGATGCTGACGCGCGCGTTCGCGCTCGATTCAGCGGAGGGGATGTGCAGCCATGCGTGCGAATGAGAATTCCAGAAGATCGTTTTTGAAACAAGCAGGAGCCAGTGCGGCGGGGGCGCTGGCGCTGGCGGCCGCAAGTGGCGAGACGGTTGCCAAGGCAGCCGCGCGCGCGCAAGAGGCGCCGGCGGATGACCCGGCGCAGGCGGCGTCGCGTGCGAAGCGCATGGAGTGGTGGCACGCGGCGCGCTTCGGGATGTTCATTCACTGGGGACTGTATTCGGTGATCGGCCAGCATGAATGGGCCATGGAAATCGAAGGCATACCGATACCGCAGTACGAATTGCTGGCGAAGCAGTTTCATCCCAAGCCGAATGCGGCGCGCGACTGGGCGCGGCTGGCGAAAGCGGCGGGGCAGAAGTATATGGTGATGACGACCAAGCACCATGAAGGTTTTTGCCACTTCGATACGAAGCTCACAGACTATTGCGCGCCCAAGCAGGGGCCGGGGCGCGACCTGGTGCGCGAGTTTGTGGAGGCGGCGCGCGCGGAAGGATTGCGCGTGGGCTTCTACTACTCGCTGATGGACTGGCATCATCCCGATGGCGCAAAGTGCAAGACGGATCCGGAGGCGCGCAAACGGTTCGTGGAGTACACGCATGGATTGATCCGCGAGCTGATGACGAACTACGGCAAGATCGATGTGCTCTGGTACGACGTGGACTGGCCGTTGACCGCCGCGGAGTGGGAGTCGGAGCGAATGAACAAGATGGTCTTCGAGCTGCAGCCGGAGATTATTGTGAATAACCGCAATGGCTTGGAAGGGGACTTTTCGACGCCGGAGCAGGAGGTGAAAGCGGCGAAGTCGGGACGCGCGTGGGAGAGTTGCATGACGCTGAACGGCAGCTGGGGATTCAATCGCGGCGACGATGCATGGAAGAGCCCGAAGGAAGTGATCGCGAACCTGGTGAACTGCGCGCGCGGCGGCGGGAATTACCTGCTGAATATCGGGCCGAAGCCGGATGGCTCGATTCCAGAGGAATCGATCTCTGTGCTCGAAGAGGTGGGGAAGTGGCTGCAGACGAACGGAAAGGCGATCTACGAGACGGAGCGCGGCGAGTTCAGCTGGAATGTGAATGCGAACTACACGCGCAGCGGCAACACGCTTTATGTTCACCAGCAATTCTGGCCCGGCCATACGCCGGCGGCTGAGGGAACGGATTTCTTCAAGCCGGAGGTCGTGATTGCGCTGGGCGGGTTGAAGGCCAAGGCGAAGAGCGCGCGTTTGCTGAAGACGGGCGAGGCCGTGAAGTTTACGCAGGATGAGTGGTCGCTACGGTTGACGGGGCTGGCGGTGAAGGCGCCGGATTCGCCGGTGACGGTGATTGCGGTGGAGTGCGATGGGGAGCCGGTGATTGATGCGGATACGCCGAGGGCGCATTGGCCGCGGTACAAGGCGGGTGTGAGTGGTTAGTCGCGAACCGGCGGAGGTTGTGCTCTCCCCGGTCCCCAAAGGCGAGAGACCGGGGGCACCCGCTTTAATTCGTTAGCATTTGCTCACTTCGGTGGTTCGATAGCCTGCAGCGCTTCTATTTCGTGTATTCGTCGCGGAGCTGGGTTTGGCGGCTGACCATGGGGACGGGGGCGCCGTCGATGTAGACCTGCTTGACGCTGGTGCGCACGTCGAGGGGATCGCCGTTGGCCAGGACGACGTTGGCGGTTTTGCCGACGTCGAGACTGCCGAGCTTATCGCCGAAGCCGAACATGTCGGCGACGTTGAGGGTGATGGCTTTGAGGGCTTCGTCGTAGGGCAGGCCGTTGGCTACGGCGAAGCCGGCGGCGTATGGCAGGTTGCGCGAGGAGTGGCTGCTGACGGGCCCGCCCGCGTCGGCGGAGGAGATGGCGATCTTGACGCCGCGCCTGGCGAGCTCGGCGGGAAGCGTGTAGACGGCATCATAGCGCTCGTTGGCGCGCGGGAAGTCGTAGATGGAGCCGACGATGACGGGAACCTTGTAGGCCGCGATTTTGTCGAGGACTTCCTGGCTGTGGGTGACGTGATTCAGGATGACCTTGAGATGGAACTCCTGCGCGACCTTCATGATGGTCTCGATGTCGTAGCCCTCGTAGACGCCGATGACCACGGGGCGCTCGCCTTTGAGATAAGGGATCAAAGCTTCGAGTTTTAGATCGCGCTTGAAGGACTTCTCGGCCTTGTCGTCTTTCTTCGCATCCGACTTGTCGTCTTTTTTGGAGTCGGATTTTTCTTCCTTCTTTGCGTCCGCCTTGTCGTCTTTTTTGGCGTCGTCTTTCTTCGCGGCGGCGTCGCGCTTGGCCATGTACTCCTGGGCATCGAATAAAGACTGGCGCAGTTGCGTGATGAGGCCCATGCGGGTGGAGGGAAACGAGCCGCCGCCACCACCGCGGCCGCCGCGGCGACGCTGTTCCGCGCCGAAGTTCATGGCCAGGGCTACGTCGCGGCCGAGAATCATGGCATCGCGATCGGCGCCGGCGAGCTGAATGAAGATGTCCTGGCCGGCGATGGTGTCTTCGCTGGCGGGAGCGACGACGGCATTGGTGATTCCGTTGAGGCGCGCGACGGGAATCAACTCGGTCTCGGCATGGAATGCGTCGTACACATGCATGTGGGGCATGATCTCGTCGGAGGGCTCGGCGGTGTCGGTAGAGTTCTGGTCCGATTCGATCTCGACGAGGCCGAAGTTGGTTTCGGGATCGATGAGGCCGGGATAGACGGTCATGCCGTGGGCGTCGACGATCTCGGCACCGGAGGGAACGGTCACTTTGCCGGCTTCGCCGACAGCGGCGATCTTGCCGTCGGCCATGACGAGCACGCCGTTGTCGATGGCGCCATGAGTGACGGTGAGCAGACGAGCGCCAGTGATGGCGATGGTCTTCTTCGGCGCATCGGCGGCCGAGAGGAACATGGGCGTAGCGAGAAGCAGTGCGGTGCAGAGAGTTTTCATTGGCCGTCCTCGCTTTCGTCTTCGCCGCCGAAGCCGCCGCCGTCGTGCATGACGCCTTTGAAGTGGGGTGTGCCTAGTCCCGGCAGCGAGACATCGAAGAACAGGTCGCCATCGATGTAGACCTTCTGCGCGCTGCGCATAGGTGGAAAGCGGATCTTTGTTCCAGAGGACCAGGTCGGCGTCTTTGCCGACGTCGATGGAGCCGGTGCGATCGTCGACGCCGATGATCCACGCGGGGTTGAGCGTGACCATGCGAATGGCTTCGTCTTCGGTAGCTCCGCCGTAGTGGACCATCTTGCCGGCTTCCTGATTGAGGCGGCGGATGTGGTCGTTGGAGTCGCTCTTGAGTGCGACCTTCACGCCTGCGCGCATGGACATGACGGCGTTCCACGGGATGGCGTCCCAGGCTTCGTCTTTGAAGCCCCACCAGTCGGCGAAGGTGGCGATGGCGGTGTTCTCGGGCGCGATCTTGTCGGCGACTTTGTACATTTCGAGAGCGTGGTGGAAGGCGCGGATCTTGTAGCCGTATTCGTTGGCGATGGCCTCTTCGGTCAGGAATTCGTCGGCGCGGTAGCAGTGAATCTGCACGTAGAGCTTGCCGCGCAGCACGTCGGCGAGCGCTTCGAGCTTGAGGTCGCGCTTGGGCGCGGTGGCGTCTTTGTCTCCCTTGGCGACCTTGGCGTTGTAGGCGTCCCAGGTGGCCATGTAGTCCTTCGCGTCTTCGAAGGCCTGGCGCATGACTTCGAAGTTGCCCATGCGCGTGGAGGGAAGCTGATTGCGGCTGCCATAGACGCGCTTGGGATTTTCGCCGGAGGCGAACTTGATGGAGCCGGGCGCGTTGGGAAAGAGCATGGCGTCGCGATCGAGGCCGAACTTGTTCTTGATGACGACGGCCTGGCCGCCGATCATGTTGGCCGAGCCGTGGAGGAGAAGCTCGGTGGTGACGCCGCCGGCGAGCGCCTGGTAGAGCGCCTTATCGCGGTTGTCGAAGGCGTCGATCATCATGCATCGATGGCGTGACCGGGCTGGTGGCCTCGTTGACGTCGTAGTCGAGGGCCGAGTGGGAGTGCGGGATCGATGATGCCGGGCGTGAGCCACTGGCCGGTGGCGTCGACGACGATGGCGTCGGCTGGGGCGTTGACGGATGCGCCGACTCCGGCGATCTTGCCGGCGTGGACCCAGACCGAGCCGTGTTCGATGGTGCCGTGGCTTGCGGTCATGACGGTCGCGTTTTTGAAGACGATATCCTGCGGCGCGGAGGAGGCTTGCTCTGGGAAGCAGGTAGCGGGCAGCGCGAGACAGCCGATGGCGGTTGCGAGCGCCAGCGCGATTTGCCAGAGGGGATGGCGGTGTCGAAGACGGAGCGGGGAACGAAGGTGCATCAACAATCTCCTGGAAAGAATTGCGAATGAGGCGATCGCGGCGCGGCGAAGAATTTGAAAGAAGCTTTGAGGGGAACAGAAGACGATCAGGAAGTCCTGGAGGGGATGCTACACCATGGGAGGGCGGGGGACGTAGGGATTGTTGACCGTGGCGGTGGGGAGGGTTCTTGCTTCCCGCCCTAAATGACACAAGACGTCGTTTACAACGGGGCACACACGGTCCGGTTCGCCTTGCGGAGGGCCGTGCTAGGCTCGGGTGAATGACCGCGATTCTCGAAACGGAAAGGCTGTTGCTGCGCCGCTGGCGCGGCTCCGATCGCGCGCCGTTTCGGGCGATCAACGCCGATCCGCGGGTGATGGAGTTTTTTCCTGTCTTGATGACGGCGGAGGAGACCGACCAGGCGATCGCGCGCATTGAGCGGCACTTTGATGATCATGGCTTCGGGCTCTATGCCACGGAGGTGCGCGCGACCGGCGCGCTGATTGGTTTTGTGGGGATCAGCATTCCGGGATTCAACGCGCCGTTTATGCCGGCAGTGGAGATTGGCTGGCGGCTGGCGTTCGAGGCGTGGGGATGCGGATTCGCGACCGAGGGCGCACGGGCGGTGGTGGACTATGCGTTCAAGGATCTAGGATTGCCGAGCCTGGTGTCGTTCACGGTGCCGACGAATTTGCGGTCGCGGCGCGTGATGGAAAAGATCGGCATGACGCGCGATGAGGCAGAAGACTTCGACCATCCCCGCATCGCGGCAGGCCATCCATTACGCCGACACGTGCTGTACCGCTTGCATGCGGACGGTCACGACGACGCGGCTTCCGCCACGCGCGGCTGAATGGGGGAGGGTCAGTTCCTAGGAGGTCTGCAGCTGGGTTGCGGGTTGCGTGCCGACGCGGGGGGACGCGTCGGTGCGGGGTTTGCGCCGGGCCGGCTCGAGGGGCGGCTTACCCATCCCAAGGCGCAGGTTGGCGATAATCTCTCTTGCCAGCTCGATTTTGCTCTTCTTCTTCATGATGACAAAGCTCCTCTAAGACCAATTTCTTGGTGCGATGACGTGTGCGTTGGCCCGATTACCGCAAATTGAATTGCCAGGTCCGGCTTCAGCCGGTGTACTTCTGGCCTGAATTGGCCGGGAGGATTTTGTGATCTTCAACCCACACCATTGGACCGCAAACTACGGGAATTAGTTGCATGGTATTTTTCCACAAAGCTTTTCCAGTGAATTTACGTGACCAGGGGACGTGTCTGGGCCGTCGGTTTCGCGGCAGGAATCAACTTGCTCACTGGTTGAGGACGGCGTCGGCGATGAGGGCGGCTTCAACCGCAGGCCGGACGGTATGGACACGCACAACAGACGCGCCTTGAAGGATGGCGATGACCAGTGCGGCGAGGCCGGCATTTTCGCGAGCGTCGACGGGCGCTGCATTGCCGGCGTGGAGTGGGGCGAGAAGATGGCCGAGGAAGGATTTGCGGCTGAGGCCGACGAGCAGCGGGCGTCCGAGGCTGAGAAGCTCTGACTGGCGCGCAAGGAGGGCGGTGTTCTCGCTGAACTTTTTCCCGAAGCCGTAGCCGGGGTCGAACACGACGGATTCTTCGGCTATGCCGGCTGTCCTCGCGGTTGCTTGGCTGGCTTGCAGGCCGGAGCGGACTGTGGCGATGAGTGCGTCGGGGTCAAGTTGATCTTGCGTGCGCCATTGGTTGGGCTTTCCGCGCGTGTGCATCAGGATGACACCGCATTGGGCTTGAGCGCAGACGGCGGGCAGTTCGGAATCCCATGTAAAGCCGCTCACGTCGTTGATGATTTCGGCACCAGCGGCAAGAGCGGCGCGGGCGGTGGTGGCCTTGTAGGTGTCGACGGAGATGGGGAGGTGCGGCGCGGCTTTGCGAATGCCTTCGAGGACGGGAAGCAGGCGGGCTTGTTCCTCGTCTGCGCTGACGGCGAGTGAAGTCGCACCGGGACGCGTGCTTTCCGCGCCGAGATCGAGCAGATGGGCGCCTTCGTCGACGAGAACGAGGGCATGGGCGATAGCCGCTTGGGGATCGAGATACTTGCCGCCATCGCTGAACGAGTCGGATGTGATGTTGACGACGCCCATGACGAGCGTGCGTCGGCCGAGTTCGAGCGTGGATGTACGCAGTTTCCAGGGAGTCGGGGGGCGCAGCGGCGTGCTCATGCGGGTATCTCTCGCGGTCTGGACAGGCTGACGGTCAAGGACCCTCTCACTGGCAAGGATAGTCGCCGTGGACGGGTGGATGCGGGAGGGGCTGACAAGGCTGACTGCCTGCTAAACTCCCTGCATGCATGCAACCCGGCGAATTGCGGCGCTGGCTTTGGCGCTGAATCTTGCTCCCATCGGAATTATTCCGCAAGCGCGGCCTCACAGCACCAAACCGACGGCACCGGCGCCTTCCTCGATCGCGGACAAGCTGAAGCCTATACTTTCCGATCCTGCGCTGAGTCACGCAGTGATCGGCATCGCCGTGAAGGGGCTCGATGGCCAGGTGGTTTATGGGTACAACGATGGACTGCTGTTTACCCCTGCGTCGAATGCGAAGCTGGCGACGACAGCGGCGGCTTTTTCGCTGCTGCCGGTGGAGTCGATGACCTGGGCGACGACGGTTGTGGCCAATGGCGTCATTGATAGCCAGGGAGTTCTGCACGGGGACCTGGTGCTGCTGGGATCGGGCGACCCCACGCTGAGCCGGCGGACCTATCCGTATACGCCGCCGCCCGTGGCGCAGCCGGCGCCGGCGGTGCCGCCGACCGCACCCACAGAGCCTCCCGCCGCGCAGCCGCAGGACATGGACGTGCTCAACGCGCTGGCGCAGCAGGTGGAGCAGGCGGGCGTGCGTACCGTCGATGGAAGCGTGGTGGGCGATGACAGTTTCTTTCTCGACGAGCCGTATGGAGAGGGCTGGGCCTGGGATGATTTGCAGTGGAGCTATGGCGCGCCGATCTCCGCGCTGACGTTTGCGGAGAACACGATCGAGCTCAAGGTCGCGAACGATCCGGCTTCGCCGAATGCGACGGTGGCGACGTGGAATCCGAATGTGGACTACTACACGCTGGAGAACACCATGACGCCGGTTGCGCCGGGACAGCAGGCGCATCCGGGCGTGGACCACAGGCCGGGCTCGCTGCTGGTGCGCGCGTGGGGAACGATTCCGGCGAGCGGGCTGACGGTGGGGCTCGCAGTAGTGGACCCCGCGGAGTATGCGGCGACGGCGTTCAAGCAGGCGTTGATGAGCCGCGGCGTGACGGTGAATGGCGCGCCGGGCGCGCTGCACAAAACTTCAGACGATACGGACAGCTTCGCGAAAGAGCGCGCACAGGTTCTGCATTTCGGCCCGGTGACTTCGACGACGATTGCTGCGGCTTTGCAGAATCGAACGATGCTGGCGACGCATATGTCGGTGCCGATGATCCAGGATATTGTGCTGACCAACAAGACCAGCCAAAACCTGCATGCGGAGCTGCTGCTGCGGCTGCTGGGCAAGCTTTTCGGCAAGGACGGCAGCTTTGTGGAGGGCTCGCGCGTGGAGCGGCAGTTTCTGCTGGATGCGGGGCTGAACGATGCAGACTTTTTCTTCTATGACGGCTCGGGGATGAGCCCGGATGACCGCATTGCTCCGCGGGCGTATGCGCAGTTGCTGAGCTATGCGTCGCGGCAGTCGTGGGGCAACGACGTGGAAAGATACGTTTCCGATTGCGGGCGTGGACGGCACGCTTTTCAACCGCTTCAAGAATTCGCCCTTGAAGGGAAAGTTGTGGGCGAAGACGGGAACGCTGAACGAGACGAATGCGCTGAGCGGGTACCTGACGGCCGCGAGCGGCAAGGTGCTGGCGTTCTCGATCATGGTGAATGCACATCGGCCGGGAAGCGATGTGGAAGCGCAGGCAATTGACCGGATCGCCGAAGCCATCGCGGCGGCAGAGTGACGGGCGTATCATCGAAGCAAATGCATCTACGATCGATTGCTGCATTCGCCGCTGTTTTGGTTGGGTTTTTGTCGTTTGCCGGATGCCGTTCGCTGCCGCCGTCGAAGGATCCCTCGCTGTTTACTCCGGAGGAGGCGCGTGGCGCTGCGGTTTACCAGGCGAAGTGTGCCAAGTGCCATCGGCCGAACAGCACGAGGCCGCTGAATGGACCGGGCCTGCAGGCGCTGACCAAGGTGAAGGCGATGCCCTCGGGCGCGCCGCCCACGGATGAGCGCATGACCCAAGTGATTTTGCACGGGCGGAACATGATGCCGGGTACGCAGCTGAGCGATGCGGAGTTGAGCGACCTGCTGGCCTACCTGCACACGCTATGAGTGAAGAGACGCCACGGCAGGGCAATCTCTCGGAAGCGGCTACACGAGGGGTTCTGCTTCGCTTGCCGGGCCTGATGGCCGTGAGCTTTTACATGTTTGTGCTTGCGGGCGTAATTGTTCTGGGCGCGGTGGGCGGGCATTATCCGAAGATCTTTTTGTTGTTTGCGACGGGATTCATCACCGCGAGTGCGGGTTTGTTGAAGCTGTTTCGGTGGGCGTGGGCGCTTACGCTGGCGGCGGTGTTTCTTCTGGCTGTCTACAACCTGTGGATCTTCTCGAGCCAGCACATGGGGACGGCGGTGGTGCAGGGCGTGCTGAATTTGATTTTCTTTCTTTACCTGATTCGGCCGGAAGTGCGGGAGAAGCTGCGGTAGGCGGAATTCTTGGGTTGCGGGCGCGGCGGCAAATGATAATCTCTGCGCATGCTGCGTACAAAGCTCAGGACCTTTCCCTGCCTGATGTTTGGCCTTGCCTTCTTATCGGCCGCCTCTGCTGCGGACGCTCCGAAAAAGCGAGACATCACGCTTGATGACCTGGCGAAGATACAGCGCGTGGGTGCGCCGGTGGTTTCGCCGGAAGGCGACTGGATTGCGTACACGGTGAGCCAGGTCGACACGAAGGAAGACAAGGGCCAGACACATTTGTGGATGGTGAAGTGGGATGGATCGGCGCGCTTGCAGCTCACGTATGGCAAGGACGGCGCGTCCGGGCCGCGGTTCAGTCCGGATGGAAAGTACCTGAGCTTCATGTCGTCGCGGCCGGGCCCGGCGAAGGGATCGCAGGTGTGGGTTTTCGACCGGCGCGGCGGTGAGGCGGAACAGCTGACCGCGATCACGGACCAGGAGATCGAGGGATACAGCTGGTCGCCGGATGCGAAGAAGTTGCTGCTGTCGCTGCATCCGAAGAGCGAGCCGGACGCTGAAGAGGGCAAGCCCGCGACGCCGAAGCCCATCGTGATCGACCGCTACCACTTCAAGCACGATATCCAGGGCTATCTACGCGACGATGCGTGGGACTCTCTCTACATCTACGACATTGCAACGAAGAAGTACGAGAAGCTGACCAAGGACAAGAATGTCGAGGAAGAAGATGCGGTGTGGTCGCCGGACGGCGCGTGGATTGCGTATGTGAGCAATCACGATGCGGATCCGGATCGGAGCAACAACACGGATGTGTTTGTGGTGGCGGCGAAGGCGGGGTCGGATGCGAAGAAGCTGACGACGTCGACGAATCCGGATACGGGAAAGCTGGCGTGGTCGCCAGACTCGAAGGCGATTGCGTATACAGAAGGCGCGGAGTTGAAGCTGCTGGAGTATTCGCAGGACCGGCCCGCGGTGGTGACGCTCGAGGGGAAGGTTAGTTATCCGGCCGCGAAGTTCGACCGCGCCGTGCACCAGCCGATCTATGCGCCGGACGGGCACCTGAGCTATCTGGTCGGCGACGATCGCAATCAGTATCCGGCGGAAGTGGAGATGACCGGCAACGGCGTGAAGCGGCTGGAGACGCAGCAGGGCGCGGTGATGAGCTGGGATTCTGCGAGCGGGCATACCGCGGTGCTCTACACGAACGACAGCGACCCTGCCGAAATTTATGCGCTGGAGAATGGCGGGCTGCGCAAGCTGACTACGCACAACGATGCGCTGATGGCGGAGTTGAACCTTGTTCCTGTCGACGATGTGGAGTTCAAGAGCAAGGACGGGACGGATGTGCATGGGCTGTTGACCAAGCCCGCAGGATTCAAAGAGGGAACGCCGGTGCCGATGATCCTGTTCATTCACGGCGGCCCGAACGGGCAGGATGAGCATACGTTCGATTTTCAGCGGCAGTGGCTGGCGACGAAGGGATACGCGGAGCTGAACGTGAATTATCGCGGCAGCTCAGGACGCGGGCAGGATTACTCGAAGGCCATTGCGGCGGACTGGGGCGATAAGGAAGTGCAGGATCTGCTGGCCGGCGTGGACAAGGCTGTGGCGCTGGGCGTGGCGGATCCGAATCGACTCGCGGTGACCGGCTGGAGCTACGGCGGCATTCTTACGGATTACACCGTGGCCAGCACCGATCGATTCAAGGCCGGGATCAGCGGGGCGGGCGTTGCGGCGCCGATGTCGTTCTATGGGACGGACCAGTACATTCTGCAATACGACTATGAGCTTGGGCCGCCGTGGAAGAATCTGCAGCTCTACATCAAGATGAGCTATCCGTTTCTGGAAGTGGACAAGCGGGTGCACACGCCGATGCTCTTCATGGGCGGGACTTCGGATATGAATGTACCGTTGCTAGGCGGCGAGCAGATGTATCAGGCGCTGCGTTCGCTGGGACGGCCGACGGAGCTGGTTGTGTATCCGGGACAGTTTCACGGATTCACGCGGCCGAGCTTTATCAAGGATCGGTACGAGCGCTGGCTGGCCTGGTGGGACAAGTATCTGAAGCCATCGACACCGGCAGCGGCGACGGATACGAAGAAATAGATCGCTCGCTGGATGGGGCGAGAAGACTCCGCCTTCGCTTTCAAGATAAGATCGAAGGCTCAGGAGTCGCGCGATGAAACTGATCTTCCTGTATGGGATGCCGGCCTCGGGCAAGCTGACAGTGGCAACGGAGCTGGCCAACATCACCGGGTTCAAGGTGTTTCACAATCACCTTGTGGTGGACCTGCTGCTCACGGTCTTCGAATTTGGAAGCCCGGAGTTTGTGCGGCTGCGGGAAGAGATGTGGCTTTCGGTCTTCGATGAGGCGGCTCGGAGCGGACTGCCCGGGCTGATCTTCACGTTCAATCCGGAAAACAGCGTGCGGCCGGAGTTCGTTCCCAGTGCGATCAAGACAGTGGAAGCGGGCGGTGGCACGATCGAGTTCATTGAGCTGACGGCGCCGATGGATGAGCTGAAGCGGCGGATGGGCAGCTTGTCGCGGCTGCAGTTCAAGAAGCTGAGTTCGGTGGAGCTGTTTGAAGAATTGCACGAGGAAGGCACCTTCGACGTGAGCTACATGCCGAAGGCGAATTTGACGATCGATACGGGCGAGAATCAGCCACCGCGGGCGGCGTTGCAGATTGCGCGGGCGTTGGATTTGTTGCCTGTGAAGTGAACGCGGCAGGGTGGAAGCGTGGTTCGCACCGAATCTGCGCTTGTGCGTTCCCACCCATCGCAGAAGACGCGATGGGTGAGGTACCCGCGCTGCAAATGTCGGCTAAAACTTCCCTCGGGGGCTAAAGCCCAAGTCTCTTTTGGAAGGATTCAACGTACGGGCTGAAGCCCGTACCCTTCAAAACGAAGCCCTGCATGAGGTTTCAGCAAGTTGTAAAGTCACGCCCTCTCAAAACCGTGGACCGCACAGCTGCTTAGTAGCGCTGCAGGAACTCAGGATCTACGGGGTTCTCGAAGAGCGAGGCGTCGCGGGTGACGATGGTCAGGCCTGAGGGCGTGACGAAGTAGCGGCGCTTATCTTCCACGGAATCGTAGCCGATGACTGTTCCTTCAGGGATATGCACATCGCGATCGATGATGGCGCGGCGGATGCGGCAGTGGCGGCCGATGTTGACGTGGGAGAAGATGATGCTGGCATCCACTTCGGAGTAGGAGTTGACGCGCACATCCTGCGACAAGACCGAGTTCGAGACCGAGGCGCCGGAGATGATGACGCCGGCAGTGATGACGGAGTTGACGGCCATGCCGGTGCGGCCCGGTTCGCCGAAGACGAACTTCGCAGGCGGATACTGGCGGACGCGCGTGCGGATGGGCCAGTTCTTGTCGTACAGGTTGAAGATTGGCGACACGGAGCAGAGGTCCATGTTGGCGTCGTAATAGGCGTCCAGGGTGCCCACGTCGCGCCAGTAGAGTGCCTGCTGCTTGTTCTCATCGACGAAGCTGTAGGCCATCATTTTTTTCTGACCGAGGAGGTTGGGCAGAATGTTGTGGCCAAAGTCGTGCTTTGAGTCGGGATCTTCCGCGTCGGCGATGAGGGCCTTCAACAGGGTTTCGGTGTTGAAGATGTAAATGCCCATCGAGGCGTCGACCGTATTGGGATTGAACGGCGAGCGAAAGGACGTGGACATGGGCTTTTCTTCGAAGCCGAGTACCTCGCCGGTCTTGCCCACCTCGACGACACCGAACTGGCGCACGTCCTCAGGAGCGATGGGCAACGTGGCCAGCGTGATCTCTGCGCCCTTTTCGATGTGATAGTCCATCATGCGGGCGTAGTTCATTTTGTAGATGTGGTCGCCGGAGAGGATGAGCATGTACTTGGGCTGCTCGCTGCCGATGGAATAGATGTTTTGATAGACGGCGTCTGCGGTACCGCGATACCAGGCCTGCCCGGTGCGCTGCATGGGGGGAAGGATTTCAAAGAACTCGCCGAGTTCCTGCGCGACAACACTGGTCCATCCTTCGCGGATGTGGCGATTGAGGGAAAGCGCCTTGTACTGGGTGAGGATGTAGACGGTGCGGAGCCCGGAGTTGATGCAATTGGAAAGAGTGATATCGATAATGCGGTAGTGACCGCCGAATGGAACTGCCGGCTTGGCGCGATCGCGGGTCAACGGGAACAGGCGTTCTCCTTGCCCTCCCGCAAGCAAGACTCCGAGTGTGTCCCTCATGTCCGTACGAAGCTCCGATCTATCCCTCTGTGCTCAAGAGGGAGACAACAATGCGTTGGATGCCCGTAGCCCGCCCGGCGTTTTCGATGAGACTTTTCGATGCCTCACGCCGAACGGTTGAAGATATCACATGAAGATGAACTTAGCAGCCCACTCGTGAGCGAAATAGAGAGGAGAAGAGACCGAATCGATTTCGCGAGCGCGCAATGGACGGTCGCGATGAGAACGATTCTATGGCCGACAGAGATTGAGCCCGGCACAGGTCCGGGCTTATGATCTGGGCTTGATCTAGGGCTGAAAGAGTCAGCGCTTCTTTTTGAACTTGTATTCGACACCCACGGAGATGGCGAAGTTGACGTCGAACTGCTGGGTATTCGGCGGGTAGTTGATTCCGTAGCGCGTCATGATGGCGTCGGGAGTGATGCGGAAGACCCAGCGCGGAGACCGGTTGAGATCGATGTGGCCGCCGACGATGGACGCCAGTGCGAACTGGTTGGGGTAGAAATCGAAGGTCGATGGAGGATAGCCGAGAAGATCTTTCTGGAAGTCGCCGTAGGTTCCGCCGACAAGGGCATGGGCAATGAGCGCGCCGTGCTTGTTGTGCGGGCCGAGCCACTCGGCGCCACCGGCAAAGATGTATTGGGCGACGAACGGTCCCTGCACACCCACGGAGTTGACGCCGGCGCCGCTGGTTCCTACGTAGGGACGGAACGTGCCTTCAACACCCCAGTGTTTGGTGAGCCAGTAAGAGCCGCTGGCATCGATGCCGCCCAGGTTGGAGCCTTGAAGCAGGGTGGGACCGGCCTTCATATGGTCGTAGGCAAAGCCGAGCGAAACGTCGAAGCGGTTATCGTAGCGTACGCCTGCGAGCGGGTCGACAACGACATACGTTCCGTTGCCCGTGGTCGGAGAGGCAGTGCTTTGCGCCTTGGCGCCAACACCCGCGGAGAGGACAAGCGCGCCGGCGGCGCACAAAGATAGAAAGAATCTTACCGGGAAAGGCATCGATATCCAGCTTACAGGACCGCGCCGACACGGGACAACGCGGGCCTCAGGTCATCCGGACACATCCTGGCGATCGTGTCTGGAGGAAGTTAAGGCCCGCAATGCTCCGCCCAGCGGGACCAGATCAAGTAACGTGCAGTCTTCAGGACTTCGACGGATGCGAGGCCACTCTCGTAAGCGGCGGATTCGGGTGTGATGGGCGGAGCCGGGTGCGCGCTCCACTGGATGGGAAGGGCGTTGAAGATCATTCCCGCGCGGGGTAGGTGCCACGCGCTGCTCACGATTTCTGCGGATCGCCAGCCATGGTCTTTCATGATGCGGAGGGAATCGCAGGCGTTTTCGATTGTGTCCTCGGCCTGCGTCTCCTGGAGAATGGCCGACTCGGGGATCCCTTGCGCCTGAGCGGAACGCGCCATGACACGGGCTTCGACGAAGCGATTGTGCGCAGGGCCGCCGGTGAGGATCAAATGCGAAGCCACGCCGCGCTTGTATTCGTTCACAGCTTCAGTGACGCGCGCAAGCTGGTTGGGCGTGGGATTTCCATCGGCGTCGGCCGGAGCGCCGAGGACGATGATGGCGTCGAAGCGGTTCATTGCGCTATTGGACGTGGGTGCGAAGCGACGCGCGAGAGCGGCCCAGACCAACAGTGTCAGGAACGCGACCGCCAGGCCGGCCGCAAGGCGGAATCGCCAGCGTGCCGGCTTCCGCCTGCGAGAGCGGCGATGGGCCGAAGGGAATTTCGAGATTTTCCGGGGCAACGAATTCATATCTCCAGCCTCCACTGTAGCGGAGGCCGGAGGAGTGCGCAGGGGGTTGGGGTCAGCTCAACTTTGCCGGCTCATCCCACGCGGAGAGGACAATCTCGCTGAGCGGCTTGCGTGTACGCGGAGCGACTTCCTGCTGCTTGGCCTGCTCGCTGGGCAAATTGTCGGGGTGGCCCTGATAACCGAGAGCGATGGCTGCGCCGAAAATATACTCTTCGGGCACGTTGAAGGCCTTGCGGGCCACGTTGTCATCAAAGCCGGCCATCTGGTGGGTGGAGAGGCCCAGAGCCGTGGCTTGCAGGGTTAGATACGACGCTGCCGCGCCGAGGTCGTAAAGAGCGACACGGTTGGGCGCGCCGTTGTGGCTGAATTTGGTCTTGGCTATGCCGAGGATGAGGACGGGGGCCTTGCCGGCCCAGGCCTGGTTGAAGGGCATAAGCGATTCGAGAATCTTTTCGTAGGTTTCGGAGCCGCGGGTCCCGGCGAAAAAGCGCCAGGGCTGCTCGTTGTAGGAGGACGCGGCCCAGCGCGCCGCTTCGAAGACTTTGGAAAGGTCCTCAAGGCTCACTTCGCGATCGGTGAAGGATCTGGGACTCCAACGGGTGTGGAAGATTGGCAACACGCCGTCGACTTCTGGAGCATGCTTCTTCTGGTTCAGTTCCTGGATTGAAAGGGACACGATTTGGCTCCTTGAGATTGGGCTGGGGCACATGGCGACAGCGTCGGGTTTTGGATTCAGCGCTCGCTGGGAAAGATTCTCTGTGTGATGTGGAAGTTGGCTCGAAAGGAGGGATTTGGCCGAACAGTGGAGCGCGTGGTCGGCGACAGGGCCTCGCGGCGATTGAGCCGGCAAGAAAAAACGCCCCCCGGATGCGCTGTCTGGATGAAGTTCCAGATCTGGCCAGCCGGAGGGGCGAGGAGCCGCAATCACAAGAAAATGAACTGTCGGCCTACACCTGGAGCGAGCGAATTGCTTCGCATCGCGGAGGTCTGCCTAGGAGCATCTTCTGGACCGAATCCAACTATAGGGGGGTTTAGAACAGCGCGGCAGGTTCCATCGGGTACTGAGGTGCTACTTGACCACCTAAGTATCAGGCTCGATTCAGGTTATTGGTGTATAGACAAGTGCCAAAGTGCGACGTATTATACGCATACAGTTTGAATCGCACGCTTGTTTGTTTTCTATTTGCTGGATTTCTGTGCCGGAATGCCGCGCCCCACGAGGAACGGCCCCGGGACTTGAGGAGCGCCGGGGATGCCCCAAGGCATAAAGACAACGCAGGAGGCTGTGCTGCAGCCGACGACTGCCGCAGATCCTGAGGCTATCCGGGAGCAGCTGGAACGGCTGCTGGTGCACCCGCTCTTTGCGAACAGTAAACGCTACCCCGTTCTGCTGGCCTATGCGGTGGAGCAGACCCTGCAGGGGAACGCGTCGGAACTGAAGGAACGCAGCATCGGCATCGAGGTATTTGGGCGGAGCCCGACCTATGACGCCAATGCCGATCCAGTGGTTCGCATCACGGCCGGGGAAGTCCGCAAGCGGCTGATCCAGTACTATTACGATTCTTCGCACGACGGCGAGCTGGTGATCGAGTTGCCGAGCGGATCGTATGTGCCGTTGTTCCGAGTGCCCGAGCCCGATTCCAGAGCCGGCCGCAATCGTCTCTGCACCCGCTCCTTCGGAACCGGTTCCCCCGAGAATACCCCTCGCTCACTCGCCGGCGCCGCGGCGACGCTGGCTCATCCTTGTGTCTCTCTTTGCACTGGCCGTTGCCGTTAGCTTTGTCTCCGGGTGGGAGGTGCAGGAATACCGGAGCATTCAACCGCCAACGTCGATCGACCGGTTCTGGGCGCCGATCACCGAGGGGACGAACACGGCCACCTACTGTCTTGGGGAACCCGCGAAGGATATCGATGTGGGATCGATTAACTCGCTGGACACGGCGCCGAGCAATTCCCCAACCGAGCCACTCTACTTCCGGCTGCACCTGTCAGGACATTTGGCGCTGGCGGACGTGATCACACTGACCCGGACCGCGGCCGCATTGGAGACACGGCACAAGGCGTTCCGCGTGCTGCCGGCATCGGAAGCCAGCTTTGCGCAACTGCGCGAGGGCCCGATTGTTTTGATCGGCGGCTTCGACAATATCTGGACGCTGCGCGTTACGCAGAAGCTGCGTTTCGGATTTGAGTCGAGGGATGGCGTGGCAATCATCGTGGATCGCAAGAGCCCGAAGCAGACCTCGTGGGCGACAGCCTGGGCCCTGCCGTATACGAAGCTCTCGCGCGACTATGCGATTGTGGCGCGCATCCACGACAACACGACGGGGCAACCGGTGATTGTGGCTGCGGGGATCTCAGAAGAAGGAACTGAAGCCGCGGGCGAAATTCTCTATAACCCGGTCTATCTTGACTCGCTGTTGGCGAAGCTTCCTCCGAATTGGGAGAACCTCAATATGGAAGCTGTGATCGAGACGCAGGTCATCGAGGGACATCCCGGGCCACCGAGCATCTTAGCCGTCGAGACCTGGTAACAGAGATAGCGGCAGCGGAGAGAGGATCTCTCTTCAGGCAGTCGACCCATCGAAAATTTGCAGACGGCTCAAGCCATCTCATTTCAGTCGGCGCGCGTTGACGCGAGCGAACACGCGCCCTGACTGCAAAGATCAGGATTCGAGCGTATCTCGAAAGAAAGGGCTCAGCGCTTACAGAGCCTTACGCCCGCGCACTGAAATGTTATCGATGAGTTTTGCGGGCTACTTTGATTTTGCTTTTTGTGCTGCCCAGCGCCGACGTTGTGCATCGGCAATTCTCTTGCGAGCTTCGGGGCTCAGCACGCGACGCACTTTTCCCTTGGCCTTGGCAGGCGCTTTGGTTGCCTTCGATCCTCTGAGTTTGGCAGTGACGTCGCTACCGCTTGTCAGCAGGGAGCGAATATGGGTGAGTCGTGCAATCTCTGCGTCAATTTGGGCAAGAATCGATTCCATCGCCATTCGCTCACTCTATAATCATCTTTTACCGCAGCACAATTGCCAGCTGTCGATTCTCGCTAACTAAAATGTCACTTATGTCACTCGGAATTGACCAACAGATTTATCAACATACGCTTTCTGCAGGATAAAAAAAGCTGCTTTCTTCTGTCCCTGATCAGAGATAAGTCCCTTGCGATTGAACTCATCCTGAATGCCGGCGAGGGGGCGATTGGGTGAACGAAAATCCATAAGAAGCCACGGGCTCATGCCTCTAAGTTGCGGAATGCTGTTGAGCATGCCGAGCTGATGGCGGAAGATATTCGCCTGATACTCTTCGGTCCAACGCTCATCGTCTGCGCCGTGCAGGCCTGCTTTGGCATCGCCGCCGAATTCGCTCATGATCAGCGGCTTCTGATAGTTGATGCGCCACTCGGTCTGGTCGGCGGTCTCGGGATGACCTTCATACCAGCCGATATACTCATTCGTTCCGATTACATCCAGCGAGTTACCAAGTGGATCGTCGACTATCTTGGTGTTGCCTCTGCGCGCGCACCAGCAAGGCGGCGGTGATGAGGCGCGAAGGATCCAGATCACGCGCTTTGGCGGCGAGCGCTTGAATGAAGTGAGTGCGTGCTTCAGTGTTTGGGGTTTCGTTGGCCATGGACCAGAGAATGATGGCCGCATGATTTCGCGAAGTGCCGATCTCCTCTTCGAGTTGATGCTCGGCCTTTGGAGTAAACATCGGGATGATCGAAGTGAAGCGCCCAATAGACAGGATTCTCTGACCACACGAGCAATCCCATGCTGTCTGCTGCGCGCAGCATGGTTTCATCATGTGGATAGTGGGCAAGCCGAACGAAATTGCACCCCAGTTCTTTCGCCCATCCGAGCAGCGTCTCTGCGTCCTTATCTGTGTTGGCGCGGCCGGTGCGATAAGGAGCCTCGGCATGAATGGAGATACCGCGAAGAAAGATGGGCTTGCCATTGAGCAGAATGTCGGTGCCGCGTGTTTCGATGGTGCGAAAGCCGATGAGATCATCGACTGTATCTTCGTGGCTGCCGAAAGGTGACCTTGTAGAGCTTGGGCGTTTCCGGCGACCAGCGCGCAAGATTCTTGACCGCGAAGTGGAATGTGGCGCGGCCATCCGGCGCCGGTGGTTGCGGTGGCGTGCGCAGATAACTCGGGAATTTCTATCTCCACTGTCTGGCCGGGTTGGGCACCATCCACATGCGCCCAGCCATCGAGCCAGGCGCCTTCGCCGCGCGCGAGATGCAAATCGTACTGGTCGATGAAGGTGTCGGGCACTTCGAGCAATGTGATCGATCGCGTCAGACCGCCATAGTTCCACCAGTCTGTCTCGAGTCCGGGCACTCCGTCTTCGAGGCGCGTGTTATCGACAGCGGCGACGACGAAGTTATCTCCGGCGTGAATGGCCGCGGTGATTTCGCAGTTGAATGCCGTAAAGCCGCCCTCGTGCTGGCAGACTTTCTTGCCGTTGACCCAGAACCACGAGCGATAGTTGGCGGCGCCTACGTGCAGAAAGACGCGCGTATGTTCCTTCGGCTGATACGTGAAGTCGCGCTCATACCAGATGGGGCCTTCGTAGAAGAGCAGCGAGTCGCGTTGCGTATTCCAGTCGCCGGGAACCTTGAGCTTCGGCGCTTTGGCGAAGTCATATTCGATGGGAAATGGATCGCCAGGCTTTGGCTTTCTGGTTGAGGAACCAGCCATTGGCTTTCTCTTCATGATGAAAGCTGAACAGGCCGGAGAAGTAAGGGTCGACGATTGCGCCCCATTCCCCATTGAGCGAGATCGACGGCCGGCGATCGGCGCCGGTCATGATGAGAGGCGGGGGCGGAGGCAGTCGACGACGAGCAAGGGGAAGAGCTGCGGAGGGAAAGAAGTGCGGCGATACGCAAGCGATGAAAACGAGCGCGATGAGAGCTTCATGACATTTCCTCGGAACCCAGCGGACGGCGCAGTGCGTCCGTGCAGATTGCCAGCTACGGACTCGCAATCTTATCGCCTGGAAGTTCCGGGATGTACATCGGGCAGGGCGATGCACTGCGAGGTGCGCAAAGAAAAAGGGGATAGGCCTGCGGCCTATCCCCTTGCATGACGCAACTAAGATTGATTCGCTATTCCCTATGTCCCCAGATACTCGACGTGCACATAGGTGCCAAGGCGGACGTTGTAGGCCAGATACCATCCGATGTGATCGGGATCGTCGTAGATCACGATGTCATCGGAATCCCAGAGCCAGCCATCGCAGAAGCCGATGTCCGCTGGCGCATACGCATCCAGTACCAATTGTTGAACCAGAAGCGGCTGGGGCCGCCACCGCCAAGACGCCAGATGTGTCCGCGTCCGAAGCCACCCGTGAAACGCCCGTGCTCCCACGGATGATCGAGGTGATAGCGCGCGTCGTCTCTGCCGGTGTCATGGCCGACCCAGGTTTTGCCGTCGACGTGGGGAGCGTTCGGGTGGCCCGCCTTGTCGCTGAAATTGCGATTGGGCTCGGCCGGGCGCGGCGTGCACTATGGGCTGCGGGGCCGCTTCTGGGGAACGGAAGGATGCGCCTCCGCCGCCGGGATGCTGTGCGAACGCCGGAACGGCAACGACGAGCAATGTCGCAAGAGCTAACTGAACGGCTTTCATCGATTCCTCCGGATGCCTTGAGGAATCTCAGCGTTCTGCCGTTGTTCCTCGAAAGGACATCACCAACAACATTAACTTAGACACGCGAAGGCGCCGCAAGTTGCGATTGGTCGATGGGAACCATGTCCGGAGGGAAGGTTTGTGCTCTCCCACCCTAAACGACACGAAGACATCGTTCGAGAATGGGGCACGAGTTTCGTGACCCACGTGTCGTGAAGACAGTCGATCCTTTGCTATGCTCCGACGGGGACCGGGGTGCGCCGCCATGCGTAGAGCGGGAAGTGGTTGGCCAGCTCGGCGACTTCGCCGCGGATCTTCTCGAGCGCTGCATCGTCGTTGCGCTTGTCGAGCGCCTTGGTGATCCACGCGGCGATGATGCGCATCTCCGGCTCTTTCATGCCGCGCGTTGTGAGCGCGGGCGTGCCGACGCGGATGCCCGAAGGCTTGAGCGGCGGATTGGTGTCGTAGGGGATCGCATTCTTGTTGACCGTGATGCCGGCCTTGCCGAGCGCGAGCTCAGCTTCCGAACCGAGGATGCCTTTTTCGAAGACGTCGACGAGCATCAGGTGGTTGTCGGTGCCGCCGGAGATGATGCGGAAGCCTGCCTCCTGCAAGGCCGCGGCGAGCGCCTTGGCGTTGCCGACGATCTGGGCGGCATAGGCCTTGAACTCGGGCCGCAGCGCCTCGCCGAAGGCGACGGCTTTGGCGGCAACGATGTGCACCAGCGGGCCGCCCTGCTGGCCGGGGAAGACGGCCTTGTCGACCTGCCGCGGCGAGATCCTGGCCGCAGAGGATCAGGCCGGCGCGCGGGCCGCGCAGCGTCTTGTGCGTGGTGGTGGTGGTGATGTGCGCGTGCGGGACCGGCGAGGGATGCGCGCCGCCGGCGACGAGGCCGGCGATGTGCGCCATGTCGAAGATGTAGACCGCGCCAACCTTGTCGGCGATCTGGCGCATGCGGGCGAAATCCCACAGCCGCGGATAGGCGCTGCCGCCGCCGATGATGGCCTTGGGCTTTTCGCGCTCGGCGATGGCTTCGAGCTCGTCGTAGTCGATGAGTTCGGTGTCGCGGCGCACCTGGTAGAACGTGGGCCGGTAAAGCTTGCCGCTGAAGCTGAGCTTGTGACCGTGGGTGAGGTGGCCGCCGTGGGCCAGGTCGAGGCCGAGGATGGTGTCGCCGGCCTGCAGCACCGCGGCATAGGCAGAGGCATTGGCCTGCGAACCGGAGTGCGGCTGCACGTTGGCGTGCTCGGCGCCGAAGAGCTCTTTGGCGCGATCGCGGGCCAGGTTCTCGACCACGTCGGCGTACTCGCAGCCGCCATAGTAGCGGCGGCCCGGATAGCCCTCAGCATACTTGTTGGTGAAGACCGAGCCTGCGGCTTCGAGCACTGCTTCAGAGACGAAGTTCTCGCTGGCGATCATCTCCAGGCCTTCGTGCTGGCGGAGGGTTTCGTGATCAATGGCGTCGGCGACGATGGGGTCGGCCTGGGCCAGGGAAAGGGCCATGCGATCGGTCATACAGGCATTTTACGGCAATCAAGTAAACTCGGATCGTCGGTGATTTCCTCACAGGCGGGGCGGGTATGAGCAACGGGCGGACGCGATGGTTTCTTGCCGTTTTTGCGGCAGCGGCAATGCAGGGGTCGGCGCAGGCTCCGGCTACGACGCCGGTTGTGATCGATGCGGCCGTTCAAGACAAAGCGAACGCCGGAGATGCGGCCGCGGAGGTGAAGGTCGGGGAGGCGTACGCGGCGGGCAACGGCACCCAGCGCGATGCGCGACAACTGGCTGCCGACCTGAAACAGGCGGCGGCCTGGTATCAGAAGGCGGCCGATCAGGGGAATCCGCACAGGGGAGATTCACCTCGCTGAGCTTTATCGCGACGGGCGCGGGGTGGCGCGCGATATGGCGCAGGCTGCGGCGTGGTATCGCAAGGCTGCGGACCAGGGCGATGCCGGCGCGCAGGGGACGCTGGGGCTGTTGTACTCCGTGGGCATGGGTGTGGCGCATGACGACGTAGAGGCCTACTACTGGCTGAGCCTGGCTGCGGATGCGCCGGGGCCGAACCAGGCGAAGTATGCGGCGAACCGGCAGAGCGTGGGCGAGCACATTACGACAGATCAGCAGGCGGCGGTGCAGGATCGCGTGGCGGCGTGGAAGGCGGCGCATTCGCGGGGGCATTGAATCGCAGTTTCGTTGTTGGTCGTCGCATCCGGCATTTGCAGGGGTTAAAGCCCATGAGTTATTTAGCAGGGGTTAACGTACGGGCTGAAGCCCGTACCCTTCAAAACCTTGGATGTGGCCGGATGCGATGTCGCGGGTGGCTTGCTCGATGTGCTCGGGGCGGCCCAGGTCGCGCCAGTAACTGTGGTCTGCGCGATAGGCAAGGATGCGCTCGCCTGCTGCCGCCAGGCGTATGTAGGCATCGATGATCGAAAAGGCGCCTTCTTCAGTCAGCTTCGAAAATATGCGCGTGGATACAACGTGGATGCCGCAGAAGGCGAGGGCCTGATTGTGGGCCTCGCTTGCGTCGCTCGTTTCGGAATCCGTCGAAGTGGCGGCGCGGCCGATGAATTGACCTTCCTTGTCAAACAGAAGAGGGCGGGAAGTCGGACGATTCATGACGGCGAGAGTGGCGAGCGCGCCTGACTTTGCGTGAGCCTGCGCCATCGCACTTAGATCGATGGAGCTGAGGACATCGACGTTGTGCAGGAAGAAGGAATCGCAAGTGCCCTGTGCATCGCGCAGGAAGAAGGACTGGGCTTGCTTCAGGCCTCCGCCGGTGTCGAGCAACGTCTCTTCGCGGGAAATCTCGATGTGCATGCCGAAGTTCTGGTTGGCTGCCAGGTAGGCGATCAGTTTGTCGGCATGATGATGGGCGTTGATGATGACGTCGTGCACGCCGAAGGTGCGCAGGCGCTCGAGCGTAATTTGCAAAAGGGTGCGGCCGGCGAGGGTGACGAGCGCCTTGGGGCGATCGTCGGTGAGCGGCCGTAAGCGCGTGCCGAGGCCGGCCGCGAGCACCATGGCTTTCATTTGCCCATCTTCTCCAACTCGATGTGGCGAACGACGACATCGACTCCGCCGGTTTCGCGCAGATGCTTCGCTAACTGCTCGGCTAGATAGACAGAACGATGCTGGCCGCCGGTGCATCCGAACGAGACCATCAGGTCTTTGAAGCCGCGGCGCTTGTAGCTCTTCACGCTCTCGTCGACGAGTGACGACACGCTGGAGAAGAAAGCGATGGACACTTTCCTGGCGGTTGAGATAGTCGGCGACCTCGGCATCTTTGCCGGTAAGTGCGGGGAACTGCTCTTCGCGGCCGGGATTGGGAAGGGAGCGGCCATCGAAGACGAAGCCGCCGCCATTGCCTGATTCATCGACAGGCGCCTGGCGATGAAAGCTGAAGCTGAAGATGCGGACCTTCAGGTTTTCGGCGCTCGAAGCGATCTTGAGCAACTCATCGGACGCGAGCATGCTGTTGAACGCATCCATCAGCGCAGGCAGGGCGATGGGCAGTTGCACGTTATGCGCGAGCCAGCGCAGGTTTTTCAGCGCATAAGGCACCGATTGCAGAAAGTGCGTTTTGCGCTCGTAGAATCCGCGGAAGCCATATGCGCCGAGCGCCTGCAGGATACGGACGTAGACGTAGGCGTAGTAGTGCTCCATGAACTCGTCGCGGGTGACGACGGCAAAGGGTGCAAGGCGATCGATGTAGTGGTCGAGAAGCTGCTGGCGCAGCTCAGGAGGCAGGTCGGCTTTGCCGTCGTAGAGAAGCGAGGCGATGTCGTATTGAAGTGCGCCTTTTCTTCCACCCTGGTAGTCGAGGAAGTAGGGACGGCCGTCGCGCAGCATGATGTTGCGCGATTGGAAATCGCGATAGAGGAAGAAGTCGCGGCGGGCGGTGAGAAGAAACCTGGTGAGTCGGCTGAAGTCGCGCTCGAGCGTCCTGCTCGTTAAAGGGAATGGCGGCGAGGCGCAGGAAATAGTACTTGAAGTAATTCAGGTCCCAGCTGATGGACTGGCGATCGAAGCTGGAACGCGGATAGCAGACGGAGTAATTCAGGTCGCGCGCGGCTTCAATCTGGAAGCGCGGAAGGGTTTCGACGACAGCCTGATAAGCCGCGACAACCTCAGGGTTCACGGAAGCGCCGGAGCGATTGGCGCTGAGGTAGTCGAAGAGCGTGATGTCGCCGAGGTCTTCTTCGAGATAGGCGCCGTGACTTAGATCTTCAGCGTAGATTTGCGGGACGGGGAGGCCATGGCGCAGGAAATGCCGCGTGAACTCGAGGAATGCGCGATTCTCTTCGGCAACCGCATATTCGATGCCGATCGCAGTTTGGCCGCCGGCGGAAAGGCGGAGGATGGCGCGGCCTGAGCCTCCGAGGTTGCCCTGAAGCGGCTGGACTTTCTCGACCGGCGTGTGGAAGTGCCGCTCGAAGAGTTGGGTGAGAACGCTCATGAATCTCTTTCGCCGGTCGCAAGTGGTTGCCTCACAAAGATAAATAGCGGAGGGAACGGCATGCAATGAAGGGCGGGCCCTGCAGGATTGGCGAGACGGGTTCCGCCGAAACGGGGAGAGCCGCTATTCTGACGACGATGCTACGAAGAAGAAGTCCGCTGCTGTGGTGGATCGCAGCTGCTTTGCTGTTTGCACAGAACGTTCGGCCTCAGGACAGGAGCCGACGGTCACACTGACGCCCGCGCTGGTGGAAGCGGGATCGCCGGAGCTGATCCGCGTGGATGCCCCGGCAGATGCGCACGTGAGCGGCGAGTGGATGGGGCATGCACTCGAGTTCTTCAGAGGCCGCGAGAAGCAGGCATGGTTTGCGCTGGGCGGCGTGGATGTGGAGGCAGCGACGGGGCCTTCGACGCTTCGCATTACGGTGCGCGTTGCGCAGGGCGGTCCGATCGAGGTGACGCGTCCGGTCGAGGTTCATCCGGGACATTATCGGACGGGGGCACTCACGGTTGCGCCGAAGTTTGTGGAGCCTCCGCCGGAGGCACAAAAGGAGATTGAGGCGGAGAGTCACCTGAAGGCAGATGTCTTTGCGAAGAGCGCTGACGAGGCGCTCTGGACATCGAGTTTTCGCGAGCCGGTGAAGGCTGAGCCGACGGACAGCTTTGGCACGCGGCGCATGTTCAACGGCAAGCTCGCCAGCGTGCATAAAGGGATGGATTTTCGCGCGGCCGACGGGAACGCCGGTGCGCGCGGGCGAACAGCGGAGTCGTGGTGCTGGCGCGGCCGCTCTACTTTGAAGGCAACTGCGTGGTGATCGACCACGGGCTTGGGCTTGTACACGCTCTCAATGCACTTCAGCCGGATCGATGTGCACGAGGGGCAGCACGTGACGACGGGCGAGCATGCTGGGATTGAGTGGAGCACAGGGCGCGTGACGGGGCCGCATCTGCACTGGGCGGTGCGATGGCAGAATGCGTATCTCGATCCGGCAAAGCTGCTGAAGCTTGATTTGAGCGATGTGCGCTAGCGGGAGATGGCTTCTTCTTCGAGGTCTCTGACAGGTTGGCGCTGGAGATGAGCTGCCGGTTCGGACGACTGCTTCTCTGCACGCAGCGCTTTGAAGGCGCGATAGACGAACCAGCCGAGGTACCAGCCATCGATGTACTTGTACGGGGTTTCGCCGGTGGTGTAGTGGCCGCAGGGCAGAACGCGCGGCTCAAAGTTGACGCCGAGGCGCTTGAAGGCTTCGACGACCTGGAGCGAGTACTCGCGCGGAAAGGTCAGGTCGTAGTCGGCGTAGACCAGGAGGACTTTCTTATCGGGGCCGCCGGCCTCGGGTCCGGCAAATCGGTCGTAGTAGCTGCATGGGGCTGACGGCCGACCACAAGCGCGCGCACGCGGTCCTGCGTGAGACCGGCGTCTTCGAGCGCCTGCTTGACGTGGCGGGTGCTCTGCCCTGCCCAGGTCACATCGCCGAACGCCGTGGATGCATGGTTGAAGGCATTCACGCGAATGCGCTTGTCGAAGGTGCTGGCGAGGAAGCCGTAGCAGGAGCCGAGGCTGGTGCCGAGAACGCCGAAGTGCTCGTAGCCCTGCTCTTCAAGCCAGTCGAGGCAGCAGCGGATGTCGACCACGGCCTGACGGCATGCGGCGAGGGTGCGGCCGATGTTGGCGCTGACGGAATAGTCGGAGCGCTCGAGCTCTGCGGGGCGGCGAATGTCGTGATACGGCATGGAGAGCCGAAGCGCCGAGACACCCATGCGATTGAAGATGGTGCAGAGCGAGTTGTGGCTGAAGCCGTCGGAGTTCCACTGCGGAAGCACGACGATGGCCTGCTTGGGGCGCTGCGGATCTTTGTGGGCCGGGCGCGGGATACCAGCGCGCATTGGCGAGATCGTTTTCGGGATAGGGCGAGCGCTCGGGCGAGGTGAAGCGCAGGAACTGCGCCGGCGCGAGCTTGCCCTCTTCCGCCTGCTTGCGGATGGCGGCGTCCTGCGCGAGGGTTTCAGGGCGCACATTGGTGGGATAGAGGCGGGGATGCCGCTGTTCGAGGCGAAAGTCGGTGGGACGTTCGTAGCCGAAGAATTGTTCGCCGTTGCGGATGAGAAGCTCGTTGATGCGGACCATCGCGGCTTCAGCGGCAACGGGATCGCGGACGACTTCAGGGCCGGGGACGGCGGAGGCGAAGCCGTGGGCCTCAAGAAAGGGCTGGAGCCATTCGAAGCCCCATTCCAGGGGGCGAACGACGCGGTTTTCATCGCGCGTGGTCAGCCGCGTTTCCCAGTCATACATCCAGCGCGCGTAGCGTTTCTTCAACATGTCTCTAATTGATGAGTTTATCAGCGCGAGGGCTTAGAAATGTCGCGTACGGTCCGAGGTATGTCGACGATCACAAGGCGCGGTGCGGATTCAGGCTGGTGAGCGCGCGGTGTCGCTTGAGCGCCCATGCAACGGAGAGCAGGGTCATGAGGACGACGATGCCGAGCGAGGTCACGCAGTAGATGCAATAGACCTCGAGAACGTATTTCTCGACGTAGGTGAGATAGAGCGAGAAACCGAGAGCGCCGAGGACCAGAACGAGGAGCATCCGTCTGCGGCGGAAGAGCGCAAGGACGCACATGGCAGCATAGCCGGCGATGCCGATGGCGGCGACGGGGATGTGAAGGACCTCGGCAAAGGGGCTGTGGTTCACGATGCCGCAATCCCATTTGGCGTTGATGTCGCAGGGCTCGACATCGTGCGAATAGTGCACATGCAACGCAAGCGAGGAGACGACGATGCCGGCGATGGCAAGCAGTGCAAGGACGTAACGCATGGTTGTGATGCTAGCAGAGGGCGGGCGAGGGCCGGTTCCGCGCGGCCCGGAGATACGATAGACAGATGGAAGAGCAGGTGTTGAGGGGCACGCGGGTGGCTTTCTTTGGCGGGAGTTTCGACCCGCCGCACCTGGGCCATCTGGCGATTGCGCAGGCCGCGCAGGCGAGCCTGGCTCTCGATACGGTTCTCTTTGCGCCGGTGGGATACCAGCCGCTGAAGCCGAAGGGATCGACCGCGGGCTTCGAAGACCGCATGGCGATGACCGAGCTGGCGATCGCGGGCGAGCCGGGCTTTGAGATTTCTGCGATCGATGCGCCCAAGGCGGATGGACGGCCGAATTACACAGTGGACACGCTGGCCCGATTGAAGAGCCAGATGACGGCGGACTGCGCGCTCTACTTCCTGATGGGCGCCGACTCCTTTCTAAATTTGAAGAAGTGGCATCGGGCTGCGGAGATTCCGTTCCTAGCGCCGCTCATTGTGGCGTTTCGGCCAGGAGAGTCGATGGATGATTTGAAAGCGGCGCTTCCGCTGGGGCTATCGGTGGAGACACCCCCTGCGCGAGCCAGAGCAGGCGAGCCTTCGGTTCCGGCGTCGATGGTCGAGGTTCTTGCGGCTCAGAAACGAGACCGGGCAGACGACGCCGTTTTTTCTGCTGCCGGGGCTGCACGAGGACGTGAGCGCTTCGCAGATCCGGGAGAACGTGCGCGCATTGACGAGAGGCGGTGGTGGCGCAGCCGCGGCGCGCTTTCCCGGCTCAGAAAAGCCTCTGCTTGCCGCTTCGGTGCTTGCGTATATCCGCGAACACGGGCTCTACCGTTAGTCCACGCAGAGGAACCCTTGCTTGCCGGTCGTGCATCCAAAGGCTACGATTGAGATGGGAGATGATCGCCTGAGCATGACAAGCACTGAAGGCCAACAACAAGTCCGCAAGCTGGTTCAAGTCGCGGCCCAGATTTGTGAAGAGAAAAAGGGAGCCGACACGCGGATCCTGGAACTGGACGCGGCCGATTCCGGCTTATCCGATTTTTTCCTGATCACCTCCGCAACGAACGATCGCCAGGCAATGGCGATTGCGGATGAGATTGAGGGCCGGCTGAAGAAGGAGTTCGGCGTGCTGCCGAATTCGGTGGAAGGGCGGCGGCGCGGCGAGTGGATCTTGCTCGATTACGTCGACTTTGTCGTGCACATCTTTCTGGCGGAGCGGCGCGTCTTCTACGACATTGAACGGCTGCGCAAATCGGCGCGGCCTTTGAGCCCCACCGAGTTCGACGATGAGCTGAAGGCGGCACTGGCGGCGGAGACGCGTGCGGCGCGCGAGAAGGCCAGCAGCACGCGGGCAAAAGCTGGTAAAGAGAACGGAGCGAAACCAGCCGGCGTGAAGAAGAAGGCAGCGGCCAAGAAAGCCACGAAGGCTGCGACGACGCGCGCAAAGCGGCCGAGTCAAGCTGCTCCCAAAGCGGATCGACCGGCGTAGGGCGCGGCTTCCCGCGAGGGAAAGGCGCAATTGAGGCAGGAAAAAGGGCATCCGGAGTTCCGGATGCCCTTTGTGTTTGCCCGAAGGCGATGGGTTAGAAGGTGATCTTGCCGTGAACCTGGAGCAGGCGCTGCGTAACAGCTGCACCCTGGAACGAGCCGTAGGGGCTGGTTGGTGGAGCGACTGCGCCGGTGATCTGGCCGAAGGCGCCGCTGCTGATGTCGCCGTTCGGGCTGGCAAAGTTTACGTGGTTGAAGACGTTGTAGGCATTGGCACCGATGTCGAAGGTGAAGCCTTCAGCCTTGACGATCTTCTTGAGCAGGCTGATATCCGTGTTGACATAGTGCGGACCGTACAGCGAGTTGCGGCGCACGTTGCCGAAATCGGCCTGGCTGGCAGCATCGCCGAACTGAGTTACGTCCATGCACGACGTGTCGACGCAGGAGTGAGGATTGCTGGTGGCACCGTTCGTGATCATGGAGCGGCTAACACCAGAAGCCAGATCCGGCATCAGGGTCGACCCCAAGGTATGGAAGGCTCCGAGAACCGCACCGTTGGTCAGGTTATAGGGCTCGCCGCCACGATAGTAGGTCTTGAGACCGACCACCCATCCACCGACAAAGCCGTCGACGAGTTTGTTCGAAGACTTGAACGGCTCTTCGTACACTGCGTCACCGACCAGGTCGTTGCGGATATCGTAGTCGGAGTTCGAGTAGTTCAAGCCGCCGCCGATGATAGACGGGGACAACTGGTTGAGGGTGGACCCGCTGTTGAAGTTTTCACCTTCGCCACCGTTAGAGACCATGTCGAATGCGTGGCTGTAGGTGTAGCTGAGCTGGCCGGTGAAGCCGTGGCCGTTGTGCTTGTAGCTAACCATTCCGCCGTTGTAGTTGGAGTGGCCGTCGTTGGTGTAGGCGGTGACTTTGGAGAACCGCGGGTCGGCAGGCGTTGCAGACAAGCCTGCAAAAGGCTCGACCTGCTGCCATGAACCACCGTTTGCGTCGTCAACATAAACGCCGCTGGAGGCGTTGACGTAAGGGTTCTGGAGAACGCCACGGAAGCCGTAGTTGCCGGCATAGGTGACGATGATGGCATCGTTCTTGGTGAGTTGATGCTGCAACTGGAGGCTGTACTCCAGGTACTCGGGCACCTTGAACTCACCGTTGAAGTAGGCGTTCACGTTGGGCGGCGAGAAGGGATACGGCGAGCCGGTCTGGGCGATGCCTTCGTTCCAAAGGTTCGTGGTGATATCCGCCGGTCCGAGGCCGGCAGCGAAGCCCGACTGTGACCGGCTGGTGTTTGCTGCAGCTGTGAAGGATCCCGCGCTTCCCGTTCCGCTGACGGTGCAGATCGCACCGGTCAGTGCATAGGGTTCGTAGTAGTTGGGGAAGTTCTGGATCACGCCGTCAAGGAAGGCCGGACGGATAAAGATCCGAGAACAGCCCAAGGCCTCCGCGGATTTCAGTCTTTTCGTTCACGCTATAGTTGAAGCCGGCGCGCGGCTGGAAGTTGACAGACTTCAACCTTCGGGAACGGGTGAGCGTTCACGGCGCTGACGTCGTGCGAGTCATACGACTGTGCCCGAACGCCGGGAAAGCGCCGTTGTACGAGGCGAAGCACCCACCGTGGCAGAGCGGATTGCCGGTGCGGTCGATGCGGACGCCAAGCGTCAGCTTCAGATTGGATGTGGCCTGAAACTCATCCTGGAAGTAGGCGCCCAGGTTGTAGAGCGCCAGGTGAGCCGTCGGCTGGTTGGTGTAGGCCTGGTTGTACGATTCAAACCCGTTCTGACCCCAGTAGCTTGTCTGCGGATTGATTTGGCCCGAGGCAAAATCGCCAAGCGAGTAGGTGAACGTATACGGGAAGACCACGTTGATCTGCGAGTCGTAGTCGGAAACCAGGTCGCGGCGGAAGTTGGCGCCGAACTTCAGGGTGTGCTTGCCCTTGATCCAGCTGAAGTCGTCTTCGAGCTGGTACTGGGTTACGTTGCGGCCCTGGGTCAGATAGAACGGAACGCCGAGGGCAGGGAAGTCCGGGAGCTGCGTTGACACCGCTGCCATCGAGACCGGCATCGCTGTAATAGAAGTTGATGGGCAGTTCCGCAACCGAGGCCGCGACGTTTGGCGGTCCAAAGTAGGCGGAGTACCAGTTGGCGGCCGCCACGAAGACGTTGGTCTTGGTGGGGCTGATCACGTAGCTGTCGTTGAACTGGCCTTCGTACTCAGGCTGGATCGAGAGCGCGCTGAAGAGCGGATCGATGAAGCTGGTCGACGTGGGCTGCGTTCCGCGATCCATCTTGTAGCGGCCGTAGATCTTGTGCTTGTCGTTGATGTTCCAGTCGGCGCGGCCGGTGAAGAGCCACTCCTTGTTGACGTTGTTGGCCGATGCCGGTTCCAACGAGCAGGCAGGGTGTATCGACGCCGAAGATGCCGCCGCCGGGAGCTGGCTGTTCCGGAGAGGCCGCCCAGATCGTCTGCTGGGAGTCCGTCGCCGCAACCGAGGTTGCCGCTGGCGTCCTGGTTGCCGGCGGAGCCGGTGGTGACGGGAATGGCATTCTTATAGGCAGGCGACTTCTGGAAGTCGGCCATCGCCAGACCGTAGACGCCCTGAGCCGCTGCCGGAACCGTGTTCAGGATGTAGGTCTGGAGCTGGGGCGAAGGGAAGGTCAGGAAGCCGCTGGAACCCGGAAGGACGTAGCGGAGACCTTCAAAGTCGCCGAAGAAGAAGACCTTGTCCTTGATGATCGGACCGCCGATGTTGGCCGCCCACTCATTGGATACGGCGTGCGGCGCCACGTTGCGGCTGGCCGTTCGCCACTTCGTCGTGCTCGTTGAACCAGCCGTTGGCGTTCAGGGCCGTGCCGTTCCAGTTGTAGTCGGCTTCGCCGTGGAAGTGGTTGGTGCCCGACTTGGTGGTGTAGTTGATGATGGCGCCGGCGGCGCGGCCGTACTGCGAGTTGTAACCGTTCTGAATTACGGTCGCTTCGGCCAATTCGCCCTGGCCGAGTGTCAGGTTGGAGCTGCCCGAGTTGTTCAGATTGAGGAAGGGGTCCTGGTTGTCGAAGCCGTTCAGCACGAACAGGTTCGAGATGCCCGGCAGACCGTCGGAGCTGAAGTTGCCGTAGGAGCCGCCTGCGTTCATCACGACACCGGGAGCGGTAAAGGCCACCGTGGTGACGTCGCCGCCTGGTGTCGGCAGATCCTGAATCTGCTCCGCGGTAAAGGTGGTTGCCAGCGCAACGTTCTGCGTGTCGACCAGCGGCAGAGAGGTTGAGGTCACTTCAACCACGGTGCTGCTGCCCGTGGGAGTCACCTTGATGTCGCCAGGGACGGTCGTTCCGAGAATCACCGAAACTTCAAGAGTGTCGGACTTGAGGCTCTCGGCTGCCGCTGTGATCTTGTACTGGCCGGGCTTGAGCAAGCCCACTGTGTAGCGGCCCTCTCCATTGGTCTTAACGATCTGCTTCGCCTCTGTTGATGTGTCGACGACCGTAACGGTCGCTCCGGGCACGACGGCGCCCGTCGCGTCAGAAACCACGCCGCTCACAGCGCCCGTGACAGCCGACTGGGCGTGCACCGGTGGCGCGATGGTCGCAACCACAAATCCGGCGAATGCCAACAGGCTGGCTGCAAGGGTCACTTTCCGTAACCGAGTAAACCGCATTGAACTCCTCCATGTAAGTTAGCGACTGAAGGGCGACGTACAGAAGCTGCCCTTTCGGTCCGCTTAGTGTGCTTCCGCATTTCGGTGGGGGGTAATACCGGTCCGCAATCGAAATACTGAATAACTGAATTTCGTTAAAAAGGAGAGAACACTTTCAGCAGCATCCCCGTGGAGTTTTATGTTTCTAACCCAGGAGAGAGGGATGAACAGCCATGAGATCTATAGCATGACAAGTGCCATTCTCGGCGGCCCGGCAGATTTGCCCTGAACTGTTGAAAAAGGGGGAGTTACTCTCGTGGGATACATTGCGAAAATGTTGCGCTTCTATGGATTTCTGGATACGGTGAGGTCAATATCCTGAAAATGGCAGGGTGCCGCTAATTTTGGAAGGCAAAAGTCAAGATTCCCAAAGATGTATATAAGCAAACTTTTGTGGAAGATACGCTGGATTTATTCCGCGAGAATTCCCGTGATTTAGGCTCGTCTGATGGAGCTGACGATTGTCTCGATTGGATCGACGCCGGGGGCGAAAAGCCCCTTTTACGGGCTCGTTAGCCTGTATCTTAAACGATGCTCCCCTTTCGCGGCTTGCCACGAGCAGTCGTTCCGGTCGGAAACGCTGATGTTTCAGTGGGTTGAGCGACGCGCGGGGCGCACGGCTCCGACCCTTGTCCTGCTCGACAGCCGGGGGCGGAGTTTCACCTCGGAGGCCTTCGCGGAATGGCTGGGCCGCTGGCGCGATTCGGGCGGGCAGAACCTGATTTTCGGAGTGGGGCCGGCGGACGGCTGGTCGGAAGAGGCTCTTGCGGCGAGCCAACCTGAAGCTCTCTCTGGGGCAAATGACCCTGGCGCACGACCTGGCTCAGCTGGTGTTGGCGGAGCAGATCTACCGGGCATTTACAATCTTGTCTGGCCATCCGTACCACACGGGGCATTGAACGGCTTCGGTCCTCGACCGAGGTGAAGCGTAATCCAGGAAACACTTCCAGAAGGAACGTATGCAAGAGCTGGACTCGGCATGACCGACTCGCGACGCGGCTTGATTCTGATCAACACGGGGCCTGGAAAAGGAAAGACGACCGCTGCGCTGGGAACGGCGGTGCGCGCCCTGGGCTGCGGGATGAGGGTACTGATGCTCCAGTTCCTGAAGGGCTCGTGGCACTACGGGGAGCTGGACGCAGCGAAGGAGTTCGGCCCGAATTTTGTGCTGAAACAGATGGGGCGCGGATTTGTGAAGGTCGGCGGCGCGGAGACCGATCCGGACGATGTGCGGATGGTCGAGGAGGCGTGGTCGGAAGCTTGTGCGGCCATTGAATCCGGCGACTGGGATATGGTGATCCTCGACGAGATCAACTATGCGATTGGCTATGGGATGCTGGATGCGGTGAAGGTTGCGGAGTTTCTGAAGAACCGGCCGGAGATGGTGCATGTGATTCTGACTGGCAGGAATGCGCATCCTCTGCTGGTGGAGCTGGCGGACACGGTGACGGAGATGCGGGAAGTGAAGCACGCCTACCAGAAGGGCATTCTTGCGCAGCGCGGAATAGAATACTGAAGCGAAGGTATTACACCGGAAGTCCGGTGAAGGGGAGTTCAGCCGGCGGGCTGGACACACATTCGAGAGAGAGTGGGCATGTCCTGGTTTAAGCGTGAGAACGGTGAGTATGAGTCCGATCCTGGCGGCGACAATGGCGGGGATTCCGGAGAGAAGAAAGTTCGCACGGAGGGACTGTGGACGAAGTGCCTGGGGTGCCGGCAGACGATCTGGAAGGCGGATTTAGAGGCGAACCTGAATGTTTGCCCCAAGTGCCAGCACCACTTCAAAATTGGCGCACGGCAGCGGATCGCGTTGTTGCTGGAGCCGGGTTACACCTATGTGGATACGGGGCTGCGGTCGACGGATCCGCTGAACTTCTCGGATGTGAAGCCTTACAAAAAGCGGCTGCGCGCGGCGCAGGAAGCTACTGGCCTTGACGACGCCATTCTGAACGCGGTGGGCTACATGGGGCCTCATCCCGTGGTGCTGAGCGCGATGGAATATGGCTTCATTGGCGGCTCAATGGGAGCGGTGGTCGGCGAAACGATTGCGCGTGCGGCGGATCGTGCGCGGGAAAGCCGGCATCCGCTGATCGTGGTGGCGGCTTCAGGCGGAGCGCGCATGATGGAAGGCGTAGTGAGCCTGATGCAGATGGCGAAGATCTCGACCGCGCTGGCGCAGATGGACGACGAGAAGGTCCCGTATATCTGCGTGCTCACCGATCCGACCACAGGCGGCGTGACCGCGAGCTTTGCCATGCTGGGCGATCTGAATATCGCCGAGCCTGGGGCGTTGATTGGGTTCGCCGGGCCGCGCGTGATTGAGCAGACGATCCGCCAGAAGCTTCCTGAGGGTTTCCAGCGGTCGGAGTTCCTGGTGGAAAAGGGATTTCTCGATGCGGTGGTGCATCGCCGCGATCTGAAGGCCTACCTGATGCGTGCGCTCGATTTCATGCAGGCTCCCGCAACCTCTGCAATCTCCGCTTAGGGTTTCCCTGGTTCTTCAACTCGCTTGCGTGTTCGCGTCCGCGGTCTATGCGGGATGCCGTAGACTGTTGGCCGAGTGAAGAACTCAAAGGACAACCAATGCGCGATCGGTACGCTTTGTTCAGCATGGCGACAGGCGCCGTGCTTTTTGCCGTAACTGCCGCAACACACGCACAGACGTTTACTCCAATTCCGGCAATTCCCTTCGGTGAAGACGAGCCGGTGATTCGCGCGCATGCGGAGGCGCTGAAGCCGTTCACGGTGGCCGGGGAGCGAGGGGTTGTACTGGGGCAGCAGGATGGGACGTTCGAGGCTTGGGCGCTTCCCATCAAGCTGCTTTCGCACCTGACCATCGAGGCCGAAGTGGAAGGGTATTCGGTGCCGATCGATGTGAACGCGCAGGCTGCGGAGATTGAGGTGCGGCCGGACCGGACAACGATCACTTACTCACACATCGCGTTCACGGTGCGGCAGATCATGTTTGCGCCGGATGAGAGCGCGCAAGGTGAAGGTCCGATGGTGCTGTTCGCGTTTGATTGCGTGCATCCGACCAACTTCACGTTTCGGTTTACGCCGGAGCTGCGCTGGATGTGGCCGGAGCGCAATGAAGGCGTGCCGAGCGCGGAGTGGGTGAATCGCACGGGCGAGACGGGTGGCTACTACGTGCTGCATGCGGATTATCCGAACATGGCGGGTGCACTCACGATTCCGGGAGCGGAGCCGGGGATTCTGGCGCCATACCAGGAGCGGCCGCAGGTGCATCCGGTGGAGCTGCGGCTGCATGTGGATCCAGCACGCGATCACGGCAAGCTGTTTCCGCTGCTGATGGCGGTGGGGACGAACGCCGCTGCGGCGGCGACGCCGGCGCTGGGCGCTACGCTGGCGCGGATGAATGGCGAGATCGCAGCGCGTTATGCGGCGCATGCGGAGAGGTACAAGAAGCTGCTGGCGAACTCAACGACGATTGAGACGCCGAACAAGGCGCTGGATGAGGCATTCCAGTGGGCGACGATTTCGATTGAGCAGCTGCGCGCGAAGGTGCAAGGCACCGATGAGACGGCGCTCGTGGCTGGGTATTATGCGTCGGGCGATTCGGCGCGGCCGGGGTTTGGATGGTTCTTCGGGCGCGATTCGCTTTATACGCTCTATGCGGTGAATGGGTATGGCGACTTCGCGCTGTCGAAGGACGAGCTGAATTTTCTGATTCATCGGCAGCGTGCGGACGGCAAGATTATGCACGAGTATTCGCAGACGGCTGCGGATATTGATTGGCGGGCGTTCCCCTATATGTATGCCGCGGCGGATGCGACGCCGCTGTTTTTGCTGGCTGTTGATGATTATGTGCACGCTAGCGGAGATGTTGGATTTCTGACGGCGAACCGCGATGCGATTGAGAAGGCGTGGGGCTTTGAGACGAGCCATGCGCCGGGGCCGGAGCAGGGCGGCAACGGGATCTACGAGAACACGCAGGGCACGGGCTGGGTGGAGAGCTGGCCGGTGCATATGCCGCACCAGGAGGTTTACCTGGCGCTGCTCGATCAGCAGGCTTCTGTGGCGATGGCGGACCTGGAGAAGCTGCTGGCGAGTGCGGACAAGGCTGCCGCGGCACAGCAGCGTGCGGACGCGGTGGCGAAGACGATTGAGTCGCAGTTCTACGATGCGGAGAAGAACTGCTATGCGTTCAGCCGCAACGCGGATGGGACGCTGGACAAGGCGAGCACTGTGTATCCGGCGCTGGCCTGGTGGAGTGAACTGCCGACGGGAAAGTCGATCCTGGCGCATCCGGATGGATGTCTGCAGCAGTTCGCGGCGCACACGCTGAATACGGATTGGGGTTTGCGCGATGTGTCGACGGACGAGAAGTTTTATGACGGCATGAGCTACCACCAGGGTTCGGTGTGGCCGCTGTTTACGGGCTGGGCGGCGCTGGCGGAGTATCGGGCGAATCAGCCGCTCGCGGGTTATCGCATGCTGATGGAGAATGCGAACCTGACGTCGGGCGCAGGATCTGGGTGCGGATACCGAGCTGCTGAGCGGCGATTTTTATGTGCCGTTCGGGCGGAGTACGAGCCATCAACTGTGGTCGAGCGCGATGGTGATTACGCCGACGCTGCGCGGGCTGTTTGGGATTTCGATCAATGCGCAGACGAAGACGATTACGGTGGATCCGCATTTGCCGGCGGATTGGGATCACGCTGAAGTGAAGAATCTGCATGTGGGCGACAAGACGGTGGATCTGGTGTTCAAAAAGACGAACGGTGAATTGCTTGTCTCCATCGAGCCCGAGGGATCGGGCATGGTGGTGCGTCCACGCTGGTTCGGACGCGAAGTCAGGTCCGTCGATCAGCCTGCCTCTGAAGGCTGTTGAGGTTGTGCCTGTGGCGCAGAAGCCACTGCCCGGAGAACGAACACAGGCGCCTCGCGTTCTGCGCGAAGAATATGGTAAGCAAATGCTAACTCTTACTGTCGAGGGAGTGGCGGGCACCGAGGTTCAGTTCCCACTGGCGGTCAGTGGGCCGAATCTTAAGCTTCGGGCGGAAGGCGCAGAGATTCATGCGAAAGAATCGGTGCTCGCTCTGCGCTTCCCTGACGGCGAAGGATGGAAGACGGTTACTGCCACGGTGAGCTGGTCCGACGAACACCGGCGATGAGAGGATCGAGCTTTCCCACCCTTCGCTAGAGAGAAGCGAAGGATGGGGCACCCAGAGCCTGTCTGTCTAACCCTGATACTGTTCGTCGGTTACGTGTTCGAGCCAGTCGACTACTTTGCCATCGAGACGCTCCTGGATGGCGATGTGGGTCATGGCGGTTTTGGGCGCGGCACCGTGCCAATGTTTCTCTCCAGGCGCAAACCAGACGACATCCCCGGGATGAATCTCTTCGATAGGGCCTCCCCAGCGCTGGACGCGGCCGCTGCCGGAGGTGACGATGAGCGTTTGTCCGAGAGGGTGCGTGTGCCACGCGGTGCGGGCGCCGGGCTCGAAGGTGACATGCGCGCCGGCGACGCGGGCTGGATCGGGCGCGGTGAAGAGTGGGTCGACGCGGACGGTTCCGGTGAACCAGTCGGCGGGGCCTTTGCCGGAGGGTTGAGAGCCTGCGCGTTGAATATTCATTGAGATTCTCCTTGGCGGTTATCGGCACGACTGAACAGCTTGCTGAAAAAGGGTAATACTCGCGGGTGTTCGTCGCGCCCGGCATTTGCAGGGGCTAAAGCCCCTTCATTTTGGTGGCTTTATCGGCCCGACGAAAGTCGTGCCCTGATTACAAAGCGTGAAGGAAGTCGAGTTTTTCAGGAACCTCTAAAGTCGTGCTCCGATCACAAAGCGTGAAGTCGAGTTTTCCAGCAGCCTCTGAAGTCGTGCCCTGATTACGAAACTTTGCGGATTCATTAAAAATGCTGCCAGGTTACGGACCAATGTTCTCTGGGGTCCGCGGAATGAATGATGAGATGCCCATCGTCGGTGAGTTGAAAGATGCGCGGCAGGTCTTTGCCGACGAGCCGGTCGCCAGTGACGGAACCTTGTATGTGATGCGTTACGGTGTGGCGGGCTTCGTCCACGGTGTAGCTGCCGAAGGACGCTTCGTAGCCGTTGCGCACGTATTCGTTGGAGACGTTGCCGGCCGATTTGGGGTACATCAGCTGCACGGACATGTGGCCGTCACGCGTGTAGATGAGCATGCCTTCGGGCTGCGGTTGGTTGGCTTTGCCGTCGGGGCCTTCGATTTGGACGAGATGCCATGCGCCGCTCAGGCGTTCGGTTGCGGCCAGCGGCGTCTGGGCCTGAGCGGCTTGCGTGCACGCGATGACTGCCATGGCGAAGAGAAGTGAACGCAGAATCTTCATGTCTGGAACCTTCTGCGGCTCAGCGGCCGACGAGTTGGGCGTGGAACTTGGGATAGCGTTCGCCCTCAAGCTTGATTTTGGAGGAAGCGTCTTCGAGGGCGCGGACGTCGTCGGGCGTGAGTTCAACATTGACTGCGCCAAGATTTTCTTCAAGGCGCGCTAGCTTGGTCGTGCCGGGGATGGGCACGATCCACGGCTTCTTGGCGAGAAGCCAGGCAAGAGCGATTTGCGCGGGTGTGGCTTGCTTGGTTTCCGCAAACTCACTGATGACGTCGACCAGAGCCTGGTTGGCTTTGCGATTCTCTTCAGAGAAGCGCGGAACACTGCTGCGGAAATCGGTGCTGTCGAATTTGGTGCTGGCATCGATTTTGCCGGTGAGGAAGCCCTTGCCGAGCGGGCTGAAGGGGACGAAGCCGATGCCGAGTTCTTCGAGTGTGGGGAGGACGGTTTGCTCGGGCTCGCGCCAGAAGAGCGAGTACTCGCTTTGCAGCGCAGCGACGGGCTGCACGGCGTGTGCGCGGCGAATCGGTTTTCGCGCTGGCTTCGGAGAGTCCGAAGTGCTTGACCTTGCCTTGCTGGATGAGGTCTTTGACGGCGCCGGCGACGTCTTCGATGGGGACGTTCAAGTCGACGCGGTGTTGGTAGTAGAGATCGATGGCGTCGACCTTGAGGCGCTTCAGCGACTCTTCGGCGACTTTCTTGATGTGATCAGGATGGCTGTTGAGGGCGTTCCATTTGCCGCCGTCGTTGGGGTTGGCTTCCCAGCCGAATTTTGTGGCGATGACGACCTTACCGCGGAAGGGCGCGAGGGCTTCGCCGACGAGCTCTTCATTGAGGAGCGGGCCGTAGACTTCGGCGGTATCGAAGAAGGTGACGCCGCGATCGACGGCTTCGTGGAGGAGCTTGATCATCTCCTGCTTGTCTTTAGCGGGGCCGTAGGACCAGCTCATGCCCATGCAGCCGAAACCGAGGGCGGAGACTTGAAGATTGCTGTTGCCTAGTGTGCGTGTTTGCATTGTTTTCTCCAGCACTACTTCGTTTTCACGGCGCGCGGCGTGATCCTTACCGTGGCGGAGCGCGCGCGGCTGCCAATCATGGGTTTGAGGTAAGGGCTGCCGCGATACTTGGCGCCATACGCCGCGTCGATGCGGTCGTTGATGGAGCCGTCGACGCGCTCGAAAGTGACTTCTTTTGTCATTCCCGCGGCGATGATTTGGCCCGCCTTCTGCAGCATGGCGGCCTGATACCAGCGCGAACTCTGGCCGTTGTATGCGCGCACGTAGAGCGAGTCGTCGACGGCGACGGACCAGATCCAGGTCGGAGTTCCATACGTGACGCCGTCTTCGCGGAAGGGCGCGATGTGCAGATCATCCGCCGCGGCGATCTTGTTGAGCTCATCTTTTGGCCATGTATTCAATTGCTCCGTCCTTCCCTTCTGAACGATCTCGGCATTTCTCGCATTTCAGTGCATGATGAAGCCACCATCGACGGAGATGGACTGGCCGGTTACGTAGCTTGCGGCGTCGCTGCAGAGCCACAGAACCGCGTTGGCGATTTCTTCGGGGCGGCCGACTCTCTGCATGGGGATGAGCTTCTCCATCTCCTTGAGAGCGTCGCCCTGGCCACCGGCGACCATCTGGTCGGCCATCGGCGTCCAGATGAGGCCTGGGCACATCGCATTGACGCGAATGCCGCGTGCGCCGTACTCGAGCGCCGCGCTTTTGGTGAAGCCGATGACTCCGTGCTTGGCGGCGTGGTAGATGCCGCGCTCGGCGCCGCCCACGAGGCCTCCGAGAGACGAGCAATTGACGATGGCTCCGCTGCCCTGCTTGCGCATGTGCTGGAGCTCGAACTTCATTGAGTTCCAAACGCCGCGAAGGTTGATGCCCATGACGCGATCGTAGTCTTGCGCGGTTGTGTCGGCGGTTTCTGCGAGAACGTTCTGAACGCCGGCGTTGTTGTAGGCGATATCGAGACGGCCGAACGCAGAGACTGTTTGCTTGACCATGGCTTCGACCTGCGCGTCGTCGGAGACATCGCAGCGGATCGCCAGTGTTTTATGGCCTTTCGCGGTAAGCTCGGCAGCGGCGGTTTGCGCGGCTGCTTCGTTCCAGTCGGCCAGCGCGACTGTCGCGCCCGACTCGGCGAAAGCCTTTGCCGTGGCGAGACCCAATCCGGAAGCGGCGCCGGTAACGAGCGCGACTTTGTTTTCAAACGAAATATTCACTGCGCATTCCTCATTTTTCGAGCGGATTGTAGCCGGGTTTTTTGTAGACGGTGTCCCACTTGGCGTGGATATCTGGCTTGTACACTTGTTCTGTCCAGTCTTCAGGCTTCACTTCTTCGATGGCTACGGAGACGGCTTGTTCGTTTGAGCCGAAGGCGGCGATCACATCGTTTGTGATCGATTCGGCGAGATGTTTTTTCTGCTCTTCGGATTTTCCGGGGACTACTTTTACGACGATGTGTGGCATTTTGTCTCGTTTCGTTGCTCGGATTCTGCTGGTGCTTGATTAGAGAGTTAGCATTTGCTCACTACCGTTCTGTCTCTCACTCCATCGAAGTACTAATGCAGGTCCCTCGACTCACCACCCCCACGCTGAACAGCGCGCGGGGCCCCGTTCGCTCGGGATGACAAGCGGATTGATGGTATGGAGTCAGGCATTAGCGGTAGGTCATGCGCTCGGCTTCGGGCGAATAGCGATCGCCATGAATCGGAATCTTGGCTGTGGCGCTGTCGAGTTCGCTGAGATCTTCGGGGGTGAGATGAACGGACGCGGCGGCGATGTTTTCATCGACGCGCTCCAGCTTGGTGGTGCCGGGAATGGGCACGATCCACGGTTTCTGCGCGAGCAGCCAGGCTAGAGCGATTTGGGCAGCAGTTGCCTGCTTCTTCACGGCGAAGGATTCGATGAGATCGACGAGAGCGCGGTTCGCCTTGAGGGCTTCGGGGGAGAAGCGCGGGAAGGTTCCGCGGTTGTCCTCTTTGTCGAACTTGGTGTTTTCAGTGACGGAGCCGGCGAGATAGCCCTTGCCCAGCGGGCTGTAGGGGACAAGGCCGATGCCGAGCTCTTCGAGCAGAGGCAGGATTTCTGCCTCCGGCCGCTTCCACCAGAGCGAGTATTCGCTTTGCAATGCGGTGACAGGCTGCACCGCATGGGCACGGCGAATGGTTTGCGCGCCGGCTTCCGACAGGCCGAAGTGACGGACCTTGCCTTGCTGGATGAGATCTTTGACGGTGCCCGCGACGTCTTCAATGGGAACGTCGGGATCGACGCGATGCTGATAGAGCAGATCGATGGTGTCGATGCGGAGGCGCTTGAGCGAGCCTTCGACACTGGCCCGGATGTCGTCGGGCCGGCTGCTCGAGGCCCATGGGATGCGGATTGTTGTCGCCCTCGAACTTGAAGCCAAACTTGGTGGCGATGACGACGCGATCGCGCACCGGAGCGAGGGCTTCGCCGACCAGCTCTTCATTCACGAAGGGGCCGTAGACTTCGGCGGTATCGAACAAGGTGATGCCGCGATCGACGGCAGAGCGCAGGAGATCGATCATCTGCTGCTTTGTGCCCGTTACGGCGCCGTGACCGGCGCTCATGCGCATGCAGCCTAGTCCGATGGCAGAGACTTCGAGATTGCCGAGTTTGCGTGTTTGCATGGGGTTCTCGTGTATGGGAGATTGAGCTCTGCGGTTTCCCAGGTCTCAAAGTCGAGACCTGGGGCACCCAGGTTGGCTACGCGGATTTGAGCGAGGCCATGTCGATGGAGAAGCGGTATTTCACATCGGACTTGAGGAGCCGCTCGTAGGCTTCGTTGACTTTCTGGATGGGGATCACTTCGACGTCGGAGGTGATGTTGTGCTTGCCGCAGAAGTCGAGCATCTCCTGGGTTTCGGCGATGCCGCCAATGAGCGAGCCGGAAAGACTGCGGCGACGGAAGAGCAGGCCCATGGCGCCGATGGCGAGGGGTTCCGGAGGTGCGCCGACGAGGGTGATGTTGCCATCGCGCGCGAGCAGGTTGATGTAGGCGTTGATATCGTGCGGGCGGCGACGGCGTCGAGGATGAAGTCGAAGCTGCCGGCGTGTTTGGCCATCTCGTCGGCGTTGCGCGAGATGACGACTTCGTCGGCGCCGAGGCGAAGGGCATCGTCCTTTTTGCTGGGCGAAGTGGTGAAGGCGACGGTATGGGCTCCGAGCGCGTGCGCGAACTTGACGCGCCATGTGGCCGAGGCCGCCCAGGCCGACGACGCCCACCTTCTTGCCCTTGGTGACGCCCCAGTGGCGCATCGGCGAGTAGGTGGTGATGCCGGCGCAGAGCAGCGGCGCGGCTCCGGCGAGGTCGAGGTTCGAGGGCACGTGGAGAACGAAGCGCTCGGTGACGACGATGGAGTCGGAGTAGCCGCCGTAGGTCACTTTGCCGGTGTGCTTGTCGGGGAAGTTGTAGGTGAGGGTGAAGTTCTGGCAGAACTGCTCGAGGCCGGCCTTGCATTCGGGACAGGTGCCGTCGGAATCGACGAGGCAGCCGACGGCGGCCAGGTCGCCGGGCTTGAACTTGGTGACTTCGGGGCCGACCTTGGTGACGCGGCCGACGATCTCGTGGCCGGGAACGCAGGGGTAGACGGTGGGCATCACTTCGCTCCACTCATTGCGGGCCTGGTGCAGATCAGAGTGGCAGATGCCGCAGAAGAGGATCTCGATCTGGACATCGTGGCCGGTGGGATCACGCCGCTCGATGGTGTCGGGGGCGAACGACGAAGTGGCGCTGGCGACGGAATAGGCTTTGGCTTTGTACATGGAAACTCCTGAGCTCCTTGCGGGCTACGTGCTACGGCTTCGATTCGAGAGTACGGGGCGAGGTCGCGTGAACGGTATCCCGATCCTTCCTGTTTCTTGCCCATTTGTGTCGATTGCTGATTTTTCTCCAAACATCCGTCTGGCCACGCGTTAGCCTGAAGATGCGGCGGTTGCGCATCCGGGCAGGGAGGAATTGAGCTGTGGCGGCGATGATTGATCGTGGACAAATGATTGATTTAACAGCGGAACTGGCACGGCGTATTGCTGCGCACATTGCTGTGGAAGGCCTTCTGGAGACGGCCGTCCCAGGGTTGCGGCTTTATCGAAAGACCGAGTCGACCGAATGCTATTCCTCTGCCTACGAGCCGGAATTTGTTGTCGCCGCGCAGGGAGAAAAGCTGATTACCGTTGGCGGAACGACGCATGTTTGCGACGGCGGAAGCTGCCTGTTGACATCGATTGACCTGCCGTCGGTGAACCAGGTGACGCGCGCGTCGGTGGAGGAGCCGCTGCTCTCGATGGTGCTGAAGCTGGAGATGCCGGTGGTTCGCGAGATTCTGAGCCAGGAGGAGTTCCACGCGGCGGATGCTCCGTTCGGGGCGCGCGGGCTGGTGGTTGGCAAGACGCCGCCGGAGCTGATGGGCGCGTGTTGCCGACTGCTGGCGCTGCTCGACACGCCGCAGGATATTCCCTTCCTGAGCGGACTGATGCAGCGGGAGATTATCTACCGGCTGCTGCGCTCGCCGCTGGGGCGGCACCTGCGCGCCGTGGCGACGCACGGAGAGCAGAGCAACCGCACGGCCAAGGCGGTCGGCTGGCTGCGCAACAACTTCGACAAGCCGCTGCGCGTGGAAGAGCTGGCGCGACTGGCGCAGATGGGTGTTTCGACGTTTCACCATCACTTCCGTTCGCTGACGTCGATGAGTCCGCTGCAATATCAGAAACGGCTTCGGTTGCACGCGGCGCGGGTGCGCATGCTGACCGAGGGCGTGGATGCGGCGAGCGCCGCCTTTGAAGTGGGCTATGAAAGCGCGAGCCAGTTCAACCGCGAGTACAGCCGCTTCTTCGGGCTGCCGCCGATGCGCGACGTGAAAGCGCGCGGTTTGGCTGGGAACGCGTTAACACAGCAATGAGTTTCCGCACCTATGCGTATACTGACCGCCAGGAACTTCCAGATGGCGAGACGTCTACCTACTGCGCATACTTTGAAGCCGATGGCGGTCGCCTTCCGCGTCTGTCTTGGTGTTTCTCTGCTGATCGGCACCCGCGCGTTGCCCCAATCGATCGCGATCGAGCACGTCACCGTGATTGATGCGACCGGCAGTGCTCCCGCCGCAGACCGGACCGTGGTTGTGCAGGGAGATCGGATTCTCTCGATTGGCCCGGCGAAGAAAGCGCGCGTTCCGAAAGATGCCGCCGTGATTGACGGCAGGGGCAAGTTTCTCATCCCCGGGCTCTGGGATATGCACGTGCATGGTGCGTCGGACGAGCGCGCGGCGTGGTCTCATCTTCTTTTCATTGCGAACGGGGTGGTGGGCGTGCGCGACATGTCGGGGCCGCTCAATGCCAAGGTATGGCGGGCCCAGCAGGCTTCCAGGGCCGATCCGTCGCCGACGATTTATCTTGGCAGCCCGATCGTCGATGGACCGAATCCGGTTTGGCCTGACTCGCTGGTTGCCGGAGATGCAGCGCGCGGGCGGGCGATTGTGGATGAGCAGCGCGAGAATGGTGCGGATTTCATCAAGGTCTATGGGCGGTTGTCTCGCGATGTTTACTTTGCGATTGCGGATGAGGCGAAGAAGCGCGGCATTCCATTCGAGGGACACGTGCCGGATGCGGTCTCGGCTGTGGTGGCGTCGGGTGCGGGGCAAAGGAGCATTGAGCATTTGACGCGGGTTGCGGACGCGTGCTCGAAGGAAGACGACGCAATCGACCCGGAGTTGCAGCGGCAGCAGGCGTCATTTCGGACGCCAGGGCATTCCGATTGCACAGAAGATTGCGTTTGGGAAAGAGATTCTTCGCCTGGATCGGCGCGTGATCGACACATTTGATCAAGAAACAGCACAGGGGTTGTTCTCTCTTTTCGTGAAAAACCACACGTGGCAATGCCCTACCCTCACCGTGTTGCGCTCGCAAATTGACGATCCGCTCGATACGACAGATCCGCGACTGAAGTATCTAAGCGATGAGGTACGCGCGAAGTGGGAAGCTGGATATTACAACGGTGTTCCACCAGAGCCGCGGGCGGCGATCGTCGATTTGAATCGGCGTGCGTTTGAGGAAGACAAAAAGATTGTGGGGCTGATGTATCGCGCAGGTGTTTCCCTGCTGGCCGGCACCGACACGATGAATTCGCAGTGTTTTCCGGGGTTCGGCATTCACGATGAGCTTGCTCTGCTGGTTGACGCGGGCCTGCCGCCGATGGCCGCGCTGCAGGCGGCTACACGCAATGCTGCAGAGTTTATGGGGCAGGCAGACCGACGCGGAACGATCGAGAGCGGGAAGATCGCCGATCTGGTTTTGCTCGACAAAGACCCTCTTGCGGACATTCACAACACGCGCGCACTGGATGCGGTGATTTTAGGCGGGAAACTCTATGCGCGGAGCGCTCTCGACGCGATGTTGGCGCGGGCGCAGGTTCTTGCGCATGGAGCAAATGAATCTTCGCCAAAATGAAGACCGGCTCTGCGAGGAAGTCAGGGCTCGGCATGGCGGGAAGCTGCACATTCGGTTTGCTCGCGCCGTGCGTCCTACAATCGGATTTGACTTGATTTCCTCCCCAGTGAAGAGAGGTTCATGCCCACCGATCCAAATCGTCCGGAGAAAAGGCTCTATCTTGAAGATCTTGCTGTCGGCGATGAATTCTGCAGCGGCGAACACAGGCTCGATGCTGAGCAGATCATTGCGTTCGCGTCCGAGTTTGACCCCCAGCCATTTCATACCGACGAAGAGGCGGCAAAGGAGTCTTTCTTTGGCGGGCTTGCGGCGAGCGGCTGGCACACGATGGCACTCACGATGAAGCTGCTGGTCGAGAGCGTTCCGTTTGCGGGTGGCGTGATCGGGATGGGCGGCGAGATTCGCTGGCCACGACCGACGCGGCCCACGGACATCCTGCACGTGAAGAGCCGCGTACTGGATATCCGGTTGTCGCGTTCCAAGCCCGACCGGGCGATCGCGCTGCTCGAATGCAACACCTTCAACCAGGATGAGGAGCTGCTGCAGCAATTCACGGCGAAGGTGCTGAGCTTCAAGAAGGACGATTCGAATTAGCCTGACCGGGATTCACGCCGGCGTTGTTTGATAGCGCTGCTCTCGGCCCGAAAGCAATCCGACAGCAAGAAAGATTGAGCCGAGAACTAAATGAAAGATGTGATCCCCTGTGTGCAGCAGCATGGGCCCAGCCTGCCAAGCTCTGCCCATGCCGGCATCGCCGATGGTGAGGCCGAGAACCGCGAGCGTGCAATAGAAGAGCCCCGAACAAACGCAGAAGAGTTTCGCTGCTCTCGTAGTCAGGAAACTTGCACCGAGGGCCAGCGCGCCCCACACCATGTGCATCCCGTTGTGGTAACGGTCTGCATGAATGGGGCTAATCATAATGACCGCGCCCATGAGCACAAAGATGGCGCCGAAGAAGCGTAACGCCATCCGGACACCACCCACCGCGTGTTCCCTGCTGCGGAAATTCATGACAGTTGCCACGATGCCCGCCACGTCCGTAATGAGGAGCGCGTTGATCTGCAGCAGCGCTCCGAGGAAGATACCCGCCGTAAAGTGTCCCAAGCTGCCGGGGTGAAGAAGGCGCTGCATCCCGCGCGCGAGCAGCGCAAACCATCCCGCCGTGACCAGCAGGGAGATCAACGAACCGATCAGGGGTGTCCACCACCAGCGCGCCGCAAAGGCGACAATCGCAGCGATGGCGATGAAGAAAACCGGACCCGGGGGAAACTTCGGATACGAAGGATCCCCCGATAGCCACTGCATCCAGATGGCAAGCGCGTTGGCGATGAGACCCGCGACCGTCAGCCTGGTGGGAAACGATAAATCGGACAGCATTTTTTTCATGTGCGCTCCTTTGGCTCAAGTTGTTGACGGCGGGCGTTGCTTACTTCCCATCGGGTTGCGCATCGATGCGGTCCGCAAAACGATCGAGTCGGGATTCCCACTTTGTCCGCAATGTTTCGGCCTGGGCCCGCTGCTCGGGATTGAGCACTGAGGAGTAGATTTCCGATTGCAGGCGCGCCTTTTCCACCAGCAATGCGGCAACTGTCGCTGCCTGGCGCTCGGCAATCTTCTTCACTTCGTTTGGGTCCGGGTTGGCGCTCGCGGCGAGGGCGTTCATCTGCTTGTTCTCGGCAAGCAGTTCGTGTACTTGCACAGAGACTGTGGGCCGTTCTGCCTGCCAGAGTGCGCGAATCTGCGCCCTCTGCGCATCACTCAGCTTCAACTCGCGAGCCAGAAAGCCGGTGGGACCCGCGTGATGCCAACGGCCGCCGCACCAAGCCTGGGCCACGCGGGTTTCTGCTTTAACGACAACGAACGCGGTCAGCAACAGTGCCGCCACCGCAATGGAAACAATCGTGATTCGCTTCATAGTGTTACCTCTCAGGCCAATTCGAATGGCTTATTCCGTGCGGCAAAACGTTGGAGCGCGTAACTCTGTGCTCAGTGCCCTGCCACAAATACTGACTTTTCGGCGGTGGAGCTAAGTGTTTCGTTGCGACGCGCATGGCGCGGCTGGATCAGCTCGCTGAATCGATCGGTTCCGGGAAAGTGAACTTCGTTCAGAGCATTGCGGGCGGCGGAACTGCGAAAGGTAAGGCCGCCGTGCTCTTCGACCTTGCTCTGACGCTCAGGGTGCACAGGGAACATCTCCACATCGCCTGTTTTCCGATTGGTGACGGAAAGCAGGAATTGACTGGAGATCAGATTGAATTCGTAAGTTCCCGGCGCTACAGTCTGCGTGCCCATGGTGAACGGAAACGGAACCGTGACGATGACGCCCTCGCTTTGTGCCTGCAGGTTGGTTGCGAGTGCTGCGCCGGCGATCGTGAGCGCGAACAGCGACTTTGTGAAGAACGACATTGACCGTGTCATAAGGTCTCCTCCTGGCGGGGTTGGTGAATTGCATCTATCTACTTGCGCCGACGATCGTGGTGAACATATCCACCACGCTTCTGATTTCAGCAGCGCATCGACCCCCGTGCGGTATGGGTTGGTCAAGAAAAGTAAAGTTAGGTAAAGACCAGTCACGCCAGCCTTCGGATCGTCTACGATCCGAAGGAGAGGCAGGGTGAACAAAGAATGGATCGAGTGCTCCTGGTCGACGATGATGTTCAACTCGGCAAGCTGCTGGTTGAGCGTCTGGCGGCCGAGGGCTACACCATCGACACCGTGCACGACGGCGTGCGTGGCCTGGAGCGAGCGCTCTCGGCGGAGTACGCGCTCGTAGTTCTCGATCTGATGTTGCCCGGCATGGGAGGTCTTGACGTGCTGCGGCATTTGCGCAAGACCTCGCCTGTCCCCGTTCTCATCCTCACAGCGCGTGGCGAAGACGCAGATCGCGTCCTCGGCCTGGAGATGGGCGCCGACGACTACGTGCCCAAACCCTTCAGCCCGCGGGAACTCATCGCGCGCATTCGCGCCATTCTGCGGCGAACCACTCGCGTCGGACCGTCTGCCGGTCCACTGGTCGTCGGCGATCTGCGCATGGACGCAGCGGTGCGCGAAGTGTGGCTGGAGGGCGTGCCGCTGAATTTGACGAGCGCGGAATTCGCTTTGCTCGAAGTCTTTCTGCGCGAGCCCGGCCGCATTCATTCGCGAGAGCGACTCACGGAGCTGGTGTTAGGCCGCAAGCTCGGGCCCTTCGATCGAGTCATTGATGTTCATGTGAGCAACCTGCGCAAGAAACTTGGCATTCCGCAGGAGGGCCAGCGCATCAAGGCAGTGCGCGGTAGCGGATACCTGTTTGCCGCGCGATCAACTGCGAAGGATGCCGATCATGCGTAGCCTGTTCCTGAAGATATTCCTGTGGTTCTGGGCAACCGTCATTGCTACGGGCATCGCGCTCATTCTCACGTTCATCTTTGAACCACGCGGCGTGCCCTCGCGATGGCATGCGACGCTGGCGGACACCGCTCGCTACTCGGGAACGATCGCGGTGGATACGACGGAACGCGAAGGTGCGATTGCAGCATCTGCCTACATGGGGCGCATGGCGCAGGAAACGCATATGAGAGCGTGCCTGTTCGATTCAGTCGGGAGCGGTGATCGCCGGGAGCGATTGCAATAAATTTCAGGACATCACCGCGAAGGTGGTGATATCGCAAGCCTCAGAGTTCAGCATGAAGTACGGGCTCGCGCGCGCCGCACTCGCGCTCAAGGGACAAAGCGGCCGAGAGTATATCTTCGCCACTGAACTGCCCGCCGGGCCGCGCGCGGTTGTGGTGAGCCGCGGTACGATCTTCCTGCAGTGGGGCGTTGCTCTCCTGGTTTCCGGATTGATCTGCTCTCTGCTCACCCGCTATCTCACTACGCCGATCCTGCGGCTTCAGGAAATGTCGCAGCGGCTTACCGCGGGCGATCTGAGTGTTCGCGCGGGTGCGAATCTTGCGCAGCGGCGGGATGAGTTCGGCGACCTGGTTCGCGATTTCAATGCCATGGCTTCGAGAATCGAAGAGCTCATTTCGCGGCAGAGGCAGCTCACTTCCGATGTCTCGCACGAGCTGCGATCGCCGCTTGCGCGCCTGGGAGTCGCCCTCGATCTCGGACGCAAGCGGAAAGGCGATGATCCAGCCTTCGATCAGATGGAGGCGGACATTGCATTGCTTGACGAGATGATTGGGCGATTGCTGACGATCGCAAAGCTCGACAACGCGGGGCCGCAGATTCCCATGGCAGACGTCGATCTCGATGAGCTTGTAGCGCAGATTGTGCGCGACGCAGAATTCGAGTCGCGCGACAGGAATGTCAATATCCGCTTTACCTCGCCGGGGAACTGCAGCGTGTGGGGCAGCGCGGAGCTGCTGCACAGCGCCATCGAAAATGTCGTGCGCAACGCGGTGCGCCACACCGAGCAAGGAACGTCCATCGAGGTAGAGATGCGGCACGAAGGCATATCGGAAAAGACGCACCTGACTGTGCTCGACCACGGTCCGGGCGTTCCGGCGGCGGAACTGCAGAAGATCTTTCAGCCGTTCTACCGGGTAGCCGCCGCCCGAGATCGCCAATCGGGTGGAACGGGCCTCGGGCTGGCGATTGCCGACCGCGTCCTCCGTATTCACGGTGGATCGATCGCGGCCGAAAACGCCGACCCGCATGGTTTGAGAGTCGAAATCGTTTTGCCCCGATCACGGGCCAGCGCGGAAATGGAATTAGCAGAAGGATGAACTGCGCGAGACCGATGGCAACGCGCATCGGCGCTTCTCGAAAAGTGATTCGTTAGCATTTGCTAACTCCGAGAGTCGAGCGATCAAGCTCTCACAGGCTGGTCGTCGAGTATATCGTCATCTCGTCCTCTTCTTCGTCCGGATCGACGTCGGGCAGCTCTCCGCTGTCGGGATCTTCGACCGGTTCGTTGTAGTCGGGCTCTTCGAAGCCGGGTTGGGGAAGTTTCTCGGGATCGGTGATCGGGGTGGGCGTGACAGCATCCATGGTCATCTCCTCGCACGTCTGATGCGAGAAGCGCGGTTGGAGACCGTACACGCGAATGTTTTCCCTTGCTGATCGCGACGCGACGGGTGACACTTGGTTGAGCGCGAAGTTGAGAACGACCTAGGCAGCCGGCGCGACTGAATAGAAATCCACGAGATTTCCATCGGGATCGCGGAAATAGATGGAACGCGTTCCCCATGGCTGTGTGGTCGGGCCCTTGACCCACGTCTTCACCAGACCCTGCAAGCGTCGATACTCGGCGTCCACATCGGCCACTCTGAATTCCAGGATAGCGCTCCTGTTTTTTGCGCCTTCGGCCGATCCCGGAATGTATTTTTCCTGTGCGGACGAAGCGAAAACTGCAAGCACACCCACGCCCGTTGCAAACTCGGCGTAATCCCCGCCTGACCATTTTGCTTTTTGTTGAAGCACGGGCTCGTAGAACGCAACAAGGCTCGTTACGTTATCTGTGATCAGGCAGGTGTGGAGAAGAACTGGTTGGGAAGAGGCCTGAGGCACGCTGTCTGCGTGACGCGGCCGCGCATACGACGAACACACCCCAATCAGAGTCATTGCTAAGCATAGTGAAGAGCGACAAGAGGCACATCTCCAGCTTGAGTTGACGCCCATCTGACCTCCTGAGAGAAAGAGGTGCGGGTTCAGGCACGCGGCGTCAGATGCGCATGGGCATGAGGACGTAGCGGTACTTGTACTCGGCGTCGGGGTCTTCAGGGCGCATCTGGCCGGCGGATTGCGAGTCCTTGAACTCGAGGCGAACCTCGCCCTCGTTGCTGAGGGCTTTGAGGAAGTCAAGGATGTAGGAAGAGTTGAAGCCAACCACGATGGGATCGCTGGAGTAGGGCGTGTCGATGGTGTCTTCGCTCTCGCCGGACTCGGTGGAGCTGGAGCTGATCTTGAGCTCGTTGCCTTCGAGGCGCAGGCGGATGGCGCCGGAGCGTTCGTCGGCGAACTGGGCGACGCGCTGAATGGCAGCGGAGAGCTCACTGGAGCGGACTACGGCGAACTTGGTGTTGTCGCGCGGCATGACGGCTTCGAAGTTGGGGAACTGGCCGGAGAGCTTGCGGCTGCTCAGGGTGCGGTGGCCGACGCGGAAGAAGAGGGTGTGCTCGTCGTCGGCGAACTCGATGGTCTCGGCTTCGGTGTTGTTGAGGAGCTGCTGGAGCTCCTGAAGGGCCTTGCGCGGAATGAGAACGCGCTTCTCGCCGCTGATACCCTGCAGCGCTTCGTTCGGCTTCTCAACGTAGGCGAGGCGGTGGCCATCGGTGGCGACCATGGCAAGCGACTCGGCCTTGAGTACGAGCAGCGCGCCGTTGAGCGTGTAGCGCGACTCTTCGTTTGAGATGGCAAAGATGGTGCGCGCGATGAGCGTCTTGAGTGCGAGGGTGGGGATGGTGGTCGCGGCGACAGCGGGGAACTCCGGCACCTGGGGATAATTGGCGCGGGCCATGCCGACCATCTTGGTGTTGGAGCGGCCGGAGCGAATCTGCACCCAGTGGTTCTCGAGCAGCTTGATGGAGATGTCGCCATCGGGAAGCAGCTTGACGTAGTCGTAAAGCTTGCGCGCGGGAATGGTGCAGGAGCCCGGCTTTTTCACCTTGACTTCGGCGCTGGTGCGGATGGCCTGGTCGAGATCGGTGGCGGTGATGTTGAGGCGGTTCCCATCGGCTTCGATGAGGAAGTTGGAGAGGATGGGAATGGTGGTTTTGCGTTCAACCACACTCTGCGTCGCGGTGAGCTCTCTGACCAGTTCCTGGCGACTAACGGTAATCTCCATCGCTGACCCCTGTGCGGCTGGCTTCTCGACTTCAGTTTCCATGGTTGGCATAACCCACCTTCGACGCAAGAAGAATACACCGGCGCCGGCAGCACTCGACAACAGCGTGCATCAGGGCGGAAGTCTGTGTCTCTTCTGCTGTTCCGATTGTATGCAGAGGCCGGCAAATGTGGGCGTGGAAAACAAGGGAAGATTTCTGGATTATGAATCCGGGGTCGCGGACATCGCGTTGCGGCAGGCCGGAATCGGGTTCGGCACGTGGTGCGATGGGGCGAGGGTGCGTGTGCGACGGGGGATAGGGATTCACAGGGGTGAATTAAGAACAAAGACAGTACTCACCGTAGGCACTGTGGGAGAAGTGGAAATTGGGAGGATGACGATGAATTCGGATGGTTTGAGGAGAGGTCCGGTTTTCTAAAACGTGTTTGTGGAATTGAGGACGATTTGAAAAAGAGGCGATTGGGGCGGAGAAGCGGGCAGATTTCCCACGTCTCCCACAGGCATGCGAAGAAGAGCTGTGCAAAGAAAACGGATTTTGTGAAAAGGTGGTCCGCAGCCGCGATCCATCAGTGTTTTGAAGTGCTGCTTCGTCCACAGGAAGGCCTGCAGCTTTTATACTGGATTATTCATGTCCTACGCCGCAGCAGTCGATCAATTGAACGCCATGGTTCCGGAGCTGCATCAGGCTTCCGGTCAGGCCGAGGCGCAAATTTTCGTTGGAAGAAGTGCGGACTTTGCTGGCGGAGCTGGGTGATCCGCAGAGGCGGTTCCCCTCCGTCCTGATTGCGGGAACCAACGGGAAGGGATCGACGGCGGCGACGCTGGCTTCGATTCTGACGGCCTCGGGGTTGCGCACGGGACTCTACACGTCGCCGCATCTTGCGCGGCCGAACGAGCGCATCCGCGTGGACGGAGCTGAGATCGCCGACGACGATTTTGCGCGGACCTATTTCCAGGTGCACGCCGCGGCGGAGCGATTGTTGGCGGCGGGCAAGATTCCGCAGGCGCCCAGCTACTTTGAGGTTTTGACTGCGAAGGCGTTTCTCCACTTCGCCGAAGCGCAGGTGGATTTTGCGGTGCTGGAAGTGGGGATGGGCGGGAGATTGGATGCGACGAACGTTGTCGATCCGGCGCTCTCGATCGTCACGGATATTTCGCTCGATCACATGGAGTGGCTGGGATCGACGATTGGCGCTATCGCGCACGAGAAGGCCGGCATTCTGCGCCGCAACGGAACGTTGATTACGCTGCCCCAGCATCCGGAAGCGAACCAGGCGCTCGGAGAAGTGGCCACAGAGCTCGAGGTTCGCGGAGTGAACGCCGCGGCGTATGTGCCTGGTGCGGAGGTGACGGGGCCGTATACCGTGCAAGCGCTGGGCACTCCGGTTGTGGTGGACTCACCGCTGGCCGGCGTGCACCAGCACCGGAACGTAGCGCTCGCGATTGCGGCGGCGGTGGAGCTGGCCGAGAAGAACGGGCTGCCGATTACACCTGTTTCGATCGAGGCGGGGATTCGCGCGACGCGATGGCCGGGGCGACTGGAGACGATTGCGCGCGGCGGGATTGAGTGGATTCTGGACGTTGCCCACAATCCTGGAGGGGCCTGGGCTTTGCGGGCGGCTCTGCGCATGCGTGGATGGGCCGACGGAAAACCGCGGATTCTGATCTTCAGCTGCCTGCGGGATAAGCCGATTGCCGAGATGGCGCAGATTCTGTTTCCGCTGTTCGACGAGGTGCTCCTGGTTCCGATCCACAGCGGACGCGCGGCGGAGATGCACGACCTGCTGGCCGCGGCGCAGTCCACCGGTACGCCGGCACGGGCCTGCATGTCCGCGGGCGATGCGATTCAAAGTATTGAAAATAAAAACGATATTAAGAGCGCTGTGATTTCAGGCTCGGTTTATCTTGTGGGCGAAGCGCGATCTCTTCTGCTGGATCCGGTCCGGGTGGAGGGTGGGAGCCAGGCATGAGCGAACGCCCAAACCCGCTGCCGCGGCTGTACCGCTGGCGGACCAATGTGGTCCACGTTCCCCTCATGTTCATTGCGACGGCGATCTTCGGCTCGTTGTCCCTGGTGGTCTCGCTGGCCGATAAAGGAGGCCGGTGGCAGCACCGCATTGCGCGGGTATGGGCGCGGTCGCTTATTTTTTTCGCCGGATGTTCGCTCCATGTGGAGGGAAAAGAGAATCTGGAGCGAGGCCCGGTCGCGGTGTATGCCTCCAATCACACCTCATATATGGATACGCCGGTCGTGTTTGCGGCGCTACCCTTCCAGTTTCGCATTCTTGCGAAAAAGGAGCTATGGCCTATCGCATTCATTGGATGGTACTTAGACAGGTCCGGGCAGATTCCGATCGATACGCGCAACCCGCGGGCGACCTTGTCGAGCTTGAGCGTGGGCGTGAAGGCCTTGCGATCGGGTATGCCGCTTTTCGTCTTTCCTGAAGGTGGCCGGACTCCGGATGGTTCGCTTCAGAACTTCCTGTCGGGGGCCGCGTACCTGGCGATTCGCGCGCAGGTCCCACTGGTGCCGATTGCCCTGACGGGGGTCTACGATCTGCTTCCCATTCATACCCGGCATTTGTATTCCGGCGAGCTGAGGTTGAGCGCCGGGGAACCCATCGACACGACGGGGATGACGATTCGACAGACAGACGAGCTCACGGAGCGGCTGCGCGTGTCGATCCTGGCATTGTCGGGCCGACCGAACGGGCAGCCGGCTCCGGCGGAAGAGTCCCTGGTTTGACGCTCTGCCGTGGCGACCTTTCGCCTGTCGGATCCGGGGCCTTACACTGATTCTTCTATGTCTGTATCCATTGCCATCCCCGAACCGACGAGCCTTGATCCTGCCTATAACCAGCGATCTCTCGAGCCGTACCTGATCGCGCTTCACTCCGCAGGACTGACGCCTGTGGTGATCCCGCTGCACGAGCGTCAGGATCGCATCGCTCGCTTGTTGCTTGGGGTGCGGGGGATTCTGCTCCCAGGCAGCCGTTACGATGTACAACCGGAGCGCTATGGGGAAACGGCGATCCCGGAATGTGGGGAGACGGATCCGGGGCGCACGGCTGCCGACGAGGTGCTTCTTCAAGACGCGTTCAACCTGGAGAAGCCGATTCTCGCTATTTGCTATGGGGTGCAGAGCCTGAATGTCTGGCGAAACGGGACGCTCATCCAGCATCTACAGACGCCGATAGATCACAGTCCGGGCCGGGCTGTCCTGGACGCGCACCCCGTGGAAGTGGCTTCCGGGTCGAGACTGGCGGCGTTGGCTCCGGCGGAAGAGCGCAGTACGGCGATGGTCAACTCGAGCCACCACCAGGCGGTGAAAAGCGCGGGAGATCAGATGCTGGTGACGGCAGTGAGCCCTGAGGACGGGGTCATTGAGGCGATTGAACTGGATTCGCCCAGCCATTTCGTGGTGGGGGTGCAGTGGCATCCCGAGCGGACGTACACGCATAGCGGCTTGTCGCGGGCTCTGTTCGCGACGTTTGCCTGGTCGGCGGAGACCTGGGAGCCACGCAGGATCGAAGAGTCGGTGGTCAGGTCGTAGAGCGGTGACGGCGCGCTCTGCCGCGACGCGGCTGAATGAACTTTTGGCTGAGGCCGGGCTTGAGAGGCTCGAGCTGGCCACAGCCGATCGGTTCGCCGTTTACCTGGACCTGCTGCTGCGCTGGAATCGCCGCATAAACCTCACCGCGATCCGAGACGAGGAAGGAATTCTGTCGCGGCACTTTGTGGAATGCATCGCGGCCGCGTATGCGCTCCCCGAGGGAGTGCGAACCTTGCTGGACTTCGGCTCGGGAGCGGGGTTTCCGGGGATTCCGATTGCGCTGTGCCGACCGGAGATCGAGGTAACGCTGGCGGAATCGCAGGGAAAGAAGGCGGCGTTTCTGCGAGAGGTTGTGCGGGAGCTGGGCCTGGGCTGGGACGCGGGTGCACTCTGGGCGGGCGGAAGGCCTGGCGCAGCGTTTTGATTGTGTCACGCTTCGGGCCGTGGATCGAATGAAGGAGGCGGTGGGGATGGCGGCTGGATTGGTGGCCCCGGGCGGACTGCTTGTCCTGATGACAACGAAGCGGGAGTGGCCCGAATACGCAGGAGTTGTTTGCGGGTCGGGGCGAGGCGAAGGAAGCGCCGCTGGCTGGAACGGACAGCGGGGTGCTTGGGATGATCCGACTGGAGCGGTAGTGCGGCTTGAATGCTTCGAGTGCGTTGAATGAGAATGTTCCACGTGGAACGTTGTGCTGCCGTGGAGCAGCGATTGATGTTCCACGTGGAACACTGTCGCGAGGGCCTCGGGGACCTATCCGAGCGTCCGCGCATTCGAATCTGTCTCCTGAGTTTTCCACCGGTGGCTGCAATTCCAGGTTGACTCGAAGCCTTAACGCGAAGGTTGACGGAAGTCCTTCGGTCTCTGCAGGTTCCCGCCGAACGAAAGAGGGACGAAAAAGCCGGTTTCCACAGGTTTGTCTTATTCTCCACAAGCGCAAACTGTTCCTGCCGGGCCGGATTCCGGTAGCCTTGTTCCTTATGGGCAAGATCCTCGGCGTGGTCAATCAGAAGGGCGGAGTGGGCAAAACGACCACGGCGATCAACCTGGCGGCATGTTTGGCGCTGGAGGGTTTGAAGATTCTTCTGGTGGATTGCGACCCTCAGGCAAATGCTTCTTCGGGGATTGGCATCCAGCGGGACGATAGTCGGCACTCGATTTACGACGTGCTGGTGGGAGATTCCCCGGCGGAACAGGTGATTCTGCCCACGGAAATTCAACTGCTGAAGATCTTGCCCGGATCGAAGAACCTGACGGGAGCCAATATTGAACTTGCCACCGCGGAAAACCGCGCCGGCCGTCTTCGGCATGCTTTGGAGCCGGTGCAGGGGAATTTCGACCTGATTGTGCTGGATTGCCCGCCGGCGCTCGATTTGCTGACACTCAATGTTCTGGGAGCGGCTGACAGCCTGATTGTCCCGATGCAGGCCGAATATTTTGCGCTGGAAGGGATTACCGAGCTGATTTCGACCTGGAGCGTGTGCGGGCGAACGTCAATCCCAACGTGACGATCGAGGGCGTGCTGCTGACCATGTATGACGACCGCACAAATCTGGCGCAGCAGGTGACGGAAACGCTGCGGGAGTACTTCAAGGAGCGCTTGTTCAAGACGGTGATTCCGCGGAATGTGCGCCTGGCGGAAGCGCCCAGCCACGGCAAGCCGGTGGCTCTATACGATCCGCGATCGCGCGGCACCGAGGCGTATTTTGAGCTGGCAACGGAGTTGCTGGCCCGCAACAATATGGAGAGCCCACGCAGCCTGGAGCGAAAGGCGGCAGCGGCAGACGCAGCGGCGTCGGAGCAGACCAAGGCGCAACGCGGGAAGATTCGCTTCTGGCCCTACTCCTAGGGCCGCGGCTCCAAAAAGCCGCTCGCCCTTGAAAGCGCTTCGAGTCACGAACCGAACCCCTTCCAGAAACAATCCCGAGGAAATGAATCATGAGTATCGCCGCAGCACCGGACACCAAACGACGCGCCCTGGGCAAAGGGCTTGACTCGCTGCTTCCACGGGCCCAGGCCCCGACTCCCACACCTGCCATTGCGGAAGGAGAGGGGGGTCGGCCCCGCGAGATCAGCGTGGACCTGATCGACCGCAATCCCTTCCAGACGCGCTCGCAGGTGAACGAGGAACAGCTCGCGGAGCTGGCTGCGTCGATCACGGCGAATGGCGTGGTGCAGCCGATCCTGGTGCGGCCGCATCGACGGCGGGCGCTTTCAGCTGATTGCCGGCGAGCGGCGCTGGCGCGCGTCGAAGCTGGCCGGGAAGACGACGATCCCGGCGATCCTGCGGCAGGTGTCCGATGAGCAGGCGATGGAGATCACCATCGTCGAAAACCTGCAGCGGGCGGATCTGAATCCGATGGAGCAGGCGCGGGCGTTTGAGCGGCTGAGCCGCGAGTTCCACATGACGCAGGAACAGATGGCGACACGGACCGGCAAAGATCGGGCCTCGGTGTCGAACTTTCTGCGCCTGCTGCGGTTGCCCGGAACCGTGCAGACCCGTGTGGAATCAGGGGAATTGAGCTTTGGACACGCGCGGACGCTGCTGGCTTTCGAGCATGCGGAAGAGATGGAGAAGGCGGCGCAGCGGATCGTCGCGCTTTCGCTTTCTGTTCGCCAGACGGAGACCTACGTCCAGGGAATTCTGCATCCGGAAAAGAAAGAAAAGAAGGAGCCTAAGCCGGAGACGCCGATCGATCCGAATGTGCGCGAGGTGCAGGAGCGGCTGCAGCGCTCGCTCGGCTTGAAGGTTCACATCGAAGACAAGAATGGGCGCGGCAAGGTGATCATCGAGTATGCCAAGCTCGAGGACTTCGACACGCTTCTGGAGCAGCTGGCGCGATCCTGAACCGGTTTCAGGGAGTCGGGCCGGGTTGAGCCGGCAAAGAGGAACTGCCAGGACGTGTCGAGATAGAGCCAGCGCTGGGAGCCGAACCAGCTTGTGGGCAGGCTGGGGACGTGAAGCAGCGTGTGGCCGCCCATGCACACCATCTCCGTTCCGTTCCAATCGAGGAAGGTCCACGAAGCCTGGCCGACGTGGGCGGGATGGCAGACAGTCCGAACACAGACCGGGCAGCGCTGCCGCTGGTCTTTGAGCACCCAACGCATGCCGAAGAGGCAGAAGACAAACGTTGTGAGCAACTGGATGTAGATGGAGCTCTCGCGGCCGAGTGTTGTGCAGCCGTAGGCCAGGTCAAACGAAACGAAATAGACGATGGGGAAGAACAGGGCAAGCTTGGCGCCGAGAAAGCTCCAGCGCACGATCTTGCGCGTCCACGAAGTGCTTTGCGGGCTGAGGCTGGATTCGCCGAGCGAGACGGTCGTAATGGCCGGGAGCGCGAGCAAACCCAGGATCACCGCGAAGAGATAGAGGTTCATGGGCGAGGGGCGCCACTCTTCGATCGGCAATGCCGAGGAGGTCGTCCTCCGATCCATCCGGCTGATTGGCGGTGATGGCTGCGCGACTGGCCCACATCTCCGCCTTTCCGTCCTCGTTGAGATGCGCGACGACATAGACGTAGGCCGGATCCTTTTGTGCGGACGTCGGGTACCAGCTCCCATGCGTCTACGCGGCCGGGCAACGTGAGCGAACCATCGGGCGCGACGCCGGCGATGCGCACGTTGCGATCGGCAAAGCGCACGACGGTTCCAGAGACATGCGGATCGGCGCCAAATTGAGTCTTCCATGTGCGCTCGCTGAGAATCACTTCCGGCATGGCATCCGTGAGCAGCGGAGTGGTCAGGTGCACCGTAAGCCCGAGCAGAGGGAAGAGATTCGCACTCGCCCGCGCGACGTGCCACGTGGTGCTGACACTGCGAGCGACATTCTGCGGCTGGGATGCGACTTGCCCGGTGGTCACAGAGAAAAAAGCGAAGGCATCGAAGTACTTCTGACGCCGGCTCTCCCAGGACCTGAATTGGCGCGGCGTGATGGATGGGCCGGGCTTGTGGCTCGATGTTTCGCGCTCAATGAAGACGAGGTTAGGGTTGACCTCCCGGGGCCAGAGACCGCGTTCGGCCGAGACGCCGGGAAGCCAGATCGCGAATGCATACGCGGCGGCGAGAGTTACAAGCAAAGCCAGGAGACAGCGTGTTGGCGAGCCGGAGGTTTCGGCGAACGAAGGCTTTCTTTCCGGCGCCGATCGGCGGAAGCAGAGCGCATCTTGAAAAGCGCCGAGACAGAAGGCGGCCATCTCGCGTTCCCCTTGCCACGAGCATGTGCCTTGGGGGGCCAGGGACTGCTGGACCTGCCAGAGTTCGCCATGCCATTCGCGGCGCCAATCCGCGCGCATGCCGGCCGGAACCAGGAAAGATGCACTGCGCAGCAGTCCGCAGTGACAAAGGTGCCGAAGGAAGCCGAGGCCAGAAGCGGGAAAGGGCGTCATACCGTTCTGGCCTCCTCCGATGGAATCAGCCGCTCCAGCAGTGGGTAGCGCTTGCGCGAGGTCTTCGAGCGTCGATTTTCCGGCGGCGGTGAGCTTGTAGTACTTGCGCGGCGGGCGCTGCTCGGCGTCGGCGATCGACTGCTTTTCCCATTGCGAGCGGATCAGGTCGTCGCGCTCGAGGCGACGCATGGCGGGGTAGACGGTGCCGCTGGGCAGGCCCGTCATCTCCATGATGCTGAAACCGTAGACGAAGCCGGCGTCGAGGGCCTGCAGGATCATCGCGGCGGTGTGGGAGAGCTTGGAGTCGGTCGGCTTGGGGTCGCGAGCCATGGCGCATTGTAGCTATGTAGCAATCTACTTGACAAGGATTATGTCGAGTGCTACATAGGGTAGGGCAGGTAAACGATGCTCGAGCTGCGCAATGTATCGAAACGGTTCTCCGGAATTCCAGCAGTGGACGACGTGAGTTTCTGCGCGCGTCCCGGCGAGGTGACCGGCTACCTGGGGCCAAACGGATCGGGGAAGTCGACCACGATGAAGATGGTCACGGGGCTGATTGAAGCTTCGGCGGGTCACATCTTCTTCGAAGGCAAGCTGATCCAGGACGACCTGATCGGGTACAAGCGGCGCATGGGCTATGTGCCGGAGGAGCCGTATCTCTACACGCATCTTTCGGCAACGGAATACCTGACGATGGTGGCGCAGTTGCGCGATCTGCCTTTGAAGCAGGCGCTGGGACGCGTGGATGCGATGCTGCGGTTGTTTTCGCTTTATGACGATCGGCACGCGTCGATTTCGGGTTACTCCAAAGGCATGCGGCAGAAGGTGCTGATTATCGCGGCGCTGTTGCACAACCCCAAGCTGGTTCTTCTCGACGAGCCCTTCTCCGGCCTGGATGTTGCGTCTTCGCTGGTGCTGCGCAGTCTGATCCAGGAACTAGCGGCGCGCGGCAAGGTGGTACTTGTTCAGCTCGCATGAGCTGGACACCGTGGAGCGCATCTGCTCGCGCGTGGTGATTCTGCATCATGGAAAGCTCGTCGCCGATGACTCGATCGAACGGCTGCGCTCGCTGATGGCCTTATCGAGCCTGGAAAAGATTTTTGCGCAACTCGCAGTAGAACAAGACACCGATTCGATGGCGAAAGAAATTGCGGACCTGATGTATGGATGACTTTCTTCGCAAACTGATCGAGCGTCTGCCGCTGGACTTCCGGGTGCTGTTCCGGCAGTTCTTTCTGCGCGTGATCGACCTGGAGGCGCTGTCGATTGAGGCAGACGTGGAGCGGTTCCTGGGTCAGTTTGCCGGCGTGCTGATCATGCTGAGCCTGGTGCACTCCGTGGTTTTGTACGTGGGCCTGGTCGTGTTTGCGCAAGAGGGAAAGAGTCAGGAATTCTTCTGGCATATGCAGCACTACTTTCTTGCGACGATGATGCTGGTGGTGGGGCTGTTCACAGTGATCAGCTGGGACGCGGCGTTTCCGGACCGTCGCGACGTGATGGTGCTGTCGCCTTTGCCGCTGACACCCCGCACCATTCTGCTGGCGAAGATCGCGGCATCGGCATCGATCATCGGCATTGCGATCGCCACACTGAACTGCGCGTCCGGGCTGCTTCTGCCCTTTCTGCTCGGGGTCTCGACGGGCGGAGCAGTTCGATTCTTCCTATTTTGTCCGGCGTGGTGGTTCACGCTGATTGCGGCGAGCGTGTTTCTTTATGGCTCGGTGCTCACGGTGCAGGGCCTGATGGCGCTCGTGCTCCCGCGGCGCACGTACCTGCGCCTTTCGGCCATTTTGCAATTGGCTGCTTTCGGGCTGTTCATGGCGGTCTACTTTGTGCAGCCTTCGGTGACCGACCCCGTCTCCCTGGCCGATCCGCACTACCACTGGATACTGGCGGCTTCGCCGACGTATTGGTTCTTCGGGCTGTTCAATCAACTCAATGGATCGCTGCCGCGCGAATATACCTGGCTGGCGGAGCGCGCGTGGGCGGCGCTGGCGATCGCGATCTTCGGCGCGGGATCGTCGCTGCTGCTTTGCTATATCCGCACCATGAAGAAGACAGTGGAGGAGCCGGATCTTGTCCCGGAAAGCGGCGGGCTGCACTGGATGCCTTCGTTTGGGAACAGCCTGCAGAATGCGGTTGCGGCGTTCAGCATTCGCAGTCTTATGCGGAGCCGGCAGCATCGCGTGGCCTTCGCGTTCTACCTGGCGTTTGTGGTGGGGTTGGCGTTCTCGCTGATACGCAATGAGCTGGCGGCGGGCACGCAGGGCATTCCCGTGGGCCTCGATTTGCTGATCCCAACGTTCCTGATCATGTTTTTCGCGGTGGCGGGCTTTCGCGGGGTTTTTGCCCTGCCGATTTCGTTGAAGGCGAACTGGGTTTTGCGGACCACGCAGTTGCGGCCTACGGAAGAGTATGTGGCCGCGACGCGGCGGACGTTGCTTGTGCTGGGAGTCGCGCCGGTGTGGCTCTCTCTGCGCTGCCCTGGCCTTTCGCATGAGACCGCTGGTGCAGGGTGGCAGGCCATCTCGTCGTGCTTGCGCTGCTTGGCTATTTGCTGGTGGAGGCAAGCCTGTAACTTCTAAAGGTTCCTTTCACGTGTTCCTATCTGCCGGGGAAGGCCGATTTTCAGCGCACGTTCTGGGGATTCATCATCTGCTGGTCACTGTTGTTGATTCCGTGTGCGCGGTTCGAGCTGCGCGCACTGACACAATGCGGACCGGTTCGGTTTTCTGATCTGCATACTGGCGGGTGCGGGCGGAGCGCTGTATGCATTCAATCATCAGAGGGCGAAAGCGGCGGTTCTCTATTTCGAGGAGATGCCGGAAGAAGTGATTACGACGTTGAAGTTGAGTGCGTGAGCGGTGTTGCGGGAAAGTGCCGAATTGTCGGAAAGAAAATGCAGGTCCTTCGACTCACCACCCCCGAACTGAAAAACGTTCGGGGCCCCTCTCGCTCAGGATGACAGGCGGGTGGGGGTCGAAGGTCTAACGGGAGGTCGCGTTCATGTTGGATGTGCAGCACCTGTACCGGAGTTACCGCCGGATTCCTGCGATTGAGGACGTGACCTTTCGTGTGAGCGCGGGCGAGGTGGTCGGGTTTCTGGGGCCGAACGGCGCGGGAAAATCCACGACCGTAAAGATCATCACGGGTATGCTGCAGCCCAACGATGGCCGCGTCCTGTTTGAAGGGCGGGATATTGCGAAAGACATGGTCGCGTATCGCGCACAGATCGGCTACGTGCCGGAAGAGGCGCACCTCTACAGCTACCTGTCGGGGCTGGAGTATCTGCAACTGGTGGGGCGTCTGCGCGGACTGAACGAGGCGTTGATTGAGGCCAAGGCAACGCGTCTGTTGAAACTGCTGAATCTGGAGTCGTGGCGGTATCTCGCCGATTTCGACGTACTCGAAGGGCATGCGGCAGCGCGTGCTGATCGCCGCGTCGTTGCTGCACGATCCGAAGCTGCTGATCTTTGATGAGCCGCTGTCGGGACTCGATGTTGTTTCGGGGCGGCTCTTCAAAGATTTGCTCGAGCTGCTCGCAGCCGAAGGCAAAGCGGTGCTCTATATCTCGCACGTCCTCGAGGTGGTAGAGCAGGTGTGCAACCGCGTCATCGTGATTGCGAAGGGCAAGGTGCTGGCCGATGCGCCGCCTTCCGAGCTAACGAAGCTGATGAGCCTTCCGAATCTGGAGCAAGTGTTTGCGCAGCTTGTGGAGCAGCAGGACACGCGACGCCTTGCGGAGCAGATGGTGGAGGTGATGCAGCTTGGCCAGGTTTGAGGAATTCCAACGGCTCTTCATGATGTCGGAGCCGGAAGCGCTGTCGTTGAATGCGCAGGCGGCATTGGGCGCGGTGCTTGAGCCGCAGCGCAGCCAGTTCAGCCTGCTGGTGCGGCATTTTCTCGAGCGGTTCTTCAATCACGAGACGGCATCGCCTGACGGAGATGCGAAGAGCCGGCTTGTCTTGATCGCGATTGGGACTGGAATCCCGGGGTTCATGGTCGCGCTTTATCTGTTTCCTGTTTACCATCCGTGGAAGGGTTGGCCTAACTCGCATTGGACCGGCGCACCGCCGTCGTATTGGCTGACGGTCAACCATCATTTCTTTTTTGTGCTCTACTCCTTCGTGGCGCTGGGACTGATCACGGTGTTCGAGTGGGATATGTTCTTTCCCGATCTTCTGGATGTATTTGTACTGACGACGCTGCCTATCAAAGATCGGAGGCTTTTTGCGGCGCGGGTGGCGGCGATCGCGATCTTCACTCTCGGCTTTCTCTTCGATGCGAATTTTCTTGCGCCGCTGGTGATTCCTGCGTCATGGGAACCGCCGAACGTGGGGCGCCTGTTGTCCGGACATGTAATTGCGGTGCTGGGGAGCGGATTGTTCTCCGCGGTGTTTATTCTGACGCTGCAGGGCGTGTTGCTCTCGGTTCTGGGGGAGCGATTGTTTCGCCGGCTCTCGCTCCTTTTGCAGGGGCTGTCGATCTCGATTCTTCTCATGATGATTCTGCTGTTCCCGGTTCTGTCGGGCGCGGTGCCGGCGCTGGTGCAGTCGGAGAGCGCGTTCGTACGCTTTTGCCCGCCGTTCTGGTTTCTTGGCATCTATCAGCGGCTTCTGGAAGGCCCGGCGGCGCTGCCGATCTACGGAAAGCTTGCAGAGACGGGCGTAGCCGCGCTCATCATCACCTGCGTAGTCGCGATGCTTGCCTATCCGATTGCGTACGTGCGGCGGGTGCGCCAGCTTGTGGTGGGCTCGGGAAAGCATGAGAAGCGGAACTGGGCCGCGCGGCCACTGACGGGATTCCTGCACGCCACGTTTCTCAAGCTGCCACTGCAGCGCGCCGTTTTTCACTTCATCAGCCAGACGATTCTGCGGGTGCCGCGCTATCGGATCTATCTCGTGCTCTATGGCGGGGTGGGCCTTTCGGTGGTGGTGGCAAGCGTGCTGCGCTTGACGGTTGAGCAGGGCCAAGTGCGTGCTGCAGTTTCGGGCGACGGCATTCTAGCCTCGATTGCGATTGTTGTGTTCTGGACGATTGCGGGGTTGCGCATGGCGTTCGTGTCGCCGGGAAATCGGCAGGGGAGCTGGGTGTTTCGCATTGTGCATGGGCGGCCTCCCGTGCTGGCGACGGCCCTGGAGCAGTTTGAGGCGGCAAAACTTTGGGCGCTGCTTTGCGCAGCAGCGGTTGCCCTGATTGCTCTGGTGATCTTCCAACGACTGGCGCCGCGCGACTTGCAAGGCTGGACTGCGACCGCGAGCATGGTGCTGATTGCTGGCGGGCTTTGCGTGCTGCTGACGGACCTGTTCTTTCTGGATGTGAAGACGGTCGCGTTTACGGGCGATCCCGCGCGTGAGCAGCCGAACCTCGCCATGAGCCTGCTGCGCTATTTCACGTTCTTCCCGGCCATCGTTGCGATTCCGTTGGCGACGGAGCCGTGGATGGAAGCGAATTGGCTGCATTTTGTTGTTGCCATCGCGACGATCGTCGTCGCGCACTTCCTGCTGCAACGCTGGCATCAGCGCATCATCGCGGAGCATTGCAACATGCCCGGGCTTGAGGACGATGAAGACGATTTCCCGATGAAGCTGGGGCTGCGGTACTAAACCGAATCAATCCCCAAGCAGAGATCAAGAAGTGAGCGTTCGTGGCCAGGGCACTGCATAAATCCGAAGCAACTAAGGAGCTTTTCATGGCGGTGCGATTCAATCTGTTGTGGAAGGGATTCGCGGGATCCGTTTGAATTCCTCCACTCTCAGTTGACAGGGAATGGGCGTTGCTCTAACCTGATTTCGTCAACTCGGGTAGCGCTAGACGCAGGGGCCTGGAATAGCAGGTGCGTTTCTAGAGCGATGGTTGATTGCGAGCTTCCCTAGCCGTTTTGGGGGAGGGCTCCGCCCAAGGCTACCCGATCCCAACAAACGATGCTGCTCAATCTGCCCGAACGTTGAGAAATGCGCGGGACGCTTTTGCGTTCAGGGAGGATCGTCTGTGAGCAAATATCGCAACGCAATCATGGGCGCGTGTGCAGTTCTTGCTGCCATGCATGTTTTGATCAGTGCGCCAGCACAAAGCAAGACGGAGACAGTGCCGTATGGAGCGAATCCAGCGGCTGGCCATACTCTGCGCGTGGATGACGCAAACATCTACTACGAGACGTATGGGAGCGGCGGCACTCCGCTCGTGCTGCTGCACGGCGGATTGTATGGATACATCGAAGAGTTCGGTGACTTGATTGGGGAGCTGAGCAAGACTCGCCGCGTGATTGCGATCGCCACGCGAGGCCACGGGAAATCGGATATCGGAACGAAGCCTTTTTCGTACGCGCTGTTTGCCAATGACGCCGTTGCGGTGATTCGTCATGAGACGACTGGAAAAGTCGATGTGTTGGGGTTCAGCGATGGTGCGGTGACCTCGTACACACTCGTGAGTGCTCATCCGGAACTGGTACGACGGCTGGTTGGCCATCGGCGGACCCAGAAAGCTTGCCGACTGGACGCCCGGGGCACAAGCAGACTTCAGGAATTCAAAACCATCGGATGTGGAGCGGGACTCGCCTCAGTTTGTGGCGGAGCGGAAGAAGTTGATGCCGCAGCCAGAACGATGGATCGAGTTTAACGAGAGACTCGCTGCGCTGTGGGCGGGTCCGGTCTTTGTGACCGATGAGCAGATTCAATCGATCAAAGTGCCGACCCTGATCGTTGCCGGAGACCACGATCCTTACAATCAAATCCCCAAGTTTGTTGAGTTGTTTCAACTCTTACCTCACGGGGAGTTGGCCATGATTCCCGGTTGCGGGCACGTGGTGCTTGCTTGCAAGGGGCAATTCACCATCAGGGCAGTCGAGGACTTCCTCGATCAACCCGAGAAGTGAAGAGTAAGCGACAATATTGATTCCCCGATGAAGTTGGGATTGCGTGATTGAGTGGCCGGATCCGCCGGACTCCACGTGTGTCCTACAACGGGTCGAGCACCGCGTAGTGATCTGCGTGGCAGATGAAGACGCGCTTGAATTGGCCGGTGGTCAGTAAGCCGTCGAACTCCGATGTGTGCGTGTTCTTCTGTGCACCGACGAGGGTGATGAAGGGGATTTTGTTGAGTTCGACTGCGCCGATCTTGACATCCTGCAGGGGGAGGGCCATGAACGCCTTTTGCGATCCACCGGAACCACCCTGAAGCGCCGCGCCGCGGAACAGGCCCAGCGCCATGTATTCCGCTGTGTTGTAAAGGAAGTTCACGTTGGAACCGGAGTCCAGCTTGAGACGAACCGGACGCCTCCCGTCGGATACGCGGGCGACAACGATCAGCGAACGTGCGCGGTCCGTGCCATCAGGAGCCTGGGACTGCAGCAGAATCCGAGAGCCTTTTATTTCTGCCCGCATCGCGGTTGCGTCGTCGAGGCAGAGAAGGTTGTGGCCGTTGTCGATCAGCACGTCGAACTGCTCGAGAAAATCCTCGCCCAAGACGCCCTGGATACCGAGCCCCGTGGCCTGAAGGTTGGCGAGGTCGTATACGAGTACTTTGTGGTTGGCTATGGAATGGGAGCCGGCTTCGATCCGCTCAACCTGCGCGAAGGTGGCGATGGCCTGTGTGCCAACGCTGGCTACCTCCGCCGTACCCGCGGTTTCCAGGTGAAGAGCGGCGGCCAAGTCCGGGTCAATCATCGTCATCTGCGTGCCGGTGTCGAGGAGGAAGTTGAAGGGGCCAGCATGATTGATCGACACAGGCACGATCATCTGGTGGCGGTTGACCGTGCGGAAGGATAAACTTGCCACATTTCCCGGGCAGCGGGTTTCTGCCGAAAGAGTGGAAACGATCGCCGTGGAAAGAATCAGCGAAGCGAATGCCCTGAAACTTGTCATTGGAGTGCTCCTCAGCCGGGTAGGCTGAGGTCACTCTGGGTGTGCACGCTTACATGGTCTTGAGGTACTTCCGATCAGTTTCCGGAGAGGCGTGAACTCTTTCTGAACTGGTCGAATCGAGTCGTGATGGAGTTGTGATGGCCCGTAAGTTCATGGTTTTCAGAGCCGGTGACGTCGAGGTCCGCGAGCGGGAGTTTTCGATCACGCGCGCCGGCCAGATGTCGTCAGTTGAACCAAAGGCATTCCGAGTCCTTCTCTTTCTGCTCCGCAATCCGCAAAAGCTGATCGCCAAGGAAGAGCTTTTGAGCGCAGTCTGGGGTGAGACTGCGGTATCAGAGAACTCGCTGACACGAAGCATCGCGCTGCTGCGCAAGCTGCTGGGGGACGAGGCCCGCGACCCCCGATACATCGAAACTGTGGCGACGGTGGGCTACCGCTGGCTGTGCAAGGTCGAAGTTGTCGAGGATGACTCCGGGACTCTGGAACCGGTGAGCGAGAGTTCGGCTCATGGAGACTTAGCGGATGCCGGAGCAGTTCCTCCGGCGCCGATTCATAGAGGAGCCAGTGTCGAAGGCATGACAGCCGCGCCGAGGGCAGGGCGCCACAACAGGTTTCAAGCCTGGGTGCTCTCCGGGGCAGCCGCCCTTGCCGTGACCCTGGGAACGTTGATCTGGTTTCTGCATCGCCCGCTGCCTCCCCCTCGGATCGTCGGGTATGCCCCAATTACCCATGACGGTCACCAAAAATCGTTGGCCGGAACAGACGGCAGCAGAATCTACTTCACCCAGATGCAGCCCAAGGCACTCGCCGAGGTTGGCGTAGCGGGAGGAGAGGTGGAGCAAATCCCGGCCAACGTGCCGGGCATTTTTTATCTGCTGGATGTGGCGCCGTCTGGGTCCAATCTTCTGGTCCAGACCCTGGAGGGAGGGGGTAGCCCTGCCCCGTCTATCTACAATGTCGGAGCATTGGGGGGCACGCCACGGCACGTGGGGTACGGAGAGGGTGCGGCTTTTTCCCCCGATGGAAAATCCATTGCATACACCACAGAGGAAGGTGAACTCTGGCTGGTTCAGGTCGATGGAACTGGCGCCCATCGTTTGGCATCCGTTGGAAGTGGCGCCGCCAATCCCCATTGGGCGCCGGACGGGAACGTCATCTCCTTTGATAGAAATGGGTCGTTGTGGGAGATCTCGTCAGATGGATCAAGCCTCCGCGAGATCCTCGCCGGTTGGCACTCTCCGAAGGGGGAGTGTTGCGGCCGCTGGACTCCGGATGGGAGTTTCTATCTCTTTTTAACTTCCGATTCGTCAGCGTCGGATTACGGGGAGGGGGATCAAATTTGGGCGTTGGACGAACGGCGCGGGTTCTTTCGCCATCCACCCGCAGAGCCGGTTCAGTTAACCCCAGGGCCTATCAGCTGGAGCCAGCCAATTCCCAGCAAGGATGGAAAGACCATTTTCTCCGCAGGGCGAACTCATCGTGGCGAACTCTGCCGTTTCGACTCAACGGCCAGGCAGCTTCTCCCCTATCTCGGTGGCATTTCCGCCCAGGATGTTTCGTTTTCCAAAGACGGTCGATCTGTGGCTTACGTCTCTTATCCGGACGGCATGCTGTGGAAGGCGAACCGGGATGGAAGCAATCCGACGCAACTCAGCCAACCGCCGGTGTATGCGATCAATCCCCGCTGGTCGCCCGATGGCACGCAGATCCTGTTTACGGACGGTCGAGACCCTGGGTCGCCCGCCAGGCCCGGCGTCCACAGAATCTATCAGGTCTTATCCGACGGCGGCAGCCCGCAACAACTTCTGCCGGGCGGTTCTGACCTGGAGGAAGATCCGAACTGGTCGGCGGACGGACGCAAAGTCGTTTTTTACGCGGCACATCAGGCACAGCCGACAAAAGGGGAATTGCGCATTCTTGATCTGTCAACCCATCAGGTCACTCCTTTGCCGGGATCCAATGACTTGTGGTCACCACGGTGGGCGCTAGACGGCAAGTACATTGCGGCAATGTCCCGTAGCTTCGCGGGTTTGAAGGTCCTCGACGTCAGCACACAGCGGTGGTTGTCATTGCCGGTGGAAGGGCGAATGGACTACCCCGCGTGGTCTAGCGATAGCCAATCCGTCTACTTCCTGCGCCTCATCAATGGCGACCGCGGCGTGTATCGGGTCCACGTCCAAGGGGGTAAGACAGAGAGGGTTGCCGACCTCACTGACGCGCACATTACCGGGTACTATTCGTTTTGGATGGCGCTTGATCCGACCGACACGCCTCTATTACTTCGCGACGTGGGCACCGACGACATCTACGCCCTGACTCTCGAGCAGAAGTAGCGGAGTTGTGAACTGTCGCTTCGTTAGTTAGGCGCGAACTCGAAATAGCCGTGAGCGGGTCTACTCTCCCCGAATAAGGCGTTGAGCGCGGATTTCACCGCGATTGCACCACTTGCAGTGGCAGGGTGGCTTTCCTTTCGCTGCGGGATAGTATCGCCATCCAGTGATACGGGGCGCGGCATACGTCCGCATGATCTCTTTCGGATGGATCTTCCGAGGAATGATGACTTCGAGTCCCATGGGATCAGAGTGTTTGAGGACAGTTTCCATTGCTTCGGCAGCGGTCATCTTCAATTTCTCTTCGTTGTATTTGCCGACCAAGACTGACTCTTCGTCAGGAATTCTGAATTGAACACAGACAAGCGACCGAATTGGCCTCCGCTTTAGCTCTCTTGCCCACTGGTGGGTAGAGGTGAAGTTCGGGAGTACCGGCATGGCGTAAACGCCGTTCAATCCCGATCTCCGCCGAATCAATCTGATACCGCTTCGCAAAACCGACTGCTCTTTCCTCTCGTCAGCCACGTGAATGAAAGATGCCATTGCGAGCCTGCTTACCGAGGATCAGAGGGTTGGCTGGCGGCGCCGTCGGCGTTGTAGGCGATTACGCGATATTGCGGGCCGGCGAGGACGGGATGCGGATCGGGCCAGGGATCCTGCGTGTCGGTTGCGCAGCGATCGCAGATGGTCTTCCACTCCTGCGAGCCGGCGTCTTTGCGCTGGACGGAATAGTTCACAGCTCCGGCTGAACCACGCCACACGATGAGGCCGTTGACGACGATCGATGTGATCACGGGCGGCGGCGGAATGCGATGCGCGGGGACCGGAACTCCGGCCATGGCGTAGGCGTGGGAGCGCAACCGCTGCGCGCGGGCGGCCATGTCTTCGGCAGTGTTCACGAGGGTTTTGACGCCGGGATAGTAGAGGGCCCACCACTCGCCGCACTCGCCGTTCTCGGCATAGTTGGGATCGGTAGCGTCAGCGGGAATGGGCTGAAAGCCGAAGTAGGGAAGATGCGCCTGCAGAGCCCACCAGCCGTCGCCTGAAACGTTGGGGTCTTTGGCGAGCGTGTCGAGAATGGTCTGCAAATCGGCGGGCGTCTTCCAGTCGGTGCGGTCCCAGCCAAATTCATTAATGATGAAGACCTTGCCGTGGGAGGTGACGGCGGCGGCATCGTGCTTGAAGGTGTCGGCGGTGAGCGGTATGCCACCGCCGAAGAGCTTGGCCCAGTGCGGATAGTACTCGTAGGTGTGCATGTCGATGGACTTGTTGTCGAGCACCTGCGGGTAGCCTGGAAGATGCCGGTGGTGTCGAGGGTGAGGTGGTTATGGTCGACGGACTTGATGTGCGCGCCGATGGTCTCGGACCAGGTTGAGACCTGACCGAGGGCCTTGGGACCTCCGCCCATGAGCATGGCGACGAGGCCGCACATGTTGCAGTTCTCCCAGGCCATGATGGTTGGGTCGTCGCGATAGGCAACGCCGGTGAGCGAGTTGACGTGGTTGAGCACGGCGTCGATGTGGCGCTCGTAGGCGGCAATCAAAGCGGGGTCGGTGAAGAAATCCTGCGGGTTGGGTTTCTTTTCCCAGGCGAGGAACTGGCCGATGCCGCCCATGGTGCAGGCCGCGCAATCCCCGATAAGCGGGATGATGAGGCGCATGCCATGCTGTTTCGCGGCCTGGATCGCGTAGTCGGTCACCTGAAATGCGGCGGGATTGAACTTGCCTTCTTCGGGCTCGATGCAAAGCTCGCAGCCGACGGTGTCGCCGAGCGTCTGCGCGCGCACGACCTTCGCGCCCATCTCTTCGGCGGTCGTAAAGGCGTCGTCGACTTCGAAGTGGCTGGGGTAACGCGGGCCCTGCGGGTCGTGAGGGCCGTAGCCTTCGAGGCCGAGCCACTCAATGTTGGGTCCGCTGTAGCGGAAGGTTGCGCCGGCGAGGGTTAGCTTCGTGCCCTCGTGCTTCACGAAGTCGGAGCTGGTTTGCGCGTTTGCGGTGAGGCACGCGCAGGTTGCGGCGATGAAGAGAAGGAAGGCGGCAAGATAGAGATTGGTGCGGACCCGGGTCATCTTTGTCTCCGAAAGAAGCGAGTATAGATCAGCCGCGGGTGGAAGGCAGTGTTTCCCACCCATGCGACAAAATGCGCGTCGCGTGGATGGGGCACAGGGGAGCCGGTGGAGATCGATATACTCGGCTTTTGAGCCTAGGCTGCCGAAGAGCGAGCTGGCTCACGGAGATTTGTGGGATTGTCGTTTTCCGATAAGAGCCGCCGCGGGTTTTCTCAAATCGCTGTCGCGCACCGCGATGGTTTTGCCGCTGGAAGAGGTTCTTGAGGCTGGTTCGGCCGGCATTCGGACAGCAGGCTGCCCAGTCCGCGAAGCCGTCGGGCAGTTCGCGCCAGGCCTACGAGGCTCCGGTGAAGCCTCCGCCGAAGGGGCTGCCGTCGCCGGTAACCGGAACGCCGCTGGGCGTGCAGTTTACCGACGTGGCGAAAGAGGCCGGGCTGCACGTGAAGACGATCTTCGGTGGCGAGCACCGCAATAAGTACCTGCTGGAAACGACCGGATGCGGCGCGGCCTTCTTCGACTACGACCAGGACGACTGGGTCGACATTTTCCTGGTGAATGGCTGGCGGTTTGAGGGCTTCCCGAAAGGACAGGAGCCGGTTTGCCATCTCTTCAAGAACAATCGCGACGGAACGTTCACCGATGTGACGCTCAAGGCGGGCCTCGCGCGTTCGGGCTGGGGACAGGCCTGCTGTGTGGGCGACTACAACAACGATGGCTGGAACGACCTGTTCGTGAGCTATTACGGGCAGAACGCGCTGTTTCGCAACAACGGCAACGGGACATTTACCGAGGTCACGAAAGAAGCGGGGCTGCTGCAGAACCGGTTGCGGTGGAATTCGGGTTGCACCTTCGTCGACTACGACAAGGATGGGCATCTGGACTTGTTCGTCGGCAACTATATTGATTTCGACGTGAAGACGGCGCCGCTGCCGGAGGATGCGAACTGTACCTACAAGGGGATCCAGGTTGCGTGCGGGCCGCCGGGCCTGGAAGGCGGGAAGAACCTGCTGTATCGCAACAACGGCGACGGCACATTTACAGATGTAACCGACAAAGCCAAGCTGGGCGGAACGCTGGGAACGTATGCACTGAGCTGCGCGGCTGCGGACCTGGACAATACGGGATGGCCCAACATTTATGTGGCCAACGACTCGACGTCGGCGACCTATTACGTGAACCAGAAGGATGGGACGTTCAAGGACGAGGCCATTGAAGCCGGCGTCGCGTACTCGCCGGACGGCAAGCCGCAGGCGGGGATGGGCGTCTCGGTGGGCGACTATCAACCGCGACGGCATGCTCGACCTGGTGAAGACGAACTTTGCGGGCGATACCGACTCGCTCTACATGAATCTCGGCGACGGGTCGTTCGACGATCGCACCTACCAGGCAGGGCTGGGCATCAACACGCGGCTGCTGGGATGGGGCGTCAGCTTCATCGATATAGATAACGATGGTTGGCTCGACATTCTTGTCGCGAATGGCCATGTGTACCCCGAGGTCGATGGGACCCAGGTGGATGCGGCCTATGCGGAGCGGAAGTACCTCTACCGCAATCTGCGTAACGGCCAGTTCGAGGACGTGAGCCTGACAGGCGGAGCCGGGATCACGGCCAACGTGCCGGCGCGGGGATTCGCGGTGGGGGACTTCGACAACGATGGCAACCTGGACGCGGTGGTCAACTGCGTGAATGCGCCGCCGCAGTTGCTCAAGTGCCAGTCGACGCTGAAGCGGAATTGGATCAAGATCCGCGTGGTCGGGACCAAGTCGAACCGGACGGGGATTGGAGCACGCCTGAAGGTGACGGCGCAAACCGGAACGCCGCCTCTTGAATGCGAAGCCGGGGTCGCCGCTGGTGCAGATCGACGAGGTTCGGTCCTGCAACGGCTACTACTCGGCGAGCGACCTGCGGATTCACTTCGGACTGGGTGAGGCCCGGAAGGTGGACGCGGTCGAGATCGCGTGGCCGTCAGGGATCAAGGATGCCTGGAAGGACCTCGAAGTGAATCGGCTTTACGTCCTCGAGGAAGGCGGCAAGATCCTCAAGACCGAGGATTTTGGCGGCTCGAAGCGAAAGGTGTGAAGCTGGGCCGGAGTGGGCCTGTCGAGCCAGTTTGCCGCAGAAGAGACAAATGTCATGCCAATCCTGCCGAGCAGAAACCCTTCTGATTGAGTAAGCGACAGCGCAGTCCAGGGGCACGCTTCTCCGGCTTGCGGGGTTTTGGCTACAGCAAAAAGAAAGTGCGCTCGATCGATGCGATGGGTCGATCCCCTATCCTTCTCAATCACTTGACTCAAACGTTTAAGTGAATTTCGATTCCGTGCTCAGAACCCGGTCCTGATTCGCCCAGAGTGCGGTGCCAGCCCAATGCCTTTGGGAGCTCGAGGAAATGTATAGCCATTTAACTGACAAATCCAGCCGAATATGGGACCGATAATACGGTAAAGGCGGCTTTGCGAGGCCGAAATTTTCTTTGCGGGCGGTGGGTCTCGAGGTCCAACTTCATCCCAGTAAATCGCTTTAGAAAGAGGAGTTAAAGGTTATTGACCGTGAGCGGCGCGGGGTGTGGAAATCGGTTTTCATGAAAATGTAAAGGTTTCCAAGTATTGATATGTCGTATTTACGTCCGAGGAGGTGTATTTTTTGGGTCCGCTTTGTTGACAGCGCATCTTCTGCTTGCTATTGTTTCGATTGCTCCGAAGTAGGCCTTTTTTCCCCTGCCCAATCTTGCATCGGGCAGGGTTTACTTCGGTTTTGGGCTTCCCCGTCGCAGCGACAGGTAAGCGTTTAAAACCGTACGGGAGTTTTCTCGGCGGGAACCGAATCATCACAAGTTCACAGATAAAAACAGAAACATCTTTCAGGAGACCGCATGAACAAGAGCTTTCGAACAGCCCTCGCGCTGGGTGTGTTTACCTGCGCGAGCCTTCTGCTTTCTGTACCGAGCGCCGCGCAGTCGGTCTACGGATCGCTGTTCGGTACCGTTACAGATAAGACTGGAGCCGCAGTTCCCGGAGCCACCGTCACAGTGACCGACGAGGCCAAAGGGACAGTCGTGAACGTTACGTCGAACGGTTCCGGCGATTATTCAGTCCCACACCTTATTCCAGACGTATACGACCTGAAGGTCACGGCGAAGGGGTTCAAGACCTTCGAGACCAAGGGCATCTCGGTCGAGGCCGACACCGCGCCTCGCATCGACCCCACGATGGACGTAGGCGGCAGCTCGGAAACAGTCGAAGTCAATGCCGAGTCGCAGCCCGAATTGAAGACCGACAAGGCCGACGTCGCTACCGTTTTCGACGAGCAGCAAGTTACCAGCCTGCCGATCGGCGATCAGAACTTCACCAACTTGCAGCTTCTTGTTCCCGGCGCGCAGCTCCTGGGCTGGTCGCACGCTGCCGACGAAAACCCACAGGCCTCAAAGCAGATTCAGGTCGACGGCCAGGCTTTCGGTGGAACGGCCTTTGAACTGGACGGCACGGATAACGAGGATCCGATCCTCGGCATTATCGTCATCAACCCGGCAACCGATGCTGTGACGGAAACCAAGATCACGACGCAGAACTACGATGCCGAGCTCGGCAAAGCAGTTTCCGCTGTTGTGACCGCGCAGACGCGTTCGGGAACGAATAACTTCCACGGCGACATCTACGACTTCCGCACGGGGAATGCGAACCTCGCGCGCGATCCTTACTCGCAGCCCGCGGCGGCAGGCCTTCCGGCCGGCTTGAAGAACCGCATGGGCGGCACCATCGGCGGCCCGATCCTCAAGGACAAGGCGTTCTTCTTCTTCAACTACGAAGGACAGCGCCAGAAGGTCGGCACCGTGGCAACGGACACGCTGCCAACGGCCAACCTGACGAATTCCTGTCTCGGGAGCAGCCTCGGCAGCGGCTCGGGCGGTATCGCCGGTTGCGACTTCAGCGAGTACATGGCAGGACTACCAACCGGCGCCGGAACCATCTACGACTGGACCAACACCTATGTTGATGCCGGCGGCGTAACCCACCCGACTCCATTTCCAAACAACGTGATTCCGGCCGCGCGGCTTTCGGCACAGTCCCTGGCTCTTCTGAAGGTTCTGCAGCCTTACACCGCGGGCATCGCGTACACACCGGGTTCCGGATCAGTGAATGGTCTCGACAAGAACTACAACCTGAACGGCACCGGCTTGTTCAACAGCAACATGTGGACAGAGCGCGTGGACTACACGCTCACCGAGAAGACGCACCTCTTTGAGCGCTTCTCGCGGTTCACAGACATCCTCTCCGGTGCGGTTATGTTCGGCGCAGCGGGTGGACCTGGATTCGGTATCAATAACTACGGCGGCAACTCGGATGGCGCCAACGACAGCCTCGCGGCCGGCATGGACTTCGCGCTCAGCCCCAAGCTGCTCACCGACTTCCGCGTTGGCTACTATCGCTACAACGTGATCGACACCAAGCACGATCAGTCGGCTCAATTCGCCAACACCCTGGGCATTCCGGGAATCAACCTCGGAACGTCGTTCACAGGCGGCGCGCCGGGCTTCGTGATTGCCAATCTGCCCAACGGCGGCGGCGGCACCAACGGCTGGGTCTACGGCGACGGTCTGAACATCAACCGCTGCAACTGCCCGCTCACCGAGCGCGAAGACCAGGGCCAGATCGTCAATAACTGGACCCGGATTATCGGCAACCACACCGTCAAGGTGGGCGCCGACCTTCGCTATGCCCGCAACCTGCGCGTCCCGTCCGATGTGGACCGCGACGGCCAGCTCAACTTCAACACGGACCAGACCTCCGACCCGGCTGCTGCTTCCAAAGTCTCCGGCGGTTTGGGCTTTGCCACGATGATGCTGGGCGACGTCAGCACCTTCGGCCGGTACGTCTCCTCTTCAACCAACGCCAAGGAATTCCAGAAGCGCTTGTTCTTCTACGGGCAGGACACCTGGCGCGTAAACCCGAAGCTGACGTTGAACCTCGGGCTGCGCTGGGACGTTTATTATCCCGAGTCGGTCAACGGCCCGGGGAATGGATCGCTCCTGAACCTCAAGGACGGCTATATGCACGTGGCCGGCATTGGTGGTGTTCCCTCGAACCTCGGCTGGAGCATCGAGGAAAAGAAGCAGTTTGCACCGCGCCTCGGCGCCACCTACCAGTTCGACTCGAAGACCGTCGTTCGCGCCGGCTATGGACGCAGCTTTGACACCGGCGTGTTCGGTTCTATCTTCGGCCACACCGTCACCCAGAACATTCCGGTTCTGGCTAACCAGCAGATTCCTGAGCCGAGCGTAAGCACACCAGCCTTCACGCTCGATGCCGGACCTCCTGCTTACGTGGGACCGACAGTTCCTTCCAATGGCCTGTTGCCTGCCGAAGGGTATGCGGTTGCGACCCAGCGCACGTCCGAACCCGCTTCACCTCACCACGATCGATGCGTGGAACCTGAGCGTGCAGCGCGCCATCACTCCAACGCTGTCGTTGACCGTTGCCTACGTCGGCAACAAGGGAACGCATACGCTGGGTGACGGCGACTCGAACGGCACCAACCCCAACGAGACCGGCAACGTTGTACCCGGTGCAAACACCGTGACCGGCGGGACCTTGAACTTCGATCCAAACGGTCTCGGCGGCGTTTCTGCTGCTCTGCCCTCCGGCTATAGCGGCGGCATCAACAGAAACGGTCAGCGGTACCTGCAACGGTACTATGCGGCCAAATTGGCGGCTTGTTCCGATGCGAATTACCCGGTTGCGGCCATGCTGGCTGCGAACGGCAACGATCCTAACCTGACTGCCGGCATGTGCGGCTGGCAGAACGGCATCGGGTATCGTGGCGACGACCAGAACACCGAATTCGACGCCTTGCAGGTTAACCTCCAGAAGCAGATGAGCCACGGACTGACGGTGACTGCCAACTATGAGTGGGCAAGCGCATTCGACGAGCAGTCGGGCTACTACACCTGGAGCCACTCCATCACGCACGGCCGCGACAGCAACGTTCGCGACCAGCAGGTAGTGGTCTACGGCAGCTACGATCTGCCGTTCGGCAAGGGTAAGGACTTCCTGCAGAATGCAAACCATGCAACCGACCTGATCGTGGGCGGATGGCAGCTCAGCGGAACCATGAACATCTCCGGCGGCCTGCCCTTCACACTCGGCTACAACGAGTGCGGATCAAGTCGTCATCGATGGGCCTTGCGATCCAAACCAGAGCAAGAGGTTGTCGACAAGCCTAACCAGCTTCACCCCCAACTCAGGAGGCACGGGAACCCGCACCTTCTATCAAGCGCAGACGATCGGTGGCCAGTTCACCGTGCCGGCGCTCGATACGTTTGGCAACGCGGGCATCAACACCTACCGCGGACCCGGGTTCTTCACGTCGGACCTGGCATTCACCAAGGCCTTCAACATCTGGGAGAGCGTCGCAGCCTCCTTCCGTATGGACGCCTTCAACGCCTTCAACCACATCAACGCTTCCAACCCGGGCGGCAACATCGAGTCGACCGGCACGATCAGCGGCGAGGCCAATGGCTGCGTAGGCAACACCTGCGGACCGCGTCAGCTCGAGTTCTCGATGCGCCTGCAGTTCTAAAGCGCGAAGAGAAACGGCAACAAACCTCGAGGGGAGCTTCGGCTCCCCTCAATCTTTTTGACCCAGCCGCGGCGCACATAGAGGCGCTCCGCTGAGGACTAAACTACCTATAGGTTTTCTGTATGCAGGCCCGAATCACTTCAGCATTCTTTTCTACTGTCCTGACGCTCGGTTTGTATGCGCACGCGCAGCAACCAGCTCCTTCATCGGGCACAGACGCTGCAGAAGCCAAGCCTACCCCGTTTGAACAGGCGCAGAGCCTGGCGGGACGCGGCCGGCTCGACAAGGCGATGGCCATCCTCATCGGATCTCGCCGCGCAGAACCCGGAGGCGGCAGGGGTTGAGCGTCTGCGCGGCATCATTCTGTACCAGCAGGAGCAACTTCCGGAAGCGATCAAGGCATTCAGCAAGGCGGTGGAGCAGGATCCGCAAGACCGCGAATCCATTGAGATGCAGGGGCTGAGTCTTTTCCGAACCGGGCACTCGGCTGAAGCGTTACCGCTTCTCGAGAAAGCGCACGCTACCGTGGTTCGGGCGAACGTGGATCCGGAGTACGTGCTTGGACTTTGCTACACCGATGTGAAGCGCTACGATGACGCGCGGCATGCCTTCGCATCGCAGTATGGGTTTCCTCCCGATTCGGCGGAAGCGTATTTGCTCGCCGCGCGGCTCTTCTTGCGCAGGCAGTTTGCTGACGTTGCCGCCGCGCAGGCGCAGAAGGCTATCGAGCTGAAGCCGACGCTGCCTCTTGCGCACCAACTGCTGGGCGAGGTCGCACTGGCAAAAGCGGACATCCCGGCGGCGGTGCGCGAATTCGAGGCAGAGAGGACGATCAATCCGCTGAACGGCAACCTGTATGACCGGCTCGGCGATGCGTATCTGCGCGACGGCAAGTTTGAGGAAGCCAAAGACGCACTGAACCGCGCAGTTTTGCTGGAGCCAAGTTCGACCGCACCGTATATCTTGCTGGGGCAGACCTTTCTGAAGCTGAATGAACCGATTGAGGCGCTCCACTATCTGGATCACGCCGAGAAGATGGACCCCTCCAATTACCTGACACATAACCTGCTCGGGCAAGCCTACAAGGCGACAGGACAGACGGAAGAAGCGAAGCGCGAGTTTCGCATGGTCGTCGAATTGCAAAACAGTAACAAGCAGCTTCCGGCGGGAAAATAGAGCATGCGGTTGTATTGCCGGCAGCGGCTGCGGGTCTTCCTGGTTGCACTGATTGCGGCGCTGGCGCCCCTGGCTCCGGCGCAGGCGCCCCATGCGAAGGAAGCGGATGCGCTGAAGAAGGCGGACACGGCTTTTCACGCCGGGGTGGCGGCGCGCGAGGCGGGAAAGCTGGACGAGGCGCAACGCCAGTTCGCAGAAGTTGTTCGGCTGGCCCCTCAGATTCCGGAAGGCCACTCTGCGCTCGGCGAAGTCTTGATTGAGCTGGGCAAGCCAGGAGAGGCGGCACGACAGTTCGCGACAGCGCTTCGTCTGCGTCCGGGCGATGCGGGATTTGAAGCAAAGCTTGCGCTGGCGGATGCAGCATCGGGCAACCCGACGAAGGCGGTCTCGGAGTTTGCCGCGGCATTGCAAGCAGGGCAGACGGCTGGAGCGCAGAATCTCGACAGCGCCTTTTACCAGGCTTATGGGAGAGCGCTCGCAGCGACCGGCAAGACCAACGAAGCGATTGCCATGTTTCAGCAGGCGATTGATCGAGGTCCAGCCACACCGGATCTGTTCGATGCGCTCGGTTCACTGCATGCGCAGGCTTCCGAATGGAACGAGGCGCGCACGAATTTCGAAAAGGCGCTCGAACTCGATGGATCTTACCTGCCGGCCAAGATTCATCTGGGAGTTGTGCAGCGCCAGGAGAAGGATCTTGATGGTGCGCTGGCGACGCTGCAGGCTGCTGTAACGGCGAATCCGCAAGATGCGACCGGGCAGGCGGAGCTGGGACGCACGCTGGTGGCCGCCGGGCAGGATGAAGCAGCGATTCCGCATCTCGAGCAGGCGGCGAAGCTCAATGCGGCCTTACCCGAGATTGAAAACGAGCTGGCAATGGCGTTGCAACGGCAGGGGCGGCAGGAAGAAGCCATTCCGCTGTTCCGCCAGACGATCGATCGCGAGCCAGGGAATGTGAGTGCGTTGACGAATCTCGGGCTGGCTTTGACGCTCACGGGCAAGGCGAAAGAGGCGCTGACCTACTTTGACAAAGCGAAGGCAGCGGGATCGCCGAGTGCAACGTTGTTCAAAGACAAAGGAGTCGCCGAAGTTCAGCTCTCGGCATTCGACGAGGCGATCCCGGATTTTCAGGCTGCCTTGGCGCTGGATCCAAACGATCCGCAGCTTCATTACGACTTGGGCATGGCCTACAAGTTCAAGGACCGCGTGGAGGACGCGGTTGCCGAGCTGAAACGCGCCGGCGACATGGACCCCACGCTGCAAGATCCGCCGTACACGCTTGGCATTCTGTACATGCAGGTTGGCAAGCTCGATGACGCGGTCGTCGAGTTGAAAAAGGCCGTTGCGCTGCGGCCGGACAGCGGCGATGCGTGGGCGATTCTCGGCAGCACGCTGAAGCAGGACTCCCGGCTCGATGAAGCGCGCGAGGCGCTGGAGAAGGCGATTCCGCTGTTACCGGGCCAGCCGGGACCGCGCGTGACTCTGGCCGGCGTGCTGGCAGAACAGGCAGGAGCGGACAGCGCTGCTGCCGATGCGGCCGAGGCAGCCGGAGATCATGCGAAGGCGGAACAGCTTCAGGCCACCGTGAAGGATCTGCGCGCCAAGGCCGCGGAGTACCGGCGCGAGGGAGCCGATCTCGCACGCAGCGCAGTCAGCCGGCAGAAGGCAAACTTCGCGATGAACGCCGGCAATCAGCTCCTGCTCAAAGGGCAGATCGCGGATGCCGTCGCGCGCTATCAGGAAGCGATCGCCGCCGACCCGACGTTTGCCGATCCGCATAACCAGTTAGCACTTGCTTACGAACGCCAAGGGCGAGCCGACGAGGCCTCGGCAGAACGAAGTAAAGCAGCGAGTCTCACCACTGCGAAATAGTCGGCGGTTGATGCGATGCGCCTTAAGAAAAAGAATGGGCTGGATTGAGATGATCCAGCCCATTCTTTCTTGTTCAGCAATTTTCGACCGGAGTGCAGATCGCTACTGACCGCTGCTCTTCGGCGGCGCCGGTTGGCTTTCGCTGGTCGGCGGCACAATCCCTTTCAGGCGCAGGTATGTGACCATGTTGCCGTAGTGTTCGTCGGTGTGCGCGGTGTTCAAGGAGAGGAGCGAAAGCTTCGCCAACTGGAAGCGGGAGAATTTCGTAATCTCGCTTCCCTTCGCGTCGGTCATTTTGTCGAACGCCTGATTGCAGTACGCTACAGCGCCCTTGACCGCCACAACCAGGTCCGCCTTCGTGGTCTTGCTCTTCTCAATTCCTTTGACCGGAGCTTCCTCGCCGATTGCCTGCGCGCAGAAGTTGTAGTTCGCATCGGCGACGTGACCCACGAGCTGGCCGAAGCTGCGCACCTCGGGTGTCGGCTTGAAATCGTAATTGCTCTCCGGCATTTTCTCGGCAGCGCCCACAACCGCGCCGCTGATAAATGAGTAGAGCCCCTTCTCGCTTACCGTGATGGGATTGGCGGGAGCAGCCGCAGGTGGTTGCTGCGCAGCGACGATCAGTGTGAGCGTCAGAAATCCGGGGAGCATCATCCAGGGACGCTTGTTCATTAGGACCTCCTCAAAGTGAAAGCTGAAGACAGCCTAAGAATCATAACGCAGCCGCCTGACTCCAAGATGAAAGGCTGTACGCCTTGCCGGCGAAGAGCGGCAAGTCTGCACCTTCACGCCCGGACCTGTTGATTTTTCGCTCTTAACATTCTGTTGCCGCTGCCCTGGCCGGGCGATACACTGCTTGCGCTTCTCCTACAAGAGGAAATCAATCGCAGATTTGCTGAATGCGGCCCCGCCCCACTTCGTTTCGTTCATTGAACCGATGGTGCGGCATGGTTTGTTTCTGGCCGGAACTCGCGAGGGCCAAATCTGAGGAGGGTGGATCTAAAGATATGAACAAGCCAACCATCGGATCGCTGCTCGGCGCCGCCCTGGGTGTATTGGACGGCAGCACGGCGTTTTTCTACCCCGACACGACGGGAATGATGACCGGGATCCTCATCGGGTCCACTCTGAAGGGACTCGTTGCGGGCCTCATCATCGGGCTTTTCGCGCGCAAAGTGCACAACCTGACGGCGGGCATTGTATTTGGCATTGTGGTCAGCGGGCTCTTTGCGTTGGGTATTGCGATGCTCCAGCACAAGCACTACGCGGCAATCATCGTGCCCGGCTGCATCGTGGGATTCATTGTGGGGGCGGCAACTCAAAAGCTGCCACGGGCCATTCAGTGACGTTGGAGAAGAACGGCCAGGCTCGCTTGCACAACTGCAACGATTGGCGATCCTGCTCGAGCGGGGCTGGAGTCAGGGGATTCAAACGTTTCCGACGCCCCCGTCGTGAGGATTGAGAAGACGTGCAAGGCCCTGTGTCTCTGACCCTGTTTCCGGGCGCGGATTCCGAACTATTAATTTCATAGTTGACAAGCGTTCCCTGTCGACGTATAAATCTCTCGAACTATTAATTTCTTAATTGTCGTATGGAGGAAGTGTTGGCAAGGAAAAAGTCACCCAATCTGACGGACGCTGAGCTGCGGCTGATGGAGGTCCTCTGGAAGAAAGGACAGGCAACCGTCGGCGAAGTCGTGTCGTCGTTACCGGCCGATCCCCCGCTCGCCTACAGTACGGTGCTGACGACCCTCCGCATCCTCGAAACCAAGGGCTATCTGCGGCACGTCAAGCAAGGGCGAGCCTTCGTCTATGAGCCGATTGTGGTTCAGGAAGAAGCGACCCGGAAGGCTCTTGGACACCTGTTGAATCGCTTTTTTGGCGGTTCGCACGAACTTCTCGTGATGAATCTGCTGAAGGAAGAATCGATCGGCCGGGCAGAACTGCGGCGAATCAAGAAGATGATCGCGATGAGCGAGTAGTGGAGCGAAAACAATGGATATCAACTCTGTGGTGACGACGCTTCTCGACGGAATCTGGCAAGGGACACTGCTGGCGGCAGCGATGCTGCTGCTTCTGAAACTGTTCCCGCGAGTGAATCCGACAACACGGTTTGCTCTTCTGTGGGTGACTTTGATCGCCGTCGTGACGCTGCCGCTCGGACGGTTTACGTCGAGGACCTTGACGCCTGCCGCGCAGTCGGCAACGCACGCGACGCCTGCAGTCAACGAAATCAAAACGCCGACTCCAGTTGCCAAAGAGGTCGCGAAGCCGCGAGCTCTCCCGCGCAGCACAGCGCCGAGAGCCGCGTCTTACCGTTCTTCCATTTCAAAGACGTCGTTCCCTTCTGCACCTCAGCAGGCGCCTGCTCCTCTGCAGCAGCCAGAACAGAGATCCGCGGCCCGCGATGCATCGACAGTGGTTGCGGCCGTGGCGCGGCCCCTGATTCAGATTCGGTCCGCAAAGGCTTTGGACGCCTTTGAGATGCTGTGGGCCGCGGCCTCCTTCGTTTTGCTGATGCGGCTCGGGCTTGGCATTCGGAAATTGCGGAGGTTGAAGGCGGACGCTGTACCGGCTCAAGTAGAGTGGCAGGCTCGATTCAAGACGTTGATTCGAATCAACGGGATTTCCCGACACACAAGGCTCCTGGTTTCCGACCGAATCGCAGCGCCCATGTCGCTGGGGTTTTTGAATCCGGCGATCCTGATTCCTCAGGGCCTTTTCGACACGCTCGCAGACGCCGAACTCGAGCACGTTGTGCTGCACGAACTTGCTCACTTGCTGCGTCGAGATGACTGGACCAACCTCGCACAGAAACTGATTGAGGCGCTGCTTCCAATCCAACCGGCTGTCTACTGGATCGGCCATCGCATGTCCATTGAACGCGAGATGGCGTGCGACGACTGGGTGATCGCAACCACGGGAACTGCCAGGCCCTATGCGGCCTCGCTCACCAAGGTGGCAGAAATCACACAATGGCGGCGCGTGGACATTCTGGCGGCGGGCGCGACAGGAAATCGTTCGCAGCTTTTCAGCCGCGTTCAGAATATGCTGAACGAAACGCGCAATGCGGCGCCCAGGCTCACGCTGATTCCGTTTTCGGCAGCAATCGCCGCGATCGCAACCTTGATTTATGTGGGCGCGCGCACTCCGCAGTTAGTCGCCTTTGCGCATACTCACGAAAATGACCGGCAACAACCAAGCACGCCCTCATCCACTCCCTCATCCCCAGTTTCACCACAAGTGGTAAAGGAGGCGCCGGTCACCCCCAGCCGGCCGGCTTCACCGGCCACGCAGATCGCGGCACTTTCCTCAGGAGCACCCGTGCAGGGCGTCGCCGCCCCGACAGCGCCGAGCGCACCATCCATTGCGGTCGCAGCGCTGTCGCCGGCCGCCGCCATGGTCGCGGAACAGAGCGGCGAAAGCCACATGGAAATGACAACTCAGAATGGCGCCACCTTCCTGCGCATGAAAGTGGATGGCGCCATCGAGTTCACCGACGATGACCGCGACGTCAAGTCCCTTTCTCCGCACGGGCATTTCCGTATGGAAGAAGGAAGATGGCTCTCTTCGCATGCCTATGACGTCAAGGCAGATTCAGCGGGAAACCTCACCAAGACCTACTACATAGGCGAGTCCGCGAAGCCACTGGACGATGAGGGACGCGCGTGGCTGCAACGACTGATGCCTCAGCTGATTCGCGATAGCGGAGTCGGCGTGGTACAGCGGGTGGCGCGATTCCTGCGCCAGGGCGGCCCCAACGCCGTGGAAGCGGAGATAGGGCTCATTCACAGCGATGGGTCGAAGCGGAACTATGTGGAACAGCTGTTTACACAGGCGACGCTGGACACGGCGCAACTCAAGGATGCGGCCCGGCTGATTCGATCGATCTCGTCCGATGGCGACAAGGCACAGGTGCTCACGGCTGTCGACGAGAAGTATTTCAGCAAAGAGATGCGCCCCTATCTCTTCGAGGCGGCAGCAGGCATTTCCTCCGATGGCGACAAACGCCGGGTCCTGACGGACATCGTGAAGAAAGACGGAGGAAACTCTGAAACACTTGTGAGTACCGCGAAGGTAGCCAGGCATATTTCTTCGGATGGGGACAAAGCCGAAGTGCTGGTTGAAACTGCTAAAGCCGCGCACACCGACGACGTGTTCGATCTTGAATATTTCGAAGCCGTGAAGTCGATTTCGTCAGACGGGGATCACGCACGGGTTCTCTCCGCGGTTCTGGCGGCGCACGGCGGCGATCCCATGGTGTTGGCCCAGGTGCTGCGGTCGGCGGGAAAAATCTCCTCGGATGGGGACAAGGCGCGCGTTCTCAAAGAAGCTGTTCCCAGGTATAGCGATGACGAGACCCTCCGCAAGGCGTTCCTCGATTCGGCGAATTCGATAGCGAGCGATGGCGATCATCAGCAGGTGCTGGTGGCTCTGGCTGCGCGGCAGGGAATGAGTGCGCCGACGCTCGGCGGCATTGCGAAGTCGGCACAGCGGATTTCTTCAGACGGGGATAAAGCCCGCGTTCTGGTTGAACTCGCCGGTGCCAATGTTGATCCGGTGCGGGACGACTTCTTCTCCGCTGCAGACAGTATCAGTTCCGATGGCGATCATAGTCATGTGCTCACCACCGTCCTCGATAAGCCCGGGACTTCAACCGCCATGGTGATCGCAGCGATTCAGTCGGCAACGCGGATCTCTTCAGATGGAGATAAAGGCCGAGTGCTTCTCGATGCCGCGAGCCGTTACTCCAAGGATCCAGGAGTCGACGCAGCGTTGCGCAAGGCCGTGGAGAGCGTGCATTCCGACGGAGTGTATCGCTCGGTGATGTCGGAACTTGCGCGGCACAATGGAACCAGTTGAAGGCCGGTTCGTGTAACTCAGGTTTGCCGGCTTCGATGTCGGCTTCCAGACGGAATTCGTTTTCAGTCGCCTGCGGGTCGCTTGATAATTTCAACCTTGTACCAGCTGGTCCCCTCGGCCCGCAAGCTGGAGTATCCCTGCAGATGGCACTTCATGGAGCGGTGGAAATCGAGCTTCCAAATGACGAGATCGCCGTCCACAGGCATGAAATTCCATTGATGCAAACCGGCAAAGCGCTGCTTCACAGCCTCGTTGCTGCTGCCTTCAATGAAAACGACTCCGCCTGGCGCGCACACGTTCACCATCGCCTGCAGTGCGGCAACTGCATCGTAGACATGGTCTAGAGCATTTCTGGAATAGACCAGGTCGAATTTCTTCCCCGGGAAGATGGCGGCCAGATTTTCTGCCTCGCCGGCGACGGTTGGTATTGCCGGTATGATCTGTGCGGCGGAAATCAGCTCGTTGTATTGATCCGCAAGTGGATCGATTGCCGAAACCCTCAGCCTCTTGCCGCGGAAAAGACTTCCAATCACGGAGTGCGGACCGGCCCCGACATCAAGGATTTCGAAAGAATCGATGTCCTTGCCCTCGAGATACTCCACGAGATGCGGAGCGATTTCGTCGACCCCGGATGCGCGGCGACGGAAGTTCTGCACGTAGTTCTGGTGCTTGGACGTGCCGGAGATGATGCCTTCCCAGAAGCGGAGTTCTTCCGGCAGTGCCTTGGCCCAAATCGCTTTCGCGTCGCCTGCAGCAGATTGCGGCTCACGAACGGCCTGGTGGTCGGGATCCTCCATCGGCAATCAGCTCCATTCCTGGTAAGGGGTCATCATAATACGATTCGATTCCGGACAAGAGCTGATTTCTCGCTCGGGACGTTAGACCGCCTCTATTTTCCGATGCAGAAGGTGGAGAAGATCAGGTTGAGGATGTCGTCGGAGGAGGTTTGGCCGGTGAGGGAGTCGAGGGCCCAGAGGGCGCGGTAAAGGTCGAGCAGGATCATCTCGTGGGGGATGCTGCTGGCGTTGGCGCGGGCCGCGTCGCCGATCGCCCCGAGCGCAGTGGCAATGGCCTGGTGCTGGCGCAGGTTGGTGAGGACCCCGGGCTCGGAGGCGGCGCCGCCCGTGGCAAGCGCGAGGATTTGCGCCGTTCAGTTCGGGAATTCCCTGCCCCGTGAGAGCGGAGGTATGAATGATGCGGGCGTTCCGTGGGATTGCCGACGCGAAGCGTCTCCAGAGCGCAAGATCGCACTTGTTCGCGACGACGACGGCCGGCCGGCCCTGCACGGCCTGCAGCAACTCGCGCTCTTCCTGGTTCAGCGCCTGCGTGGCGTCCAGGACAACCAGGACGATGGCGGCATCGGCGAGAGCTTCGCGGCTGCGGGCGATGCCAAGTTGCTCGGCTTCTTCGATTCCCTCGCGCAGGCCGGCGGTGTCGACTAACTCAAGCGGAATGCCATCAAGAGAGATGCGCTCGGTGACCAGGTCGCGGGTGGTGCCGGGGGTCGCGGTGACGATGGCGCGTTCCCGCTCCACGAGGCGATTGAACAGCGAGCTCTTGCCGGCGTTGGGACGGCCGACGATGGCGAGGGTGAGGCCATCGTGCACGATGCGGCCGCGGCGGAACGAAGTCTCCAAGGCCGCAAGCGGGGCGGTGACAGCCGTCGATGCGGCGCGCGATCTCCGTTTCCGGGGCGACGTCGACATCGTCTTCGGCGAAGTCGATGCCGGCTTCGAGAAGCGCGATCAACTCGACCAGGGCCTGCTTCACGGGCGAGACGCGGCGGCTGAGTGCGCCGCCCATCTGGCTGGCGGCCTGGCGCGCCTGGCGTGAGCGTTTGCGCCTCGATCAGGTCGCGGACGGCCTCGGCCTGGGTGAGATCGATGCGGCCGGAGAGGAATGCGCGCTGCGTGAACTCGCCGGGCTCGGCGAGGCGCGCGCCAAGGCCGATGCGCGCCGCGCAGGAGCATTTCAAGCACCACGGGCGAGCCGTGCGCGGCGATCTCGACAAGATCCTCCGCGGTGTAGGAGTTGGGCGCGGCAAACCACAGGACGACGGCTTCGTCGATGGCGGCATGTTCGTCTGCAGCGTTTTCATCCCGGTTGGGGTCGAGGACCTCGGCAAGGCGGGCATGCGCATGCTCCAGCGGACGGCGAAGGCGCACGAGCTGCGCGGCGATCTCGGGCGCACGCGGCCCGCTGAGGCGGACGATCCCGATGCCGCCGCGTCCGGGCGCCGTCGAGATGGCCACAATGGTGTCGGTGCCTGTCTGGGTCTCCGCCATAGTCCTCTCCAGTTTAGTGTTGCGCCCTGGCTCCTCAGGGGGGCGGGCTCGTGGTCCCCGGACACGGCGGGCGCATCTCGGTGAAGACTATAATTCTCGCAACGCAAACATAGGGTTACCTGTAGCGCCGAAATCCTGGCGCACAAATTGCGTATTTGCTCTCAAAGGCCATTTTTTGATGTTCCTATCTTCTGCTTTCTGCACTCCCGCAAAGACGGGAGGGTTGACAAGAGTGCTGCGTGCATCCGCCGCCACCTTGATTCTCACCCTCGCCGGTTTGTCCTCCTTCGTCCAACACGCTTCTGCGCAACAGAACCAGGCAGCAGAACAGCCGGCGCTTCCTGCGTGGCAGGGATTCTTGCGAACGACGGCAGGCGCTCCCATTGTTGCCGCCAAGGTTCGTCTCACGGCGATTGGATCCACCAGCCCGGCTGCGCCCACTGCGACCGGCACAACCGCAGCCGACGGACAGTTTCACCTGGCTCCGTTACCGCCGGGAAGCTATCACCTGACGGTGATTGCGGAGGATCGGACGGTTGAGCTGGCAGTGCCCGTCAACCTGACATCGGCTACGGCGCCCGTGGTGCTCACGTTGTCGGTGCGCGGCGAATTGTCGGTGGCTCAATTCAAGACGCAGGAGGCGACCGGTGGAGAGCAGCTCTCGAGCCAGGCGGTCAGCGAACTTCCGCTGAACAAGCGCGACTTCTCCACGCTGCTGCTGCTCGCGGCGGGCACCATGACCGACGCCAACGGCGCCACCAACTTCACCGCGCAGTTTGCCATCAACGGCCAGCGCGGCGTAGAAGCGACCTTCGCCATGGACGGCGCGGACATCAGCGATCCGGAGATGGGCGGCTCGACCTTCTCCAACTTCAACGTGGACGCCGTGGAAGAGCATCGACTCGAGCTCCGGCTGGATGCCGGCGGAGATCGGCCGGGGCGCCGCGGGCTTTACCAACATTCACACGCGCTCGGGGGCGAGCGGATTTCACGGATCGATCTTCGAGTTTGTGCGCAACTCGGCGCTTTGATGCCCGCAACTTCTTCGACCACGCCACGCCGGCGTATCCCGGCCGCATTCCGCCCTTTCGCCGCAACGAGTTCGGCTTCACGAATGGCGGACCGGTGTTCCTGCCGCACCTCTACGACGGCCGCAAGCGCACGTTCTACTTCGTTCAGTACCAGGGCTTCCGGCAGGTGCTGGGAACCACGCAGGTGATGCCCGTGCCGACGGCGCAGGAGCGAGCCGGCATCGACACGCGTCACCTATGCCGACGGCTCGCAGGATACGCTGACCGTCCCGGTCGACCCTGGGATCGCCGCGGTGCTGGCGCGCTATCCGCTGCCCAACTACGCAGCGGGCGCCTTATGGCAGCGCACCTACGCGACCGCGTCGAAGGTGGCCACGAATGCGAACCAGTTCTCGATTCGCATCGACCACAAGATTTCGGCGAAGGATCAGTTCCTGGCGCGGTTCAACATGGACAACCTTACCGGGCCCACGACCAATCCCGACCAGACGGCGATCGATCCAGCCTTTGGCGTTCAGTACATCGATCGGCAGCGCAATGTCGTCGGCACGTGGACGCGCACGGCATCGCCGCGGCTGATCTTTGAGTCGTCGATCAGCATCACGCGCATCGACTCCGGGCTTCCCTACGACCGACCACACCGATCCCGCGGTGAAGTTCAACGACGGGCTGTTCGAGGCATTCAATTCTGCCGGCGGCTCGGTGATGCAGGCGTACGGCAACCTGTTTCATGGCCGCGAGAACGTCGCGTTATACGAGGGGCAATCACGCATTCAAGGCCGGCTTTGAAGCGCGCCTGAATCGCGACACCACTTACTTCGGCATCAGCCCCAATGGCGAGTACGATTTCGGCGGCGGCACTGCGTATGCGACGGAGTCCATTCCCTCGGCGAGCGGCACGCACAACATCACATCCGGCGATCCGCTGCCCGATACGCTGTCGAGCTTTCTGTCGGGCAGCCCGTTCGTCTACACGGTCGCGCATTGCGCCGCCTTACTTCTCGGGCGGCGAGCACATCGGTCCCGCGGCCATCAGCCGCGACGGATGCGGCGCCTATGTGCAGGACACCTGGAAGATCACGCCACGATTCACGCTGGACTACGGCGTGCGCTGGGAGTTGTACACGCCCATCACCGAACGCGCGCACCGCACCGCCGGCTTCCGTCGATACGCAATGGCAACGCAGGAGTACGTGATCAATCCGCAGCCGGGCTACCAGACCAACTGGAACGGCTTGGGGCCCGCGCGTGCAGGCGTCGTGGCAGGCGACCAACAAGTTCCGGCGCACGCGGGCGGCAGCGATCACTGATGATTCCGCCGAACATCTGGCAGGACAACTTCCTTACCGGCTCGACGCCGTTCGTCATCTATCCGCGCCTGGTCGCGGCGTCGAGCGGCGCCGATCCATTACGGATTCCAGATCACGCCCGCGCAGGTGCCCGACGCCTACACGCCGCCGGGCACGAATGTCTTTGCTTCGGGGAGCACCAAGGCCGTGCCGGCGAACACGGTGATGGACGTGGACCGCTACGAGAAGGATATGGCGGCACTCACGCCGACCGGCGTGGTGAGCGCCGCTCAATCTGAGCGGCATCGACCGCTGCGTTCGGCAATGCGCACGCTTTATACGTGGACGCTGGGCCTGGAGCGAAAGTTCGGCAACCTGACCGCGGATGCGGCGTACGTGGGAACGGCTGCGCAGAAGCTGCCGCGCTACGAGTTTCCCGAATGCCTACCCGGGAGCCATCGCCGGCAGTTCGCACCGCATACGCAGTTCGACAGCGCACGGCAACGTGATCGGCGGCTTCGGGGTGGAGAACGTGATCATCGGCGACGTCGCACTCCACCTATCACGCGCTGCAAACATCGCTTTCGGGCAACGTGGGGCACGGCGGCCCGGGCATCCAGGCCAGCTACACGTGGGGCAAGTCGCATCGACGATACGAGCCAGGTGCTCGGCGGAACCGGTGCCACCGGCGCCGTGTCGATCCGGCTTCCCGCAGAACCCTTACGACACGCATCCCGGAGAAAGGGCCCGTCGACCTTCGATGTCACGACATGGGTTCAGCCTGAGCGCTGGCGCAGGACCTGCACCTCGACAGAGGTCGATTTCCTGAACCCGCTGAGTAAGAAGGTGACCGGCGGCTGGGAACTGCTGAGCATCTCCAGCATCAACTCCGGCGCGCCATTTACGGTCTACTCGGGCATTCAGCAGACCGGTGCGGGCTCGAATGGCGTGGACCGCCCGAACCAGATTGCCAAGCCGCAACCTTTCCACGGCGCGCAAGGATCGGCCAGACTACTTTGGCGCAGGGCGCGAGCAACGCTGCCGATTTCTTCTCGATTCCCATCCACGTCGCCGGCGGCACGGGTCCGAACCAGGGCGTCTTCGGGACGCTGGGGCGCGACAGCTTTCGCGGGCCGGCCTATTACGACTACGACTTTGCGCTGATCAAGGACACGCCGTTTGGCAAGCGCAAGAGCGGCGCAGAACGTGTCGACCTGCAGTTCAGGTCGGAGTTCTTCAACCTGTTCAACATCGTGAATATGGGCCTGCCGGCGAATATCCTTACCGGATCGGGCTTCGGCGAGATCAGCAAGACGGCGGGCAACTCACGGCAGATTCAGTTCTCTCTTAAATTGATTTACTAGCGGGCTGCAGCCTATTCTGGATTCCTCTTGCGACGTTCCCTGGAGGAATGCTCTATGCGCGCTCTCAGTATGGCAGCGGTTGGACTGGCCGTTCTCGTTGGTGTGTCCTCAAGTTTTGCGCCTGCGCAGAAGCAGCAACCCGCACCACACAAACTCGACATGACGGTCGTGAAGCCGGAGTCGGTGGGCTTTTCGAGCGAGCGGCTCGAACGCTTACACGCGCTGATCCAGGGCGAGATCGATGAGAAGCGCCTCGCCGGCGCGGTGACCATCCTCGCCCGGCACGGCAAGGTGGTCGAGTATCGCACCTATGGTCATGAAAGACATTGCCAGCAACACGCCGATCACGAAGGACACGATCTTTCGCGATTACTCCATGACCAAGCCAGTCACGGGTGTTGCGATGATGATTCTCTACGAGCAGGGCAAGTGGCTTCCTTCGGATCCAATTTCAAAGTACATTCCGGAGTTCGCGCACCTGAAGGTACAGAAGGGCGTGGACGCGGACGGCAAAAGCATTCTTGTCGATCCGGATCATGCGCCAACCATGCGCGAACTGCTGACGCACACTGCCGGGTTCGCCTATGGCGCGGGCAAGACCCCTGCCGATGCGATGTACCGCGACCTGAAGGTGATGCAGTCGAAGAATCTGCAGGAGATGATCGACAGGCTGGCGCAGATTCCGCTGCTTTATCAGCCGGGCCAGGGTTGGCTCTACAGCAGCTCGATGGACATTCAGGGATACATCGTCGAGAAGCTCTCGGGCAAGTCCTTGCCCGAGTTTATGCGCGAGCACATCTTCGAGCCGCTGGGCATGCGCGATGCCGGTTTCTTTGTTCCCGAAGAGAAGCGCCAACGGTTTGCGACGCTTTACAACGTGGGTTCGCAGGGCGAACTGATTGCGGGAACGCCCGGAGATTATGCGGCGGAGCCGACGATGGCCTCTGGCGGGGGAGGCATGGTGTCTACGGCGGAGGACTACTTTCGCTTCGCCTCGATGCTTGCCAATGGCGGAGAGCTCGATGGCAAGCGCGTGCTTGCGCCGTCGACGGTGAAGCTGATGACGTCAGAACACGTGCCCGATGCCCTGCTGACGGGCGAGTTCGGCATTGGGATGTCGGTGATTCGCCCAGGATTTGCGTGGGGCTACGATTGCGCGGTGATCTTCGATCCGGAGAAAGCAAATCTCTCCGACGGCAAAGGGACATTCTTCTGGGATGGCGCGGCGGGGACGTGGTTCTTCGTCGACCCGACGAACGACATTGTCTTCGTTTCTATGATTCAGCGGAGGGGCGGTAGCGACAACCACGCGCTCGAGTATCGGGCGCACGCGGTGGTCGATCAAGCCCTGGTCGATCCTTCGAAATGAGCTGCCTACTACGAGCCCATTGAGGATCGTGCTTTCCCACCCATGAATCGTAAAGGCGATTCATGGGTGGGGCAACCAAAGCGGGATGAATTGCCGTGCCGCAGGTGGCTATTTCAAGAAGCCCATCGCAACCGCGGTCATGGCTGTTACGCCCGTGGGGATGGCCGGTGCGTAGTCCGGCAGGAACAGCGCCGAGTGCGGACCCGGCAACGGCACGCCTGTCTTGCGGCTCTCTTCAATCTTGGCCGGATCGGCCGCGCCCAGCCAGAACATCACGCCGGGAATCTTGCCGTCGAGGGTGAAAAGCCCCACATCTTCGCTGGCCATGATCGCTGATGCGTCCTGCACACGCTCCTTGCCAAGCGCTTCGATGGCGAGAGCCTTGACCCGCTCGGCCATCGCAGGATCGTTATAGGTTGCCGGAGCACCCTCGTCTACCGTGACGGTCGGCATGCGATCGGCAGGAATCCCGTAGCCTTGCGCCAAACCCTCGGCTTCGCGCTTCACGGCGGCGATCACCTGGTCACGCACCTTGTTCGAATAGGCCCGCAGCGTGAGCCCCATCGTTACTTCATCGGGAATGATGTTGTTCTTGGTGCCGCCATGGATGGTTCCCACGGTGAGCACGGCGGGCTCCTGCGGATCGACCTGGCGGCTGACGATTGTCTGTGCAATCATCACGAACTCCGCGGCGAGAACGATGGGGTCCTTTCCTGCCTGCGGCGCCGAGCCGTGCCCGCCAATGCCGCGAACCGTCACCGTGAGCGAAGTCGCGCTGGCCAGCATCGGCCCACTTTTCACGCCGACTTTGCCGGCCTCGCCGTTGCCATCATGTTCTGAGAGCACATAATCGGGCCGACCGAAGCGCTCGTAGAGGTGGTCGGCGAGCATCGCCTGCGCACCGCCGATGGTTTCCTCAGCGGGCTGCCCGATGATCATGGCGGTCCCATGCCACTGGCTCTTGCGCTCCAGCGAGTTCCTTCGCGACGCCCAGCATCACCGTCATGTGCAGATCATGACCGCAGGCGTGCATCACAGGAATCGTTTGGCCCTGCGCATTGGTCGTCGTCACACGGCTGGCGTAGTCAACGCCCGTCTTCTCTTCCACTGGGAGCGCATCCAGCTCCGTGCGCAACAGAAGGCGCGGACCGGGACCATTTTCCAGAATGGCCACCACGCCCTCGGCCTGCGAGCCGTCCTTGTACTTGCCCACATGCTCCGTCACGGTGTAGCCCAGCTTGCGCAACGCGGCCGCGATATAAGCCGCCGTCTGCACTTCGTGGCCGGAAAGCTCGGGGTGCTCATGCAGGTGCTTGTAGACCTCAGTGAGAGCGGGCAACTGCTGGGTTGCCGAGGCGGCAAGATCGCTGTTTTGTGCGGCCACTGGAAGCGCGGCGACGGCAAGCAAAGAAGGAAGGACGAGCCTGGGGAGCATGGCGGAACTCCTGTGAATAGAAGGGAAAATCTTTGCGTCAGCCTACCATATCGACGCGCCAAAAATTTGCGGGAACCGCTGGAGTCAAAGCTTCGTATTGCATTCCCATAGAAGTTGATGTACAGTCCTCCTATTGGTTGGCAATAGAAAACCGGGAGACGGCCAGAATGGGCGACAAAACCGATGTTTGGCAAGGAACGCTGGCGCTGATGGTGTTGCGCACGCTCGAATCGATGGGACCACAGCATGGCTACGGACTGGCGCGGCGGATTGAACAAACCAGCGGCGACCTGCTGCAACTCAACTACGGCACGTTGTATCCGGCACTGCTGAAGCTGGAGCAGGAAGGCTACATCAAGTCGAGCTGGGGAACTTCAGAAAATAACCGCAAGGCAAAGTTTTATGACCTCACGAAAGCCGGCCACCGCCAGTTGAAGCGCGCCGCCGCAGAGTGGGAACAGACGACCGCCATTCTCGCGCGTTTTCTCACACCCGCAGAAGAGGCCTAAGGAGATTTCATGCGTATGCTGCGAGCACTTGCCGTCCGAATCCGAGGGATCTTCGGTTCCCGCCGCCGGGATGCGGACTTTGCTGCCGAGATGGAGACCCATGTCGCGCTTCACACAGACGCGGGCGTCCGCAATGGGCTCGATCCGGCGGAGGCGCGTCGGCAGGCGTTGATTCGGCTGGGGGGCGTAGAGCAAACGCGACAGGCTTATCGCGAACGGCGCACACTTCCCTTGCTTGAATCATTCTTGCGCGATACGAAGTATGCGCTACGCGCGCTTCGCAAGCATCGCGGCGCTACGGCGATGGCGATTCTCTCCATCGGCCTCGGCATCGGCGCGAACGGAACGATCTTTTCCATGGTCAATCGCTTTGTGCTTCGTCCCGCGCCCATGGGTGATCCCACAACGCTCCTTGCGCTGCATACCGCGCAGGCCGGCGACGAGTGCTGCAACAGTTTTCCGTATCCCCTGTACGCCGATGTGCGCGACCAGGCGAAATCGTTCTCAGGTGTGGCCGCGTATCACGATCTGATTCCCGCCTCGATCGCCGGCAACGACGAACCAGAACGCGTGTACGGCCAGGCGGTCACCAGCAACTTTTTTGCGGTCACGCAGCTTCCCATGGTGCTGGGCCGAGGCTTCGTTGCTGGGCAAGAAAATGCGCAGGAAGTCGTTCTCGGGGCGCGTCTCTGGCGCCGCCGATTCAATGCAGACCCCGCAATTGCCGGCAAATCCATTACTCTCTCCGGTCATGCCTACACCGTTGTCGGTGTCGTTACTCCGGCTTTTCATAGCGTCGATCAGATTCTCGATGCGCAATTCTGGGTGCCGCTTGGCACCATGGGTGAACTTACGGCGAGCGCGCCAGACACGACAGGCCGCGATAACCATTGGATCCAGGTTGTGGCCCGGATGAAGCCCGGCGTCACGCGCGATCAAGCCGCCGCTGAGCTCAAGGTGCTTGCGGAACAGTTCGCGACGAGCTATCCGAAAACCGACAAGGGACTGCGCTTCCTCTTCGAACAGGCTGGCGCTCTGCCGCCCAGAGACCGCGGCACCTTCCTCATGTTTCTGGCCGCGCTTTCGATCGTCGTGCTGTTGGTTCTCTCCATCGCCGGTGCCAACGTAACTAACTTGCTTTCTGCGCAGGCGGCAAGCCGGCAACGGGACATGGCGGTGCGACTGGCCCTGGGTGCGACCCGCGCTCGACTGCGTCGACAGATGCTCGTCGAGAGCCTGTTCCTGGGGCTCGGCGGAGGCGTGCTGGGCGTCGTGCTGTCTCTCTGGTCGACACACGCGCTATCGATTCTTCACCTGCCCGCGCCGGTTCCGCTCGATTTGACTCTGCAGATGGATTGGCGCGTCTTTCTCTACTCCTTTGCGCTCAGCGCTGCCAGCGGACTGCTGCTGGGCCTCGTTCCCGCATGGGCCGCTTCGAACCCGCGCTTAGCCAACGCGCTCAAGGGCGAAGATCCACTGTCGGCAAGAGGACGCCGATTCAGCCTGCGCAATGTGCTGGTCGTTGCGCAGGTCGCCATGTCGGTTGTGCTGCTCTCCATCACGGGCTTGTTCTTACGCAGTCTGCAGAGCGCCGCGGATATCGACATCGGCTTCCGCACAAAGAACCTGCTGCTTCTGGCGCTTGACCCACGCATTCACGGGTATTCCGCCGAGCGCACCGTAGATTTCCTGACTCAGTTGCAACAACGCGTTGCCGGTTTGCCCGGTGTGCAATCGGCGGTAGCAACGGACGCTCCGCCACTGAATGGCGGCAACCGCAGCGACGGATTCACCGTAGTGGGAAACCCAGGCAACAAGAAGTCGAACGACATTACGGACCTTCTGATGGCGACGCCGGGATACTTTGAAGCGCTCGGCACGCCGCGCATCGCCGGCGCAGACTTCGGTGCCGAGACGGCAACCGGGCCCGCCGTGGCCGTCGTCAACCAGGCGTTCGTGAACAGTCTCTTCGCGGGCGAGAATCCAATTGGCCAGCAGATCGCGGGCGGGGGCGTTACCTACCGCATCATCGGCGTCGTCGGCAACGTCAAATCGCGCACTCTGGGCGAGAACACGCGGCCGGTGCTCTATCGCTCGCTGAAGCAAAGCGTCGCGGGCGACCCGTCCTTCCTGGGTTACACGCTCATTGTGCGTACCTACGGAGATCCCGCAGCGATTGCCGAATCAGTTCGACGCGAAGTGCATGCACTTGATCCGGCCATGGCCATCTATAACGAGGAAACAATGGAAGAGCATGTGCGCACGGCGTTCTTTTTGCCCCGCCTTGCCGCCACGTTGTTTGGCACTTTCGGAGCCATGGGACTGGTGCTGGCTGCGGTCGGCCTGTATGGGGTCATGAGCTTTTCCGTCAGCCGTCGTGTACGCGAGATCGGCATCCGCATGGCGCTGGGTGCGAAGCCCGGTTCTGTGGAGCGGCTGGTGTTGCGGCAAGGGCTGGTGCTCACGCTGATTGCTATCGCATTGGGCTGGCCGGCCGCATGGATGCTGGCGAAGATGGCTTCCAGCTTTCTCTACGGGATTCGGCCGCACGATGCTTTGACGTTCTCACTCGTTCCACCGTTCCTTGCCCTGGTCGCACTGGCGGCATGTTATTTTCCTGCGCGCCGCGCAGCCTCCGTTGAACCGATGCAGGCTTTGCGCACTGAATAGCTGTCCCGGAAGAAAGAGAGGTCATCATGCGTCAGTTGAGAGCATTTGCTAACCGCCTGGGCAATCTTGTTCGGCGGAATCGCGCGGAAGCCGATTTCGGCGCAGAGCTGGAGAGCCACATCGCGCTGGATACCGACGCAGGCATTCGAACCGGGCTTGATCCTGCAGAAGCACGGCGCCAGGCGCTGATTCGCCTTGGCGGTGCGGAACAAGCGAAGCAGGCGCATCGCAATCGGCGCACGCTGCCCTGGGCTGAGGACCTGATCCACGACCTTCGTTATGGGCTGCGTATGATGGCGCGCAAGCCTTCGTTCACGGCGGTGGCGGTGCTCACCATGGCCGTCGGCATTGGCGCCACCGCTACTGCTTTCACGTGGATGAACGGCGTCTTGCTGCGGCCTTTGGGTGGCGTCACCGATCCCACACGTCTCGTCGTTCTTGAAAGTGTCACACCGAATGGCGAGCTGGTGCCGAACTCCTATCCGGATTTCATCGACTTCCGCGACCGCCTGAAGCTGCTCGAGGGCATCGCGGTCACGCGTCCAACGGCCCTCAGCGTCGGCAGAGACGATCACGCCGATCGCGTGTGGGGCGAACTCGTCAGCGGCAATTTCTTCCAGGTGCTCGGGGTTGCACCCGAGGTTGGCCGCCTGTTTCTCCCTGCGGAGTTTGCCGATGCTCCGGGGAAGTTTCCCATCGTCGTGCTCAGCGATCGTTACTGGCGCGCCCACTTTCATGCCGACCCATCGATCGTCGGAAGAACGATCCCGATCAACCAGCATGAACTCACGGTTGTGGGCGTAGCCGCGCCTGCGTTCCATGGTTCGCTCCCGGTCACGGCATTCGATCTTTGGATTCCCTACATGGAGCAGCCCGCGCTCAATAGCGTGCAGGAGTGGATGCTGCGCGATCGCCACAACCGCAACATGCTCGGCATCGCGCGCCTCAAGCAGGGCGTCTCCATCGGCCAGGCGCGTGGGGAGCTCAAAAACCTTGCTGACTTCATGGCCATTGCCAATGCCAATGTCAGCGAAGGCATGAGCGCGACGCTGCTTCCGCTATCGGAATCGCCGCATGGGCCGCAGGGCTTGCTTGCCGGGCCATTGCGCATTCTTATGGGCGTTTGCGTTCTCGTACTGCTCATTGTTTGCGCGAACGTCGCTAATCTGCTGCTTGCCCGCGCCACCGTACGCGAAAAAGAATTTACCGCGCGGCTCGCATTGGGTGCGGGACGCTCGCGCCTTGCGCGCCAGGTGCTCGCTGAGAGCCTGTTACTTACCGGCTCCGGCGCGCTGCTGGGCCTCGCTGTTACTCCGTGGATGAGCCACGCGCTGCGTATGCTCATGCCGCCGGGCCCCATGACGCAACTGGTTGCGATGGACACGCGCCCGGACTTCGCCGTGCTGGCCTTTACGGCGGGAGTGTGTATCTTCGCTGCTGTCACTGCCGGGCTTGTTCCGGCCCTGCAGGTGGGCCGCCTGAATCTGAATGCGCGGCTCAACGCGGGCGGCCGTACCGGCATCGCAAGCCGCAGCCGGAATCGCCTGCGTTCCGTTCTCGTCGGCGCGGAAGTGGCTCTTGCGCTGGTGACGCTGGTCGGCGCAGGGCTCTTCGGTCGCGGCTTTCTCGAGACCATGCACATCGATCCTGGCTTCAGTCCCGATCACGTGCTGCTGAACCAGTTCTATTTGAATACCAACGGATATCCGCTCGCCCAGCGCAAGGAGTTTTGCCGCCGCCTTGCCGACCGCATGCAGTCCGCGCCGGGCGTTACTGACGTGGCCTACTCCGACGGTGTGCCGCTCAACTTTGAGCCCAGTTGGTGGGAGGAGCTCAAGATCGAAGGCTACGCGCCACGGCCCAACGAGAATATGAGTATCTTCCGGAACGTCATTTCCCCGGGCTACCTGCCGTTGATGCACATTCCCATTGTCGAGGGCCGCAACTTTACTGAGGCCGATAACGAAGACAAGACTTCCCCCGCCGTCATGATCGTGAACGAGGCGTTCGTGCGCCGTTTCTTCCATGGGCGCAATCCCATTGGCGCGCGCATTCACGGCTGGGGAAGCTGGTTCCGCGTTGTCGGTGTGGCTAAAGATTCGAAGTATCACTACCTGGGCGAATCCACGCCTGCGTACTTTTATGTGCCTTTCCGCCAGATCTATCGCGAAGACATGAATCTCGCCTTCTATGTGCGCACCAAGGGTGAACCCGAGAGCGTGCTCTCCACGTTGCGCGCGCAGGTGCACGAACTCGATCCGAACGTGACTGTCTTCGACGCCGCACCGCTGAAGGAATACATCGGCGCATCACTCTATCCGCAAAAGATGGCCGCGAGCCTGATGGGCGCGATGGGTTCGATTGCGTTGTTGCTCGCCGCTCTTGGC
>CAWJUW010000005.1:0-144418 GCA_963846095.1 uncultured Acidobacteriaceae bacterium
CGAGTCGATAGCCTGAACACTCCCGAAGCCGATCAGCAGTTTGTCCATCAGCAGGTCGCGCAGTTTATTCGCGAAGTTCGCCCCGGCACGCGCATGGCGATCTTCACACTCAATACAAGGCTCCGCCTGCTGGAAGGTTTCACAAGCGATGCGAGCCTGCTGAAAGCGGCACTCGATCGCAAAGCCTCTGCGCCTGGATCAACGCCGGCCACGCATACGCGCGAAGAGGATTTGCGGGACAAAGAGGAAGTGGAGATCATCGCCGAAATGGCCGGCAATTCGGATGCAGGCCTGAATGCTGCCGCGCAGGCACATGCGCGGACGCTTTCCACGCAGACCGGCAAACAGAGCGCCGAGCGCGCGTCGTGGACGCTTGCAGCCTTACAGCAGCTGGCGCGCGCGATGTCGGCGGTTCCCGGGCGCAAAAACCTCATCTGGTTTGCAGGCACATTTCCCGTCTCGATCTTTCCCGATGGGCGCAACCTGCAGACCCTGGCCAACGGCAAAGACATCGGCGCTGCCGTAAAGGAAACCGCCGGCCTGCTGACGCAAGCCAGAGTTGCGCTCTATCCGGTATTAGCGCAGGGCATTGTGGTCGACAACACCACAAATGCGGACTCGGCCGGTCAGCCGCTCAACGATGATTTTGAGCGGAGTGCGAATCAGCAATTGGGCGCGAACTCCGCAAACACCGCGGCCATGAATCAGCTCGCGCACGACAACGGCGGCAAGGCCTTCTATACGTCGAACAATCTGAACCAGTCGATTGATCGCGCGATTCAAAACGGTTCGCATTACTACACGCTTGTCTACACGCCGCCCAACGAACCGCAAGATGGCCGCTTCCACAAAATCGAAGTGAAGCTCACTACCGGCAAGGCGGATCTTTCGTATCGCCGCGGCTACTTCGCCGATACCCTCACCGAAGCCAAGCCCGCCTCCGATCCGTTGGCGCCGCTTCTTGCGCACGGTCTGGTCGCTTCAACGCAGGTGCTGTTCCAGGAACACGTGACCCCCTTGTCTCCGCAACCCGCGTCCGATGCTCCGCGTGCGGGGGGCAATGCGAAGCTGGCCGCTCCGTACACCCGATACAAGGTGGATCTGGTCATTCATCCGGATACCGTCGCGCTGGAACTGGCGCCCGACCTGACGCACAACGGCAAGATCGAGGTCGCGCTCGTCGCGTACGACCGCGCCGGGCAGGCAGTGAACTGGGCCGGCGAAACCCTCGGCCTCAACCTGAATCCGGATGCGTACGCGCAAGTCAAGCGCGTGGGCATTCCCATCCATTTGCAGATTGACCTGCCGTCCGGGGACCTCTCCATGGTGGCAGGCGTGTACGACCTCACGCGGCACAAAGCGGGAACGCTCGAAATTCCGCTTCCCGCCGCCCAGGCCGCAAGCACACTAGGTATTCAAGAGGTGCTACTCTTCGATGTCGTCGTCCTCCGGCTCAGAGGGCTTGGCGCCGGAGGAGGGCGCCTTGGCCGTGGCTTCTTCCGGTTTCTCCTTCCCACCCGCCGCGGGTGCGGTTTCCGCAGGCAGCGGCGGATGGTCGAAGCTGTAAAGCTCATTGAAGAAATACTTGTAGGTCGCATGCGATTGCCCGCGGAACTGCGGCTTGAATCCGTAGAGCACGATGCGCCCGCGACCGTAGGCAAGTTCGAGGGCTGCGATCTTGCCTTCGATTGCCTCCGGATGCAGCAGCAGGCCGCTCTCCAGCGGGTTGGTCTGCTTGGGATAGCGCGCGAGCACCGCGCCGTGAAACCCAGGAAGCGTCTGGAAGGCCGGGCCCGCCTGGAACATCACCACCGGCGACTCGGAGATGCCAAAGTTCACCGGCAGTTCTGGATGTTCGGTTTCCACGCGCAGCAGTGCTCCCGAACAGAAGAACTTGTCGCTCTTCGCGCCTTCGAGCACATTCTGCACAGGCAGCGACATCAGCGGGATCAGCGTGGATGCGGTGCGGTTGAAGGCGATCAGCGTTCCGCCCGCGCGCACGAACTCGCGCAGCTGGCTCAGCCCGTCCTCGCCCACACCGCCCACATACTGTCCCGGCACAATGCCGACCGTGTACCCCTGCATAAACTGCCGCGCCGACTGATCGGGAAGAATGATCACGTCGTAGCGGCTCTTCAGGTTCGCGGAACGAATGTCCGCGTTGTAAAGGCTCTTCGGCTCAAAGCCGTAGTTCTCCAGAACCCATCGTGTCCAGCCTTCGTCGATGGACGGGGACCCACGGCCGATAGAGTCCAATGCGGGCTTTCTTCAGCGCAATCGTATGCGCGGGCGCAGCCATGGCCGTCGCCGCAACGGCATACTTCTTCACCAGGCCATCCATCGCAGTGCGGCTCAAACCGCTCACCAGGAATGCGCCGGTCTCGGTTCCCTCCGCGGTCTTCACCGCGTCCTGCGCCACCGCGACCGTGCCGCCTTGCGCGAGCGCCGCATTCACAATCTGGAAACGAGGCATTCACTTTGTGGCTCAACGCAACCGTCGCCCCTGTGCCTTCAACCGCTGCATCCGGCAGTGTCGCTGCGTCCACCTTTGCGAGCAGCGCGCGCTGATCGGCCTCGAGCGGATCCGTCACCGCATCCACATCCACGCCCATCTGCAACGAGAGCGTCCAGCCTGTCACGTCGTACGGCAGGTCGATCGCTTTGGAAGTGCCGTTCTCCAGCGCATCCGGATAACGCTGGCGTTCAAAAAGCTCCTTCGCCAGTGCCGAGTACGGCTGATCCATCGGGATCACCCACGACCCCGCCGGATAACTCACTCCATTCGCCTTGAATCCAGCCTTGGTGGCATAGACGTCGAGCCCGTTGTCGATCATCTTCTGCGCCAGCAAGCCCGCTTCCGGCGTGTCTGCCTGCTTGTCGCTGATCACATAGGCAAACGGAGGTTCCTTGCGGAAGTGCTGAATGTTGTCGCGCGCAGCCTGGTAGCGGTTATAAAGCAGCGTCTCGCGATTCTTTGCGGCCAGGTCAAGCACCGACATCGAGCCCGCCACCATGTAGTCCACCGCGTCTTTCAAATGCCACCAACCGCCTTCCCACGGCGTGGTGTACATCGTCAGCGCGCGCAGATCCTGCTCGTTCTTCGGAAACTCATCCGCCGTATAGAACCGCGGCGTCGCATAGCGGTAGAGAGCGGTTTCCGTGAAGAACGAAATCTCGTTGCGGAAGACGCCGGCCCAATCCGTGAAGCCCGCATACCAGTTGTCGAAGCGCGACTCTGAGATCGCTCCCGGCAAGTTATGCGCATCGAGGTAGGCCGACATATTGGTTCCCGTCACGTTGAGCCAGCTGCGCACGTAGGGGCTGATGTTGCTCGAAATCGGGTCGGAGAACGGCGGGATCCAGATGCGCGCTGGAAACGGCGCTGTCTGGTGCTGGCAGTAAAAGATCACCGGGCTGTATTCGAGCTCGGCCTTCGTCACCACCTGCTCTTCCTTCATATTCATCATGTAGCCGTCACGGTTGTTGTCGTGCCCCACATACTCCTGGTAGAGCCACGGCAGCGGCGCCACTTCGTATTTCGTTCCCAGGTTCTGCCTGTACCAGTGCACGACCATGTCCTGCCCGTCGGGGTTCAGCGTGGGCCACAACACAAGAATCACCTGGTCGAGAATGGCGTCGATCTCCGGGTCGTCTTTCGCCGTGAGCAGCTTGTACGCCAGGATCATGGTGTGCTGCGAGCCCGGCCACTTCGTCCGAGTGCAAGCCCGCCGTCGATGTGAACAATGACCTTCGATCCGCGCGCCAGCGCCCTGTGCCTGTTCGTCGTTCAAATCCTCGGCGCGCGCAAGCCGCCCTGCCGACCTTCTTGGCCTCGTCGAGCTGCGCCAGATTGGCTGCAGAGGAAATGACCGCAACCTCAATATCCTGCCCGCGGGTGCTCTTGCCTACGGTGAACATTTTGAGGCGGTCGGAACTCGCCGCCAAGGCATGAAAGTACCGGATGGTATCCGCATAGTCCGCAAGGTAGAAATCATCGCCCGGCGTGTGCCCAAGGACCGAGGCAGGTGTGGGAACCTGGCCGGCAAGGAACGAAGGCGCAGACATCAGCGAGCAGAGAACGAGAAGGCATGGGAAAAGTCTTGAACGCATCGAGGCTCCTGGGGATTGTATGGAACGGACGGAACGCGGGGTCGGAAACCGGCCACAACCCGGCATGATCTGTTCGCCGCCTTCAAATGCTGCCGGATTCCTTCAAGGTTATCGCGTCCGCCTTTGGGAACAAAGGACCAATTCCCTTCTTCGAGAAGAACCTGTTGCCCCGGAAGATGACCGAATTGCCGCTCTGCTTCCTTCGTTTGCCTGCCTCGCAGTTCTTTTCGCGTGCTTCCAGATGCGAATTCAGCTCTCCACGTCACTAGACGTAAGGGTGAATTCGCTCGCAACGGCGCGAGGCCGGTTCGGGCTCTGCGAGGCAACGCGCGGGCACTTGCATCAGACTTTTGGCAAGTAAAGTCGGTGAAACTCACAGTAACCATAGGAAAAGTGACTTATGCTAACTGCTTTGTTACTTTATGTCTTCTTGCTTTCGACTCTTATCTATAGTCGACTAGAGACAACGGGCATACTCAGTAACAAGAGCTACATCCATTGGGCCCCCGCCCTCCGCAGGCGGGATAAAAAACGGCACAAAATGCTTCTGGGTTTCTGACGGCGCGGCCCTTGATTCTTTTGTCTTTTCAAGTCCCGCGGCCTTTCACCACTTGCTCTCTTGCTTTGGAGATCTCTCTATGTCCGCAGGTTCGACCTCGCATTGCCCTGGTCTGTTCGACCGCCTCTCAAAGAGTTTTGCTCAATCGGGCGCGCTTCGGTGTGCCATGAGTCTCGCCGTGCTGGCCTGCAGTTATCCCGCGGCGGACCTGAGCGCCCAGGCTCCCACACCGGTCACCGTGCCCACGTGGCGCTATGACGTCTCACACGCCGGGCAGAATACGAACGAGACAGCGCTGATGCCGTCGAATGTGAACGGCACTCAGTTCGGCAAGCTCTTCTCGCTGGCCGTTGACAGCACCATGTATGCGCAGCCGCTGTATGTGCCCGGACTCACGATGGCCGACGGCAACGTGCATAACGTCGTCTTCCTTGCCACTGAGAACGATTCGATCTACGCCTACGATGCCGATTCGAATACGGGCGCGAATGCCAAGCCTCTGTGGAAGATCACGCTTCTCGATGCGGCACACGGAGCGGGCGCGGGTGCAACCGCCATCAAGTCGAGCGGTACGGCAATCGCCAACCAGGGCGATATCGGGCCGACGATCGGCATCACCGGCACCCCTGTCATCAATCCCGCCACAAACACGATGTATGTGGTCGGCAATACCGAAGAGAGCGGGCTGTTTTACTCCCGCCTGCATGCCATCAACATCATCACCGGCGCTGAACAGACAGGATCTGCCGTGCAGCAGACCCCGGTAGTCATCTCAGCCACGGTTTCGGGAACCGGCACAGGCAGTTCCGGTGGCAAGCTTTCTTTCAGTCCGCTCATGTCGAGCCAGCGCGCCGCCCTCGACTACTACAACGGCTACGTCTACATCGCCTACGCCTCGCACGGCGACATCGGCCCGTGGCATGGTTGGCTGTTTGCCTATAACGCCCAATCCATGCAGCAAACGGCTGTCCTCTGCACCTCGCCCAATGGCACGGGCGCCAGTATCTGGAGCGCTGGAGCCGGCCTCCCCATCGATGGCGACGTAACCGGTGGCAGGATGTTCATTGTCACCGGGAATGGAACGTTCAGCACCAAGTACCCGCCCTTCACGGCAAGCACCGCCTACGGAGAAAGCATTGTGCGCCTGAACCTGGCGAACGGCGCACTCACCCCGGAAGATGAATTTACTTCGTTCAACGCGCAAATTCTGAACGATCACGATTGGGACCAGGGCTCTGGCGGCCTCCTGATGGTTCCCGACCTAACCGACTCTCCCAACGAACACATCATGCTTGAGGAAGGTAAGGAAGGGCGTCTCCTCGTTTTGAACCGCGACAACCTCGGCGGATACGCTTCCGGCGCCTCGTCGAATACAAACATCCTCCAGGACCTTCCCAATGCGTCGCTGGGCGCCTGGAGTACACCGGCCTACTGGAACGGCCACGTCTACATCTGGGGTGGCGGCGATCAGGGTGAGGGCTCCTGAATCCGCAAAACTCTACACGCTCACTGAGGGTGTACTGAGCAGCACACCGGAGAATGCCTCCACAGTTAAATCCTCGTTTCCCGGAGCATCCTTCTCGGTTTCCTCGAATGGAACCGAGGACGGCATCGCCTGGGCAGTCAAGGCCGATGGGTTCAACACAAGCGGACCCGCCGTTCTTTACGCGTTCGATGCGAAAGATCTGTCGGACATTCTCTACGAGAGTGACGCCAACGCGAAGCGCGACGGCATGGGTACTGCCACTCGATTCGCCGTCCCTGTAGTCACCAACGGCAAGGTGTACGCCATTTCGAAAAATCAGCTCGACGTATTCGGGCTCTTCAACACCACACCAACCGCCGCGGCGCCACAGATTCAGCCCAATGGCGGCACGTTCTACTCCGGCCAGAATGTCAATCTGACTTCGGCAACATCGACAGCGCAAATTTTCTACACGCTCGATGATTCAACACCCACATCGACGTCGAACCTCTACTCAGACGCCATTCCCATCAGCACCAACACACGCTGAAAGCAATTGCCATTGCCGATGGCTACAACCAGAGCTCAGTCAGCACGGCGGCTTTCAATTTCCCCACCCATCCTCCAACCGTCACGTTCAAGCCCGCCGGCGGAACCTACACAACCGCCAGAACGTCACACTCTCTGACGGGGATTCCGCGGCGGCCATCTTCTACACGACCGATGGAACCCAACCGAGCGCGAACTCAACGCAGTACACCACCGCAATTCCGGTAAGTGCCTCCACCTCGATCAATGCGATCGCAATCGACTCTTCGTTGGGCAGCAGCAATGTGGACACGGCGAACTACGTCATTCAGCCGGCCACGGCGACGATTAATTTCGGAAGCGGTTTCGCCTCAACCACCGGCCTCACACTGAATGGCAAAGCGGTCGCCAGCGGCGGCCAGATCCTGCTGACGAACGGCGTGAAAGTGACTGCCGGCAGCACGTTCTGGAGTAAGACTGTCGGCGTCCAGAAGTTCACGACCGTCTTCACCTTCCAGCAAACCAAGGGAACCGCCGATGGCATGACATTCACCATTCAAAATGATGGTGCGAAATCGATTGGCGGAAACTCAGCCGGCCTCGGCTATTCGGGATTGAAGAAGAGCGTTGCCGTCAAGTTCGATCTCTACAACAACGCCGGTGAAGGAACAGATTCAACCGGCGTATACACGAATGGAGCAGCGCCCACTGTTCCTGCGGTGAGCATGACATCGAGCGGCGTAGTGCTTGCGCAGCGGCGACATCATGCAGGCGACCATCACTTATGACGGGACCACTCTCTCCTTCCAGCTCCTCGACACGGCAACCAACAAGACTTTCTCCATGACCAAGGCGATCAACATTCCCTCCGTCATCGGCTCAAAGACGGCCTATGTCGGATTCACCGGGAGCACTGGCGGCCTCACGTCCGTCCAGAAAGTTCTCACCTGGACGTACACAGCGAACTAACACTTCTTCGCTCGCGGAAAGCCCTCTCCACTCATCTGGAGAGGGCTTTTTCTGGTCCCGCAAAACTTTCCCCACTTGTTTCCTTGCGATCCCCGCGTGCAAGTAATGTGACTACAGTCACAAGTCTGAATTTATCTCACGCTCATTTGCATATAATTTCGGCCCAAACGTGGCATTCTTGAAGCTATCCAGATTGTTGCGAAGGAAAAGCTTCGGCGCGGCTGTGAGCCCTCTTCGTGCCGCGGTAAGTTCTTGAAATTATTAGACGCAACTTCCGACTCCAACGCTGAGGTCTATTGTCCATCCTCGCATCGAGCGAGGTGGAAGCAGTGCGTGCACGTGTGCACAATACCTCGGTAATCGAAATGAGGTATCGCATGTAACCAGAAAGTGTGAGAATGACTATCCGGAGTTACGCCTATTATGTGACTACAGACACCGACATAGAAGCTTCACCGGACTACCTTGTGGAGGTGTCTGCCGGACCAACGGATCGCATATCGACGCCTTGGAAAGACAGAGCATACGAGAGGAGAACGCCTTTAGCTGGCAGAGACTTTTCGAGAGTGAACTGACGATCTCGAAAATCGCACAGCCGACGAGTTGAGATCCAGAGCAATCGAGCCAGACCAATAGCTCAAGCCTCAACATCAGTCGCAACGCAGCCGTGAAATAGCTCCCAGTTCTGACGCAGTTTTCGATCGGAACCTCAACGGTGACACGAGCGCGTGCATGTCTGCCACATCGAGGATCATTCTCCCACCCCGCGTACTTATTTGAAGGAAATGTCCAAACGGCGCAGACCTTTCGCGTCTACAGGGAACTTTTGTCTTTTTTTTAAAGCGACTCCGCCCGATCGTCACGGCAAATGCCGAATTGAAGGGGACTAACGATGAGGCCATTTGGACAGACTCTTTCGAGATCGATATCGGGACAAGTTGAAAAGCTGATTGCTTCGATGGCGCGGAACCGTGCCACGAATGAAAAGCAACGCAGCGCAAATCATTCTTCGAGGCCAATCCATGAAGACGTTTTATTGCTCTCTCTTAGCGCTCGCGGTAGCTTCATCCCCAGCGCTCGCCATCACTGTGCAAACTCCCGCAAGCGGAGCGCAGCTTACTGCGCCGTTCACCGTCACTGCCAGCACACAAACTTGCGGTGGCAAGTCCGCCGTCTCGATGGGTTACTCCATCGATCACGGTCCGACGACGATTGTTCCGATCTCCTTTACTGCACAGGTCAATGCAACCACCGGCAATCATATCCTTCATGTCAAATGCTGGGGCAAGAAGGTTCATGACAGCCAGCTTCTGAATATCACCGTTCTTTCCAGCTCCACCACGCCGCCGCCTCCGACGGTTGCGACGCCGACCTTCTCGCCGGCTCCGGGCCGCTTCTCTTCAGCCCAGACGGTGAGCCTGTCGAGCACCACAGCGGGTGCGACCATCTTTTACACGACAGACGGCAGCGCACCATCGCCCGCATCTGAGCAATATACGGGGCCGATTGCCGTAGATGCTACGACTACGATCGAAGCCATTGCTGTCGCTCCTGGCGATACAAACAGCGGCATGGCTCGCGGCGATTATGTCATCGGTCAGTCGACCACCACCGGTCCGCAGATTCCCGCAACCGCAACGGCGATCACGCAAATTCAGACTCAGGCCAACTGGAAGCGCAATCACGATCCGGGCACTCCCGGAAACTCTGATGGCACATGACCCTGGTCAGCGATCCTTCGCTGAGCGGTTCTGCCGCGCAGTTCGATACAACCTTCCAAAACGCCGGTGGCGAAATCTACTCCAAGTCCTACGGCAAAGATCCGAATGCCACGAACTTCGTCTACGACGGCTATATCTGGATCGATGCAGGCAGCACGGTTGGCAACCTTGAACTGGACAATAACCAGGTCATGGCGAACGGCGACACGATCATCTATGCCTTCCAGTGCGCCGGCGACAGCAAGACCTGGGACTACAGCGCCAATATCGGCACCGCCAGCCACCCGCATGTGCATTGGATCCACTCGACCCAGCCCTGCAATCCGGAGAGCTGGACGCCGAATACCTGGCATCACGTTCAGATCAGTTACTCGCGTGACAACTCGGGCTACATCACCTATAACTCGGTGTGGTTCGATGGCACGGAGTATCCCATCCATGAAACGGTCTTCGGTGCTTTCTCGCTCGGTTGGGCAAAGGGCGATCTGATGACCAACTTCCAGGTGGACGGCCATGGATCCAGCGGATCCTCGACCCTTTACCTTGATAACCTTACGTTCTATCGCTGGTAACTGTAAGGTAACTTCTGCACTATGCACGGGCAAGCATCTCGCTTGCCCGTGCGCATTTCTTACACGGATAATCGGTAATATTTACGCGGCTAAAGTAAGATTTATCTACTCTTTTTGAACGAGATAACGCTGTTGAAAATTCCTTTTTAAAACTCTTGCCGCACCCTGCCGGATGTGTAAGGATTCGTCTGAACATTCCCATCGTTGCCTGCTGGCTCCAAGCCTGAAGGATGCACCGGTGATGAATGCGGACCGAAATCCGGGCCGGATTCACTTACCTTTCGCGGACTTTCGATCTTGAGCCAGACCTCAGTTCACTCCCGGGCTTTGGTTGTTCCCGGCTTGGTGACTGCACTAAGAGGTTGCTGAGTCAAAGCGCTCGAGAGGTGTGCGCAGAGCGACTAAAAGCGGCCCGCTCCAAATGAATTTGAATTGACTCCTTCCTCGAATGAGGACGGCGGAGTCACGGGCTAACTATCTGCACACACCAAGGGGAAACTAATGACCATCCTTCAGAAGCTTTCCATCGCCTCCTCCGTTCTGGGTCTTGTGGCCATTCCCGCCTCAGCATCCGTAACTGTGAACAGTCCCGTCAGCGGCACTGAGGTTGAATCACCCTTTCACCTTTCAGCAACAGCAGTGAACTGCGGCATCGAGAATGTGGTGTCGATCGGATATTCGTTTGATAGCAGCCCCGACGCGGTCTCCAGCGAAGGAACCAATGTCGAGCTCGACGTTCCCGCCGCAACCGGGCCGCACACGCTTCATGTCATCGCATATGGAGAAAAGGGTTCCGCATGCGTGACCGATGTAGCACTGACGGTGAAGCCCGGTGCGGAGAATTCAGTTGCAACTTCGGTGATCCCCGCGCACGCAACCACCGTTTCCAGCATTCAGTCCATGCGCAACTGGCGTGGCCAGCATGATACCGGCGGCTCTGGTAGAGCGAAGGGCTCGACAAGCCTGGTGACTTCTCCATCGCTTCACGGAATCACGAGAAAGTTCGAGACTTCTTTCTCCGGCAGCGGCGACGAACGGTTCTCCGTGACTTATGCGGACGACGCGAGAGCGACTCACTTCTTCTACGACACCTGGGTCTATCTGACCAAGAACGATAACAAGATCGCGAACATCGAGATGGATACAAATCAATCCATCGGCGACGGCAAGGTCGTGATCTACGGCGTGCAGTGCGACGGATGGTCGAAGACGTGGACCTTCACTGAGAACGTCGGCAGCGAAGAACATGGCCGGCCGCACTGGGCAGTCGTTCCCGGCACCCATTGCGATCCTGCCGCGTGGTCCAGGAATACATGGCACCACATCCAGGCGCACTATTCGCGCATCCCCGGCAGCACCAAGATCGTTTACCACGGAGTATGGGTCGATGGAAAGGAAACGGTCTTCAACAAGACTGTGAATGGACTTTTCCATCTCGGTTGGAACGGCGTAATCAATACACAGTTTCAAATCGATGGGCGCGGATCGGGATCCTCTACGGCTTATATCGATGCTCTGACCATCTCGCGCTGGTAAGCCCGACGTCGATTTTTGAAAGGAAGGTCATGAACAAAGGCCACGATCCACTGCTTCATCGCGAGCATTGGATCGTGGCCTTTTTATTTTCGCCCGCCGTCTCTCAACCTTCTTAGCGACTCAATGCCTTCGCGTAAAGAAAAGCCGCGCGGCCAGTCTCGTAGAAATTCTCGCGCCGCCCCTCCCTGGCATAGCCGTGCATTTCGTAAAGCCGGATTGCGGACGCGTTGTTCACGTCAACGTGAAGCCAGATGAGATGGGCCCCGTCTGCGAGTGCCGATTCATCGAGGAGCCGCAACAGTTCCCTTCCCACACCACGGCCGCGGAACTCCGGCAGCACTTCGATGGTCTGGACATAGGCCACAACGCCTTCCGCCTCCTGGGTCCATTCAACAATCGCGAAACCGCACATTCTGTCTTCTTCTTCGGCAATCCATGCGGCGCTGTCGGGATTCCGCAGTGAGCTGACGCATGTACGCGCGGCTGTAGCGAAGAGGCGGCTGAAAGCAGATCTCCTCGATCGCATAAAGCGTCGCAAAATCGTCGGGCACGTAAGGGCGGTAGCGCACAGGCTCACTCTATCCCATCGCTGTTGCTTTTCGTGTCATTGCTTCGCCGCAAAAAAGCGAGCCACCTTGGAAAGGTGGCTCGCGAGCAGCAATGCGACAACGAACGAACTAGACCTTCGCTTCGAGGTCGCTGATCACGTCGAAGAATCTCTGATCAAGACGCCGATTCGTGGCGATGGCTTCCTTGATGGTGATGTCGGTGATATCCGTTCCCTTGAGCACAGCGATGCGCCCCCACTTCTTGTCGTGCACCATGTCGATGGCATGAAGGCCGTAGCGCTGACCCAGGGTGCGATCGAAGGCCGTGGGCACGCCGCCGCGCTGCGTGTGTCCCAGGTTCACGGAACGGGTCTCAAATCCAGTCTGCTTCTCAATCAGCTCTGCCAGCGCTTCGCCAATTCCCGAGAGGCGCGCGTGGCCGAATGAATCCACCTGCGTCGAGCCAATCACCTGCCCAACCTCCGGCAGATGGCACCCTTCCGCAACAACCACCACACCATAATGTTTGCCGTGATCGTAGTTGTACTTGAGCAGCGCGCATACATGGTCGATGTCGATGTCTTTCTCGGGAACCAGAATCACGTGCGCGCCGCCGGCAACGCCGGAGGCATAAGCGATCCAGCCGGCATCCCGGCCCATCACTTCGACCACGATCACGCGATTATGCGAGTCGGCGGTCGTGTGGATGCGATCAATTGCTTCCGTGGCGATCGAGACCGCCGTGTCAAACCCGAAGGTCTGGTCGGTGCCGTTGATATCGTTGTCGATGGTCTTGGGAACGCCCACACTGGGCACGCCGTTTTCGCTCAAATAGAGCGTGACCGACTGCGTATCGTCGCCGCCCAGCGCAATCAGCGCATCGATCTTGTTGAGCTTCAGCACTTCCTGCACTTTCTCGATGCCGCCCGGAATCTTCTTCACGTTGGTGCGCGAGGAGTGAAGAATCGTGCCACCCCTCAACTGAATTCCATCGATGTTTTCGAGCGTCAGCGGAATAAAGTTGTTGTCCAATACGCCGCGCCAGCCGTTCAGGAAGCCGATGAACTCATCGCCATAGTGGTTGATTCCCTTCTTCACGGCCGCATAGATCACCGCATTCAATCCGGGGCAATCGCCGCCGCCGGTCAATAGAGCAACTCGCATCGCAAACTCTCCTCATCGAACTTGCACGGCCAGGGGCCGAGGCACAAATCTCATCTCCGCTCGGCGTCTGCTGGAGTGATCGGAACACCATGCAGCGCGGCGGAGCAAGACCTTATCCAGTGTAACGCGCGCATGTAAAGACAAATCGTGACCCCGCTCACGTAGTTCGTTAATTCCACAAACTTTGGCTGCAAAAATGGTGCATCGAGATGTTTCAATAAGGCATGCCCGGAACTGGAGCGCTTCTGCTGCTGGCGTTTGCCACCCTGGTCGTGATCGTGCTGCTCGTCCTGCTGCAGCTCACACGTCTGGGCTTCCTCATCCGCGCCACCATCCCCGATCGGCCGCGGCAGCGCATGTTCATCGCTTCCGTCGCATTCGTGATCACCTTCGTCGGCGTTCGCCTGCTGGTCATGTCGATTCGCGCCGGCGTCGGCCCATTCAACTGGGTCACGGTGCGCGGGCACCACATCCATCACCTGGTGTGGGGCATCCTCATCCTGCTGTTGGTTGGTTACGGCTATCTGCTGGAACTTGGCCGCTCCCACTCACCCATGTCGATCTTCTTCAGCCGCCTCATGTCGGTCAGCTACGGCGTAGGCGCCGCGCTCACTCTGGATGAGTTTGCGCTGTGGCTCAGCCTCGAGCCCGACGCTTACTGGACGGCCCAGGGCCGCATCAGCATTGACGCGGTTATCCTTTTTGGCAGCGTGCTGGCAATGGGCGCCTGGGGCGCACCGTTTTTTAAAGGCCTGCAGAACATCTGGACCCGCCGTGAGCTGTTTCGCGGAAAGCTGGTTGCCCCTATTCGCCGCGCGCGGTTGCTTCGTCCGCGTAGAGTGCGTCGATTACCGCCGCGTATCGCGCCGTAATGGCGCGGCGCTTCAGCTTCATCGACGGGGTCAGTTCCCCCGACTCCTGCGTCCACTCCTCGGGCACAAGGCGAAATCTCTTCAGCGATTCAAAGTTGGCCAGCCCGCTGTTCACCTCTTTGACAATCTCGCCGTACAGCGCAACCACGCGGCTGTCGGCAATCAAATCCTCGCGAGACCGCGCGTTCACCCCGTGATGCCCCGCCCATTCAACTAATGCGGCAAAGTTTGGCGACAGCAGCACCGAGATGAACTTGTGTTTGTCGCCCACCAGCGCAGCGTTGCCCACCAGCACATTATTCTTCAGCTTGTTCTCGATCGGCTGAGGAGCAACCAGCTTGCCGCCCGACGTCTTCAGCAGTTCCTTCTTGCGATCCGTAATGTACAGGAAGCCGTCCTCGTCGAAGTGAGCAATGTCTCCCGTGCAGAACCACCCTTCCGCGTCGAAACATTGTGCGTTGGCCTCCGGCTTGTGCCAGTAGCCCTGAAAAACCGCGGGGCCGCGCGTCAGCAACTCGCCGTCTTCCGCCAGTTTCAGCTCAACATTCGCCAGCGGCTTGCCCACGGAACCCATGCGATGATGCTTGGGCGTATTGAGCGCAATCACCGGCGACGTCTCCGTCAGGCCGTAGCCCTCCCACAGGGCAATGCCCGCCGACGCAAACCAATTTGCCGTGTCAATGCCGAGCGGCGCGCCGCCCGAAACAAAAACGCGCACCCGGCCGCCAAACGCCTCGTACACCTTCGCGTAGACCAGCTTGTTGGCGAGCTTCCACACCGCAGATGTCGGCTTCCGGCCGGCATACACCGTGTCGCGGTAATGCGCGCCCTGACGCAGCGCCCAGGCCAGGATGCGCTTCTTGACCGGCGATGCTGCCGACTTCTGTTCGACTGCCTGGCGAATCTTCTCGAACACGCGCGGCACGCCCACCAGCACGGTGGGGCAAATCTCCTTCATGGCCAGCGGCAGCTTGTCGAACTGCGAACAGTAGGCAACCTGCGCGCCCGACATGTACATGACGTAATCGAGTGCGCGCGCCGTGATGTGCGACAAGGGCAGAAACGAAATGCACGAATCACTTGCATTGAAGCTGAAATCGTTGGCTGCGTAGTTCTGATTCGCTGCGATGTTTCCATGCGTCAGGGCGACGCCCTTGGGCTCTCCCGTGGTACCCGATGTGTAGATGAGGGTGGCCAAATCTTCGGGTTGCACCGATGCGACGAGCGCATCGAAAACCGGATCCCGCTCGGCGCCGCGCGCGTCGGCTCCGGCAATCACATCGCGGAATGCGATGGCTCCTTCCGGAGGAGGGCCCGGCTCCATGATCAGGATTCGCTGCAACGGCGTCCGCGAGCGAACGGCATTCAACTTGTCGAATTGTTGTTTTGTCGAGACGACTGCGATACGGCAGTCCGCGTCCTGCAGCAGGACCGCGATCTGTTCCCCTGTTAAGGTCGGGTAAATCGGCACGTTCGCTGCGCCAATCGCAAGCGAGGCGAAGTCCGTGACCGCCCACTCCCAGCGATTTTCGCTGATCAGCGCAATGCGATCGCCCTTCTGCACGCCCCAATGAAGGAACGTTTCGGCAAGCGCGCGCACCCGCTGGTAGATCTGATCCGACGAAATCGGCTGCCATCTCCCGAGTTCGTCCTGCCACAAAACCGCACGGCGATTGGCCGCCCCCGAGACGCGGCGAAACAGGTCGTTGATTGTGGAGATTGGTGCGATTGCTGTCATGAGGTTGGTTCGGATTCGGCAACCGTCTGGCGAATCCCGACAGTCGAGAGTGTAACAGCGCCGGCCGGCTGTCGCGAACCGGCGCTCCTCTGATCTGCCGCGGTCGTGGAACGTCCGACTATTGCGCGGGAGATGCCGATTCCCGCCGGCTTGGGATGCGACGTCGTGCTGCCCTCCGTCATCCCGAGCGCCCACTTGATGGCTTCAAAGTACATCTTGCGGATGTCCGGATCGTTCCACGCCTCTTCCGTATGGCCAAGCGTGGAGTAGAAGACGCGGCCCTTGCCGTACATCTTGTCCCACGCCACGGCGAAATCGTGATCGGTGCGGTGAATGCGCGGATTGTTTTCGTAGTTCAGCTTGGACTGCATCGAGACGGAGCAGCACATTTACCTTGTCGCGCGACCACTCCTTCGGCTGATAGATCTCGTCGTATTTCACGAACGCGTGGGGGAAGTGACGCACAGCCGGGAAGCTCGGATCTTCATTGATGATGGGCGCATTGAAAGTCATCCAGGGGTGCTGGTCGAACCAGCCGCCGATCATCTCGCCGTACTCCGGCCATTTGTAATTCGTATCGAGCGCCGCGTGAATGCCCACGAATCCCTTGCCGTCGTCCTTGATGAACGAGAGCATGTCCGCCTTCTGGCTGTCGTCCATATCCAGTTCGCCGGTCGTGCTGGCAAAGACAAGAACATCGAAGTAGTTCAGATTCTTCGCATTGTTCCCTTTGAATTCCTTCTTGGTCAGCAGCTCTGTGTCCGTGCGCATCTCGGTGTCCCACAGTCCGCTCTCCTTGCCCATGTTGTAGATCGCGGCCATGGCCGAGGAGATCGAATCGTGCTGGAAGCCCTTCGTCTCGCCAATCACCAGGACGTGCTTCAAGTGCGTCTCTTTCGCGTGCGGCGGCGGCGCCACGCCGGTGTTGCCTGCGGCTTGAGCATGGCTCTGAGCGCAAAACGCGAATACTGCCACAACGGGAACGAGAAAACGGAAACTCTGGAAGACGCGCAATGGATCTCCTTTTCGCACTGCATCGAGTCATCAAACGGCGTGCCGGCCAGGTCCCCGCTGAGCGCGTTCGATTGGGTTGGGATGAAGAGCTTCAAGTCTCCGAAGCTCTCGATTTTCGGCTCGGTGAGAGTCTAAACGAATCGAGGGGCGACAGCGCGAGGATTGTTACTTGTGCCGGCCCCTGGAGAGCTTGGCGTGGTGCGAGTTCCTGGCTTTGCTGCGCGGCGCATGCGCGGTCAGAGAAGCGTTGCGTACCGACGCCGCACTCTTGCGTCCGCGACGTAAACCACGCGGGTGCAGAATGGCGCTGATGCGGCGTTCGGCAGCCGAAGGCGCGTCGGCATAAGCCGGGTCGAGCATGGCGATCACCGCGACTGCCCGCGCGCGATAAAGACGCGCCCACTGGCTCTGAATCAGCGAGTCCTGCACTGCCTTCCAATACTCACGTCGGGATTGGCGTCCAGATGCGCTTCGCCGAGGCTGCAGGAAGCACCGCATCGCTGTTCACAAGGCTCAGGAACTGGCTGAACTCCTGAAGATTGAAGCCCATCTGGTAAACCAGCTGGGTCAGCGCCATCTGCTGCGAAGCCGAGAGCCGGTCGAAGTTCCGGCAGTATCCGCGCGCGTTGTAGATGGCCTGCACAATGCCGATGCGCAGCAGACTGCGCGCTTCGTCCTCGGTAATTTGCGGGGCGAGCGTGGCGAATCTTCTTGCGAAACTTCTTGGCGCGCCAGCTATCAAGGTTTTCGGAGAACTGCGCCAGGATCTTGTTCAGCCGGTCGGCATCAAGACCAGCAGTCTGCCACAACGAAGCCGACGAAGACTCCAGAAACGGATGCGGGTTCAGCGGGTCGGTTTGCGGATGCTCGCGCGCGGGCAGGTCCAGCGAGAATCCTGCGCCAATCAACGGCCGGCTCGTCTTCGGATCGGGATACGCGGCCAGCACCCAACCCTCGTGGCGGCTTGATCCTGAAGAATGTCCATCAGGTCGTCGATAGAGAACTTCACGTCGCAATCTTTGGAAAGTGGCAAACTCTCAACGACGGGTGAGGTCACGGTGAGTGCCCGATCGTGGAAGCTCCGGCTGCGGGCCCGGCGGGATGGCGTCTGGAGCGGCGGACGGAATCGGCGCTGCGCTGTAGACGTCGGGCGGGGCGCGGTCTGCGCAAGAGCGCAGGAACAGCCACCATCGTCGCAACTACGGCTACGATCGAGAGGCACAGTTTGCGCCACATGGTCGCCGAGACTCCGACTTCCGATTGATGCTGCACCCAGATTGACTGAAAAGTCCGCCAGCGCAATGCCCGGAATGGGCTATGCCGCGCAAAAGAGCCTCCAAGTTACCTCATTTGCAACCGGTCCCAACTTGGTTCCCATGCTGCATATCGCAGACAGTGAGAGGCGGCCCGTGAAAGCTAAAATCGTCCTGTGCGCAAAGTCATTGCTCGCCCTCTTCGTTGTCATGTCGCTTCATTTTTGCACTGGGTCCTGATGCGGTCCGCAACACCGGTTCTCGATCTGCCCGCATCGATCAACCTGGTCGGCCAATCCACTCCGATATCCTTCCACGTGCACGACCCGCGCGGCCTGCGCAGCGCAGCCGCCTTCCTCGAGCAAAACGGCAGCCGCTTCCCCGTCTGGGAGACCAGGCAGGCCACCAAGGCCGTCGAACTCCACCTACACCTTCTCCGCCGGCGTGCAATCCACGCCGCAACTCAAGAGCGGTAACGCCAAGCTGATCGTCGAGGCCACTTCGAACGACATGATGCACAAGTCCGCGAAGCTCGAGCGCACAGTCAATGTCGTCACCCAGCCTCCCAGCGTCAGCGTCGACTGCGGACCAGCATTACCTCTACCTGGGCATGGCCGACCTGGTCACCTTCAACGTCGCCGGCACTTGGACCGCCGCCGGCGTGCGCGTCGGCGATCAGACCTTCCGTGCATGGCCCATCCCTGGCGGCAAATCAGGCGTCTTCTCGCTGTTCGCCTTCGCGTGGAATATGCCGGCAGACCACCGCGCCCATCGTCTATGCGACCAACGGCCCCGGCAACGACGCAACCGGCTCCATGGTCTTCCAGTTCCCCAAGAAAGAGCAGCCCCACTACACCACGCACGATCTGCAGATCAGCGACGCCTTTCATGCAGAAGGTTGTCAACGAGCTCGATCCCAAGGGCTCCGGCGACATGGTCGCGCGCTTCGTCAAGATCAACAACGAAATGCGAAAGCGCCAACAACAAAACCCTTTCCGATCTGCAGTTCAAGACCGCCGATCACTTCCTGTGGTCCCAGCCCTTCGCGCGCCAGTCGCACTCGCAGGCCGAAGCTACCTTCGCCGACGTGCGCAATTATATCTACCAGGGCAAGAAGATCGACCAGCAGGTCCACCTCGGCTACGACCTCGCCGCGACCCAGCATGTCGGCGTTGAGGCTTCAAACGACGGCCGCATCGTGTACGCTGCACCGCTCGGCATCTACGGCAACTGCGTCGTCGTCGACCACGGCTACGGGCTCCAGACCATCTACGGCCACATGAGCGAGATCCACGTACATGAGGGCGACATGGTGAAACGCGGCCAAGTGATGGGCCTGAGCGGCCAGACCGGAATGGCCGGAGGCGACCATATTCACTTCGCCATGCAGCTCGACGGCGTGCAGATCGACCCCAAGGAATGGTGGGATCCGCACTGGATTCAGGATCACATTGCCAAGCGCATCGACCTTCCCGGATTCAATGCCGCCAGCAAGCGCCCCGACGCAAGAGAGTCCACAAACACGCAGGCCACGCCGCCACACGGCACCGGCACGGAGAAACACGATGACGCCTTCCTTACGATTACCCGTCGATCGCCAAGATGATCGACCACTCGCTTCTGAATCCCACGCTTACCACGCGGAACTCGAGGACGGAATGCAGCCTGGCCATTCGCTACGACGTGGCCAGCGTCTGCATCTTGCCCTTCGCGCTGGCGCGCTGTGCGCGGAGATGCTGGCCGGTACAACGGTGAAGGCCAGCACAACGATCGGTTTTCCCCATGGCGGTCACACGACTGCCGTGAAGCTTGCCGAAATTCGACAGGCCCTTGCGGACGGCGGCCAGGAACTCGATGCCGTCATCAACATCAGCAAGGCGAAGAGCGGCGATTGGACAGTATGTTCATGACGAGCTTGCCGCCTTGACGCAGGCCGTTCATGCCGGCGGCGCAAAGATCAAGGTGATCTTCGAGAACGCCTACTTCGACGATGAGGCGAAGATCCGACTCTGCGGCATCTGTGCCGAGATCTGGCGCGGACTGGGTGAAGACTTCCACCGGTTACGCCCCGAGTGGAGCGACGCTGGCGGATCTTGAACTGATGCGGAAGCACTCGCCGCCGCAGGTGCAGGTGAAGGCCGCGGGCGGTATCCGCGATCTGGATGCGCTGCTGGCAGTCCGCGCCATCGGCGTGAGCCGCGTCGGCGCTACGCGCACCCAGACCATGCTCGAGGAATGCCGCAAACGGCTGGGACTGGAGCCGATCGAAGCCGCCTGACGGCAGCGCAATCGAGAGCCAACTTGTCCCAGGAATAGCGTGCCGTTCTGCCCGCGGTCGCCGCTTTGATATCACCCACCATTCGGGCATGGAAAAGGCCCTGCCAACGGCAGAGCCTTTGCGAACTTCGACTCCGGATTGAAGCTAGCTTAGCGCGGGGGCGCCAATCACCTTCTGCACCTTCTCTTCAATCACGTCCTGGGGCACGTAGCCGACGATCTGGTCAGCGACCTTGCCGCCCTTGAAGAACAACAGGGCCGGGATACCGCGGATTCCGTAACGCGAAGGAGTCGCACCGTTCTGGTCGACATTCACCTTGGCTACTTTCAACTGTCCGGCGTACTTCGCCGCCAGCGCATCCACCGCGGGCGCTATGGCCTTGCAGGGACCGCACCACACAGCCCAGAAATCGACGAGCACAGGCTGCTCGCTCTTGAGCACTTCCTGGTCGAATGTTGCATCGCTTACTTCAAGAACTCCCGATCCCGCCATGTTCCTCCTTAGGACACCGCCGTCTCCAGTGTACGAGACGGAACAACTATAAGATGCGCCAACTTTGTGGAAAGCTTCAAACCGATCCCCTCCCAGCACATGGTGCGCAGGAATGAAATTGGAGCGTCAGGGTAGGAAATGGGGCGGGCGGAGCAGGACGAGGATCGCACCAGTTTGCGGCAAATTAAAAGCGGCCGGATCCTTTCGGATACCGAGCGCTAGAGCAGCCCTCCCCCAGAACTGCCCACGGTGCAAATGTAGGGGTTTGGCGGCTAAATAGCAACAAATCTTAGGTAATTGCAACAGTAATCACCGACAGGTGATTAGCGAGATAAGCAATAAGAAGTCAAATGTTTACGGGCGCGGCACTGCAGCGCCGGGCAAAACCTCGGCATAACTCGGCGTAACTCGATTCCCCTGCGCGAGGTTTTCATCTCCCATACATGAACCCCGGATAGATAGCCGGCTGGGCTTCAACTTTCCGGAGTCAGTTCAAGCGCTGGCATGCTCTGTCTGGGCCTCGTTGCCGACAGACACGCTGGCCCCCTCGGCCGAGAGCCGGCAGCTGCGCAGAGCAGAATCGGGCAGACCCTGGACAGCCTCGCGGATCGCCTCCGCAGCCCCAGGGAGATCGGATTCGTCCTCAACAATCACCAAGACAGCCGGCCCGGCTCCGCTCAACGTGGCGGCCAGGATGCCGTGGCTCCCGGCAAGCGGAAGCAAGCGCGGCAGCAGCGGACAGATCGCCTCCCGGTAAGGCTGGTGAATGCGGTCGCTGGTCGCCACCCGCAGCAGGTCCCCGTTTGCCTGGGCAAAAGCCAGGCCCAGCAGCGCCGCGGCCTGGATGTTCGCGACCACATCTGCGCGTTCATAGCGTTCGGGCAGCACCGCGCGGGCGCGGCTGGTAGGCAGCGGCTCGGCCGGCAGCACCAGGATCGCCCGCCAATGCGCCGGTGGCGCGACCCGGGCGATGTGCACCGACCGGCCCTCATTCGCCGCGGCCACAAAACCGCCCAGCCAGCAGGCGGCGGCGTTGTCGGGATGCCCTTCGAGGGCGCAGGCTTCCTCGAGGATCTGTTCGCCGGTCCAGCCCAGGGCGCCAAAGTGGTTGGCCAGCGCTACCCCGGCCAGGCGACCCGCTGCCGAAGACCCGCAGCCCATCCCCAACGGGATTCCGTTGGCCATGCGGAGGGCGAGAGGAGTCGCCGTGAGGCCGTGGCGCTGCAACACATCCTGGTAAACGCCAAGAATCAGGTTGTCGTCGACGCGCCCGCAGCGGTCGGGATCGTAGCCGCTGGCGTGAATCGAAAACTCAGCCGCTGGCGACGCCTCAAGGTCCAGATAAAAGTCCAATGCCACCGCAGCGGTATCAAACCCGGAACCCAGGTTTGCCGACGTAGCGGGAAGGCGAAGATTCACTCGCGCCGGGGTCCGCGTCATGCCGCACTTCCACGAACCGCCGCAAGGACTGCTTCTGCGTTCGCGTCCACAACGTGCGCATCCCGGCGCAGTCCCTCGACTTCGCTTTCGAGCCCCGCCTTTTCTGCCTCGCTGAGCAGCGTGCCGCGATGAAAGTCGATGGTGTAGTCGGCATCCTTCAAGGTGTGTCCCGTGAGGAGCAGGATCACCGTTTGCCCGCCGTGCACCTTTCCTTCAGCGCGCAGTTTCTTCAGACCGGCCAGGGTCACCGCGGAAGCCGGCTCGCAGCCCAGGCCCTCACTGCCGATCTCCGCCTTGGCTACAGCAATTTCGGCTTCGGAGACATCGAGGCACCATCCGTCCGTCTCCTGAACTACCCGCGCGGCCTTGCGCCATGACGCGGGATTGCCGATGCGAATCGCCGTGGCCCGCGTGTGTGCTTCAACCGGCTCCAGTGTCTTGCCGCCGTTGGAAGCCAGACTGCGCACCAGCGGGTTGGCGCCTTCGGCCTGAATCACGGAGATGCGCGGAACACGCCCCACAAGCCCCAGTTCGCGCATCTCGCGAAAGCCTTTGCCCAGCGCGGAGCTGTTGGCCAGGTTGCCACCGGGAACAATGACGTGATCCGGTACGTTCCAGTCCAGGGCTTCGACAATTTCAATCGCCGGTGTTTTCTGCCCTTCCAGCCGGTACGGGTTCACGGAGTTCAGCAGGTAGATGTTGGCCTCCTTCACCACCTGCGTCAAAACCCGAACGCATCCGTCAAAGTCGGTCTTGAGCTGGCAGGTGACCGCGCCGTAATCCATAGCCTGCGAAAGCTTGCCCCACGCGATCTTTCCCTCAGGAATGACAACCAGGCTGCGCAGTCCCGCGCGTGCGGCATAAGCCGCCATCGCCGCGGAAGTGTTGCCCGTTGAAGCGCAGGCAACCCACTTGAATCCGCGTTCGCGCGCAACGCTCAGGGCTGTGGTCATGCCGGTGTCTTTGAACGAGCCGGTGGGATTCATCCCCTGGTGCTTCGCGAAAAGCTGATCGATGCCAAGCGCTTTCGCAGCGCGCGGCAGATGATAGAGCGGCGTGTTTCCTTCGCGCAGGGTCACCGCATTGCCGAAGCTCTCGAGAATGGGAAGCAACTCGCGGAAACGCCAGACGCCCGAGTGATCGAGCGCCTCAGACGAGCAGCGGCGCTCGCGCCACAGCCATTTCAGCGCTCCGGGATTGGGCCGGTCGCTGCCTTTGCGTTCGATCCAGCCGGGATATTCGACTTCAAAAAGATCGCCGCAGTGCGCGCAGCGGAAGTCGGGACGCGCATCCGTCCCCTTCTCGCGATTGCCGCAGCCGATGCAGCGGAGCTGATGCAGGTTGTCGTTCATGCCTGGTCTTAGCTTACTAGCACCGCGGGCGCGCCTAGGTGCACGCGCCCAAGCGCACCCTGGTCGCAGTGCCCCGGGCGGGACTTCGATTCTTCGTTTCCTGTTACCGGCATAGGCGGATCGATGATCATCAAAGGCTAGAGCTCAACGGGCTACGGTTTTCAGTTCGTGCTTGCCTGCGAAGCCCACCAGCACCGGCTCCATCTCCAGCAGCACGTTGAAGCGCGCTCGCACCGCGGCGACAATCTCGTTGGCGAGGGTGAGGATCTCCGCCGCGGTCGCGTTGCCGCGATTGATGAGCGCCAGGGTGTGTCGCGAAGAGATTCCCGCCTCGCCGGACTCATAGCCCTTCGTGAAGCCCGACTGCTCGATCAGCCACGCCGCTGGGACCTTCACAAGATCCGTCGACTCCGGCTTCACGCCGGCGGGAAAATGCGGAGGCTCTTTCCCCGCGATGGCCGCGATGTTCGCAAGCTGCCCATGCGGGAGAATCGGATTCTTGAAAAAGCTGCCGGCGCTGCGGCAGTCGGCATCGCCTTCGACCAGAAGCATGCCCTTCCCTTGCCGGATGCGGCGAACCAGGGAGGCAACATCCCTCAGCGTCCCGCCCCCACCCTCCGCAAGATGGGCCGCCCATGCGCGCTCCAGCTCCGCGTAGCGTAACGTCGGCGCGCCATGCTCGACGAGCCGATAATCCACGCGCGTGACGAGGAACCGCTCCCGATCTGTCGAGTTGAAACGGCTGCTGCGGTAAGCAAAGCCGCACTCCTCCGCGGTGAACTCGACGAAGGCGCGGTTCTGCAAGTCGAACGCGCGGACACGCTCGATAACGGAAGCAACTTCCTGACCGTATGCGCCGACGTTCTGCACCGGGGTTCCGCCCACCGTGCCGGGAATGCCCGCCATGCACTCCACACCGGCGCAATCTTCATCAACGGCTCTCTGTACGAATTGGTCCCAGTCCTCGCCGGCGGCAACCCGATAGATTCGTGTTCGCTTCTCCGCGCCTTTTGCGAATTCGATTCCCCGCAGGGCAATGTGCAGCACAAGCCCGTCGAATCCTGAATCGGAGATGAGCAGATTGCTGCCGCCGCCAAGCACCAGGAGCGGGATCTTCTCGTCGCGAGACCACGCGGTGAGCTCAACGATGTCGTCTTCCGTTTCGACATGCGCAAACCAGCGCGCGGGACCGCCGATCTGGAACGTGGTGAATGGAGCGAGCAGTCGATTCGCTTCGATCTTTGCGGTCACGGACACTTGGCATCAAGGCTACACGACCACCTGCGGTGGGGCAGACGCTCGCTGTTCGCTCGCAGAGGGTTCGTGCTTTTCCGGAATCGAGCGAGGTTACGCGGTCTTCTCGACTGCGACTGGAGCACTTCCAGGATCGGCAACCCGTCGCGTCGATGCCCACCAAACGAGCGCGATGCCGGCAACAACCGAGCCCAGGCTGGCAAGTTGCGCGTTCGACAATCCCCAGAGAATTTTCGGATTGCGTCGGACAAACTCGACCAGGAAACGCGCGAAGCCGGTGAGAATCAAATACTGTCCTACGATCGCGCCGGTGCCATGCGGCTTGGCGCCGCGGCGCCACAGAAACCATCCGATCAAGAGCCCGGCCGCCAGTTCGTAAAGCGGCGTCGGATGCACGCGCGCAAGGGTCGGCTCAATCCCGTTTGGGAAAGCTCATGCCCCACGGCAACGTGGTTGGAATACCGTAGCAGCCATCCCCGGAAAGGAAGCATCCGATGCGCCCGATGCCATAGCCGATCGCCGCCGCCGGAGCCGCGAGATCGAGCGTACGCAGCGCGCCGATGCGCGCCCACCAGCCCTGAAACAGCAGCGCAGAGATGCCGAAGATCAGTCCGCCATACCAGGCAAACCCTGCTGAATCCCATAAAACGCGCCAGCCATACTCGCGAAACTCAATCGGCGTGTCGATCACGTGCCACAGCTTTGCGCCGACAATGCCAAGCAACGCGGCAACCGCCACCATGCCCACAGCGTCGGCTTCGATGGCTGCGCGTTTGAAGCCGCGATCCATCACGATCGCCGCGGCCACAGCGGCAAGCCAGAGCATCAATCCGAAGGTGGGCACCTGCAGATGCCAGAGATGAAGATAGGGCAGCATGGTTTCCTGAAAGACCTGTTCGCGGTCGTCGCGAACCCGTCTTCCTCAGTATAGACGCGGGCCAGCCGCTGACTGTTACAGAGCGCCACCCCCCATCGAGACCGCGCATCGCCCATCCCAACTTCACCCGTCCCGCTTCGGATCTTTCCGCATCGCTTTATGGATGGCCTTCCATTTGGTCTTTCGTTGTCTCTCCAGTTCCGGGTCCGCCTTGATGGCAAGATATTCCACTTCGCGCCGCATCTTCTGGTAGTTGGCAAGCCTTGTGGCATCCAGCCCGCCGCCCACCACTGCGCATCCCGGCTCGCCCGCATGGGCGCAATCGCGAAACCGGCACTGCGCAGCCAGCGCCTGGACGTCCTCGAAGCTCGCATCGATGGCTTCGGTCTCGGCCCAGAGCTGCACCTCGCGCAGTCCCGGCATATCGATCAGCAACCATCCGCCCGGCATCCTGAACAGCTCGCGCGTTGTCGTTGTGTGCCGGCCCTTGTCATCGCCATCGCGCACGGACGCTGTCTTCTGACGTTCTTTGCCGAGTAGCCGATTCAAGATCGTCGATTTCCCTACCCCCGACGACCCAATCATCGCCGCTGTCTCACCGGGCAGAAGCTCAGCCGCCACCGTGTCCAGAGCCGGGTCCGACGACGCACTCAACGCCAGCACGTGCGCGCCCTCGGCCAGGGCTTGCGTCCGATTCAGCAGATCGTTCATGTCGACGTTCAGCCGGTCGGCAAGGTCGACCTTGTTCAACACAATCACCGGCCGCGCACCGCTCTCACGTGCCAGCACCAGGTAACGCTCCAGCCGCCGTGCGTTGTACTCGCTTCCCAGCGCAGTCACGATGAAGAGCACATCCACGTTCGCCGCCATCACCTGCCGGCCTCTGCCGCCCGGTAGCTGGCGCGCAACCGTGGTCCGGCGTTGCAGCACGCGCTCGATCGACGGCCCGTCTTCGCGCAACACCACCCAGTCGCCGACCACCGGCCAAAGTTCCGAAGCGTAACGCAACCCTCCGCTCGGCTCGACATCGATTTCGCCGTATTCGGTCCACACCACAAAATGCTTGCGGCCCGCCGCTGCCACCCGCGCTATGCGGCCGTCCGCGCCTTGCTGCGCAAAAAACTCCGTCCACCCCAATTGTTCGAGCTGCATTTCCGCACGTCCTCTCGGTTGACAAAACACCAGGCACACCTCAACGGCATCCGCCAGATGAGGCAGTGAGAGAAGACGGTTTAAACAAGGACTGTCAGCGGCACTCCAGAATGCTCTGAGCCTACATGCCATGCACCCGGCGTGCAATCAAATTCGCCGCTCGTCCCAGGGCTCGAATTTCCCATCGCGATTTTCACAACCCGCCGGCGAGAGGCCCGGGGGCACGGGCGATACTGTCTGCATGACCACCCTCACCTATCAGGGACACGAGATTCTTTTCACGCGGCAGCAGATCGCCGAACGGGTTGCGGCCATGGGCGCGCAGATCACTGAGGATTTGCAGGGCGAAAAACTCGTGATGATCGGGGTTCTGAAAGGCGCAGCGCCATTTCTCTCCGATCTCGCCCGTTGTATTCAGGCAGACGCCACCTTCGATTTCGTCGCAGTTTCCAGCTACGGCAAGGGGCAGCGGTCTTCCGGCGCGGTCAAGCTCATCAAGGACCTCGACGAGCCCATTGAAGGAAAGAACGTGCTCATTGTCGAAGACATCCTCGACACCGGCCTGACCTTGAGCTACCTGCGCAAGCTCTTTCTGCAGCAGCACCCCAAAACGCTGCGCATCGCCACCTTGCTTGACAAGCCCTCCCGCCGGATCGAACACATCGAAGCGGACTATGTGGGCTTTTCCATTCCCAATCTGTTCGTCATTGGATACGGAATGGATTACGCCGAACGATACCGTAATTATCCCGATATCTGTCTCATGGCCTCAGACCATTCGCACTAGGTGAGGTGGAGGGTCCAGCCGCTTTACCATGTTGTGAAAAATAGTAGGGCAAGATTTTTCATAAAGTGGTAAGCTTGCGCCAACTTTCCCACCTTCCGTTTGTTTCCGGGCCCTGCATTTCTCCGCCCGACCAGCGCTTGTTAGAAGGCTCGAAAGCGGAGAGAATCTACGGTTCCATTGCGGCCCGCGAGGTTCCGCAATAGCCTGAAGAGAGCGGAGCCAGAAATGCGCCCATTGGATTCCCCCGAACAGGCCGCACCCACAGTGTCCGAGCCGGCGCAGGCAGCTCCGTCCGGGTTCGCCCTGGAAAAACTCTTCGATGTGTCCCCCGACGCTGTATTCGTCACCGACACGCGCGGGATCATTCAGGCAGCCAATCCACGCGCAGCCGAGCTCTTTGGCTATGGGCAGGTGGATTTCGTGGGGCAGCCCATCGAAAGCCTCATCCCCGAGCGCTTTCGGCCCCGCCATCCGGAGCATCGGGAAAACTTCAACGCGCATCCTCGCGCACGCCAGATGGGCGCGGCACTCAATCTTTTTGCCCTGCGCAAAGACGGCACTGAGTTCCCTGTCGACATCATGCTCAAGCCGCTCGAGACGCCGTCGGGGCCCGTGGTTCTCAGCATTCTGCGCGATGTGACCGAGCAACGACACGCCCAGGAGGAGTTGCGCCGCGCGGATCTGCAATTGCGGTCCATGATCGAAAGCGTCCGCGACTACGCCATTTATGTTCTCGATAAAGACGGTTATGTGGCGAGTTGGAACCCCGGAGCCGAACGCATCAAGGGCTACTCCGCCGAAGAGGTCGTCGGTTCGCACTACTCGCGCTTCTTCACCGACGAAGATCGCCGCCGGAACAAGCCGGAAGAACTGCTGCGGCTTGCGGCCGCCCGGGGACGGCTTGAGCTGGAGGGCTGGCGCATCCGCAAGGATGGTTCTCGATTCTGGGCCAACGTGGTCCTCACCGCCATTCGCAACAGCGCCGGAGAGCTGACGGGCTATACGAAGGTGACGCGCGACTTTACCGACCGCAAGCGGGCGGAAGAAGCCGTGACCATGCAGCTCACCGGCGCGCTGCTGGCAAATCAGGATGTGAGCAAGCTCCTGGCCGCCTTTTCCGCAGTCATCGGCGAACTCATTCCCCACGATGCCGCGACGTTGGGCTTGCCGGATTCCGCCGACGACGATTTCCTGCGTATTCAATTTCTAGGCTCGGATGCCGCGGGTCTGCGGCGCGGCGCAGTGCGCGTGGCCATTGCCACCTCGCCCGCCGGGCAGGCGTTTCGCTCCCAGGAACCCGTGGTCGAGGCAAACCTGCAACGCAGTCCGTACGGGTCGATCCCTGTGCAGCATCTCACCGCACTGGGCATGCAATCCGCCTGCTACGTGCCGCTCATTCATCGCGGCAACGCCATCGGCACCCTGGCCATCGCCAGCAAGCTCGAATCCGCATTCGGACCGCACGAAGTCGAGCTGCTCGCGCAGGTCGCTACACAGGTTGCAATGGCCGTGAGCAACGCGGTCACCCTTCGCCAGATCGCCGAAATGCGCGACCGCCTGGCGCAGGAGCGCCAGTATCTCGAAGAAGAGATCAATCTGGAAAACCGCTTCGAGGACATCGTGGGCGAGAGCGCCGGTCTCCGCCAGGTCCTCAAGGAGATCGAGACCGTTGCTCCCACCAACGCAACCGTCCTCATCCAGGGTGAAACCGGCACAGGCAAAGAGCTGCTGGCTCGCGCCATTCATCGTCTCAGCCCTCGCAGCGACCGCACCTTCATCAAACTCAATTGCGCGTCCATTCCCGCCGGATTGCTCGAGAGCGAGCTCTTCGGCCACGAGAAAGGCGCTTTCACCGGCGCCATTTCGCGCAAGGTCGGCCGGCTGGAACTAGCCCATGAGGGCACGCTTTTTCTCGACGAAGTGGGCGAGTTGCCCCTGGAGCTGCAACCGAAACTGCTGCGCGCTTTGCAGGAGCGGGAGATCGAGCGCATCGGAGGCACACGGCCCATTGCGGTCAACATTCGCCTCATCGCCGCCACCAACCGCGACCTGGCTCAGATGGTTGCGGAAAAAACCTTCCGCAGCGATCTCTTCTATCGCCTGAAGGTCTTCCCTGTCTTTGCCCCTCCGCTGCGCCAGCGCGATGGAGACATTCCCGTTCTAGTGCGGCACTTCGTCTCCACGCACAGCCGGCGCATGGGCAAGATGATCGATACGATTCCGGACGCAACCATGGCGGCCCTCACAAAGTGGTCGTGGCCCGGCAATATCCGCGAGCTGGAGAACTTCCTCGAGCGTGCCGTGATCCTGACGCGCGGCTCCGTCCTCTATGTTCCACTGGCCGAGCTGCAGACCGCGCCCTCCGAAGATGAGGAAGAAGAGCTCGACGGTCGAAACTACTCCTACGCTCCATGCAGCGGAGCGCGATCACATCCTGCGCGTGTTGCGCGACACCAAGGGGCAGATCGGCGGACCCGACGGCGCAGCCATTCGCCTGGGCCTCAAACGGACCACCCTCAACTCCAAAATGAAGAAGCTCGGCATCGAGCGCGGTGACTATATCTAGTCGAAGTGACGAGATTTCGCCTCGGTTCCGTCGTCACTCTTCGTCCATCGTCTCTTCTCTCGCATCGGCGAATCTTCTTATACATCTTTACTTTCATACACTTACACTTCAACAATGACGCACGTCACAGTTTGGCACGCGGCCTGCATTATTCAGGGCGAGGCGAAGGACGGCCGAACCTACGTTACGAATCACGATCAACGAAAACGAGAAGACGGTAGCAATCAAGCTGGAAGGGCGCATCGCCGGCCCATGGGTTGCAGAACTCGGCAATGCATGGGCGGCGATTGCTCCGCGGCGGGCATCCCGGGCGCTTTCGCTCGACCTGTCCGACGTCACGTACGCGGATGAAAGTGGAAAGAAAACTCTGCAGAGAATCTATGCCGAGTCGGGAGCCGAACTGGTCACGAGCACGCCCTGGACTCAGTTTCTTGCTCGGGAAGTCTCACGGAAAACGAACTAGGAGAGGGGTCGAGAAATGCTGACAGACGAGAGGGTTCATCATTGCACAGAGCAGGCGCCGGCGCTCACCGGCAAGTTGTTCGACAAACTTACCCCGGCGACCATGGCCGAACTGCGGTCGATGATGCACACCGTTTCATATCCCGCCGGGTCGGTGCTCTTCTGTGAAAAGGATATGCCGGAGCTGGTCTATGTGGTCCTCGACGGCGAGGTGAAACTCTCGATCAACTCGAGCGAAGGCAAGCGCCTGATCCTGCGCATCGCCAAGAAAGGCGAGATCATCGGCATCGCTTCAGCCTTGTCGGGAAATCCCTACGACACCACGGCGGAGACCCTGTATTCCTCCAAGGTCGCTCCGATCGGTCGCCGCGAGTTTCTGGCTTTCCTGCTGCGTCACCCCGACGCGTACCAGACCCTGACCGAAGAGCTGAGCCGGCAATTCACCCTGGCGTGCGATCAACTGCGCTCTGTGGTCCTCTCGACTTCGGCGCCGGAGAAGCTTGCGCGACTGCTGCTGGAATGGAGCGAGAACGGCCAGCGCACCGATCAGGGAACGCGCTTTAGGTTTTCTCTCACCCATGGAGAGATCGGCGAGTTCATCGGCGCCTCGCGCGAAACCGTGACGCGCACGCTGAGCATCTTCCGCAGCCGCAGACTAATCTCCTTCCAGGGCTCGACGCTGACCATTCCCAACCGCACTGCTCTGGAAAGATATGCCCGGCCATGAGCCGTCGGTCTTGAGCGGCTCCTGGCGTTCGCGACTGGAGTTCTCTGTGAGATCCGAGATCTTCGCCAGCAGGTCGGCTGGATGAACCGGCTTCGACAGAATGTCGAAATCGTAACCCTGGACCCGCACGGCTTCGAGCATATGGCTGGTCGCGGCCTGCCCTGAGAACAAGAGAATCTTGCAGTCTGGGCAATTCTGCTGCACTTGAACCGCGAGGTCGATGCCCGTCATTCCCGGCATCACCACATCGGTGATGATCAGATCCGGTGCATCGGCGAGAGCCGCCTGCAATGCGGCCAGCGGTTCAGTAAACGCGGTGGCGTGAAATCCGCCCTGAAAACGAAGAATCATCGCCAGGCTTGAAGCGATGATGCCCTCGTCATCGACAACAAAGACGCGGAGCTGTGTGTCCCGTTTTGACATTTGACTTCCTCGCAGGAATAAGAGCGGAACGCCAGGTCAAACTATCCCCAGAAAGAGATCCACCAGTAAAGGACAAATAGATAAACTGGAAGGTTGAAGAGGAAGGCGGCAATCTCTGTCGATATCCTCAATGATGCGGTGCGTGTTTTATTGGTTGCGTTCGCCCGGAACTTTCCGTCTTGACCAGTGTCTGATAGTTGAAGGTGAACTGGTCCTCAGTCGCCACATCGCCCACATGGACCAAAGAAGCCCGTCCTTGTGGCTCTGTCCAACGTGACGATTCTGTTAATGAGGGCATCCAAGCGACTGACGACGCGAGGGACGACCACCTGCTGCCCGGAATGCGGGATAACTTGGTGTCAACGTTCTTGACGGCTGAAGTTCGGCGGCTCTGGCCCGAATATGAATGCGGTGCGAACGGAAGTTGTACCGAGTGCTATTACGAATGGCGGGGGTGGCTCTTACAACCTTTGGATGGATGATTGTGGGGATTTCCACATGCGATAGAAAAGAAAAAGGTTAAAATCGGGCATTTAGTTCCGCACAAGTAAAGATTTTCGACATTTCCCAGACTACCCGGTGGTGAATTTTGTCGTCCAATGAGTGAAATGCGGAACCAACGTCAGCAACCAGCCATGATCAAGCCCGCAAAAAATTGAGTCTTATCACGGTACACTAGTGACGGCAGCAACTGACTTCAAATCAATTTATCTCTTATTCTTTACGGAGCGTGTTTGTTAATGAACCGTACTCGAAGCTCAACCTCAACCGTACGTCAGTTGCCGGCGTATGAGATGGAACTTGTAGAAGTGGCCGATGTCGGTTCCCAGCGGCGCGAAACCCGGAGTGGTTCTCTGGGCACACCACCGTCGCTATCCAAGCTCAAAAGTGCGACACGCACCCAGTGCATATCGATACGGAGCGAACGACTTCAGCCTGCATCCCAAGTGAGCTCTTCGGTCTGGGAAACTTTTGAGCCGAATGCCCTCAAACGGGCCTTGGATCTCTTGCTTTCTTCTCTGGCGCTGGTTGCGTTCTCTCCATTCCTGCTGATCGTTGCAATCTTAATCAAACTGGATTCCCCCGGCCCTGCATTCTATATTTCAGAGCGCGTTGGCAAGAATGGCCAGGCGTTCCGCTGTTTCAAATTTCGCACCATGCTTGTCGATGCCGAAGCCCGCAAATCCGCTTTGCTATGCCACAACGAACGAAAAGATATCTTATTCAAGATTGCGCGCGACCCTCGCGTGACCAGAATAGGAAGATTTCTTCGCAAGTATTCGATTGACGAACTGCCGCAATTCTTCAATGTCCTGCGCGGGGATATGAGCATCGTGGGTCCCCGGCCGCCGCTCTCCAGTGAAGTCGATCGATATCTGCCTGGGCATCATCGCCGCCTCGACGTGCCTCCGGGTATTACCGGCCTTTGGCAGGTAGAGGCGCGACAGGATCCGTCCTTCGATAGCTACATCGCGCTGGATTTGAATTACGTAGACAACTGGACCGTGTGGCTCGACTTCAAAATTATGCTGCGCACGGTGTGGGTCGTTTTAGCGGGAACCGGGTCCTGACCCTATGTCTAGCCAGATCGATCCATCCTCGAGGCATAGTTCTCCAATTCAACATGGATATCTCCATGCCCGATATGATGCACTGCCGTATTTTTCGACGAGTGAATGCAGCCATTCCCTGACTTCATTCGCCTTAGCCCGAAATTTTCAAGGAGGTAGTTGTTGAGTTCAGCCGTCATCAACGCCTGCGAAGCACAACGCCCAGCCAGCGTTCCGAGCTTGCAAGACACCGCGGTTATCATCCCGACCTATAATGCGGGGAAGCATTGGCGGAAACTCCATGCAGCATTGGGGTATCAAGGAATCGAGCCGGAACAGGTGCTGATTGTAGACTCGTCCTCGCAGGACGAGACAAAGCGGCTCGCCACGCGGGCGGGCTACAAAGTAACCGTAATTCCAAAGGCGCAATTCGGGCATGGCGTGACGCGGCAGATGGCGCTGCAAAAAGTCCTATGGGCCAAGAGTCTTATCTATCTGACGCAAGACGCCTACCCGAGCGGTAGCAAGTCCTTCAGCCGACTCATCGAGGTCTTCGATGACCCAACGATCGGCGCCGTTTATGGGCGGCAGCTTCCTCGCGAGGACGCAGACCCGATTGAGCGCCACGCTCGACTCTTCAACTATCCGGCAGCGTCCTACGTCAGAGACTTGTCGTCCAGGAAGCAATTTGGGCTCAGCACAATCTTCTTCTCCAATAGCTTCGCGGCCTATCGGCGTACAGCTCTCGAACAGGTGGGCGGGTTTCCCTGCGATGCTGTCGTTTCCGAAGAAGTGAGCGTGGCTGCACGCATGCTTCTCAGCGGGTGGAAGATCGCCTATGCCGGGCAGGCGACTGTGATGCACTCTCATCGACTGGGCGTCCGACGCCAGTTCTCCCGCTATTTCGACATCGCCGCCCAGCATCAGCGCGAGCGCTGGATTTTAGACGCATTTGGGACCGCGGACGGCCGCGGACGTGAGTTCATCCTTTCGGAATTGCGCTACCTGAGCGAGAACGGGAAGTGGCTGATTCCGGCTGCGCTCGCTGCAGATCTTGCGAAATGGTGCGGCTATAAACTGGGCTGCCGCGAAAAATCGCTCCCAGTCTGGCTGAAGCGGCTGCTGTCGGGACAGCCTTACCACTGGGGTGTTCGAAGACCCCAGGCCGTTCCGAATAGTCGACTGTATTCCAACGATCGTAATCAGGTGCTGGGCTCTTAAGCCGTTGGTTCCTGAGCGATGCCTTTCTCCGATCGAGAGGATATTCCGGGTGCGTTTTTGTGAGAATCCTCGTGATTCTCGCAACACCCCCGTCGACGCGATGACCTACGTCGATCGCCGCATGAGGCTTCCGATCGCAGTCTCCGACATTCCACTTTCCCGATTGTGCCTGGGCACAGTGTGACCCTGGAGCCTTTCGGGATGGGTGGCGCACCATGCCACTCAGTGTTGTCCTGTATTTTCCGGTATTTCAATCTGCGATCGGCCAAAAGCCGCCAAAGTTGCGGTGCGAGATGAAATACTGGACATTCAACGACCCGAGATATGAACAAGATTCTGATTGTATCGATTGCGCTGCTGTTCGCTGCAGGCTCCTTCACACTTTATTCGCAAAGCACTAGCGGAACCGGTGCCGAATCCGGCAGCGGCAGCCAGCAATCGACGTCAACGGATTGCTCCGATCCGCTCATGGCCATGACCGACGCTTGCCAGGGCCAGGACCAGCAAGGGACCGGCGCCGCCGCCCTGCGCGAGCAACTGGGTCTCGGCGGCAGCACCTCATTGGGAACAAGCACCGCCGACAATCTTTCAACGACCAACCAGAACCGCAACATGGCGCAGTTGCTTCTCAGGATGCTGCCCGCGGACCAGCCGACCGAGTTTCAGAAATTCGTCGCTGCAACGGTGGGCCAGTTGCTCCCGGTATACGGAGCCAATCTCTTCCGCACCGTTCCCTCGACATTCGCGCCTACCGACATTGCGCCGGTGACCGCCGATTACGTCATCGGGCCGGACGACATTCTCCGCGTCCGCATGTGGGGGCAGATCAATTTCAGCGGAAACGTACGGGTCGATCGATCGGGCAACATTTATCTTCCCCAGGTAGGAACCATTCCGGTCGCAGGACTCCAATATTCGGCTTTGGACCAGGCTCTTCGTTCGGCCGTGAGCCGCATCTTTAGAAATTTCGACCTCTCGGTCGACGTGGGCAAGGTCCGAGCCATCCAGGTGTATATCGCCGGCAGCGCAAGACGGCCCGGCGCCTACACGGTGAGTTCTCTCAGCACCCTTGTGGATGCGCTCTTCACCAGCGGTGGGCCGTCGCCCCAGGGGTCGCTTCGCCATATTCAACTCAAGAGGAGTGGGCAGGTCGTCGCCGACTTCGATCTCTATTCCCTTCTCATCCATGGCGACAAATCGAAGGATGTCCATCTCCTCCCGGAAGACGTCCTCTACATCCCGCCCGTCGGCCCGCAGGTGGCCATTGCCGGCAGCGTCGGCAACCCCGGGATCTACGAATTGCGTGAAGGCGAGACCATCGCGGACCTTCTCGGGGATGCCGGAAACCCAAGCACGGTGGCGTCCAACTCACGCATCTCGCTGGAGAGGACCTCGGAGAAGCATGTCCGCCAGGCGATGGAGTTCTCCGCCGATGCGACCGGGCTCGCGACCGCTCTCACCGACGGCGACATCCTGCGTGTCTACCCGATTGTGGCTGCCTATCGGAGGACGGTGACGTTGCGTGGCGACGTGGCCAATCCCGGCCGCTTCGGCTGGCACGAAGGAATGCATCTGAGCGACCTGATCCCGGACAAGGACTCGCTGCTGAGCCGCGATTACTGGTGGAAGCGGACGCAACTCGGCCTGCCCTCCCCGGAGTTCGAGCCCCTCATCAATCAGCTCGGCAAGCGCAAAAACTGCCCGGTTCGCCCGCGCACAAACAACACGACAACGGGCGCTCCCAACCAGACCAACACGCCGACAAATGCACAGTTGCAACAGCAACAGTCGACACAGTCTCCACTCCTCGCCACGCAGGAGCCCGGCTACGGCGATCAGGACATTCCTGGCTACACCAACCAGCAAATTCCTGGATATGGAAGCACCGAGCAGCAGGATTGCCCGAATCTTTACCCGGGCACTGACAATCAAGGCGCGCAAGGTGCATCGACCTCTTCGGACACCGGGGACCTGCAGCAAGACCCGAATGGCTCGAACCCAGACGCCTCGGGCCAGTACCCGCAGGAACGCGATCGATCCGGATCGCTGGCTGCACAGTCCAGCCGCATGCCGGTCCCCGGAGGCGCGGGACAACGGCGCAAGTTCGACGTCCGACTGGCCGCCCCCGATATCAACTGGGACTATGCCGTGATCGAGCGCCTCGATCCTAATAACTTCAAGACATCTCTGGTGCCCTTCGATCTCGGCAAGCTCGTGCTCGAACACGACGCCGACCAGAACCTCGCCCTCGAAGCCGGCGACACCATCACCGTGTTCTCGCACGCCGACATCCGTGTGCCCCTCGATCGCCAAACCAAATACGTCCACCTCGAAGGCGAATTCGTGCACTCCGGCATTTACAGCGTCGAGCCCGGCGAAACCCTGCGCGACCTGGTGCGCCGCGCCGGCGGGCTGACCAGCAAAGCCTATCTGTATGGCTCGGAATTCACCCGTGAGTCCACGCGCATCCTGCAGCAGCAGCGTCTTGACGAATATGTGCGCAACGTTGACCTGGAATCGCAGCGCGGCACCCTTGCTTTGACCGCATCGGCCATCACCACATCGCCCAACACCGCGGCTGCCATCGACGCAACCCAACAACTGGTGGCGCGGCTCAAGCAGATCAGGGCAACCGGCCGAGTGGTGCTTGACGTGCACCCCAGCAGCGCGGGCATCGATGACATCCCCGCCATCGGTCTTGAAGATGGCGACCGCTTCACGATTCCCTCCGCTCCCGCAACTGTGAACGTGGTGGGTGCGGTTTACGACCAGAACTCGTTCATCTACAAGCCAGGCTCGCTCACTGGCCAATATTTGAAGAAGGCCGGCGGCCCCGATCGTGATGCCGACTTCCATCACTCGTTCGTGATTCGCGCGGACGGCTCCGTCGTCAGCCGAGCTTCGGAATCGAAGAACCTCTGGACCGCCAACGGGTTCAATTCCGTGCGCCTCTATCCCGGCGACACGATTGTTGTACCGGAGAAGACGCTGCACCCAACCGCCCTGCGCGGTCTGCTCGACTGGTCGAACATCTTCAGCTCGCTCGCCCTCGGAGCCGCCGCCATCCAGGTCTTGCAGTAGCCTCCTGAAGGACCGCGCTCAGGCCTGCTCCGGCTGGATTGAGGGACTGAGGCTTGGCGTCTTGCGCCGAAGTACGGCCGCCGAGATGAGCGTAATCAGAACGCCCACGGGTAGCGGCTCGATGAACGTATAGGCCATGTTCACAAACGGGTTCTGGTAGAGCTCCTGTGAGTGCCGGATTTCCGCGACCTTCGCCGCCGTGGTGGCGGCGTCGAGCCCGGACGCCTGGATCTTCGCAACCTGCGCGGCAAAGTAGCTGTCCATGAAGTGCGGGATGAAATTGAAGTAGAGGATCTCCCACGTAGCTACATAGCAGCAGGTGGTAATGAGCGTGATCAGAATCCCGCATGTGAACGCTCGCCCAAACGAGATCTGCCCGCCCAGTGTGTTATCGCGATAACTGCGGATGCCGAAGTAGACCAGCAGGAAGGACGCCACCATGATGGTGTAGCCGAGCAGCATGCTGTGTCCGGGACCAATCCAGTTGGAAAGCAAAAGCGAGCTGTCCATCAGGACGGAGATCATGACGCCGGCAATCAGACCGAAGGTAAGGACGGTTTTCTTCATTTGCGCCTCCAGGTGCAGGTGAGAATGAAGCCACGATGCGATGATTCCTGGCCGGATGTCGTCATTCTTTCGAGTGATTTTACGAGAAGAACGCTGAAATCGTGCTTTTGGATGACAGCTTCAGGGCAGAAGCCCCAGTTCTTTTCCGCGCTGGACAGCCTGGGTGCGCCGCGCGGCCCCGAGTTTATCGAAGGCACGGGCGCAGTGCGTCTTCACCGTATTCTCCGAGACGAAAAGCTGCGTGGCGATCTCGCGATTGCTGAGGCCGCGCGCCACCAGGTTGAGGATTTCGAGCTCGCGGGCCGTGATGCCGAGGGTCTGCTGCTGCGCCGTATTCGGAGAAAACAAATCCCGGTCCGGGGCCGGGACAAGCACTTCCCTGACGACCACCCTTTCGCGGATCACTTCGCGACGACGGGTGATGCGCAGGCCAAGCCAAATGCCGAAGGCCGCGAAGAGTATGGCGACAAGTGCCCCGTAGATCTCGAAAGAATGCTCGATCACAACGAAGCGGTACTCGGTGTACTGAAGCGTGGCGATCAGAAGGCCACCAACGGCACCGAAGATGAGAACATGGCGCTTCATGAGGGGTCGTGAAAAAGTATATCCCGGCCTCCGCGCCGCAACTGTCTCTACAAAACAGGGCGGGGGGAACCGTCCGGAAATCGCACCCGGAGCGCGGCGTTCAGGGTAAGCCGGGCAAACCGTTTGTTCTTGAGGTGGAGCGCGTGAAGGGTGGTTCGCTTCAGCAACCGGACGCGATGAATCAGCCTTCCCCTGGCGGCGCTGATGTCGCGAACATAGCGCCACTCTGCTGCCAGCACATTGGCATAACGGTCGGGGGAGACATCGGAATCGAGATTCTGCACCGAGAGGCTGTGATTCAGCTGCGCATCCAGCACGTACACCCGGCCGCCCGCTGCCTGAAGCCTGTGATAGACGATGTGGTCGAGGTAATCGAGCCAATACGCCTCGGGAAAGCCTCCGATCGCGGCAACCGCCTGCACCTTCAGACACGAAGCCGAGTTGAAGGCCACCACCGACCGTTCCGGAATCCCCGAAAATCCCAGCGGCAAGCGGTGATACAGCACACCGCCCACAATCTGGGGGGATAAAACAATCCCCTCGCCCACCAGTTCCGGCACAAATGCGCACACGTTCGTCGGAACCTCCCCGCCCACAGCCGCCAGCAACCGGCGCAGGAAGTTGCCATCCACCGCCGTATCGTGATCCAGCGTCAATAACCATGGAATCCCGCGGCTCCGGGCAATTCCGAGAGCCCGGTTATAGGCAACGGCGAGACCCGGATTGCCCGGCGCGTGGAAGTACTCGATGCCCTCAGGGAGTTGACGGCTCTCGAGGGAGGCGGGCTCCGGAGAGTTATCGTGAACCGTAATCGCGATTCGGGATCCCAGCGACGGGTCGGCACGGCAATTATCAAGAAGAGTCACCAACGAACGTGCCTGCGCCGGGCTTTGCTTGTACAGCACGACAACGCATTGGACGAGAATTGCCGCCATGGCTCGCTCCTAGAATACGCTGCAATCGATCGTTGCTTTGCGGGCATCCAACCCGCGCATGCACGCTGATAAAATGGCGGAGGGAAAGCTGTCTGCGGGCGACTCCGGGACCCAGGAAACAAGCGGCACGATGCGAACAGCTCCTTCGATCTCCCTGAACAGGTTCTTACGAGGAAACCAGCGCATTGCCTGAGCTCCGGAAGCAAACTTCATGAAATCCCTCGCCGTCAATTTGCTGCGCTGGAACTCTCCCTGGGACGAGATTCGCACGGGAATCGCCGCAGTGCTTGCGTCGGAGTTCGACGATTTCGAATTGATCTACATGGAGAACTTCAATCCCGACTGCCCCTCCCTGGTCGAGCAGGTGCGTACGGAGTTCGGGGCCGATCCGCGGATTCGCATCGTCACTACCGAGTCCAATCTGGGCTATGCCGGCGGTCATAACCGCTTCTTCGCTGAGAGCGACGCACCCCTGCTCATGGTTCTGAACCCTGACGCCGTTCTGCATCCGGGCTTTCTGAAAAACGTCGTGGTTCCCTTCCGCGACCCGAGGGTGGGGGCGGTGACCGGCAAAATGATCAAGCCGGGCCGCGATGCAGATGACAACATCCTTCTCGATGGAACCGGTATCTTGCTCTCGCGCGCACGGCACGGCTATGAGCGCGGACAGTGGGAGGTGGATCGTGGGCAATACGACCGGGAGCCGAACGTGTTTGGAGTTTCGGGCACTGCCGCTGTCTATCGGAAGTCGGCGCTGGAGGCAGTGAAACTTGGCGCCGCAGAATATTTCGATCCGGATTTCTTCGCCTACTGCGAAGACCTTGATCTTTCCTGGCGCCTGCGCTTAGCCGGCTACATCTGCGTCTACGCCCCCGGCGCTCTGGTCGAGCATGAAAGAGCCGCGTCTCGAAGCCGCGGCGGCGTGCGCAAGTTTTTCGCCTTTGTGCGCCACCATCGATCTTTACCGCTTAAAGTGCGCCAATGGAGCTGGCGCAACCATCTCTTTGCGATCCTCAAAAACGACCATGGCTGGAGCTTCTATCGTGATCTGCCCTGGATTGCGGCGCGCGAATTGGCGGTGTTTACGTTCCTGCTCTGTTTCGCGACTGATACTCTGCTGGTGATTCCCGAAACACTGCGCCTGCTGCCCAGCATGTTCGCCAAGCGGCGCTTCATCATGAAACACATCAAGTCGAGTGCGGCCCCCGTGGGTACCCCTTCTGTGCTGGCCGCACCGAACGACGCGCAAGTGGGACCGCGAGGCCGTTAGTGCAACTGCAATCAGAAGCCGCCCTCGCCGCACCGCTCTTTCGTTGCAGCCCAGCATCGCTGCGGCACTTTGCGGTCATGGTCGTATATGGCGCTCTGTCGCTCGCGTTTCTGTTCTGGGTTCCGGGTCCCGCCACCCTGATCGCCATCATGGCGGGACTCGCGCTCTATCTGGTGACTTACCGGCGCTTCGAGTATCTCGATCCTCTGGTGGCTTTTTCCCTTCCGTGGGTCGTGATCCTCATCTTCTCGGTGACGCCGATGAGCGAATATGCGGTCACCATCAGCCCCAGAACCTACAACCTGATTCTGTTTACGCTCCTCACGGCGCTGTTTGCATCGGGCACACGATTCCCAAAGTCTCTCAAAATCACCACCTGGCAGGAGGCCAAGCCGTCGCTTGTATCACCCGGCCTCGGAATTCTCCTCGTTGATCTATCGTTCCTCGCTCTCACGGTTCTCAACATCGCGATCGCCGGCTATGTCCCGCTGATTAGCGGCATCATGACAGGGAAAACAGGCTACCTGGAATTCGGTGTCCACGGGTTATATGGCTTCTACCTGGCCTTCGCGAATGCGCTGGGGATCTTTCATTTGTTTTTGTATTTTCGGACGAATCAACGCCGTCATCTCTACGTCTATTACTTTCTCTTCTTCCTCTTCATTCTCTTTATCACCCGTCAGAATCTACTCTCCCTGGCCGTCGAGGGAGTCATCGTTTATTCCATCATGCGCAAGAGGTTCAGCTTCAGAAAGATCGTCCTCTGGCTCGTGCTTGCCGGAGTTTTGTTCTCCATCATCGGATCCTTCCGCAGCGGCAATATCAAGACGCTCGCCAAAATACAACCGGAGTATGAATGGGTTCCCGATCCTGTCGTCTGGGTCTACTCTTACTCCTACTTCAACGTGGCCAACGTCAACAATCTCCTGCTCTACTCCAAAGCGCCCTATTATGACGGGGCATCGCTCGCACAGCTGCTGCCCTCGTTCTTGCGCCCCTCCATCGATGAAGGGCCCGAGTCCTATCTCGAAGTGGAGATATTCAATGTCTCTTCGTTTCTCTTTCCGGTTTATGCCGACCTGGGCACCATCGGCGTTATCGTCCTGACTGCGCTCGCTATCTACACCACCTACCGGCTGCGCAGATCCATCTATCAGGAGGCGTCGCTGTTTCGCATCGGGACGTTCACGACGCTCTACTTCTGTGCCGCCTTTTCGTTCTTTGTGAACTTCTGGTTCTTTCTTCCGGTCATCTTCCAGATCTTCTTCTTCAAAGTGCTCTCGAACCTTGCTGAACGGCAGGTCGAGGCGTTCTCCGCGCAGCCGCTCCCCAGCCTGCCCGGCCCCGTAGCCTCTTGAGATTTGTTTAGCGATTTGAAGCGGAAAGTCAGGCTCTCGCCCGCGGCGCCTTCCAGATGGCGCGCAGGTCTTTCATCTTGCGCTCGTACTCGGGCACAGCTTCTACGCGCTCATAACTGTAGACAAAGAGCACGTACATACACGACAAAAACAGCCCCGCCAGAAAGGCCCCTGCGGTGATCAGGCTGCCGTGCGGGCCCGACTTCTTGTCCGGCGGAATGGCGTGATCGATCACCTGGATGATGGGAGCTGACTTCGCCTGGTCGATCCGCGCCGCCTCGAACTGTTTCGAGAGCAGATCGAAGAGAGTCTCGTGGTACTTCACTTCGCGCAGCTTCCTTGCATATTCCAGCGTGTCTTCGGGCACTTTGCCTGCAGGGATGGTGATATTCCCCGGCTGCTCCTGGCGCTGCTCGTCGTTTTCCAGCTTCGTCAGCTGGCTGCGCATGGTGGCAATCTCTTCCTGAATCCTGGTCACATTCGGATTCTCATCCGTTGCGAAGGTGCGCATCGCCTGCAGCTGCACTTCGCGGCTCTGTATCTGCGCACGCAACTCCGCGATGCTGCGAATGGTCACGGCTGCCTGGCCGCTCAACTGGATGATCCCGGTTCGCTGCTCTGTGGCGCGCATGTCCTCTTCCGCGGCCGCAAGCGCCCGCTTCTCGCTGTCGAGCTGCTCGTCGAAAAAGACCTTCCGCTGCGACGCTTCGGCCACCACGAGATCGGCATTCTTCCCATAGAGCTGATCCACATACGCATTCGCCATATCGCTGGCGCGGCGCGGATCCTTGTCCGTAACCTCGATGTGAATCAGACCATCTTTCTGTACTTCGAACTTGCTGGTTTTCTTCAGCGACGTGCGGGTATCAGCCAGTGTCTTGCGATCGTATTCCTTCTGCAGATTGAACTTCGCAATCAGCTGATCGGCGATCGTCCGGCTTTCGAGGATGCCGACGTACATGTCCGCCTGCGACTTCATGCCCAACGAGGAGCCCAGCGACGATCCACCGATTGCTCCCCCGCCCATCGAAACCAGCGAGCCCAGTTGTCCCATCAATCCGGAGGCAGAAGATTGCTGCTGCGGAGGCATGATGATGGCGGTGGCCGTGTAGTACGGCTTCAAAATGAGCCAGATCGCGAGCCCGATCACGGTGGTGATCAGCGTGAACATGGCAATGAAACGCCTGCGGCTCGACAAAACGAGAAGAATGTCCAGGGCGTCTATGCTGTTCGCCGGACTCTGGGGCGTTTCCCCATCCCCGCGATTCTTCTCTGACTCTTCGTTGACCATCTTTCGCTCCATCTTAAAGCATGACCCCGCAACCCGAGCCCGCCGACCACGAGCCTTCGGACCAGGAACAACCCTCGCGAACTAGCCGACTCGCCCTGCCCGCGAAGCGCTTAACTCGTCAGATTGGAAACCCGCACCACGCTCAGGCCAAACGATAAGCAATGTGCAGCCCCTTGCCGACGGGCGCCACCATCGACCGGAAATCAGGCAGGGACTCGACAGCGGCAATGTACGCAGCGATTTCCTCAGGATGGGAGTGGGCATTATCGGCGAGAAGCAGCACCCCTGGCTCGAGTTTCGGCAGAAGGATCCGCAACTGCTCGGGAGCGCTGACGCGATCGGCGTCGAAGAAGACGGCATCGAAAGGCCCCGCAAGTGTCGCAGCCATTTCGCTGGCTTCGCCGACACGGCAATCGACCCAGCGCTCAAGACCCGCGCGTGCGAGATTGCCGCGCGCCTGCTCTGCTTTTTCCGGATCGCGCTCGATGGTGATCAGGGGCTCAGCGCCGGGAATGCTGCTGAGCGCATCGGCGATCCAGAGGGCGCTGTAGCCGTTGGACGTCCCGATCTCAAGAACCCGTTTGCGCTGCCCGTAGACAAGCAGAAAGTGCACCAGGCGCGCGGTTTCTTTTTCGAGGTTGAGCCGCTTCTTTCGGTGCTCGGCCTGCTGCTCGTCGTGCACAGCCCCTTCGCGGGCGAGTTCGTCGAGGAGGTCGGTGAGCGAGGGGGATTCCGGCATGCCAGCAGTGTAACTGCGCCCATCCCGCAGAGGAACTCACTCAGGGTTGCGATGCCGCTGGTGGTGTTCCGTCCGCCCAATACCCGGCGCGCGCAATGAGCCGCAGATCGCGGTGCCCGTTCAGCTTGAGCTGCACCACGTGGTAGCCGGGATGCGGCGACACCGGCTGGAAGCTCAGGATGTAGCGATTGGGCACATGGTTGATCAAGGTGAGCAGATCGTCGACGAGCACACGATGGTTATCAAACTTGAAGTACTCGCCGCCGGTGAGTTGGGCCACGGTGGCGGGGACATTCTGCTGCAGGCTGTCCGCTGCGCGAATGGCAGCCATTTTGGCCAGTGCCAGCGGCGGCGCAAGCTGCGTCAGGCAATCGTAGAACTGGATGGCCTTATTGGTCGTAGCGTCCGGGTCGGGGTCTTTGCCCATGCATCCATGCGGAGGGTTCGGATGTGCGTTGCTGAGAGCGATTCCTCCGTCCTCCGCCTTGTGGATCGGGAGTTCTTGGAATGCATAGTTTGTCGCGTGGGCTTTCCCAGAGGAAAAGCCGACAGCGTAGATGGCAGTGTTGGTGTCGCTCAGATCGCGGAGAGCATCGTCGAGCTTGGCCTGGCTGCCGTGATCGAGCGTCTCGGAGAGAAGCAGAATGGCGCGGCGGTAGTTCGACGGCTGGCGTCGAAGCATATCGACCGAGAAACGCAGCGCGTCGACGATGGCCGCGCCTTTGTCCCCGGGATCGAGGTTGTCGAGTGCCTCGCCTGCGTAGCCAGCATCGCTGGAGAAGTCCTGAAGCAGGCGCGGTGTGCTATCGAATCCGACTATGGCCACGCGGTGCGGAACGCCGCCCACGATGGCGTCGATCACCGAGCCGAGATTCTCATAGTCGTGCAGTTTGTCGCGGCCCAGGCCGCCGGTCTGCACGGCGACAACCAGCGCGATCGGCTCATTTTCGTTATCTTCGTCCAGCGTGAGCGTTTGCGCGACCCCGTCGTCCGTGACGCGAAAGTCATTGGCGGTGAGGTTGAAGACGAGCGCGCCATGCGCATCGCGGACGAGCGCCGGAACAACGACCAGGTTGGACTGGGTACGGACCGCAGGAGCGGGGGTTTGAGCCCAAATGCGTGAGGCCACGAGGAGAAAAAGAACCAGAATGGGCTTCAACGGGCGCTCCTGCTGTGAGTGTAGACGGGCAGTCGAACGAAAGGTGGGAAGATATCGGTTTCCGCTCAGGGGGCGGCCACAGGATGGGTGCCCACGGGTCCCTCGCCGTTAAGGACCGGGAAAGGCACAAGCGTTTTGATCCTTCGCGGCTCCTCATGATGTCTGGCTGACGAACACGAGCCGCGCTGGGCCGGAGTGCGGTCAACTTTAGTAGACTCAACGGCAGAATGTTTGTTTTCGATCGAGTTTCTTCCTTGTGCGGCAAACGGCCGAAATGCGTGCTTGCTGCCTTGGCGTGCGTCCTGATAACCGCGCCAATGACGGTAGCCCAGGAGACCCACCTGTGGACCCAGTCGCGCCTTGAGGAGTTCCAGAAAGGCATGCCGCAGGGCGTGGCCGTCACCAGCGATGGCCATCTGAAAGAAGGCCCGGGGCTCACGGAGATCGTGACCACTCCTTCGACCTATGCCTGGTCGGCCGCCGTGGGCAAAGCCGGCGAAATTTACGTAGGCACAGCCTCGCCGGCTACCGTGCTCCGCGTCGATGCGGGCGGCAAGATCACGCCCCTCTTCGAGACCCACGACGTCAGCGTGCAGGTAGTGCGGGTTGGCCCCGATGGCGCGGTGTACGCTGCCACCATGCCCAGCGGCAAGGTCTACAAGCTCAAGGCCGACGCGACCGTGAAGCAGGATGACTCCACAGCCACGCTCATCTTCGACCTCGGCAAGCTGGAGGACGGAAAACCCTCGGCGCCGCCAGCCACGGACGGCAAAACCGACACCGAAAAGAACGACACCGCGTCCCACTACATCTGGGACATGACCTTCGACAACGCGGGGCGGCTCTACATTGCGACCGGCGGACCCGGAGCTGTCTATCGCGTCGATCCGGCGAAAAAGGATCCACGGCCGGAAGCCTTTTTCAAATCCGATGAGGGACACATCCGCTGCCTTGCATGGGATGCGCAGGGCCATTTGATCGCCGGTTCGGAAGGCACAGGGCTCGTCTACCGCATCGAGACGCAGGGCGAAGGCGCCGGCAAAGCCTACGTGCTCTACGAAGCGCCGCGGCGCGAAATCACGTCGGTAGCCGTAGGCGCCAACGGCACCATCTACGCCGCGGCCGTCGGCGACAAGACTCATAATCCTCTGCCGCCCTTGCCGATCCAGGGGCAGGCAACGGTGACCATCACCATCCTGCAGCCCGGTTCGATGCAGGCGGCAAACACCAGCAGTTCTCTTCCCGAAGGCAGCGAGATCTACGCCATCTGGCCGGGCCCCGGAACAGATGCGGCTCCGCAGGCACCACGCAAAATCTGGGCGGGCAAAGATGACGTCATCTATGCGCTCAAGGCCCGGCCCGATGGCCTCCTCGCTCTGACTGGAAATCGCGGCCACATTCTGCGCATCGGCGAAGATGGCAGCTTCGCCGACGTAGGCCACCTGGAGGCGCAGCAAGGGCTGGCCTTTGCGGCAGGCGGCGAAGATCAGGACAGCCTGCTCATCGCGACCGGCAACACCGGCAAGCTCGTGCGCCTTGGCCCGGCCTCGCAACACGAGTTCGCCAGCGACGTGCTCGATGCCGGTGCGCTGGCCCGCTTTGGCCGTCTTGAAGTGAAACCCGGATCGAGCCACTTCGAGCTGTTCACGCGCAGCGGCAACGTAGAGCAGCCGGTGCGTGGGTGGTCGGCGTGGGAGCCGTTGAAAGATGGCCGGAGCGTGTCGCCGGCAGGACGGTTCTTTGAATGGAAAGCCGTACTGCACGCGGGCGGATCGCTGGGCAGCGTGGGCGTGAACTACCTGCCGGTCAACTCATCGCCGACGGTCGATGAGGTCGTGGTGGTTCCCGGTGCGCGGCTCAATCCGCAGGCGCAGGCGCAAGCCTCGGGCGTGCCTCCCACGATCAACATCGCATTCCCGTCCGCGAATCAGAACGGAATCTCCTTCGACGCAAGCGCCACGGCGCCCTTGCAGGCCTTGAAAGATCGCACCGCCGTCACGGTACGCTGGGCAGCCCACGACGATGACGGCGACGACCTGACCTATGCGCTCTACCTGCGCGGCGACGGCGAATCGGTGTGGCGCCTGTTGAAGGACCAAATCAGCGAGAAAGCTTACAGCTTTGACGCGACCCTCATCCCCGACGGCGGATACCAGATCAAGATCGTGGCGTCCGATGCGCCCGCGCACACCGCGGCCACTGCGCTCAGCGGCGAAAAGGTCAGCGAGCGCTTCGAAGTCGACACAACGCCTCCCGTGGTCAGCGGGCTGAAGGTCGCGGACGGCACAGCCACCTTCGCGGCAGAGGATGCGTTCTCCACAATCGCGCACGCGGAGTATTCGCTCGACGGCGGCCCGTGGCAGTTCGTCGGTCCGGTAGGCGACTTGTCGGATGCGCGCCGCGAACATTATGACTTCAAGCTTCCGGCGAAGACGCTCGAAGGCAAGACAGGTGAGCATTTGCTCACCGTGCGCGCATACGACCGCCACGACAATGTGGGCGTAGGCAAAACCGTCTTCACCCTTCCCGCCAAATAATGTGAGCCCGGTTAAGGCGAGTTCCGATGTTCTTTGAACTTTTTGTCGCGGCGCGTTACCTGAAGGCGAAACGCCGGCAGGCCGTCGTCGGCGTCGTCACATCGATCTCCGTGGCAGGTGTCACCGCTGGAGTGGCGGCGCTGATCATCGCCCTCGCCATCACCAACGGCATGCGCCACGAGCTGCAGGACCGGCTCCTCGGCAACTCGCCGCACGTGCAGCTGATGCGCGTGCAGGCCGACGGCATTCGCGACTGGCAGCCCCTGTTTCAGCGGCTCAGCCATCTTCCTCATGTGCTGGGCGCATCGCCCACCATCTATGAGCAGGTGATGGTGGCGCGCGGCGCGCGCGACGGCGGGGCCATGGTGATGGGCGTTCTGCCCGATCAGGAGCAGACGGTCACCGACCTGCTGAAGTCCTCCACACCAGGCTCAGCGCAGGCATTGCAGCCCGCCACCGGGCCGTCGGACCCGCATGCACTGCCGCCCATCGTGCTGGGGCAGGATCTGGCAGAGAATGTCGGCGCCAGCATCGGTGACTCCGTCAAGCTGATCAGCCCGCAAGGCGACCTGACCCCATTCGGCATCGTGCCGGTGGTCAAGTCCTTCCGCCTTGTGGGGACATTTCATTCCGGCTTCTACCAGTTCGACTCCGGCCTCGCCTACCTGCGCCTGGCCGACGCCCAGCGACTCTACAGTGAGCCCGACCTGCTTTCGGAAATCAACTTTCGCGTCGACGCCATGAATCGCGCCCCGGAGATCGCGAAAGAGATCGAGCAGGCCGCAGGCACGGGGTTCATGACCACCAACTGGATCGAACAGAACAAAGAGCTGTACACGTCGCTCAATACCGAGCAGGCGGTCACCTTCATCGTGATCGCGCTGATCGTCATTGTGGCCGCGCTGAATATTTTGATCGCGCTCACCATGATGGTGATGGAGAAGACCCGCGACATTGCCGTCATGATGAGCTTCGGTGTCGACCGCAGCCAGGTACGGCGCATCTTCATGCTGCAGGGCTTCCTGATCAGCGTGATCGGCACCGTGCTGGGGCTGGTGCTGGGCTACGGCGCCGCGTGGGCCGGCAGCCATTACCACTTCATCCATCTCTCCCAGCAGGTCTACTCCATCGACACGCTGCCCTTTGCCCCGCGGGCGATCCACGGCGTCATCGTGGCCGCAGTCTCGATTGGCATCTCGCTGCTGGCCACGGTCTACCCTTCCTCGGCAGCCGCGCGCATTCTGCCCGCCGAGGCGCTGCGGTATGAGTGAAAGGTGCTTTCTCATTCGAGAACGTTTTAGGCTCGCCAATGAATAGAGAATGCACTCAATATCTTTCACCCAGCTCCGCAGAGCAAAAAGCCTGATGCAGTTCGTTGAGTGGCTCGATGCCGGAGAAATAGTTGAGCTTCGCTATCGAGGCAGGGTCATCGCACACGTCGAGCCGCCAACCGATGCCGAATGTGCAGAAGCAGCTAAGCCATCGGAAGAACGCTCCACGGGCTAAGACATCGGCTTCTCGTGCAGCACCATCCACAGCACGCCGAACCTGTCGCGGACCATACCGAAGCGGTGAGCGAAGAACGTCTCCGTCAAAGGCATGGCGACCTTGCCCCCATCGCTCAGCGCGGTGAAGATGCGCTCAGCTTCAGCACTGCTTTCCAGTGAAAGCGAGAGATACGAGCTGCGAATGGGCTCGAAGGGCGGCGAAGGAATATCCGCGCCGGAGATGGCCGTATCGCCGATCTCCAGCCGGGCGTGCAGAACCTTGTTCTCCCAGCCGGGATCGCCTGCAGGGCCGCCGGGCGCCTGGCCGTGGTTCATGAGGAACGTGATCCTGGCGCCAAGATGCTGCTCGTAGAAGTGAAAGGCCTCGGCACAGTTGCCGCCAAAGTTGAGGTAAGTCATTACCTTCATGATCGAAGCTCCTCTTTCCAAATGAGTTCAGTGATCGAGAACCTAACGCGGGGTGATGATCCCACCTAAAGCGTGGCGACGCGGAAGAAGGATCCCGCGATGATCCACAGTCACTGCGTTGGGCAGCCCTTTGGTGGAGAGCTCTGCCGGTACAGCTCGCTCAATCAGGTTGCCGCCGCAGGCAGGACACCAGTCGGCCTGGGTTTCCGCGGCCAGAACGGCATGGCAGTGGGCGCAGACGCGTTCGCTTTCCATGAACCCTAGACTAGCGCACGCCGAGAACGAGTACGGAGGGGCGTCGGCGCATTGGCGCGCAAACGTCGCCCGCCCCACCGCAGGTGGCATGGGGAAGGCGCCGGGTAGACTGAAGGAATGCATCCGCCCGTCCGCCTGATTTCCATCGACATGGATGGAACCCTGCTTCCCAATTTTGCAAAGAAAATCAGCGAACGGAGCGGGCGCGCCCTGCGGGCAGCGCAGGAGGCAGGCATCACCGTAGCCATCGCCACGGGACGGCGCACCGCCTACACGGCTCCCTTGCTGGAGGAATTGGGTTTGCGAGCGGATACGCCCCTGATTACGTCGAATGGTGCAGTGACCCGCACCTGGGCGGTGAGGCGATCGACCGCTGCCATCTCCCGGCGCGGGTGGCGCGCGGTCTCTGCGGGCTGTTGCGGCCTTTTGGGGCGGTGGTGTTCACCTTTGACCGGGTTGGTCGCGGAGAGCTGGTTTTGGAGGATATGGAACAGACGGAAGGCCGCATTTCGCTGTGGATTGAGGCGAATCGGCATTCAATCGAGGTGGTGAAGCCGCTCGAGGATGCGCTGCCCGACGGCGAGGACCCGATTCAGGGCATGGTGACGGGCCCGGTCGAGCGTATGCGACTGGCCGAGCTGAAGCTGAAGACCAGCGAGTGGAAGGACCATTGCGAATCGGTAAGGACAGAGTATCCGGCGCGCGATCTGTCGATTCTGGATCTTCTCCCGCGCGGCGTTTCGAAAGGATGGGCATTGCAACGGCTGGCCGTGCGGTTAGGCATCGATCGCAAGGAAACTCTGGCGATTGGCGATAACTGGAACGACGTGGACATGCTGGAGTGGGCCGGGCAGGCGTTCATGATGGGCAATGCAGCCCAGGAACTGCGCACCATGGCCAAAGTGAACGGATGGAAGCAGGCTCCATCGAACGATCAGGACGGCGTGGCGCATGTGTTGGAAACGGTTGTGGCCAAGGCCCGGCAGGCCGTCAAGTAACCCGTCCGGGTAATGCGGCGAATTGGCTGTTGGTGCTATAGGGAATGTGCAAAGTTCTGAGTAGAATCGGAACGCAAGCAGACATGAGCAGGCGGATCTTCATCTCGGTGTTTGTACTCGGGCTTGTGGCCGTAACGGCCCAGGCCGCCGAGCGCATTACCCTGCGCAACGGGTTCGAGATGCACTGCGATCATCACGCCCAGGTCGCCGACAAGGTGCGTCTCTACACAGGCACAGGCGAGCAAAGCTTCATCGAGTTCCCTGCCGGCGACATCGCGGACGTAGATCAGGTTCCCGACCCGCCACCGCCGCCGGAGGAAATTGCCGAGGTACCCGCGCCCGTTCAGCCGGCCGTCGATGCGAAGCTGTCGCAGGCAGACCTCCACGAGCTCCTCACCAAAGCGGGCAGCGATCACAACGTCGACGTGGACCTGCTCGCCAGCCTGGTGCATGCCGAGAGCGGCGGGAACGCCCATGCCGTAAGCCGCACGGGAGCCAGGGGCCTGATGCAATTGATGCCGAAGACGGCGTCATCGCTGGGCGTGGAAGACAGCTTCCGTCCCGACCAGAATGTGCGCGGCGGAACAGCCTATCTCGACGTGCTGCTGACGTACTATCACGACAATCTTGCACTGGCGCTCGCGGCCTACAACGCCGGCCCCGCGGCCGTCGACAAGTACCACGGCATTCCGCCCTATGCGGAGACGCGCGTGTATGTCGCCCGCGTGATTCACGAGTTCAACCGCAGAGTGCGCGCCCGCGAGGCGCTGGCGGTCGCAGCCGCAACCGCGACTGCCGGTGTCCACGGCACTCGCTAGGAGCTCCCTCGCTGGGTGCCCCGGGCGGCTCGCATTTGCGCACCTGCAAAAGCACAGACTTTAGCCGCACCTCTCCCCATAATCCCCTGTCCTCCTGAGTGGAGCGAAAGATCCGTGGTTGTCTTTCCCTCGGACCAGCCACGAGCAGCGCCTCAAGGCTTGCCCGCATCAGCCTATAGAATCGAGAAGACCCCGCGGCAACACAGCGGGATGGAGATTGCTTGAAGAAGAACCACGTAATTCTTGGCCTGATCGTGCTGGTCATCCTGGTAGCCCTGGGCGTCTATGCCCAGCATAAGTATCCGTTTCATTGGGGAGCGCTTTGGCAGCACCTGAAAGGCGCGGACTGGGTGCGCATCGCCATCGGCGTGGGCTTGCATTTACCTCGGCTACTGTTTCCGCTCCGTCCGTTGGGCGCTGCTGTTGCGCCACAACCGCAAAGTCGGCATCTTCTCGCTGCTGGGAACGCAGGTCATCGGTTTCACCGCCGTGGCGCTGATCGGCCGCGTGGCCGATCCCGTGCGCCCGTATCTCGTCTCAAAGAAGACAGGCCTGCCGCTGAGTTCCCAGCTTGCCGTCTATGTCGTCGAGCGGCTCTTCGACCTGGGATCAACAGCACTCCTCTTCTCTTCCGTGATCCTGTTTACCGTCTGGTTCGGACAGGCGAGCGCGCTTCCGCATCCTGAGATCGTCAAGAAGGCCGGCTACTGGGGCATGGCGCTCACGGTGGCGGGTGCGCTGTTTCTGATTGCCGTGCGAGTCGCCGGCGGCGTGGTCGCATCGTTCCTGCAGCGCAGTCTCGGCGTGCTCTCCAGAAAGCTGGGCCAGGCCGTGGGCGACAAGGTGCGCGAATTTCGCGCCGGCCTCGACACCATCAACAACTTCGCCGACTTCGCAGGCGTCGCCGGTCTCTCTCTCGCCATGTGGGCCGTGATCGCTTTTGCGTATCTCGAAACCACGCGCGCCTTCGTGGCCAGCCCGCCCCTGGCTGCCATGACCTGGCCGCGCGTCATGCTGCTGCTGGCATTCAGCGGCGGAGCCAGCGTGTTTCAACTGCCGGTGATTGGCTTGTTCACGCAGGTAGGACTGGTTGCGGCAGCACTCAAGACCTTCTACGGAGCCACACCCGAAGCGGCTACGGCCTGTGCGGCCACGATCCTCGTCGTCACGTTTCTCAGCATCGTTCCCACAGGGTTGATCTGGGCACAATTCGAACACGTGAGCCTGCGCAGGATCACCGCGGAGAGCGAGCATGCCAGCGCGGATGTCGAGCCGTCTCCTGAGTCGCAGCAAGCCGTCGGATAGAGCTTGAGCACAGCGATCCGCGGTTGCCTTTCGCACCGGATCTGGTCGCGACCGAAGCACGCGCGATCCGCCGCCGACCTCCTGGCCGGTTCAGCGTGTTTCGATGATGACTTCGCTGATGTGCCCGGATTCCGGCATCATATCGGGACCGAGCCCCTCGACCCCGCCTTCCGCGACAAGTTGTGTGGTCTGCCCCGCAGGAAGCACGGGACGCGTGAAGAGAATCTCGTCCGGGCCGACAGTGCCGCCGGTCATGAGCATGCTCATGGCCTGCTCCATGGTCAGGCTAGTCTCCGTGATGCGGTCCAGGGGCATAATCTGCAGCAGCCCCGACATCGGGTTGATGGCATTCGGAAGCAAAACCGCGCCGAGCGCCTGGCCGCTCGAAGAGTCGACCAGCGTGCGCGTCAGGAACCCCAGCGCGCGCTGCCCCGGCATTGGAAACTCGACCAGAACCACGCGCTGGCCGGTCTGGTCCTTGGCCATCATGGTATCGATCAGCTTGCGCACCGAGTTATAGATCTTGGCGACAAAGGGCAGCCGATCGAGCGCCGCTTCAAAGAGCCGGAAGGCCTGGCGGCCAACGACACGGGAGGTGGCACGGCCGACGGCATAGAGCAGAACCAGGGTGAGGACGATCGAGAGCACCCACTGCACCCATGGCTGCCGAATCCAGTCGCCCGTGAAAAAGAGCTCGAGGAGCCAGACGATGGGCAGGCCGACCTTGGCGAGAAGGCCGAGCAGGAAGCTGAAGATCAGATATGTGACGATCAGCGGTCCGATCGCGATGAGGCCCGCAACCATGTAGCGTTGCAGGTTGCGAAGGAAGATGAGGTAATCCTGTCTCAAAAGCTCTCCTGTTTTTGAAGATACGCGGGAGGGAGTTCGGTTGGGCGCAAAACCCGGGCCCGATGCCGCTGCAAGGTACCTGCGGCGTACCGATTGGGGGCAGCCACACGAACTCCTTTCTGCAGTTGGATGCGCGCTTTGAAATGGCGCAGAGTGCGTATGCGCGGTTAGACTGCGGAGATCGATGAACGAATTTGACGCGTGCTGCGCATCGGGGCGAGACTGCGGAAGTCGCTGATAGCGGACGAATTCGTTCTATAGTGGAGAAGAAGGATGTTCATGACCGAGATCCAGGACCCAGCGCTGCAGCGACCCACGGATCCAGGGCTGCAGAGACCGAGAATCGAAGAGCACACGCCGCCGCCCGCCGAGGAACAGCCCGTTCGCGCGGTGGGATCTCCGCTGCCGATTGGTTCGGGAAGTCTGCCGCCGGGCGGGCTGGGGGACGCGTTGCGCCCTTTCACGCCTCCGCCACCGGGGCGGGCACTCGTGAATACCACGAGCACCAGCACACCTGTTCCCCTGGGGAACATTGACGTGCCGTCGGGAGTGCAGAAAGCCCTGAGCGCCGTGCGCGCCGCCCTGCCCTGGGTGCAGAAGATTCTGCCGCTGCTGGACGGGAATATCGGCTCGGCGGTTTCGAACATCCTCACACCGCATCACCCCCAGCCGATGCCCCCGCCGGCAAACCTGACCCGCCTCGAAGAGGGCCTTGCGGAGATTCTGAACCAGCACACCGACCTTGCGACACAGCACAAGGAACTGCGCTCGGCCATCCAGGAGCAGAACGTCTCGCTGAAGCGGGTCGAGGACCAGCTCGACATGGTGCGCGAAGCGACGGACCGGAACACGCTCGAGCAGCAGGAGCTGATGGAAGACTTGAAGGTCGTCGGCAACAAGGTAAATGTTTTTGCCGCCGTCGCTCTTGGCCTGCTGGGGCTCTCGGTGCTGCTGAATATTTTCCTTTACCTGCACATCATGCGGGTGCTGCCTTAGGGCAGCGCCAGGGCCGGGAGTCGACAACCCAGCCCGAATCGGCGAGCCGGATCCAATTCCTCCCAGGAAAACTTTGCGGCCAGGACGGTCTTCCTGCCGCCTGGATCCCGGCGCCCGGACCTGAACCGAGTTCATCCTGCGAGACCCGTTGACACGCGATTGAAGCGGGATTGGGGCATTTTCTCCTCGAAATTCCTCCGATTACGGTAATATCAACGGTTGTTTCGACAGTATCAATGCAAGTTTTCAACAACCGGCTTTCTCTTACGTCTATTGTGATCTCCGTTCTTGCCAGTCGTGTTTTCTGAGGGCTAGTATTCGCCATAGTTCACCCGCGCCATTTGTACCCGGCCGGCCTCATGCCCGCTATGCAGTTGTTCCCCCAGTTCACTGAGCTTCACCAACACGCGGCGCTCCAGGGCGCACGCGAACGGAGTGTCTCGTCATGGCATGGTATGCCTACTGCATCGGAGAAAAGCAAGCGTTCCCGGAGTTAGCCCGTCATCGCAAACCTGTTCCAATGGAGTCGGTACTCGGAGTAAGTGGCAACCAGGTATTCCTCTATCCCGCCAGCGACCTCGCCATTATCGTCAGCGAGCATAGCCCCACAGACAATTTGAACCAGAAGGCCGGCATGGATCATGCCCGGGTGATCGCGGATTGTTTCCAGCATTCCACGGTGCTTCCCTTCCGGTTCGGCACGGTCTTCCACGACGATGAAACGCCTGCGCAAGTCCATCCGGTCGAACCAGCGGCAATTCCTCGGCAACCTGGAAAAGCTGCGCGGCAAGACCGAAATGCACCTCAAGATTGTTGTCGAGGATTGCTGTACCTCGGCACTCGATCGGCTGCAGCCCGCCGAGGGCGTGGGCCGCGAGTATCTGAGCAACCTGCGCGAGAACGCCGCGCGGACCCGCGAGCGCCAGACCACGGGCGCGCGCCGTCAGCTTCCAGATGCATCGGCTGTTCCAGCCGCTGGATGAAGAAGTCAGCTGCCGGCTCACCGAGAGCGGCAAGATGGTGCTCGACATCGCGCACCTGATCGAGCGCAAGCACGTGGAGCGGTACCAGAACAAGTTCGCTTCCACCAGCGCCATGATGCGCGAGTGCCAGATGCAGATCTCGGGCCCATGGCCCCCGTATCATTTTGTGCATCGCCTCACCCGTGCGCACGGGCAGCCTGCGCCCGCAGCGCCAGCCGACGATCCCTACCCCGGCGACGATGGTATCCGGCCCAGTGCCGGCCATGGTGTAGCGATAGCCGGTAGGGATGAGTGCGAGATGAGACGGTTCGCATCAATCAACAAAAAGCTCCCGGTAGATTTCGGGAGCTTTTTCTTGCCCTGCTGACAACTTTGCCTGCGTGTGGCCTGATCTAAATGAAACAGGAGATCCCGAAATCTGCAGCGGAGGGTTGATGGATGTCGAGCGAGAGCGTATTGGTTGCGGCGGAGAAATTGGCGGCTCACAACAAGGCCCAATTCCCCAATGAGAGCGCGGAATATCGCAGAGCGCGCAATGCCCTGCTCGCCGAGGAAATTGAATTGCGCCGGGCCATCGAGCGCGTGGCTGCAATGCGCCGCGCCTTGCCGCCGGGCGGGAGTTGTCCCGGAGGACTACGACTTCGATGGAGAATCGGGACCGGTCCGGCTCAGTGAGTTGTTCGGGGATAAGCAGACGCTCATCGTTTACAGCTACATGTTTGGCCCGCAGCGGGCTCGGCCCTGCCCGGTGTGCACCTCCATGCTCTCCGCATGGGACGGATCGGCACGCAACGTACGCCATCGCGCCGCACTGGCGGTAACGGCGCGGTCGCCCATCGAGCGCCTGCTCGAGGTGAAGAAGGAGCGGGGCTGGGAGTTTCCTCCGGCTCGTCTCGGACCGGAAAGGCGACTACACCCGCACCTACGTAAGCCCCGAGGATGCAGACATTCCGGCGCTGAACGTGTTCACGCGGCGAGACGGCACGCTTCGCCATTTCTGGAGCGGAGAGATGACCGGCGAGATGGCCGATCCGGGTCAGGATCCACGCGGAGCCCCGGATATCGATCCGCTTTGGACCATCCTCGATCACACCCCGGAAGGCCGCGGCGCAGACTTCTATCCGAAGTTGGACTGAGGCGCACGTGGTGCAGGGAGGTCAGGGTCAGGGGGCTAGAGGTCGAGCGGGGTGATCCGCTGAGCTGCTTACGAGATGCTTGGGCTTTTGCGGCGGTCCAGAACGAAGGCCTTGCGGCGGTCGTTGGAGGCGTGGTCGATCTGCTTCCAGAAGCCGACAAAGTAGTCGATCGCCGAGATCACGGAGACCAGCACGGTGAAGTAAATCGCCGCAATCGCAATCCATTTCACAGGGATGACGAGGAGCCGCCGAAAACCCACTGGTCCCACTGATGGGCGAGGATCGCGGAGACGACGGCAACAATCTGCGTGACCGTCTTGAGCTTGCCCAGGTCGCTGGCCTGGATGGTGAAGCCTTCAGACGACGCGATCGAGCGCAGCCCGGAGATCAGAAACTCGCGGCCGATGATCACCACCACGATCCAGACCTTGACCACGTGCGGGTTGTAGGCCACCAGCTGGATCAGCGCCGCCGTAACCATGATCTTGTCGGCGATGGGATCCAGCAGCATGCCCATCGTCGTGATCTGGGCGCGCTTGCGGGCAAGGTAGCCGTCGAGCCCGTCGGTAATCGAGGCGAGAACGAAGAGGGCCGAGGCAAGCATCTCCTGCTGGCCATGCTCCTGCCACGGGAAGTGCGTGGACAGGATCCAGAGCAGCAGGGGGATCATGGCGATCCGGCTCAACGTGATGGAGTTGGGAAGATTCATGTTGAGTGCAGAGCGCGCATGCCCAATCAGCGATCATTATTGCACCGAAGGGGCCTGATTCGGGCTTCAGGCGGGGGAAGCCCGTTACCAGCGAATGCACCTGGGAGCATGGATCAACCCGCGTTGAGCGGATGGTAGACTTCCTTAACCTATGCACGGCTTTCGATTGTCCCGCCGCAACTTCCTGACCCAGGGAGCATTTGCCACACTCGCTGCAGGCAGCGGTTCCCTTCTCGCAGAAACCCTTGGAACCACCGCCTTGCCGATGCCGGCCGGCTCGCAGGTCCCGTGGACGCGAGCCTGGACGCGTACATCGCCTCGTACATGCCCGCAATGAATGCGCCCGGGACTGACGCTGGGGCTGACCGACAAAGGAGACACGCTGCGCACGGCGGGCTATGGTTTTGCGCACATCGAAGAGAAGGTCCCGGTCAGCGTCGATCATCTCTTTCAGATCGGGTCGATCACGAAATCGTTTGTCGGGCTGGTGCTGCTGCAGTTGCGGGAAGAAGGCAAGCTGGATCTGCAGAAGCCGGTGCTCGATTACCTGCCGGGCCTGCCCATCACAGAAGGGTTCGGGCCGATCACCGTCCACCATTTGCTGACGCATACCTCAGGACTGCCGGACAACCTGAGCGCGTTCGCCTCGAACCCATCCGAGAGGCTGGTGCAGGGGTTCGCTCCGGGCGAGCATTTCCACTACTGCAATGCGGGCTTCAACATCCTTGGGTTGCTGGCGGTCAAGCTCGATGGCCGGCCCTGGCGGAGATGTGTCGAGGCGCGAATCTTCGATCCTCTGGATATGAAAGCCTCGCAGGGCGTCATCACGACGAGTGCGCGCGACCGCGCCGCGCAGGGCTATGAAGCGTATTGGGATGACCAGGTGTATGCGCGCCAGGGAAAGCTAGCGCCCGCGCCCAACATGGTCATGGACGATACCGCGGGGTGCATCGCCTCGACACCCGGGGACATGGCGAAGTACCTGCGCATGCTGCTGAATCACGGCGCGGGGCCGAGGGGCCCGGTTGTCTCCGAGGAGAGCTTCGCGCTCTTCTCCACGCCGTACATCAAGGCGCCCGAGTTCAGCCCGACGGCAAGTTATGGATACGGCGTGGGCGTGGATTCGCTGGACGGACACAAGATCCTTCGCCACACCGGCGGCATGGTCGCGTTCGCTTCGTCGATGCACGTGGATCTGGATGGGGGCGTTGCCGCGTTTGCCTCCATCAACGCGATGCAGGGATATCGGCCGGTCGCGGTAACGGAGTATGCGGTGCGCCTGTTGCGCGCACAGAAGGAAGCGAAGGCACTCCCCGCGCCGCCGCAGATGGTGGATCCACGCGACGTCGAGAACGCCGCCGACTACGCGGGAACTTTCACCGCGAGCGATGGTAAGACACTTGTGTTTGCGGCCGAAGGCAAGCGGCTCTCGCTGATCGTCAACGACGAGAAGATTCCGCTGCAACACGCGGGCGGCGACGTGTTTCTCTCAACGATTGCCGGGCGATTCGCGAGATATGGTCTCTTTTTCGGCCGCAAGGGCGGCGACGACAAGACCGCTGGAAGTGCGGCGAAGGAAACCGGGGAAGCAAAGCCGCCGGTCGTCGAGGTGAGTTACGGAAGCGATTGGTATGTGACGGCGGACTACGCAGGCGAGCGCAGATTCGAAGCGCCTGCCGAGTGGTCGGCATTTGTCGGTCGCTATCGCAGCGACAGCCCGTGGGGTGGGGATATCCCAATATGTCTTCTCAAGGGCAAGCTGACGATCTCTGCCACGCCGTTGCGGCCGAGCGGTGCAGGATTGTTCCGCGTGGGCGATGAGCCATGGACCCCGGAGACCGTCGAGTTTCTGCACGTGTTTGAAGGAAAGGCGCGTCTGCTCAAGTTCCAGGGATTGGACTACTGGCGCATCGAAGTCGATTGATACGAGCAGACCGAAGTCTCAATGGCGTCGGACAACTAACGTTGATTCGCGTACGCAGGTAGGTTAGGCATCTGCTCGTGCGCGTGCACCTCGTGCATGCCGATTGCCGCCATTGCCGCGACGCCGCCGGCTCCTGCAATTACGAGAGCCAGGACGCCGCCCTTCGAAATGCCCGTGTGCAGATTGACGACGTCGGCGTAACGAATCGCGGTAACGGTGGGATCATTGTGCAATTGCAGGCCGAAGCTGTCGTCGTCAATGCTCACAACCCTGCCGAAGACTGCCGTGCCGTTGTTTAATTCCACGCCCACCCAGTTCCCTGCACCGCGCTTAACGATTCGTTCGTGCACCTGGATCGGAGTGATCGGTTTCGCCGCGGCGAAAGGAGCTGAAGCCATGAGCAGCGCGCTGATGAGAAAGCGCGAAACCAGGCGAAGATATGTGCGAGTTCGTAAGTTCATCTTTGTGCCACTCGCCTTTCATGCGATTAGATCGAGTGGGCGCAATGTTGGTTAGGCTTCCAACCGAAAGAAAAGCGGGATGAGCCTGGGCTCATCCCGCTTTCCGGTGCCGAGACAGCGACTCAACCTATGCGTAGATGCCGCGCTGCTTGATGGTGAAGGCAACGCGATCGATGGCGAGCATGTACGCTGCGATGCGGTTGTTCACGTTGTGCGCTTCAGCGTAGCGAACCACGTCATCGAAGCTGTCGCGAAGGATTGATTCGAGCTGCTCATTGACGATGGCTTCTTTCCAGAAGTAGCCCTGGCGATCCTGCACCCACTCGAAGTAGCTGGCGGTGACGCCGCCCGCGTTGGCCAGGATGTCGGGCACGATGAAGACACGCTTGTCGGCGAGAATCTCGTCTGCAACCGCAGTGGTCGGGCCGTTGGCGCCTTCCACCACGATGCGCGCCTTGATCTGATCGGCATTGCGGCTGGTGATCACGTTCTCCGTCGCTGCGGGGACAAGGATTTCGCAGTCGGAGACGAGCAGTTCTTCGCTGGGTATCGCCTCGGCGCCGCGGAATCCAAGCGTTGTGCCATTGCGGTACTTGTATTCGACCAGCTGATGGATGTCGATGCCGTTGGGATTGTGCAGTCCACCATCCATCTCGGCGATACCGATGATTTTGTAGCCGTGTTCCTGCATCAGCCGTGCGGCGTTGGAGCCAACATTGCCGAATCCCTGAATGATCACGCGGCAGCCGTCGACGGGCATGTTGAGATAGCGGAGGCTCTCGTCGCAGGCAATCATCACGCCACGGCCGGTCGCCTCGGTGCGCCCGCGCGAGCCGCCAATGTTCAACGGCTTGCCGGTGACGACGCTGGTGACGGTGTGACCGACGTGCATGGAGTAGGTATCCATGATCCAGGCCATGGTCTGCTCATTCGTGTTCACGTCGGGAGCGGGAACATCTTTCTCCGGCCCGATGAAGTCGATGATCTCGGAGGTGTAGCGGCGGGTCATCCGCTCGAGCTCACCCTGGCTCATCTTCTTGGGATCGCAGATCACGCCGCCCTTGGCGCCGCCAAAGGGAATGTTGACGACCGCGCACTTCCAGGTCATCCAGCTGGCCAGAGCGCGGACTTCATCGAGGGTGACGTCGGGGGCGTAGCGGATGCCGCCCTTGCCGGGGCCCCGGGCGATGGAGTGCTGCACGCGAAAGCCGGTGAACATTTCGATCTTGCCGTTGTCGAGGGTGACGGGAAAATGCACGATGATCTCGCGCGAGGGCGTGCTCAGAACCTTCCAGAGGTTTTCGTCCAGATTTAACTTGCGGGCTGCAAATTCAAAACGGGCGCTTTGCGCTTCCCAGGGATTGATCTCCCGGTCAAGCGAGATTGCCGATGTTGCGATTAACATACTTCTCTCCATTTCAGTTTTCCTGCCGGCTCAGTTGGGGACCCTGGGGAACACACCTCAACTGACAGAATCGACAGGACTTTCTTCGTCTCTACGAAGACTCCCCAGGGCAGACCTTCAACCAGTGGTGGCTGCTCCGGCGGGTTGAGCTCGAATAACAGTCCCAGCAAGCCCAAACCCCAACGAGTCTAGGCTTGGCAAATCAGAGTCGTCAAGCCACGAAAGTGGGTGCTACAGACTCCAGTAACCAGGTTGGAAACCCCGCGTCAACAGAAGACAGCGCACGAGCCGCTGTCCCTCTATTGACTCTTATGATTCCCGAAAGAACAGGCAAAAGACCCTTCTATTCCCGAGAGTTAACGACATTCGACAAATTCGACATAATCAAAAACTCTTGACGTCTTATTTAAAGAAGAGCAACATTGTGACGGTTCGCTGACCGCGGCAGGAAATTTCTTCTCTGCTTGTTCGATCACGTGGCAAACGGAAACGCGTGAATCCTTCGAGCGACCCTGTAGACGGGCCCCCTGGTGGAATAGGCAAAAGCGGCGGCAGGTATGCGTGCGCACGGCACGCGTGGCCAGGAACCTTCTGGTGAGGTCATGGACTCGGGCTCGTTTCTGATGGGCCACTACGATGGCCGGCTGGTTGCAATCTCGATCTTGATTTCGATCCTGGCAGCCGTGTCGGCGCTCGATCTGGCAGAACGCATCACGACTGCACAGGGCGTCTCGCGGCTCCTGTGGATCTGCGGCGGGGCCCTGCCGTTGGGCATCGGCATCTGGTCAATGCACTTTGTCGGGATGCTGGCGCTCTCCTTGCCAACGCCGGTTCTCTACGACTGGCCGACCGTACTCCTATCGCTGGTTACGGCAATCCTCGCATCGGGTGCCGCGCTCCTCGTCGTGAGCCAGGAATCCATCGGTTCGGTGCGATTGCTCGGCGGCTCTCTCCTGATGGGTGGAGGGATTGCCGCCATGCATTACATCGGAATGGCAGCAATGCGCCTTCGGGCGGAGTGCATCTACTCCACCGGCCTTGTTGCATTCTCAACTCTGCTGGCGATTTCTGTTTCCTTCGCAGCTTTGCAGATCGCTTTTTCAAGGGGGCACAATCCGGGAGAATGGGGACGCCGAAAGGTAACAGCGGGGATTCTGCTCGGCCTGGCAATTTGCACGATGCATTACGTGGGGATGGCCGCGGTCCGATTTGAACCGATGCCGGGAGTAAACGGCAGCCTCGATAATGCAATCCTAATCACGTCGTTCGGCCTGATCGTTCTGGTGGTTGCGACGATTCTGGTGCTGGCTCATGTTTCGATGGTTTCCGCGCTGGACCGGCGCTTTGCGAAACAAGCGCAGCAGCTGAACCTGAGGGGAGGGCAGCTTCAGGCGATCTTCAACAACCTGGTTGATGGAATTCTGGTTATCGACAAGGAAAATAGGCTGGTCCAGATCAATTCGGCAGCGCAAAGGATTTTGAGCTTGCCGGAAGAGCTTCCACCCCTTGATGAAATTCGCAAGACATATACGATGCACAAGCCGGACGGCACCTTAATGAAAACGGAGGAATGGCCGGGCGAACGCGCGCGTCGCGGTGAGTTTGTTCGCGACTTTGAAGTGGAGATTCGATCCAAATTCGCAGCGGGTGCCGAGGCCGTCGAGATCACCGCGGTCCCGAGCGTCAACAAGGCTGGTGAGGTACTGGAAACGATTCTCACGTACCGGCCAGTGACCGAGCGAAAACGAACCCAGGAGGAACGAGCGCGCCTGGCGGCAATCGTGGAATCGTCGCAGGACGCGATCGTCGGCAAGGATCTGGATGGCATAGTGACCAGTTGGAATCACGGTGCAGAAGCAATTTTTGGCTACGCTACCGATGAGATTGTGGGTAAGCCGATTCAGATGCTGATTCCCGTGGGACACGAATGGGAGGAGGCAGGCATCCTTGAGCGCATTCGGCGGGGCGAGATGGTGCAGCAGTTGGAGACCGTGCGTGTGCGCAAGGACGGCAAGCATATCCAGGTATCCCTGATGATCAGCCCCATTCGGGATGCTCGCGGCAAAATCGTTGGCGCTTCAAAAATTGCGCGCGACATCACGGAGAGGCGCCACCTCGAGAGACAGTTGCGGCAGAGCCAGAAGATGGAGGCGATCGGACAACTGACCGGCGGCATCGCACACGACTTCAATAATCTACTGGCCATCGTGATTGGGAATCAAACACTGCTGGAACGGCTCATCACCGACAATGAGGAGGCGATGAAGCGACTGCGTCCTGCCCAAAAAGCAGCGACGCGCGGCGCAGATCTCACAAAGCGACTCCTGGCTTTGGCGAGCAAGGAAGACCTCAATCCAATCACTTTGCGCGTAGAAGATGCAGTCGCCGAAACGATCGAATTGGCCAGTCGTGCGCTGGGGCCCGAGATCAAGATATTCACGCGCTTCGAAGAAAACCTTCCCAAAGTATTTGTGGATTCTTCAGGGCTGGAGAGCGCGTTGCTGAATCTGGCCGTAAATGCGCGCGACGCGATGCCGAGCGGCGGGTCGCTGACTTTTGAAGTTCACGTCGCGGATGTGGATGCGGGTTTTCCGTCCGTCTTGACTGGCGACCTGAAGACGGGTAACTATGTGCGCATCTCCGTCTCTGACACTGGCCATGGGATGTCGAGGCAGACGTTGGAGCGGGCGTTGGAGCCCTTCTTCACGACAAAGGAACGCAACAAGGGTACAGGGCTGGGACTGGCGATGGTGTATGGATTTGCACGCCAGTCTGGGGGAACGATTCGGCTCTACAGCGAGTTGGGTCACGGGACGACGGTTTCAATGTATCTGCCCATGGCCGGCGAGTCGACCGAAGAAGCGAGCGAACCGGCGCCAATCGTAGATGTTCTTTGCATGGGTGGAACCGTTCTGATTGTTGACGACGAGGAAGATCTTCTGGAAATTGCACGCGCCTATTTGAGCGAGATGGGCTACTCGGCGATTACGGCGAACAATGCTGCAACCGCATTGGAGGCGATCGCCCAATATGACGGAATTGAACTGATGGTCACGGACATCATCATGCCCGGCGGGATGAACGGCGTGGAGCTTGCCGAGAGAGCGCGGAAGGTGAAGCCGAGCCTGAAGGTCATTTACTCATCGGGCTTTCCGGCCGATGCCCTGATGGAGAAGAACGGCACGATGGTGGATGGACCGCTGCTGCGGAAGCCCTATCACCGCGGAGAATTCAACAGCCTCATTCAACGAATCATGGAGGGGATGTCGAGCTAGAACAGTAACAGCCAGGGACCGGAGCGAGGAAGTACAGACAATCATGGGCCATCCAAAAAAGATTCTCGTAATCGATGACGAAGCCGAAATAGGAGATTTCATCGCGACAGCAGCAGCGAAGCTGGGTCTGGAATGCACCTTCACCACGGATGCGAGTAATCTCGCTCAAGTTCTCACGCCGGATGTGGGTCTGATCGTCCTCGACCTGATGATGCCGGATATGGATGGAATCGAGGTGATGCGGCTTCTGAGCGAACAGAACTGCCGCGCCGGCATTGTCCTTATGAGCGGAATCAGCAAGCGGGTCTTGGAGACCGCTGAGAAATTGGCCCACAGCCTGAATCTTGTCGTGGTGGGAAGGCTCTCGAAGCCGTTCGCGCTCGCGGAGTTGGAAATGTTGCTGGCGATGCAGCGCGTTGGAGAAGCCAAGCCTGCGGTCAAGGCGAGCCCCGCACCCGGTTTTGGAGACGACAGGCTGCGGGTGGCAGTAGAGCGGGACGAGTTTGTCGTGCATTATCAGCCGCAGATCGATCTGACCACCCACGCAGTGATCGGCGTGGAAGCACTCGTGCGCTGGCAAAGTCCGGAACGTGGGTTGCTCTATCCGGACAGCTTTCTTGTGCGCGCGGAGCAGATGGGGCTCATCGACGATCTTGGGTGGCTCGTCGCCGACCGCGCATTGAAAGAAGTAAGGCAATTCAGCACCAACGGCCGCGCGCCGAGGCTGGCGCTGAATCTTTCCGTACATTCCCTCTACGATCTGAAATTCCCCGAGCGCTTCACAGCAGTCCTGCAAAAGCATGAGACTCCGATGGACGGTGTCATCCTCGAAATTACAGAGACAGGGTTGCTCAAAGAGTTGGCGCGCGCTCTCGACGTACTCACGCGCTTGCGGGTGAAAGGCATTCACCTCGCGATCGATGATTTCGGCACTGGCTACGCCATGATGCAGCAACTGGTGAACATTCCCGCTACCGAACTGAAGATCGATCGCGAATTCGTGATGAATATGCATCTCAATTCGAGCGACCGCATCATGGTGGAGAAAAGCATCGAGATCGGCCACGAACTTGGCATGAAAGTTCTCGCAGAGGGCGTGGAAACTCAACAGCAGTTGGACCTGGTACGCCGCAACGGATGCGACGCGGCGCAGGGATATTTCTTCAGCCGCCCACTTCCGCCAAAAGACCTCGTGAGTTGGCTGGCTACCTACGCGAAAGGACACGGGGGCTGATCGTGTGCCTGTCTCTCCAGATCCCGTGAGATAACCGCATTGCTGAAGGAAGGTTTGCAGCAAGCCGTTACACTGGAGGCTGTGCCCGCCAACTTCAAGACCATTCAGCCCACGCGCAAGGAATTTCTCGAGCTCGCCAAAGAGCACACGCTGGTTCCCGTCTGCCGTACGCTCACGGCGGACCTGGAGACGCCGGTTTCGGCGTTTCTGCGCGCGGCGTGGCAGGAGCGCGAGTGCTTCATGCTCGAGTCGGTTGAGGGCGGGGAGCAGGTTGGCCGCTACACCTTCATCGGCATTGCGCCTTACAAGCGCATCGTGGCCCGCGGGCGCGCGATCACGATCACCGAGGGCAAGCGCGTACCGCGCGATGGAAGGGGATGTCTTCGACGTGCTGCGCCAGGCGCTTGAGCGGGCACAAGCCGGCGCGGCTGAACGGCCTGCCGCCATTTACAGCGGGCGCGGTGGGTTCTTCGCCTACGATGCGGTGCGCCAGATCGAGCGCCTGCCCGAGCTAGCCAAAGATGAACTCGGCGTTCCCGATGCTTGCCTGCTGTTCTTCGACGAGGTGCTGGCCTTCGACCACGTGCGCAAAGAAATCTGGCTGGTGGTCACCGCAGATGTGACCAAAGGCAAGCCGGCAGACGCCTACGCCAAGGCGGTGGCGCGTCTGGCGAAGCTGGAAAAACGCCTGGCGCCGCCCGCTGCCCAAGTTGCCACGTAAACAAGGCCGCGACGGGAAAGCTGGAAAGTGACCGTGCGGCACCGCACAACGCAAGAAGGCTTATATCGCCGCGGTGGAACGCACCAAGGAGTACATCGCCGCCGGCGATGTCTTTCAGGCCGTGCTTTCGCAGCGGTTCGACGTGGAGCCGAGGCGTGGACAGTTTCCAGGTATATCGCGCGCTGCGCACCGTCAATCCCAGCCCCTACATGTACTTCCTGCGTTTCGCGCCGGACGGCCCGCTGGGCGCAGCCGGAGCAACAAAGAAGAGGGCCGAGACGCAGATGGTGGAGCTCGCCGGCTCGTCGCCGGAGCTTGCTGGTGCGCGTGCATGCGGGCAAGGTGGAGTACCGGCCCATCGCCGGCACCCGCCCGCGCGGCGCTACCGAGAAGGAAGATCAGGCCTTGTCCGAGGAGATGCTCGCCGACGAAAAGGAGCGCGCCGAGCACGTAATGCTCGTCGACCTGGGCCGCAACGACGTGGGCCGGGTTAGCCAGTTTGGCAGCGTGAAGGTCGACCGGCTCATGTTCGTCGAGCGCTATTCGCACGTGATGCACATTGTGAGCACCATCGAGGGCAAGCTGCGGCCGGAGCTGACCGCGGTCGATGCGCTGCGGGCTTGCTTCCCTGCCGGCACGCTCTCGGGAGCGCCCAAGGTGCGAGCCATGGAAATCATCGAGGAGCTGGAGCCTGCGCGCCGCGGCACCTACGGCGGAGCGGTCTTGTATGCGGACTTTTCAGGAAACCTGGACTCCTGCATTGCCATTCGGTCGATGCTGGCAACAGGCGGCAAAGGCTACGTTCAGGCCGGTGCCGGCATCGTGGCTGACTCGGTCCCGGAGCTCGAGTACCAGGAGTCCATCAACAAGGCGAGCGCGGTGATTCGCGCGGTGGAACGGGCGAGAGGATAGTAAAGCAAGGTGTCAGGGATCAGGTTTCAGGGATCAGTGGGACACTGTGGCTCATCTCCGGATGCTCTGTGCTCTGACACCTGACCCCTGATCCCTGAAACCTATTCTGATCCAAAGACTTTCTTGAAGAAGTTGCCGATGTGCTTGAAGAAACCGGTCTTCTTCCTTGGGGCTGGCGGGGTCTGGGGTGGAAGCTGTGGCGGGGGCGGCTCGGCTGGGGCTGCTTGCGCTGGCGGAGCGGCGGTCGGCGGCTTGGCCGCCGGAGGTTCCGCCGGAGTTGGAGCCGGTGCGGCGGTTGCGGGAGGCTGCACAGGGGCAGGTTGGGCCTCGGGCGTCTTGGCCACGGGGTTGGCGTTATACGTAAGCGTCTCGGAAGGCTCAGGCTTGTGACCGATCTGGTCTGTGCTCTTGTCGGGATGGAGAAGCGGCGCGAGGCCTTCGCTCTGCGCCAGCGGGAAGTCGTTGGCGCCCTTTGCGTCGGGTGGGCAGCCGCAGGGCTCCTTCTCGTTGTCGACAACCTCGTGCAGGCTGCCGTGCTGGAACATCACGCGCTGGCGGGACTGGACGCGGTAGGCGCCCCCGTCGAAGACGCTGCTGACCAATACATAGGGTGCATCGCCAGCGTTATCGACGCAGGTGTCGCCATGCTGCCCCAGGCGGACCTTCACATCGGCGGGCCCTGGGCCGCTGATGAGGATGCGGAAATCCGGCGTCATGAGGATGTCGGAATCGCGGCCCGTGGCAAAGCTTGCCTCGACAGCACCGTGGTCGATGGCCATCATCAAGCCCGGAATCTCGGCGGTTTGGACGTTGGCGTCGGTGGAGAGATGGACAGAGGTCGAAGCGCACACGCGCAGCGAGCCTCGATACGGCAGCGTGATCACAGCCGTATGATCCCCAGCGACCACGGTGCCGTTGGAAGCGATGAACGCGCGGCCGTTGTAGACGTGCATGGCGCCGGTCACCTCGGAGGCGGAGCCGGCAAGCTTGGTGTTCAGAGACACGATGCCGAGCGGACGTGGATCGCTCGGCGAGATCGGAATCTCCGGAGCGACGGGGGTTGCGGTGACGGTTGGGGCCGGGGCAGTCTGCACCGTCGCTCTGCGGGGCGGCACTTCAGGGCTTCCGTCATCCGGTGTGGGAGCGGGCGGCGCCTGGGATTCGTCGGACTCGGCATTCGGGTCGGGGGGAGATGGCTCCTGGGCGGCCGCGTGCACCAGGGAGCCGGCCAGGCAGAGGAAAACCGTCCAAAGGGCGAGGAAGCGGAAAGTTCCAGAAATGGGCCAAATCGTCAATTTGTCGCCGGCCTGCATGTCGTTTCCATTTCCAGGAAATTTCGGATCATTTGATGACCGCCCTGCGTGAGGACGCTCTCGGGGTGGAATTGCACGCCCTCTACGGGAAGCGTGCGGTGACGGAGGCCCATGATGACCGAACCTCCCTCTTCCTCGGTACGGGCCGTGACCTCCAGGTCGCGGGGGAGCGAGTCTTCCTGGACGATGAGGGAATGATAGCGGGTGCAGGTGAGCGGCGTGGGAAGGCCGGCGAACACGCCCTGGCCGTCGTGTTGAACGGCGCTGGTTTTGCCATGCATCAGGTGATCGGCGCGCACCACGTTGCCGCCGAAGGCTTCTCCGATGGCCTGGTGGCCGAGGCAAACGCCGAGGATGGGTGCTTTCCCCGCCATGGCGCGAATCAGGGGGACGAGAATGCCGGCTTCTGACGGCGTGCACGGGCCGGGAGAGAGCAGGATGCGCTCGGGCTTGAGAGCCTCGACTTCTTCTACGGAGATCTGGTCGTTGCGATACACCTCGACCTCGGCGCCAAACTCGCCCAGATACTGCACCAGATTGTAGGTAAAGGAATCGTAGTTATCGAGCACGAGAACCATAGATGACCAGTGTAGAGGAATAGTTTAGTCCGGTATGCAAGAAACACTGCGAGCGAAGACGGTTGCGCGGCGCGGATTGCATCTGACAAACTGGCGATGGCTGCAGCGATGGTACTTCACTTTCTCATTCAAGGACGCGTGCAAGGCGTTGGGTTTCGGTGGTTCGTGCACCGCGAGGCGAGCGAGCTCGACCTGCGCGGCTGGGTGCGCAATACCGAAGACGGCGATGTGGAGGTTGTCGCTCACGGGAGCGAAGCCGACCTGGCCGAATTGCGCTCGAGTCTGCGCCGCGGTCCACGCGGCAGCCGCGTCGACCGCCTCGTCGAGCACTACCTCGAAGACAAAGAAGCCGAAGGCTTGGACGCGTTCCGGATTGAAGGAGCGTGGTGAAAGGCAGTGATTAGTGGTTAGTGATTAGGGGTCAGGGGTCAGGGGTCAGGGGTCAGGGGTCAGGGGTCAGGGGTCAGGGATTGGATGTGCCTTTGGGCGCTTTCGTGATTTCTTCCGAGGGTTGGTTCACTTCTTTACTTTGGTGGCTTCTCTTCCAGGTTGGTTCATTTCGTTAAGAGTCGCTTCGCTCGTCACGGACGACTGATCCCTGCCCCTAACCCCTGCTCTCTGCTCTCTGTTCTCTGATCTCTGACGACTGATCTCTGACCCCTGATCTCTGATCCCTGGTCTTCTATAATCGATGGGGAAGTCGAACCGTGGGCCCGCCTGTTCTCTTCCCTTACAAAATCTGAGGTTTACTGAGGAGTGCACGGAGACATGTCTGCTGCTAAGAACAAGCTGGAGGTGGAGTCGCTGAAGGCGCTGGTGCGCACGGTTCCCGACTTCCCCAAGCCCGGCATTCTTTTTTACGACATCACAACGGTTCTGAAAGACAAGACCGGGTTTGCCAAGCTGATCGACGCCCTGGCGGCACACTACATCGAGCGCAGCATCGACCTGGTGCTGGGTATTGAGGCGCGCGGGTTCATCTTTGGCCCGGCGCTGGCGTACCGGCTCAATGCGGGCTTCGTGCCAGTGCGCAAGCCGCGCAAGCTGCCGGCTCCCGTGGCACGCGTGACCTACGACCTCGAGTACGGATCCGACACGCTGGAGATCCATCTGGATGCCATTCAGCGCGGGCAGCGCGTGGTGCTCGTGGACGACCTTCTGGCGACGGGCGGCACAATGGAGGCGACCGTCAAGCTGGTGAATCAGCTGGGCGGCGAGATCGCCGGGCTGGCGTTTGCCATCGAGCTGGACTTCCTGAAGGGACGCGACCGGTTCAAGGAGTACGACGTCTTCAGTCTCCTGCACTACGACGAGTAAAGGCCTCTTCCCACGAATTTCCTGAATTTGCCCGTTTTTCGCCCGTTTTTGGGTTCAACTCCTTTCCCCTGAATATTTTGCAGAAAAAGGGGGGAGGGGGAGGGGGTACCCCGGATTCCCAGGGGTTCCGAGTTTTGTGCTCTCCCACCCTTCGCTAGAAAAAAAGCGAAGGATGGGACACCCGGCCCTTTTCGGCCGTTTTTCGGCCTTTTTGGGGTTCAACTCCTTTCCCCTGAATATTTTGCAGAAAAAGGGGGGGAGGGGGAGGGGGTACCCCGGATTCCCAGGGGTCCCGAGTTTTGTGCTCTCCCACCCTTCGCTAGAAAAAAGCGAAGGATGGGGCACCCGGCCTTTTCTCGGCCGTTTTTCGGCCTTTTTGGGGTTCAACTCTTTTCCCTCGAAGATTTTGCGGAAAAAGGGGGGAGGGGGAGGGGGTACCACCGTTCCCAGGAGTTCCGAGTTTCGTGGTCTCCCACCCTTCGCTAGAAAAAAGCGAAGGATAGGGCACCCGGTACCCGGCACCCGCATTGCCCAGCCGAAGCGAGACCCTTGCTTTCGCCTTCTACTCCCATTCTGCCTGAATCGAAGCAAATTCCCTGCAACGCCGAGGGATTATTCGCAGTTGACGGGCAGGGCCACCGCGCCCCTTCCGAAAGCTCAGAAGAACTGCACCTTTACAACTTCCGGGGCGATGCAGTGGGAGTGCTATGTTGTTTTGATGCGTTCTTCATGGCTGTTTCTTCGTATGCGCGACCGCGTGTTTCGGCGCTGCGCCGATGGGCTGGAATTCCTGGAATAGTTTCGCCAACATCGTGAATTCCGAGATCGTTCAACAGCAGGCCAAGGCTCTGGCGTCGAACGGCATGAAGGCCGCCGGCTACGAGTATGTCGTGATCGACGAGGGATGGTGGCTGGGAGAACGCGATGCCGCAGGAAACATCGTGGTGAATGCGCAGGCAATGGCCTGCGCTTCAGCCGCGGACAGAAGGATGGCGACATGGCCAACATCGCCGCCTACATTCACAGCCTGGGGTTAAAGGCCGGTATCTACACCGATGCCGGCAAGGAGGGGTGCAGCATGTATCCCGACTCCGGCCCCAAGTATCTGCATACGGGCAGCGAGGGACATTACGAGCAGGACTTCCTGCAGTTTTCCAGGTGGGGCTTTGACTACGTAAAGGTCGACTGGTGCGGCGGCGCCAAGGAGAAGAGTCAGGCGCAGTGCAATATGCGCAGATTGCCCACGCGATTCAGAAGGCGGAGAAGACGACCGGGCGAAAGCTGTATTTCTCCATCTGCGAGTGGGGCAGCCAGAATCCCTGGTTCTGGGCTCCGGGTGTGGGAGAGATCGAAAGCACGATCTGGCGAACCGGCGGCGACATCATTCCTCCGGTTGTGGAGAGCCTGCACGATGCCGAACACGAGAAGCGCGTCATCACTGCGCGAAACGTGCTCGATTCGTTCGACACCGGGCAGCATCCCGAAGCGCAGCATACGGGCTACTTCAACGATCTCGACATGATGGTGATGGGCATGCGCGGCATGACGGACACGCTCGATCAGAACCCATATGGGGCTGTGGGCTATAGTCGAGCGCGCCGCTCATGGTGGGCTCAGATCTGACTCGGCTTTCCCCGGCTTCGCTGTCGCTGCTGACGAATGAAGAAGCGCTTGCCATTCACAACGACGCATACGGATTGCAACCCATCCAGGTTGACGAGCCAGACACCGGAGTCCAGATCTGGGCAAAGCCGATGGCGATTGCGGGGCGGCACGCGGTGGCGATCTTGAATCGCACCGATGCCGCTGCGCAAGTGAAAGTCAATTGGGAGAAGCTCGGGCTGAAGGGCGCTCCGCAATCGGTGCGCGACGTCTGGAAGAAACAGGACCGTGCCGTTCCAGACGCCACGTTCGATGTTCCTGCACACGATCTTGCGTTGATGGTCGTCGATGGGCGAAGACAAGACGCCGGCAGAGTATCCGGCGAGTGAAAACACCATTACCGGGATTGAGGCGCACGGGGGTCCAAGTTTTGCGCGCCTGCACTACGCAAACACCACTGGCCACGTTGCTGTGCTGCGGATGAAAAGCACGTCGGGTCTTTCGACGGCGATTGCTCTGCCACCGACTGCCGGAACCGAGACCGGCACGGTCGGTCTCATTTTACCCAAGGGAACCGCCGACCTCTCGTTTGAGGGAGAGTCGGCGACGATCCGCAAGCTTGAAGTGTGGTGACGAACCAGCGGCTGAGTCAATCGAGCTGATGCGGGACGCGGTCTTGATTCAGGAGGGGTTCGGCGGGCCTGCGCTTGCGGCCGTGAGCCACGCGGACGTGTCGTCCTGAAACATCTGCGCGTCGGCGAAACGATAGCCGACATAGACATCGGTGAGCAGGTAGACGGGGTTGGAAGGGTCGTCTTCGATCTTCTTGCGGAGCTGGCGGACGAAGGTGCGCAGATATTCGACTTCTTCGCGGCAGTCCGCGCCCCAGACGGCGCTGAGCAGGCGTGCATAGGTGACAACGCGGCCGGCGCGGATCATCAGGCAATGCAGGATGTCGAATTCCTTGCGCGTGAGGTGAATGAGCTGGCCGCGCCTGGTGACGGCACGCTTGACCGGGTCAAGACGAATTTCGCCGATCTCGATGGGCGCATCCTCAGCGCGAGCCGGCGACTTGACGCGGCGAATGGCGCTGCGGACGCGCGCGATGAGTTCGCGCATGCTGAAGGGCTTGGTGACGTAGTCGTCGGCGCCGAGTTCGAGCGCTTCGACCTTTTCCTCTTCCTTGTCGCGCACCGTGAGCATCAGGATGGGCAGGCGCGGGGCGAACGCGCGGATGCGGCGCAGGGTTTCGACACCGCCGATGCCGGGCATGTTGACGTCGAGCAGAACAGCGTCGAAGGTGGACGCGCGCAGCAGCTGCAAGGCTTCTTCGCCGCGCGCGGCTTCGGCCACCTGGAAGCCGAGTTCGGCGAGCGGAGGGCGCAGTGCGCGGCGGATGGCCGACTCATCGTCAACGACAAGAATGCGCGTGGCGAGCGGTAGTCATGAAGCCTTCTTTCGCTGAGATGCGGGAATGGCGGCAAAGAACGTGGTGCCTTCGATCTCGTCGCTCGTGACCCAAACATATCCGCCGTGAATGACCGCGACGCGCTTGGCTACGGAGAGGCCAATGCCCGTGCCGGAAGCGCGATTGGACGGCGCCGCAGAGCGATAGTAGCGGTCGAAGATGCGCTCGCGATCGGCCATGGGAATCACCGGACCAAAGCTATGCACGGAGAAGATGGTTTCGCCCAGCGCCTGCGACGACGCGGATGGTGATGCCGTGCCGTAGATGGCGTACTTGCAGGCGTTGTCGATGTACTGGGTGAGCAGCATGACCATCAACTGGCGATCGCAGGCGAAGGACAAGGCTTTCATCCTTCAGGTCGATCGAGACCTTCATGCTGGCCAGGCGGTCAGCGAGGCTGGCCACCACTTCTTCAATCAGCGTGGCCACGCCGACAGGCGAGGCGTGGAGCGCAACTTCGCCGGCATCGAGACGAGCTGTCGTGAGCAGCTTCGTGGTGAGATCGCTGAGCAGGTCGGTCTGCTCGTCGATGAGGCTGACCAGTTCTGCCTGGCCCGCGGAAAGATGGCCCATCTCGCCGAGGCCGGTGGATGCGGCGCGAATGGCCGTGAGCGGGGTCTTGTAGGCGTGGGCCAGGTTGTCGAGCACGGTGGCGCGCAGTTGTTCTGCGCTGGCGCTCGGACTCGATGCGGCTCTCGTTGGCAAAGGCGCGATAGCGGTCGAAGGTAATGGCAATGAGCGAGGCGATGGCGTTGTTGGTGAGCGGAGTGGTTTCGCCGCGCACGAGGAGGCTGCCGACGGGCACACTTGCCGAGCCGGACGACGCGCCGGCCGAGGCCGATGGCTCGGATCGTCGTCCGATGTTTCGAAGTAGTAGACGTTCTGCGCCAGCTCCTGCGGGTCGGATTCCCAGAAGCCTGCCTGGTAGACGGTGTGCAGATCGGCATCGAAGACGGCTACGGCTTCGAGGGCAAATATCTCGTGAACAAGTTCGGCGAGTTGCGGACCGGGCTCCACGTGCAGGTTCAACTGCAAGGTTCGGCGGGTGAACTCGTAGAGGTCCTGCATCTGGTGACCGCGGGAATCGGCCTCGCGCGCATGGTCGGTGACGCGCGCGGAGAGCCTGCTGACGATCAGGGCCACGAGAACGAAGACGACGAGCGCGACGGAGTTGACCGGATCCGAAGCCATTCTGGCCTGAGACTGATGCGCGGTGGCAAAGGCCTGCGCTGCGACTGCCGAAAACGACACGATGACCGCCTGCCAAAAGCCGCACAGCAGGGCGATGGGAACAATGATGAGCAGATACAGCAGGACAGAGATGGGAAGCAGCCAGCGGGACCACTGCGTGAGCGCAGCGACCATGGCGACTGCAATGATGCCGAGAAGGCATTCAAGCACGAAGAGAAGCACACGAGTACCGGAGAAGCGCGCATGCCGCACACTTGAATGCGTGCTCGCTTGAAGATCGGTACCGACCAAGAACTACCTCACGCATCGAAGCCGTTGGACTGGAACACAATATTCTGCTGCAGCCGCTCGAAGAACCTGGAGAATCGCTGCCGCCTGGACGCCATCGCGACGATGCACCTTGCAGCATGAGTTGACGATGGTGTACTGAGAGTTTAACAGGCATTGCGGCCTGTTCATGCGGTTTCCGACGGGATTTAAGCCACGCGCGGCGAGCCTGGCCACCAGGCCGGACTGCGCCTTTCGGACACCAGCGAAGACGCGGGAAATCCTCGCCAGCCAGCGCGCCGGCAGCCCTTTTTTTGATTCCTCATTTCATCTTTATCGAGGCCGAACCTAAGATTTGGCTTACCCCATTCATGCATCCGCCTGGATGCAAGCTCTCACGAGATTGCAACACCGGCGGAGCCTCCGCCAGCCGATCCAATCATTTGACATCACAGGAGAGACTGCTCTTGGCAGACCAAAAAGCACCTCAGATGCAGGCGACTTTAGGCCTTACCGGACTCACGAGCAACGCGATGGCATTGATTGCTCCTGGCGCCTTCCTCTGGCTGACGTTCTATCTACAGGCCACGGAGGGAACTACGTCGCCGGCGATGTGGTTTGGCATTGTGGTCGCGCTGCTGCTTTGCCTGGCGACGGCCGTTGCCTACGCGGAGATTTCGAAGCTGTATCCAGGCACTGGTTCGAGCTACTACTACGCGGAGCAGGCGCTTCTCTCCAAGGACAAGGCCTTCAAGTACGCGCGGGTGGCCAAGTTTATCGTCGGCTGGGGATCGCATCTCTATTACTGGGTGTATCCGGGGGTGATGGTTGCAACGACGGGCGTGTTTGTCGGCTATGTCGTCGGGTTTCTCTATCCCTCGTTCATGAGCGGATCGAATCCGGGGCCTGTATTCATGGCACTGGTTGCCGTGGTTTTCTCGTTCTTCGTGTCGTGGATTGCGTCGAAGGGCGCAGGCACATCCACGGCGGTGAACATGGCCATCAACGTGGTGCAGATCTCGGCGCTGATCCTGTTCAGCGTGCTCGCCATCGGCTATCGCACAAGCCACCCGGCAGGCGCGCCGGCCTTCCAATACGACGCGCAGACGCTGGCAACATACAACTACCAGTTTCAGACGGCGAAAGACGGGTCGATCGTGCGCGATGCTAGCGGCGCCCCGTCGCCGTTGCTGGATGCAGCGGGCAAGCCGGTTCCCTTCACCATCGACTATCCCGAGAAGGATGCGAGCGGCAATTTTCTGACGCACGGGACTGCCGGTTCGGTTGTGGCGCCGCACAAGGTGAGCTTCATCTTCATCCAGGCAACGGTTGCAATTCTGATTCTGGTGGGATTCGAGTCTGTAACTTCGATGGCAGCCGAGGCCAAGAACCCGACCAAGCATATTCCCATTGCGGTGATCGCTTCGCTGCTGATCCAGGGGGTGGCGTGTTACCTGATTGAGTATTTCGCGGCTAACTACTTTCTCAATTCGGGTTACACGATGCAGAGCGCGGCAGGTTCGGCAGCCCCCGTGGGCGACATGATGATCATCGTCGGCGATGCCCTGTTGGGCCATGGCAATGGCAAGTACTTCATGCTCGCCGAGGCGTTTACGGTTTTCCTGGCGCTGATCGGCACCACGCTGAGCTGCATGAACACAGGGGCGCGCGTCACCTATGCGATGGGCAAAGACGATGAGGCGCCGGAGCACTTCGGCATGCTGCACGCAAAGTCGCTCTCGCCCCGCCGCGCCATCTGGACTCTCGGCCGTCATCTCGGCGGTTGTGGGCGTGATCGGAGTTTCGCTGTACTTTGCGGATGGCAGCGCTCCGACGGATGCGACGATTGCAGCATTGCCGAAGGGCATCTTCTCAAGCGTCGGCTACACATCGCACGATCAGCTGGCTGCACTGCCCAGCTCGATTCTGGCCATCACGCTTACATCGAACTTCGGCACGTTCATCCTCTATGCGCTGAGTTGCTTCCTGTGCATCGTGGCGTACCACAAGCGTGAAGATCACAGCGTGGTGAAGCACCTGTTGATTCCGGGCTTCGGACTACTCGCGAACCTGATCTGCATGGCGTCCTACCTGATTGTTCCCTTCCTCGGGTATGGGACATGGAAGGAGCCTTACCTCGCGCTGGGGATCTCGGCTCTTTGGGGCATTTATGGCGGCATTTACTTCCTGCGTACTTCGAAAAGCAAAGGCAAAGCAGTGCTGCTGAGTTACCGGAGCTAAGGCGACGCGCAGCTCATTTTCCCTCCGTGGGAGAATGGGCATCATAGGCCCACGCAAGCGGGGACTCTGGATTGGTGGCGGCGGCGCGCATGCTCGATGTTCAATTTGCCCAGGCAACGGATTTGGGAAAGGTCCGCGGCAACAATGAGGACGCGATGGGTTGGTTCATTCCCTCATCGCGCCAGCAGACCCGCTCGCACGGGTATCTGTTCGCGGTTGCGGATGGCGTGGGCGGCATGGACCTGGGAGAGGTCGCGTCAAGCACCGCAGTTTCCGTTCTGACGGATGGGTTCGCAAAGGCTCAAGACGGCACAATGCTGGCGAGTTTGCTGCCGCGGCTGGTTCAGCATGCGAATGCCGCTGTGCACGATTGCACGCTGGCGCGCGAGTATCGGGGCAAGCGGATGGCCACAACGCTGGTGACCTGCGCGCTGCGCCACGATCAGGCGGTGGTTGCGCACGTTGGAGACTCCCGTTGCTACCTGGTGCGACAAGGGAAAGCCAGGCAACTGACGCAGGACCATACCTGGGTCAACGAGCAGCGCAAGCTCGGCGTTCTGAGCGAGGAGGAAGCGGCGGCGTCAGAATCGCGCCACGTGCTGACGCGGTCGCTGGGGCCGGAGATGTTCGTCTCCGCAGATACGGTTTCGCTCACGCTGCAAGCCGGCGATATCTTTGTGCTGACCACGGACGGCGTCCACGATGCGGTGAAAGAGCCGATGGTGGCGGCCATTGTTTCACAGGCGAAAGATATGGAATCGATTGCCCGGGAGCTGGTTATTGCGCGCGGTGGAGCTGGATGGCGGCGACAATGCCAGCGCCCAGGTGATTCGCGTGCGCGGCGTGGAAGCCGGTGGGGATGTACCGCGGACGGCCTTACCGGCTTCCGTCATGAAGCGACCTGCGGACGAGGAAAGTTAAGGATTCTTGTCGAACAGGGCTGCCCGCCTCGATAGAGTAAGAGCAGAATTCCGGAGTGTGGGGTGCGATGGGCTTTCACGACGGCCTGGAAGCCGGGAATCAACTCGATTTCTACCGCATCGAAGCGCCCGTAGCGCGCAGTGGAATGGCCTCGATCTATCGCGCCGTCGACCAGCGCGACGGCCGGATCGTGGCCCTGAAGATCCCTCATCCTGAACTGGAGGCCGATCCGGTTCTGTTTGACCGCTTCCAGCGCGAGGCCGCCATCGGCGAGCGGCTCGATCATCCCAAGGTGATGCGCGTGTTCGGCGAGGACGGCCGGTCGCGCCTTTACATGGTGATGGAGTGGTGCGACGGACGGCTGCTTCGGCAGATTCTGGAGGAGGGCCCGCTTCCGCAGGAGCGCGCGCTTCGCCATCGAAGCCGGAATTCTGGAGGCGCTCGAGTATATCCACGCGCACGGCGTGGTTCATCGCGATCTGAAGCCGGAGAACGTGATGGTGGACAGCGCACGACAACGTGAAGCTGATTGACTTCGGGATCGCGGGAGATGCGGGCGCGCGCAGGCTGACCTTTGCCAACTTCACCCCGGCCATTGGTACGCCCAATTACATTTCGCCCGAGCAAGTGAAGGGAAAACGTGGCGATGCTCGCTCGGACATCTACTCGGCGGGAGTGATTCTGTACGAGATGCTCACGGGAAAGCTTCCCTTCACCGGGCCCAATCCGCTGGCTGCGATGAATGAGCGGCTGCTGAATCACCCCGTGCCGCCATCGGTTGCGAATCCTTCGATTTCCCCGCAACTGCAGGAGGTTCTGTACCGTGCCCTGGAACGCGATCCGCGACAACCGGTATGGAGGAGCACGGGAGTTCAGGCTGGACCTGGAGCACCTGGATGAGGTCGGCGTCGAAGACCGGCCGGAGCTGCGCGACTGGCAGAACCGCAAGTCCCAGGGCCTGCGCAAAGCCCTTTATTACGCGGGTTTGGCGATGATTCCGGTGCTTGTGCTGCTGGCCATGTTTCTGATCGCCCACCGGCGCTGAACTTTCACAGAGCCGCACCAGTGTGAAAGAATCTTCACATCTTCTTTACGCTCCAGCCACTAACCTTTTCTAGAACACCGCATACCTGTCTGAAGGAGAACCATGTCGATCGAGTTCCGGAATTTCCTAGCACTCTCCTACGAAGAGTTGGAGGAGAAAAACCTTGAAGCCAAGAGCGAGCGAATCAACCGCGTGCCTGCTGACGAGATTCGCGAGAAACGGATCAAGTACCTGACGGACGAGAAGCGCATCAAGGCCGTCACCGTGCTGTTTTCTGACCTTGAGGGCCGGCTGCATCTGCTGGACTACGACAAGAAGTTTCTGCTCGGCGCGTACGAGAATTTGACCTTCGACGGATCCTCGATCCGCGGATTTACGGCGCAGAAAGAGAGCGATCTGCGCCTCGGCGTGGACTGGAGCGCGTTTTTCTGGGTGCCTGCCGATGTGTTCGGCAACGGAAAAGTGCTGGTCTTCGGCACGGTTATCGATAAGGACGGGACGCCCTACTCCGGCGACCTGCGCGGCGTGCTGAAGGCTTACAGCGACAAGCTCTATGCCGAGAAGAAGTACACGCTCAACGCGGCCAACGAAATTGAGGGCTTTCTTTTCGCGGGCCGCGATGCGGAGAAGACGTTCCACGAGACAGGTAAGTTCGACTTCATCAACACCGGCGGCTATTACCACGTGCTGCCGCTCGATCCGCTGCGCCAGTTCATTGACACTTCCGCGGAAGTGCAGCGGGCGATGGGCTTCCAGAACGAGAAGGATCACCCCGAGGTTGCGCCCAGCCAGTTCGAGATCAACTATGGCTACGGCGAAGTGGTGGCTGCGGCCGACCAGATCCAGCTTTATAAGCTGCTGACGCGGCAGATCGCCAACAACATGGGATACACGGCAAGCTTTTTGCCGAAGCCCGTGGTCGGTGTGAACGGCAGCGGCATGCACACGAACGTTTCGATCTCCGAAGGCAAGACGAATCTTTTCTGGGACCCCAAGGGACAGGAAAAGCTCTCGACGTTCGGCTGGGATTTCATCGATCGCATTCTGACGCACGCGTTGGACATCTGCCTGATTCTCAACCCCAGCGTGAATGCGTACCGGCGGCTGGATCCGCACTTTGAAGCACCCAACCAGATCAAGGCTTCGGCGACCGACCGCGGATCGATGGTGCGCGTGCCGATTGGCAACTCGCGTTCGATGCGCGTGGAAGTGCGCTCGGTGGCGCCGGATGCGAACCCTTACCTCACGCTGTATTCCATCTTCAAAACCGGCATTGATGGCACCAAGTCAAACATCGATAATCTGCGCCAGGCGCAGCGCTTCCTTCCCGATAACATTCAGGCGGCGATCGACGATTTCAAGGGCTCCGCATGGATCGGCGAGATTCTCGGCGCCGATGTGCAGGGGCGGTTTGCCGACCTGAAGCAGGCCGCAGCCAACCGCTCGCCGCGCGAACTCGGAACCTTTGTGAAGGGCTCGGAGGTGCAGTACCACCACGAGGTCTATAACCAGTCGCTCTGGAACCTGTTCTAGAGCGCACTTGCGACGATGGCTTATCGGGAATCGGGTTAAGCCATAGCGAACGACAATCCCTGAGGCGGCGCGGATTGACTTTGCGCCGCCTTTGGTGTGTCTGGCCGGCAAAGAAATGAACTTCGGCGATGGCATTTAGAATCGCTTGCATCGGATTCTGAGAACTTCAACCCCCTCCTACGTTTTCCCGAGAATCTCCAAACAAGGATTGTGCCGAATGTTGAGAAGAAAGCTTTGTGGAATCGGAACGGCCTGCATGACTGGTGGCTGCATTGCGATTTGTAGTTTGCCGGGCGTGGGACAAACGCCGAAGCAATATACCAACGAGGACTATGCGGCAGCAGAGCGGTTCATGCCGTACAACGTAAATCCGCTGGCGTACAAGGGAGTGGTGAAGGCGAACTGGCTCGATGACGATCGCTTCTGGTATCGGGACGCGGATGAGAGCGGGTGGTCGTTTGTGCTGGTCGATCCGTCGAAGGGCGCGCGTGGACCGGCTTTCGACGCAGAGAAGCTGGCTGCGGCACTGCATGAAGCTTCAGGCAACTCAATCAAGGACGACGCGCGGCACTTGATGATCTCGGAACTCGCGTTCTCTGATCGGGACAGCGTGCTGCAACTGAGTTACGAGGGGGCACGCTATCGCTGCACGGTTGGCGCGACCACGACCTGCAAGCGACTGACTCCCGACGAGCATGGCGGGCGTGGCCGCGGCGAGGGACACGCGCCCCTGACGCTTTCGCCCAATGGAAAGCTCGGAGCGTTTATCCGCGACTGGAATTTGTGGGTTCGCGACCTGGATACCGGGGCCGAAACTCAGCTGACCACGGACGGCGTGAAGGACTTTGGCTACGCGACGGACAACGCGGGGTGGGCGCATTCGGAGGGCGCGGTTCTGCTCTGGTCGCGGGACTCGAAGAAGATCGCCACATTCCAGCAAGACCAGCGCAAGACCGGCGAGATGTATCTGGTGCCGGTGAGCAATACGCATCCGAAACTGCAGGCATGGAAGTATCCGCTGGTGGGCGACAAAGACGTTACGATGATCGAGCGCGTGGTGATCGACGTGCCGACGAAGACGGTGGTGCGCCTGAAGATGCCGCCAGACCAGCACCGGTCGACGCTGTGCGACAACATTGCCTGTCATGGCACGACATTCGATGATGTGGAATGGAACGCGGATGGAACGCAGCTGGCTTTCGTCTCCACCTCGCGCGATCACAAGCAGGAGTGGCTGCGCGTTGCCGACACCGCTACGGGCGACGTTCGAGAAGTGATGACAGAGACAGCGCCCAAGTTTTACGAGAGCGGCAATGGCAAGATCAACTGGCACTACCTGCCCAAGAGCAACGAGATTCTGTGGTTCAGCGAGCGAGACGACTGGGGCAATCTGTATCTGTACGATCTGACCACGGGCAAGCTCAAGAACCAGATCACGCACGGCCCGGGCAACGTGACCCAGGTTCTGGCGATCGATGAAAAGACGCGCACTATCTACTTTGTCGGCGTGGGCAAAGAGGCGGATCGCGATCCCTACTTTGAGCATTTCTACAGCGTGCATTTCGACGGAACGGGGCTCAAGCTGCTCACTCCAGAGAATGCCGAGCACAGCATCAAGGCTTCCTCCGATGGACGATTCTTCGTGGATTCGTACTCGACGGTGACCGAGCCACACATCACCGTGGTGCGCGACAGCAATGGGAAGACGGTGATGGATGTGGCCAAACAGGATATCTCGAAACTGCAGGCGTATGGGTGGGTGCCCCCGGTGCCGATCAAGGTGAAGGCGCGCGATGGCAAGACCGATCTGTACGGATTCATGTTCAAGCCCTCGCACTTCGATGCTTCGCGCAAATATCCGATCGTGAACCAGGTGTATCCGGGTCCGCAGACGGGATCGTGCGGAAGCCGCGAATTCATGGCGGCGCATCGCGACATGCAGCCGCTGGCCGAGTTGGGATTCATCGTGGTCTGCATCGACGGCATGGGCACGCCGTGGCGCTCGAAGACGTTTCACGAGGCCTACTACGCGAACCTCGGCGACAATACGATTCCCGACCAGGTGAGCGGCATGAAGGATCTCGCAGCGCAATACTCCTTCATCGACCTGGACCGGGCGGGCATGTATGGGCACTCAGGCGGCGGCAATGCGACCGCGGCAGCGATGTTCCACTATCCCGACTTCTTCAAGGTGGGGATCGCGGAAAGCGGCAACCACGACGAGCGCGACTACGAAGACGACTGGGCGGAAAAGTGGGCCGGCGTCGAGGAAAAGAACGCCGACGGCACCAGCAACTACGATTCGCAGGCGAACCAGAACTATGCCAAGAACCTGAAGGGGCATCTGCTGCTGGCGCACGGAACGATGGACGACAATGTGCCGCCCAATAACACCCTGCTTGTGGTGGATGCGCTGATCAAGGCCAACAAGGACTTCGACCTGTTGATGATTCCGAATGTGCCCCACGGCTATGGGCCGGCAAACAACTACATGGCGCGGCGGCGCTGGGATTATTTTGTGCGTTACCTTGCCGGCGACACTCCACCGAAGGAGTACGAGATGAAGTCGGGCGCCGCGGCGCAGGCGGCACTGCGCGGAGGTCCAGATCCCGACGGCGACGACGAATAGGAGACCTGGGCGCCCCCGGGTCTCGATTCTGAGAGCTGGGAGAGCCCAAACGTCGAACTAGCAACGGACCAGGTTTGCGGCGTCGATTCCCTTGGTGGCGTTGCGGGTGTCGACGACCAGTTGCGCCTTCTCAACAATCGAGCGGTAATCGTACTGCGAGTGGTCGGTGACGATGACCACGCAGTCGAATTCGGGAATTCGATCCAGCGGCGTGCAGGCCATGTTCAGCGCATACTTGCGTCCGCGGCCGACGGTCGCGAAGAACGGATCGTTGTACTCGACGCGGGCTCCGCGCTTTTGCAACAGCTCGATGATGGTGAGGGAGGGCGATTCGCGCAGGTCGTCGATATCGCGCTTGTAGGCGAGGCCCAGAATGAGCACGCGCGAACCGTGAAGCGCCTTGCCGCGCTGACTCATCGCTTCGATGATGTTTTCGACGACGAAGTAGGGCATACCAACGTTGACCTGCCCCGCGAGTTCGATGAAGCGTGTGTTGAAGTCGAACTGCCTGGCTTTCCAGGATAGATAGAACGGGTCGATGGGAATGCAGTGTCCGCCAAGGCCGGGCCCGGGATAGAAAGCCTGAAAGCCGAAAGGTTTGGTCTTCGCCGCATCGATCACTTCGAAGATATCGATATCCATGCGCATGCAGAGCTGCTTCAGTTCGTTGACCAGTGCGATATTCACGCAGCGATAGATGTTCTCGAGCAGCTTGGTCATCTCTGCGGCTGCGGGCGTGGATACGGGGATTGTCCGGTTGAAGATACTCGCGTAAATTGCGCAGGCGCGCTCCAGAGCGACAGGGCCACAGCCGCCGACGACCTTGGGAATATCGCGCCGCGCCACCGTGTCATTGCCGGGATCTTCGCGCTCCGGGGAAAAAGCAACGTAGATGCCTTCGGCTTGGTCGTCGCGGGCAACGGAGAGGCCGGAGGGATTTCCCTTCTCAAGGAGCGGAACGACGATCTCTTCGGTCGTGCCGGGGTACGTTGTGCTTTCGAGGATGATGAGCTGATCGGCGTGCACATGAGGCGCGATGCTCTTCACGGTTCCAGTCACATAGCTGAGGTCGGGCTCGTGGTATTCGCTGAGGGGCGTGGGAACACAGATGATCACCACGTCCATGGCTGCGATCGCGGAATAATCGGCGGTCGCGCGGAATCCATGATCGCGCGCAGCCTGAATATCGGCGGCCGGAATGCGCACGATGTACGATTCGCCACGATTGAGAATGTCTACCTTTTCGTCATCGATGTCGAAGCCGGTGATTGCAAATCCTTCGCTGCTGAAGAGCAATGCCAACGGCAGGCCCACGTAACCCAAGCCAACAATCCCGATGCGCACATCCCGCGACGCGATGCGCGTTTGAAAGTCGAGCGTACTTCCCATGAAGCTCACTTTATCAGGACCGGGCGAAACGGGAGGAAGGAGCGGCCGCGGCCGGAGCGCTCAGTTCGATAGTGCGCGCAGGCTCCGGCGAAGCGATTCCGGATCGGCATTGGGCACAAGCTTTTCGACCTGCTCATGGGTCCGCTCCCACACCGGCACGGCACGCAACAGGAGGCTGTGGCCCTTGGCGGTAAGTGCGACGGTGCGGCTGCGCCGATCGGCGAGGTCTTGCGCGATTTTTACAAGGCCGCGGCGCTCCAGCGGTTTCAATGCGGCTGTCAACGTGGTGCGATCCATCGCCAGGAGGCTGGCCACAGGTCCCATGGCCGGAGGTTCGGGGCGATTGAGGGCCATGAGCAGCGAGAACTGGCCGTTGGTCAAGTCGAACGGCCGCAACGCCTCGTCGAAGAGACGGCCCAGGGCACGGGCCGCACGCTGCACATGGAGACAGAGACAGCAGTCCCGCACAAGGAGCGTGGTTTCGAACGGAAGCATTTTTGCACTTGACACACAATCACATTAGTTGATATCAACATAATCGTCAAGCAGTAAGATATTGCTGCGGCCTTCTTCCCCGCACCACACCGATCAAACCAACGTTTCCATGGAGACCGGAATGTCTTTCCTTCGAGATTTTCGCATCGCTCTGCGCTCTCTCTCGCGCGTGCCCTCCCTTTGGATCACCGTAGCGCTCACGCTCGCCCTGGGAATCGGCGCGAATGCTGCGATCTTCAGCGTGGTGCGCGCGGTATTGCTGCGGCCACTGGCGAATCGCGATGAGGACCGGCTGCTGTATGTGCGGCAAAGCGCGCCGGGGCTGAAGCAGGTGAACACGACGTTCTCCATTCCGGAGATCAAGGACCTGGGCACGGGACTGAAGTCAATTTCGGAACTGGGCACATTTTCTGAGATTGATTTCACGATTGTTGGATTGGGCACGCCCCGGGAGATTCCGGCCGGCGTTGTCGACGGAAATTATTTTCACGTGATGGGGCTGAGGCCCGTGCTGGGGCGCCTGCTGGGGCCATCGGACGACGGCCAGAGCGCGACCGGCGCAGCCGTGCTGACCTACAAGTTCTGGCACGACTCGCTGCACGGAGATCCGGGCGTGCTGGGCAAGACGGTGCGGCTCGAGGGCGGACAGGGCGCGCGGTCCGCGGTGATTGTGGGCGTGCTGGAGCCTTCGGTTCCCTACCCCGTCGCCACGGAAATCATCGCCAACGTGGTGACCAGCCCGCATCATCTCTCGGCCACCATGGTCACGGGACGCGAGCACCGCATGACGGAGGTGTTTGCGCGGCTCGCTCCGGGCGCAACGCTCGAACAAGCGCGCGCAGAATTGCGCACAGCCTATCAGGGCATGCTGGCAGCGCATCCTGAGACCTATAAGCCCGAAGATCACTACACCATTGAAGCGACGCGGATGCACGACCAGATCAACTCACGGGCGAACACAATTCTGTGGGTGCTGTTCGCGGCGTCGGGGCTGCTCTTTGTCATCGCCAGTTCGAACGTAGCCAACCTTGTGCTGGCGCGCACCGTGCGCCGCGAGTCGGAGTTGGCGGTGCGATCGGCACTGGGCGCGAGCCGCGCTGTGCTGCGGCGTTCGCTGCTTGCCGAGAGCCTGGTGCTTTGCGGAAGCGGCGCGATCGCTGCGGTGTTGCTTGCCGTACCGATGGTTGAGATTCTTGGCCGTTACGCGGCGCGGTTCTCAGTGCGCGCAACCGGGATGACGCTCGACTTCAGCCTGGTCTGGTTCGGAGTCGGACTGGCGTTGATCGCCGCGGTCTTCCTGGCGTTCATTCCGCGGCTGCCTTCGATGGATACGCTGCGCAGCGGCGGGCTGGCCACGGGCGGCACACGCGTCACGGGCGGAAGCAGCAGAAAGCTGCGCGTCTTCGCGGTCCTGCAGATTACCGCTTCGTTTCTGCTGCTGGCCGGTTCTGCCGTGCTGCTGAGAACGCTCTATGAGCTCGAGAAGACACGGCCGCCGTTCGATACGACGCACGTACTAGCCGTGAATCTGCCCACAATGAGCTACGGAAAGACTCCTGAGCAGGTGCAGCAGTTCTACCGCGAAGCGAAGCGCAATGTCAGCACGCTGCCTGGAGTCGAAAGTGTCTCCACGGGCTTCAGCGTGCCATGGCGCGATGAACAGGGCTTGAACATCAGCTTTGCGTTTTCGATCCAGGGAGCCAAGCGCGAAAACGGAAAGGGGGATTGGCGCGCGCATTTCCGTTCTGTTTCTCCGGGATTCTTCGGAACGCTGGGCGTTCCGCTTCTCGAAGGCCGCGATTTTCGCGACAGCGACCGGGATGGCAACGAGCGCGTGGTGATTGTCAGCCAGAGCGTCGCCAATTCCCTTTTCCCGGGACAAGACCCGTTGAACCGCGAGCTGAAGTGGACCGACGGCGTGATGAAATTTATCGGCATCAGCTATGATCCGCGGCGGATTGTCGGCGTGGTACCCGACATTGACGATGAGAACATCATCCCTTCACCATCGATGACGGTGTATCAGCCGGTGGACCAGGAAGGATGGCAGGGCCGGCTGTTTGTGCGCTCGAAGCAGGATCCATATTCGCTGGTTCCGCAGATTGCGCAGATCATTCATACCATGTCCGCCGATCAGCCCGTAGAGCGCGCCAGCACGCTGGAAGACATTCGCGCGGAGGTGTTGACGCCGGATCGATTGAATGCGGTGGTGTTCGGTGGATTTGCGGCAGTTGCGCTGCTGATTTCGGTGGTAGGCGTTGCCGGCGTTCTTGCCTTCTCGGTGAGCGGGCGTACGCGCGAATTCGGTATTCGCATGGCGCTGGGAGCGCAGCCGCGCACCATTCTCACCGGCGTCCTGCTGGAGGGCCTGGTGATTGCGACCATCGGCGTGAGTGCGGGCGTGCTTGTGGGCTTCGGCTTTGCGCGGGCGCTGAGCAAGTACGTTGCCGACGTGCAGCAGCCGGGCGCGCTTGCGGTGGCCGCGTCGGCCCTTGTCATCCTTGCTTCGGCGGTGATCGCATCGGCTGTGCCGGCGGCTCGCGCGGCGCGCGTCAATGCAGTGGAGGCATTGCGGTCGGAGTGACGGCGCTTTGACGTGCGCCTCGATGAATTATCGCGGCGTAATGCGAATGGAGTTGGCGCGACAGGACCGTACGCCCTGGCAGGGCTGGGGCCGCAGGTCTTTAGTCAGGCAGACTTCGATTGCCGTCAGCCGGTTGTTGCCGCAACTCAAGGCGAAACTGCCGGACGGGAACGAGGGATTTGCCTGCGCGAAGCGCGCGAGAACCTGATCGGGGGTGACTCCATCCGAGCCGGCTCCCAAGTCTGCAGGAATTTTTACCGAAGAAAAGGCATTGCGAATCGCGCCGAAATAGGCGTCGGCCGCGAGGCCGGAACAGGTGCCGTGCGTCTGCCACTCGTGGTCGACCAGGGAGGCGGTTGGCAGGAGATCGGTGTAGGCCTGCGGATTGGCGGGGCCCGGCGCATCGCTGCAATCTTCAGGGTAGTCGCCACTGAAATCCTGCGGCCAGAGTCCATGCACGACGAATCCCAGGCCACGACCGCATTCTGAGCTGCCGCTGTGCGTTGCACAAAACTCAGGGGACCACGAGAGATTGAGAAGGTAAAAGTCGAAGGCTCCGGGTGCGGCGTTGGTGTCGGCAGAGCCTCGGCGGGAGCGACGGCGGCCGGGGCGCTGATCGTTGGAGGTCTCGCGCGCTGCCTGATTGTCAGCACGCGTGGCCGCCCCTGAATCCGGTGCCGGCTCGCGGGAGACATTGCGGCAGGAGCAGATCGAAATCAAGGTGAGAAGCGAGAACAGGAGAATCGCTCCGCGCGGCGTTGGTACTGAAATCTTTGTTCGCATAAGCATAAAGGTTTTCGAACAGCTGGAGCACCAGTCTATTGTTCTCACCGCAGTACCGTCTATTGGGAAACCGGCGCCAAATCCGTGCAAAATCGAATGCGCTCGGAGCGCTGTCCGCGTTGCTTACCTGTCGCACTTCATCAAATAAACATATCTTTGGCTGCGCTGAATGGTAAAACGCTCCCTGTCGCAACAGCGCCGGCTACGTTGTGTCTACATGACAATGCACCAACTCCGACGGAGCGCCACGCCTTCGCAAAAGAAGTCCATCCGTGTTTTTGTTGTCGACGATGAACGCGTCATCGCATCGACGGTCGCAGCGATTCTGAACATGTCGGGTTTCGAAGCCACGGCGTTCTCAACGCCCGAAGAGGCAATCGACTCGGCGAAGACGGAGTGCCCATCGCTCCTGATAACCGACGTAGCCATGCCTGGAATGAACGGGATTGAGCTTGCAATGCGGTTTCAATCCAGTTGTGCGGATTGCAAAATTCTCTTGTTTTCAGGACAGGCGTCGACCGGGGATTTGCTGAAAGACGCCCGCAATCAGGGGCACGATTTTCAGTTGCTCACCAAGCCCGTGCACCCGGATGACCTGATTGCGGCGGTGCGAAACCTCTAGGGTCCGATGCCGATTCAAAGATGGTGAAGAGCTGTCAGCAATTCTGCCGGCTGCATCGGCTTTGCCATGACCTGAAAATGATGTCCCTGTCGCTTCGCATTCTCCAGCAGCTGCGATGTATCTGTGAATCCTGAAAAAAGCAGAATTTTGCAGTCGGGATAGAGGAGCCGGAATTGAATCGCAAGCTCAATTCCGTTCATGCTGGGCATCTGCACATCCGTCAGCAAAATGGATGGCGCCTCTGTCGCCGCGGCCTGCAGCGCCTGTACCGCAGCGGTAAACGGAAAGGCGACGAACCCCGAAAGGTTCAGGATCTTGGCCAGGGTCTCAACGAGCAGGGGCTCATCGTCGACAACGAACAGCCTTGGAAGCGTGGGCTGCGACATTGTTTGATTTAGCCTCTCAATTCAATGTGGAAACTGTCGCAACGCACTGCCCGGCTTGCTGGTGCGGCCGTAAACGCGGCAACGTTGAGTAGATGCAGAAAATCTGAGCCGAGAAATGTAAGGCCGCGATTTCTCGCGGCCTCGGATCACTCGATTTTGGTAATGTCAACGGCGGTGCCTGTCTCGATGCAAAACGGGTGAGCCTTTCGTGCAGATCCACTGAGGCCGGCAAACGAGCCCGATCCTTGTAGAAGCGGCTTACTCCGCAGCAGCCTGTCGATTCAAGTGGTAGGAGACGCCGAAGCTGAAGCCCTGCGGGTCGATGGTGTACCCACTGATCTTCGCCCAGGCCTGATATTCGTAATCGGCCCGAAACCAAAAGCGGCGGTAGACGCGCTGCTCGAAACCGCCTCCCGGGGCGTAGACCGTTCGCGTTTCGTGCTTGAAAAACGGGTCCGGGTTGTTCCAGTCAATCGAACCGTAGCTGAGAATGAATTTGGCGTAGGGGCGGAAATTGCGATAACGGTAGAGCGTGTATACCGGTCCGCCACCGGCGGTATCCATTCGCGACACTGCAGGCGGGCCGGAAGAATTCGCTATGCTCAGGTCTCTTCCTTCCACTTCGAGGCCCAGGCCGTGGAGGACTTGCGGAAGAAATCCCGGTTGCCAATCGGCCCAGACCGTCACACCATCGAGCCGGTTCCTACCCAGATTTGCGTTGTAGAGAGCGAAGGCAGATCCAACGGAAAGAGCAGATCCACCTGTGGACACGGGAGGTTGCACCTGGCCATGCAACGACGTTGCGGCCAGGAATACGAAAAATGCGAGAACGAATTTGAAGGGATTATGAATATGCATCCTGTAGAAAACCGGGTTCAGCATGAACACCTCAATTTTGATGGGCATTTCGGGGCCAATCCGATCAAGGCTACCTTCAATTATCAATTCAATCTGCGGAATCTGGGCGTCCTGATAACAATTCGGGACAGCGACGTGTTTAACCTTCGGATACCCGCTAATGCGAAGACCCCGAAATCGATTTTTTGTTGTTCCAGCGTGTCGCAACCGCAAGAAACGAAATGGGCCTGACGTCGATTCGCCCTTTTCGTTTCAAAAAGCCATACAGAATTGATTTTCGATGCCATGCAAAACCGCGACAATGCCACTTTTGTGGCTGAGGGGTTCGCGGGGCTGGTGCGAACTACCGTCTTTGCGGCTAGCCTTGCATCGGCAGTGGGCGACGCCCCAACGGTCGAATGCCTTGTTCCGTCTCGAGGAACGCCAGCCACGACTCATTCTGGGCGAGCATCGCCGCGATCTCAGGCTCTTCAAGAACCATGCAGGCGGTAGAGAGAGCGTCGGATTCGGCGGCAGTATCGGCAAGAACCCACGCGCGGTTTTGCCGCTGTGCGGACTGGCCGGTACGCGGATCGAGAATGTGACTTCCCTTCACCGCCAGGCCCGAGCCGCTCAACGACGCGTTATTCAAGCAAAACCGCAGTTGTGAATTGTCGTCGCCCAAGCCGCACGACCACCCGGGTTCGTCGCTCGGGCTCTCTCCGGCGAGAATGCTGCTTCCGCCGGCGACGAGAAGGAACGAGGGGCACTCCCACTGCCGCAGCAATTCGGCCATGCGGTCGAGTGCGAAACCTTTGCCAATGGCGCCGAGGTCGAAGTCGAGGCGGCCGGCCACGCAGAGGAGGGATTGCTCTTTCTCGAGAAGCTCCCACGCTGGGAGTGCGCCTTGGGTCTTGAACGCTGCGGGGGTTGCGCAGAATGCTTTCTGCGTGGCCAATTCCATTTGCTGGGCAACGTGCAGACAAGCGAATGCAGGCTCGGTCAAGCGCATCGTTTCACCGGGCGCAAGGTGCGCGGCCCGTGCGATGTCGCTCTGCGGACGGAAGCGGCTCAAGCAGGACTCGAGCGCGTCCACAAGATCGATGGACGCTTGCGCCGCCTGTGCCGCGTACGCGCGTTGTTGACCGGCGATGCGCACCTGAAAGTGCGTGGCCATGGCGGCGTGATTGAATGAATGGATTTCTGCCATGCGTTCCTATTTTGGCGCGGGCGACCACAAGAGGATGAGGACGTTGGGACGAATGCCGAAAAATTCAGCCCGGAAGTTGTGCAATCGATCGGCGTACTGGTCGGATGCGTCGCCGGATGTGATGTAGAAGTCGGCGTCGGGGAGCGGCTGTCCTGGTTGCCAAAAGCCGACTTGATTGAAGTGCCGCAGGTACCAGGGCAGGGGCCACGGATCGGAGGCGATCACCGCAATGCGCGGGTGCGGCAATGCCGTTGCGGTGTGCCAGGTCTTCGATCTCCGGTGCGAGGCCGAGTATGTCTTCTGTGGTGTGGGCGTAGGCATAGGGATTGGTTTCGTCGGCCGCATGGGTGAACACCCGCGAGCGCGTGTCGTGTGCAATCAGCGTGGCCACGATCGCTGCAACAACGCAGGAGCCTGCAATCGACGCGTTGCGAGGCAAGTTAGCGGCTGCCCACTGCCAAAGAGTCACCGCGGCATTTGCGGCGAGCAGGGATATGGGTAGCCACAGATTCAGCGCCAGCCAGGGCGTCTTGTAGGGAATGATGCTGTAGATCGCGGCGATGGCGAGGCTATACCAGGCGAGCCAACGATAGGGCGATGCAACGCGCTTGCGCAGCGCGAGGAAGATCGCCAATGCAGGCGAACGCGACGATCACTCCACCGGACCATCCGGCCGCGAGGAGCTTGCCGAAATACCAGAACGGCTTCGCATGGCCCTGTCCGCCCGCACGCGCGAACACCGCCGGGAGCACATGCGCAAGGGCGGCGAGGCCTTTGGCATTTGTGCCGAACCAGGTGAAGAAGGCAACGAGGGTTAAGACGAATGCTGCGCATGCAGACAGCAGTTGTACCGGGCGCAACGTTCCCACGCTTGCTTCGCTGCGGGGGGTGAGACCTCGGTACAAAGCGGCCGCGACCGCCAGCGCAACGAAATGCAGGATGGCTGTTTCCTTTGAGGCCACCATCAGCGCGGCGCATGCGCCTGCCAGCACGGCATAACCAATGGATCGCGTAGTGCAGGCGCGCCATCCGGACAGAATGAATGCAAAGGTTAGCGCGCAAAACAGCGATTCGTGGATGAAGTAGCGGTCGTAGTAAACCGGTAGCGGAGCGACTGCAAACAAGAGCGCCGCGAGAAGACTCGGCACGAAGCCGAAGATTTCTGCAGCGAAACCGAAGAGAAGAATTGTCGCGGTGCCTGCAACGACGGATGCGAGACGGACCTGTAACTCGGTCAGGTCTGAGAATGACCTGGCTCCTTCGATGCGAACCAGAGGCAGAGCCAGCGCGGCGAGAGCAGGACCGTGGCGGTCCTGCGGGTCATAGCTATAGGCCTCGCCGGAGAGAAGTTGACCGACGATGTAGGCATTGATGGCTTCGTCGGTGTGCATGGGCCGCGCGCCCAGATGGGGAAGACGAATGGCCAGACCGATGAGTGCAACCACGAAGAAAGCGAACCAGCGAGCCCAGCGCGAACGAAGTACGGGCGGCTCGGTCAACGTGCTGAAACGCGCAATCGGCTCAGGCAGGCTTACCCCACACTTCGACCTCGATGTAGTCGTTCAGCTTGTTGGTCGTGTTCCCGTTGCTATAGAAGCGCACGTAGCGGCCCTTCGCGCCCTTCGCATCGATCAGCTTGCCCTGGTAGGTCTCAACGTAATTCAGGTCTTTCCCTGCACCAAGACCCAGCTCATTCTTGAAGTCGTTGTTAAAGATCGTAGTCACGCCGGATTTGAATGCGGGGTCATCGGATATCTGAGCTACGACATCGCGATAGACGCGTGCCTGCGAGTGGAAGTGCCAGACGAGCACAGCATAGATGTTTGCGCTTTTTGCCAGATCGACCTGCACCCACTGCTTGCCCGGCCCAAGCTCGACCCAGGAGCCCTCATCGCCGGCCTTGTCGCCGTCTGTGACCAGGTCCAGAGTTCCGGTCACCGGACTGTTGTCGCTGGCTGTGACCTTCTTGCCCTTGGAAAGATTCACGGTGCCAACGGGCACCATGAAGTCGGGGCGCTTGCCTTTGAGCGGTGGCTCCAGGTTCGGCACGTTCAGTGGAACCGGAGTTCCGACAAAGAGCGGCCGCGGCAACTGCGTCTTGAGCGGTACGGTGTTTTGAGCAATCAGGGCGGGCGCGACAAACAATGCGAGTGGGAGCAGTGCTTTCAAAGAAAAGTTCGTTTTCATAGTCTCAGGCTTTCACTTCTTCTTCGGTGATGGGAATTCTCTTCTCTGCTTCCACGGCCTCGTTGGCTTTATGAATCACGTACTCGCTCGAGAACGCCTCATCGGCCGGGCAGTTCAACTTGGCGGTGCCGCGAATTGCGTTGAAGAAGTTTTCGAGGTGAGGCTGGTGCGGCGGCTTGTTGAAGAAGACAGGAATCTCATACTGCGCCAGCTGCGCGGTCTCACGCACATCGACCTTGGTCGCGTCTGCGGCGGTCTGAACCGCGCGCACGTAGCCCTTCTGCGCGAGATCATCCCAGGAGACGGCATCCGCGCGGGCTTCGCGGTAGATGGCGCAGATCGATGGATCTTCAGACATCTTGATGGTGCCGTCGTCGCCCATGAACGATTCGAAATAGCCGCCTCCTGCGCTGGTCGTGGTCTGTACCTGGTAAAAGGCGCGCGCTACGCCCTGGGCCAACGGATACTCGTAGATGACCATGGCGTTGTCGTACCAGTCATGATTCTTGAAGTAGTCGAGGCCGCCGCTGGCGACCACGGACTTGGGCGTGGTGCCAAGCCACCAGTTGAAGATGTCGATCTGATGCGCGCCGAGATCGGAGAGAGGACCGCCGCCGAGACCCTTGTACCAACGCCAGTTGCGGAACTGATGCATGTCTTTGAATCCGTACTTCGCCAGCGTTGCGGCGGGCAACTCGTACTTTTTCGGCCAGCCGAAATCTTCTTTCACGGCGCGATTCCACTGGCCCTGCACCGCCGTCAGCCGCCCGCAAAACTGAGCATCGTGCAGAAGGCGGTTCAGTGTAAACACATAGCGGGGATTACTGCGGCGCTGATGACCGATCTGCAAAAGCTTTCCGGTTTCGCGCATGGTTTTCACCATGGAGCGCGCACCGTCGATGGTGTTGCTCATCATTTTTTCGCAGTACACATGCAGCCCCGCCTTGAGGCATGTGTTGGTCATGGGGGCATGCCAGAAGTCGGGCGTCGCAATGAGGACGGCCTGCAGATCTTTTTCTTTGGCGAGCAGGTCTTCGTAGTTCTCGTACGAGCGCACATCGTTGCCGAGCTTTTGCAGGTAGCGTTCGCCCTCGCTACGGTGATAGTCCCAGATGTCGCACAGCGCAACGACCTTCACGCTGTCGATGTTCAGCAACGACTCCAGCAGTATCTTGCCTTCTTCGCCGTAACCGAGCAGCGCGACGTTGATAGTGCTCAGCGACGATTTGGCAACAGCGGCCTTCTGATTATTCGCATCGGACTTGCAGGCGTCGAGCAGGAGCCCGGCCCCGGCCACCGCGGTGGCGCTGAGAAAATCGCGGCGATTCAACTTGTCTACCATTTGTTGAGGACCGCGAGCCGGTTGTAGCGGGCGAGCAGAAATGCTGCCGCGACAAGGCCGATGTGGATGCCAAGGTAGGCAACGCCGTCATTCGCATCGATAAGGACGAGGCCCACCGTCAGCGCGATGAACAGAGCGCCCTGGACCAGCAGCGAAAGGCGCGTGCCGAGGCCGATAATGAGCATGATCCCGGTGAGAATGAACACCGGCCCGAGCATCTTATCGAACAGCGTCAAGGCGAACTTGGGAAACATCGGATCGTGCGCGAACTTGTCGCGCAGGGCTACGGGGATGCCCGCGTAGTTTCCCCACGCATACGACTTGACGCTGACGTTGACCATGACGCCGCTGGCATCGGGCTGGCCGGTAGCGGGGTCGATGAGCGGCATGGCGACGGCCTTGTACGCCGCGTACTTCTGCATGCCGACGAAGAGGGCGCGAACGCCGAGCCACAGGCGCAGAGCCCAGAAGGCGAAGGTGTAGTCCCATGGAGCGATGAGACCCGGCGCCGTCAGGCCGGTCTTATGCCCTGATTCAATCTCTGGTTCCAGTACAGAATCTTTCACAGAAAGCCTCCGCCGCAAACCGGCTCGGAATGCGGTGAGTCGGTGGCCGGCGTGTCTTCCGGCCAATCGAACTTTAGCTCATCTTCCACGGGCCGCGATATTCGCGCGTCATCAGCTTGCTGGCTTCCGGATCGCCGATGATCTTTTCTTCTTTCGCGTCCCAGCGAATCTTCCGGCCCGTCTTCATCGAGATCAGGCAAAGGTGGCCGGGGATCGCCGAGTTGTGCCCAATCTCAACAGGGGTCACCGTCGTTTGCCGGGTGCGAATGCAATCGAGGAAGTTCTCCATGTGGTCGGACGAGGTATACAGTTTCACCTTGCGCATTTCGCGCGGCAGGTACTTGCCTTGTTTCCATTCGGGATTCGACGCATCGAAACCGCCGCGATCGACCCATACCCAGCCTTCGCTGCCGATCCACTTTACGCCGCCTTTGATGTCGGGGTAGCCACCGGCAATGGTCATGGTGACGCCTTGCGGATACTTCAGCTCGAAACGGTACTTTGGCGCGGTGTTCCATACCGCATTGGCCGGCGGCATCTCGCCGCTGCCTTCCACTTCCAGCGGGCCGGTGTGATCGAAGTCGAGCCCCCAGTGGGCGATGTCGCAGTGGTGGCCGATCCAATCGAGAAGCTCGCCACCGCCGGTGTTGTAGTTCCAGCGCCACGACTTGTGCGAGCGGGCACGGATGTACGGCTCCATCTTCGAGGGGCCGACCCACATTTCGTAGTCAAGCTCCTTGGGCGGATCGGTGACGAGCGCATTCCAGGCGGGCGTTCCCGCCACAATCTGCTCCAGGCTCTCGGCGGTTTGCCCTGTGGACGCCAGCTTGGCGAGCGCCTCTTTGCCCACGTCGTCGAAGTCGGAGTTGCCGCCGGGGAGGCCTACCTCGACGTGGGTCACGGTGCCGATGTAGCCGTTGCGCACGATCTCCGCCGCCTTGTGGAACATGGGAACGGAGCGCTGCCACGAGCCCATCTGCCAGATGATGCCGTTTTTCTGAACGGCGCGCACGATGGACTGCTGTTCTGCGATCGTATGGGCCAGCGGCTTCTCGGCGTAGATATCCTTCTTGTGCCGGGCGGCCTCAGTGGCCACAATCTCATGCCAGTGGTCGGGCACGGCGATCATGACCGCGTCGATGTCCGGGCGCGCAAGCAACTCGCGATAGTCGTGGTATCCCTTGCAGTCCTCATTGCTGTAGGCGTCATTGATCTTCTTGATAGCGGCCTGCAGATGATTGGCGTCGATATCGCAAGCGGCAACCACCTGGCAATCCTGCAGGCTGAGCAGGTTCTCGGTGTTGCCGGGGCCCTGCCAGCCCATGCCGATTACGCCCACGTTAATGCGATTATTGGGAGAGGTGGTTGAGCTCTGTGCATAAGCGGCGCCACGAAGGACTGCGGGAAGCATGGCCGAGGCGCCGGCAGTTTTCAGGAAGCGCCGACGATTGAAGGAGCGAAGCAGGTTCTCAGATTTGGACATCATTCAGCTCAATGGCAGGTTGCCGTTGGAATGCAAGTGATTTATACCACTTTTGACGCCAAAGTGTCGGCGTAGCCGCGCACAGATGGGCGAAAAACTCGCATCCACCGCGGGTGCGGTACCGATTCCAGCCCGCTGCGCGGTCCGATAGTATGGATGGCACGGAATCTACCCTTCCCTTTTCTTTCGCGAGGCCCAATGAAATCAGCGATGACGTTGATTGCTGCTGCTGCGATCGGTTGCGGCGGCATGCTCTGCTCAGCCCCGTCCACGCACGCCCAAGCTCGGCCGCAAGACCCGGCGCTGATCGCCCAGCGCAATGCCATCGAAAAAGAGCTCGAGTCCGTTGCCATCATCGATCGCAAGGTGATGGTCGCCATGCGCGACGGCAAACGCATGCAGGCCGACATCTACCGCCCCAAAGACGAGTCGAAGAAGTATCCCATCATCTTTGTCCGCACGCCCTACAACTTCAATTACTGGGACGTGGAGCTGGGTGCGCCGCGCGATCTGTCTGCGGAACTGGACGCGGTGAAGCATGGCTACGCCTTTGTCGAGATGAACGAGCGCGGACGTTACTTCTCCGAGGGCGACTATGACATTCTCGGCACGCCGCTTACCGACTCTGACGATGAATTCGATTGGATGAGCGCGCAACCCTGGGCTACGGGCAAGGTTGGCATCACCGGCTGCTCCTCTACGGCAGAGTGGGAGATCAATGTGGCCTCGCGCGGCAACAAGGCGCTGACTACCTTCATCCCTGAGAGTTACGGAGACGGCGTTGGCCGCGTGGGCCCCTACTACGAGCAGGGCAACTGGTTTCGCGGGGGCGCGATGCAGATGCGCTTCTCGAGCTGGCTGGCGATGGCCGGCATCCTCACTTCCGAGGGGCGCCCGAATTTTCCGTCGAGCATGTCGCAACAGGCGCTCATCACTGCTGCAAAAACGTACGACCTCGATCAGAAGCCGCCGGTCATCGATTGGGACAAGGCCTACCTGCACCTGCCGACCAAAGACATCCTGACCGCAGCAGGCGCGCCGCGCAGCATTTACGACACCGCGACGCCGAGCGGGCAAAAGCCCATGGTGGAGCGCACGCCGAACGATCCGTCGTGGAACGTCGGCGGACTGTGGAATGACAGCATGAAGATCAACATTCCCGGCCTGTGGGTCATGACCTGGTATGACAACAGCGTTGCGCCGAATATTGCCGCGTATAACTACGTGCGCAAGACTGCCGACCCGGCAGTTGCCGACAAGCAGTACGCAATCCTTGCGCCTGTGCCCCACTGCTCGTACAAGCGGGCGCAGGAGCACACGATTGTGGGCGCTCGCGATATCGGTGATGCGCGGCTGGACTACGACGCGATCACGCTGGCGTGGTTCGATTATTTCCTGAAGGGCGACGACAAGGGCGAGCTCGCGAAGATGCCCAAGGTTCGCTACTACACCATGGGCTCGAACCAGTGGCAGTCTGCCGATACGTGGCCTCCGGCGGGCGCCAAGCCGGTCACATACTTCCTGGGTAGCGAAGGCCGCGCCAACAGCCTTGCCGGCGATGGTTCCCTGCTCACGGCCGCGCCCGGCAAGGACACGGCGGATGCGTTTGTCTACGACCCGATGAATCCGGTTCCTACGCCGGGCGGGTCCTCTCCCGGCGTGGGCGCCGATCATCGCGGCGGCGCCTTCGATCAGCGCAGCCTGGAGATGCGCGACGACATCCTGGTCTACACAACGCCGCCGTTGACGAACGGAATCGAGGTGAGCGGCCCCGTCGATGTCACTCTCTATGTCGCGAGCGATGCCAGGGACACCGACTTCACCGTGAAGCTGATCGACGTGCAGCCCGATGGCACGGCCTGGAACATCGATGACAACATCCAGCGCGTGCGCTACCGCGATGGCTACGACAGACCTCCGGTGTGGATGGAGAAGGGCAAGGTCTACAAAGTCACCTTCCAGCCCATGCAGACCAGCAACTACTTTGCCGCGGGCGATCGGCTGCGCATCGAGATTTCAAGCAGCAACTTCCCTCTCTACGATCGCAACCTGAACACGGGCGGAAGCAACTTCGATGAAACAAAGGCGGTGGTGGCGCACAATCAGGTGCACCACTCAACTGCGTATCCATCCAGCATCACGCTCAGCGTTGTGCAGCACTAAGAAGGGCGACTTAGGGACTGAGGGAATCAGAGACTAAGTCGATTGACCTATGGGAGCTCAAATTGAGCTGAAGGCTAACAGCTGCTTCTCACTTCCCGCTCACCACCGGAAGCAGCACACTGCTCGCCTTTTCGGGGCCATGCTCCACCGTCATGGTGGCTGCGCGGAAGTCCTCGGGCTTGGCGAAGAGAATGTTCGGTACATAGGTCTGCGGGTTGCGGTCGTAGAGCGGAAAGAGCGAGGACTGTACCTGCACCATGATGCGATGTCCGGGCTTGAAGACGTAGTTCACGGTGGGCAAGCGGAAGCGGTATTCCTCGACAGAGCCCGATGGAATCGCTTCCGGCTTTTCGAAGCTCTTGCGGTAGCGTCCACGGAAGATATCGAGGCTGATCGGCAACTCGTAGCCGGCCATCTCGGGCTGCTCGGCATCGGTCGGCGGGTAAACGTCGATGACCTTCACGACGAAATCCGCGTCCGTCGCGGTGGTCTTCACGAAGAGGTCCGCAAACGGCGCGCCTTCCACGCGCACGGGCTTATCGAGCACCGGCGTCTCATAGCTCAGCACGTCGGTTCGGGCTCCCATGGGGCGCTGATCCTGCAACAGCCATATGGGCCAGCGCTTGCCGCCGTCCTCCTCAATGGGCGGCACTAAGTAAGGGACAGGCCTGGCTGGATCGGAGACGTAGCTGTCTTCGCCGCCATTCGGTTTCTCGAAGCCAAGGCCGAAGCTGCTTTCGAAGTAGAGCGGCGTCAAATGCTGCTCATCCACCGCGGGCCAGTCTGCGAATTTGTCCCAGTGATTCTCTGACGGGTTATAGATCAGCGCGGTGGGCAGCGCCTCGGCAGGCTTGCGGTCCTTCAGATACTCGTTGAAAAACGGAATCAGGATGTCGCGCCGAAAATCGGCGGCCGTGTCGCCCTTCCACTTCAGCGGGCCCAGCGTCTCGGCCGCGCGATTCACCTGGCTGTGTGCCCAGGGTCCCATGACCAGATGATTGTTGGCCTCATGGCCGGAGGCCTTGAGCGCTTCCCACGTGTGGATCGCGCCGTACATGTCTTCCTGATCCCAGAGCCCCTGCAGCCAAAGCGTGGGAATGCTCGCAGGCTTTTGCGGAACGAGTTTATCGAGCGCCTGCAACTGCCAGAAGGCATCGTAGGCTGGATGCGCCGAGAAGCGCTTCCACCACGGCAACTGCTGAAAGCCATTCAGCTCTGCCCAATGACCCGCCGTTCCCGCATCGAGAAAGTCCTGATAGTCGTCGCCGCTTGGACGCGGTACGGTGCTGCCGGCGCCGCGACGGCTCGACTGGCCCGTAAAGTAGTCGAGGTTGACTTGCCGGAAGGCGCCGTAGTGGTACCAGTCGTCGCCCATCCAGCCGTCGATCATGGGGCTTTCGGGTGCGGCCACATTCAAGGCCGGATGCGGCCCAAGCAGAGCCATCGTCACGGTCCAGCCGTCATACGAAGACCCGATCATGCCCACGCGTCCGTTGGATTCAGGAACGTTCTTCACCAGCCAGTCGATGGTGTCCCAGGCGTCGGTGGTGTCGTCGGTCTTGGTGGGATTCAGCGGCCCCATGGGCGGCCGGGTCATCACGTAGTCGCCCTCGGAGCCGTACTTGCCGCGAATGTCCTGACCGACGATGATGTAGCCGTCATCGGCCCACTCGCGCTGCGCCGACCACACGGCGTCGCGCATCTTCGGCTTGTCTGAGGTGAAGAAGTTGGCGTCGTAGGGCGTGCGCTCCAGCAGCATCGGCAGACCTTTGGCGCCTTTGGGCACAACAATGACCGTGTGCAGCTTGACGCCGTCGCGCATGGGGATCATCACATCGCGCTTTTCGTAGTCGTAGCCGGGATGCGGCTCGTCCCATTTGGCAGGGATGTCGCTGCCCGTCTGCACCATGTCCGGCGTCACTTGCGGGTTCTGAGCAAGGGCGGGGCAAGTCAGCCACAATGCGGTGGAGGCAACAAGAAGCGCGGGGAGAAGACCATGCCTGGTGTGCATGGTTTTAATCTTTGCACAGCCCGGCGAGGCGGCTGACACAACCGGCGCCGGGGCACTCTGGTGGGGTCAGTGTGCGCTCAGGGCGTTGAGTTTGCCGAGCATGACGCCCACCTCGGGATTCTTCATGAAGTTCTTCCACACCAGGCCGGTGCGATAGTTTTCGACCATCACCACAATGGGCGCCTGGTTCAGTCCCATGTAGATCGGCGAAACCCAGTCAACGGAAGCATCGTACGCGTCGCGCGGACCGTACACTCCCCATAACTCATGGCCCAGGTCGCGATAGTAGTGCTTGAATGCCTGCATCGAGGCCTCTGGCGTATACGGAAACGACGCCAGTGCGCCGGTCAGCGTCATGGTTCCGTGATCGTCGTTCTTATCGGGTGCGGAGGGCGCGTAGCCATCGGGCGTATCGCTCGCGGTCAGCCCCCATGCATCGGGCCCGTAGTCTTTGTAGTGGCCGGGATTGGCAATGCAGTAGGCGCGATTGATGAGCGCGATGTTGCGATTGTTCTCAAAGTAAGAAGGCGTGTAGCGGTCGCGGAGTTGGTGCGGATCGAAGCCGAGAAATGAGTAGTGCGTAAAGAACAAGGGTCCGCCGGGTCCCACCCCTACGTCGAGCTTGATCCCGTAGTAACTATTTCCGTTGGAATAATGATTCCCGTCTGTTGTCCCTCCCCATCCCTGCCGGTAGCTCTGGCCGATCTGGCCCTGATTGGCCCAGCCCGAGTAATACATCTGGGCGGGCACACTGTGGGTCGGCGATGTCATCGCCAGCAGATACGTCACCATCACTTCGTTGAAGCCGATCAGCGTGATGGTGGATCTCGAACCCCCACTGCGGCGACCAGTGCCAGTAGAGAAACTGGCTGGCGGAGTTCTCCCGGTACCAGTCCCACTCGACCGCCTCCCACAGCGTTGTAATGCGCGCGAAGATGCGCTTTTCGCGATCGCTGGGGCCATTGAAGTATTGCCGCGCCGCAAGCAGTCCCTGCATCAGGAACGAGGTCTCCACAAGGTCGCCGCCATCATCCAGCATCCCGAAGACCGCCATGGTTTTGCCGGTCGCACCATTCATGTAGTGCGACCATGCGCCGTGGTAGCGATCTGCCTTTTCAAGGAAGCTCAGGATCTTTTCCAGCCGCTCCAGGCCTTGATCGCGCGCGTAATGAATCCGCGATCGACGCCCACGATCAGCGCACAGATCCCCATGCCCGATGCGCCCGTGGCCACAATGCGATCGTCTCCCGGCTGGTTCTCGTAGGTCATGCCCGAGTGCGGCTCCGCTCCATCCCAGTAGTAGCGGAATGCCGCTTCCTGAAGCATGGTCAGCAGTTCGTCATCGCTCATCTCCCGGGTTTGCGCGCTCGCCGGCTCGGATGGCTGCGACTTTCGATAATCCCAATCTTCGACCGCAATTCTGTAGCTCAGCCTTCACATTTGATTTGCCGAGGAAGTCGGAGTACATGTGGATGCCCGGCACCTGAACGCCGATCGGCTCGAATGGGCCGCCTTCCAGCGACCGCAACACCACGTAGCGCGCGGGCGATGAGGAGACAGCATCTTCCCAGCGCACCAGAATGTGGCGGTCGTAGCCGACAGCCTGCACGTGCACTGGAGCCGCCAGGACGGAGGGCGATTGCTTTGCGCCGGGATCGTTCCCCACACGCACTTCGTCGATCACCAGCGCGTGGTGCGCACCGTCAGCTCGGCCCTGGCGCAAGACGATGTTCCGCAATTGTTCCGCGTGGAACGGATAGATGGATGCGGTTTGCAGTTTCTCCATCGGGATCGTCACGCGCGTCCATCGTCCGGCCGGGATATCGCCAGTGAAATTGCTCAGGGGCTCGGCCATGGTGAAGCTGGCCGGGAATTCGGCCACCTGCAAGCCACCTTCGTCGTTGGAGAGGAGAATGTAGGGGAGATCCCGCGCAGCAATTCCTTCTGCCGAGTAGCACCAGAAGATAAGGTACTTCCCCTCCATCTCCGGAAGGCGGTTCCGAAAATTCATGAGGTGGATCTCGGCATCCCAGCTCCCGCCCGGTTGCGACGTCCAGGCAATCCGCAGTGCGTTCGGAGGCGTCAAAAAGTGCTGCTCCTCTACCGGAAGGTGACCGTGAATGGCTTCGAGCAGGCTCGGCGCTACGTCCTGGGCCTTGCTGTACCAGTAGGCTGCGGAGGTCATGCTGTTGTCGAAGATCACGTGCCGGTAGTATTCGGAGTCTGCGCGGGCTGCAGGCACAGTGAGCGCCAGGGCAAGCGGTACCAGGGCACAGATCCAAGCAGACGTCCGAAACGACAAACGGGGCATCCTCATCCTCCCAGCGGGCGATGCGACTAGAAAAAATCCTGTGGCCGCATCCCCGCTGGCTAGGATATCCAATGCCGGTAGATGGACCTGCTATTTGTGCGCGCCTTCTTCCGCGAAGAAGAGGTCGACGTTGCTTCGGTCAATCAGGGCCGAGCCGGTATCGATAAATACCGGATAGGGCGCGAAAAGATCCGTTTTGAAGTCCTTGTTGAGCATCGGGGGTGGGGCATGGAAAACATCGAAGAGGAGCTTCATCCCGAAGTTGCCCATGGTGTACGGCTTTTGGGCGATCGTTGCATCGATGGTTCCATCCCGGATGGCTTCCAAAGTGCCCGGATCCGTATCCCAGGCAATGACCCGGCGGTCCGTCGCCTTGACTCGTTTCACGGCGTCGGAGACCGGCTTTCCTGAAATGGCCTCGAGGCAGACAATCGCATTCACCTTGTCGGCCCCGTTGCGACCGAGTAACTGTTGCGCCTTGTCGAAAGCAACGCTGGCATCGCCTTTCATGTCGACGATTTCAGTCTTAATCCCGGGGTAGGCATGGAGGACCTGCCTGAAACCGGTCAACCGGTCCTCAAGATTGGGCTGGCCTGGAATGGTGAAAAAGGCCACATTGCCCTTGTCCCCAAGTTTTTCAATCAGCCGTTGGCCGCCAAGCCTCCCGGCATCCATGTTGTTGGTTGCGATGAATGAAATCCTGCGCGTCGCAGCGGCATCGGAATCGACCGTGATGACCGGGATTTGCTGCCGAATCGCGTCATCGATGGCCCGCTCAAGGGCGGATACGTCGGATACCGAGATCAGAATCCCTGAAGGCTTGGCGCGAACCGCCTCCTGCAGGGCGTTCAACTCGGCAACCGGGTCGTAGCTCTGCGGACCGGTGACCTTGGCTTGCACTTTATAGCTCGCCGCCGCATCGTTGAACCCCTTGGCCACGCTCTGCCAATAGGGCAATTGGATATTGGCAGCAATCAGGTAGTAGACCTCGGGAGACTTGCTGGTTTCGCAGCTGGTGGCGAATGCCAACACCAGCCCGGACGCTATGGTTGCGATTCTTCTTGCCGTCATAACACCCTCACAGGAATTTCCGCTCGGCGCTGGACACGGCTACGTGCTCCTCTTCGGGAGGACCGAATGCCAGGCCAAACCAGACTCAAGGACGGGATTGTGGACGCAAGGATGGGCAGCTGGAAATTGCTTCCGTTCGCATGGCGGGGCGTCGCCCAGCCGGAAAAGAAGCATTTGCACCTGGCCCGGGCTTACCCACTACGACCTCTCCCTTGCCTGTCCGAGAGCTGGTTGCGGGGCCTTTGATTGCAGGCTTCCTTGTTGGAGGCGTAGACGCCGTACTTCGTGCGCGTAGTGGGCGACGCGCCTCCTGCTCACCACGCCAACACGGTTGGATGCACGCCGGAGGCCTTTAGCTGCCAGGTGTGCCGCACGATGAAGGAAAACATGCCCGTCGAAAAAAGGAAAACCTGAAACGGCCGGGCGCGTTCCTTCCGCATGGCAACCTTCCCGGACGGCTCGATCGGGATTTTCACCCGTGCCGGGCGATTCACTGCGGCGCGCCCCACCCGTAGAGCCAGACGATCACCGCCCAAGCGAAGACGCCGACGAGTTCCGCAACAAGATTCAAGTCGATGCGGCGGGTGGTGCCATGGATCGAAAGGCGCAGAGGCGGCATGCCATTTTCGTCGGTGAGCGTAGCGCCGAAGCGACGCCGGCCGATGAGGGCAGCGAAGAAACCCAGCATAGGTAGTGCGGTCAGAATCGAGGCAAGATAGAAGCGTTGCGCTTGCAACGGGCCGGGGAGGAGGAGCAGCAAAAGCGCAAGAATCGACGAGAACGCCAGCGTGGACGATTGCCACACGACGTGAAAGCGGGCATGGCCTGTCCAGGAAGGGTTCCGGGCGTGGGTTCGACCAAGGTCGATGGCGAAGGTTCCAAGCCACTGGCCCAGGCAGAGAATCCCGAGCAAACATCGGGCAATCGACGGATGAGTCAATACGCTCCTCGATCAAGCATGTAACGTTGACGAAGACTCTGCAACTAGCCCGTGTGCGCGGCGAGGGGCACAGAGGTGTCCGTCTCCACCGGCGCCAGAGGCAATCCGACGGAGATCCTTGCACCGTGTCCGCGATTCTCCGCTTCGACCGTACCCTGGTGCGCGCGGGCCACAGCCTCGACGAAAGCCAGTCCCAGGCCATGTCCGGTCGATGCCTTGCCCTTCACGCGATGAACGAACAGGCTCTCCAGTACGTCGGGCGCGAATCCGGGGCCATCGTCTTCAAGGCTCAGGCACGCCCTGTGCCCGTCGCTCTGCAAACCAACATTGACGTGGGAGCCCGGGGAAAGATGCTTCAGCTCGTTGTCGAGAAGGTTCGCAATCATGCGGTGAACCAGGCCTGCATCTCCCCGAACCAGGACATCGCTCTCGCAGCGCACGCGCAGGTGTAATCCCTTGTCCGTCATGGAAGGCTCATAGAGGTCCACCATCTTCTCGAGCAGACGGCTCAGGTTGATCTCCGTTACCACCAGACGTAACGCGTCGGCGCGGGCTTCGGCAACGTCCAGAGACTTATTCAAAAAGTCAGTGAGCTGATCGAGCTCCTCGATGGCAGAAACAATGGGCTCTGCCTCCTCTTCGTTGCGCATGGTCTGCAGCGACATCTCCAGTTTTCCGCGAATCGCCGTGAGAGGGCTGCGCAGATCGTGTGCCAAAGCATCGGTAATGGTGTGGAGCTGATGCATGGAGCTCTCGATGCGGTCGAGCATGCGATTCAATGTGTGCGCAAGCTGGCTCACCTCGTCATTGCGCCGGGCAACAGGAACGCGCTCGCTCAAATCGGAGTGGCCGATGCGCGAGGCAGCCTCGGTGATTCTTCGCACATGGCTGAGCATGCGGCGGGTGGTGAGGAACACCACACCGAAGCCAAGCAGGACGATCGAAAGCCAAAGCAGAAAGAACCGGAGGCGGAGTCTGCGCAAAAGCCTTTGTTCATCGCGCTCAGAGAGGCCAAGGTAGATGGAGCTGCCATCGTCGACCCGCATGCAGGCAACGCGGAAGGGCGCGAGGAATCCGGGCACGCGTATATCCGTGGGCTGATCGGGAAGAATTCCTGAGCCTCGAATTGCGTCCAACTGCGCTTGTCCGTTTCCCGCTCCAACCCAAAGCTCAAGCGCGCCGTCCGGGCTGGTCTGGAGGAAAAACACGGCGGCACTGGCGGTGCTGGGATCCGACGATTTGTTCGGAACCTCGCGCGCCGCAAGCTCCGCCACCTCGCCCATCACGCGGTTGTGCAGCGCATCCTTTGGGGTTCGTTTGGCCACATCGCCCAGCACTCCAACCTCGCCGGAAAGCCACGCGTCGCTTCGGCGTTGAATGTCGTTGGCGACAAACTGATGGAGGAACACAAAGACAAACAAGGTGCCGCAGGCAAAGGCGACGGTGGCAAGAGCGGAGATGCGCCACGCCGCACTGCGCACCCCGGGCTTATCGGTCTTTGAGGACATACCCTACCCCTCGCATGGTTCTTATGAGCGGCTGAAAACCGGGAGCATCGACCTTGCCGCGCAGCCGGTAGATGTGCACATCCACAACGTTCGTGTCTGGTTGGATGCGCATACCCCAAACCTGATCGAGAATCATGGAACGGGTGACAACCCGCCCCGCGTTTCTACAGAGATATTCGAGCAGGACAAACTCCTGCGGCGTCAACTGCAGCACCTGGCCGCCGCGCGTTGCCTCTCTTCGCAGAAGATCCAGCTCCAGGTCCTGCACCCCCAGGCGCGTGGCTTCGCTCGGCGACGGGCTGTTGCGCTTGAGCAGATTGCGCAACCGAGCCAGCAGCTCGGCCAACGCGAACGGCTTGGTGAGATAGTCGTCGCCCCCCTGCTCGAGGCCTCGTACCCGGTCGTCGACCGACCTTCGTGCGGAGAGGATCAGCACCGGCGCCTTCACGCCCCTCTGGCGAAGCTTCAGGATCAGGCCGATCCCGTCCTGGTCGGGCAGTCCGAGATCAACGATCAGGATGTCGAACTGACTGTCAATCGCCAACCGTTCAGCGGTCTTTCCATCCCGCGCGGTTTCCACTGAATATCCAGATTCCTCAAGAGACCGCTGCAGGAAGCTCTGAATCTCTACTTCATCTTCCACAAGTAAGAGCCGCATGAAGCGATATTATTCCCTCCCGGGCCGGACCCTCAGTGATTGCGCGGGGATGACGAGATTGTCATTTTCGCGTTCGATGTAGTTAATTTCGCTTCGATATGCTAACTAAACACCAGCGCATTTTTTCGCCCTAACACCATGGCTGCTCGCCTTGCAACAATGCCGTGAGCACGCACGCATGTGCAGCACAGATGCAGCGTGCAGCATGAACAAATCGTCACGGAGATTCGCTTTGCAGGCAGCTTTCCAACCGCGCTCTCCGCGCGTCAGAACAGCTATTGGTAATGATGACCGCCTTATCTATGATCCCTAATCCCGATTGTGTTGACATTCGAACCGCAAGACCGATCATCGGAGCCCGCATGCACGTTCGACAGCCTGTGGACCCTCTGGACAAGAGCCACTTTTCCCAAGCCTTCCGCGAGGGCTTTCCGCTGCCCTCGACCCTGGAACCGAATTTTGAAAGTGCGCTTCGCCATGTGCTCGAGAACCCCGGAAGCCTGATCCGCCCGAGAATCACGTTTCGGACCGCGCAGACCTACGGAATCGAAGCGGCTGGCGCGCAGAATCTGGCGATCGCGCTTGAATACTTCCACACGGCATCGCTCTTATTTGACGATATGCCCTGCATGGACGATGCGCTCGAACGCCGCGGGGCTCCCTGTACTCACCTCGTGTTCGGCGAGGATGGCGCGATTCTCACGGCGCTCGCGCTCATCAATCGCGCTTACGGCCTGCTATGGCGAGCTGTGAGTGCGAGCGGGCACGCTCCCGGCGGCAAGGCGCTCGAGTACGTCGAGCGCAACCTGGGCGTGAATGGCTTGCTCAACGGGCAGAGCCTCGATCTGCAATACGCATCGCTTCCCAACACGCTTGAGTCCACGGAGCGCGTGGCGCTCGGAAAGACGGTTTCCCTCATTCGGCTTACGCTGGTGCTGCCGGCTCTGCTGGGCAATGCGCCGGCTCGGGAGATCCAATTGCTCGAGCGCATCTCGCTTTGCTGGGGACTGAGCTACCAGATCGTTGATGACCTGAAAGATTTGCTCCAGAACAACACGCAATCTGGAAAGACCAACGCACGCGACGCACTGCTTGGCCGTCCGAACACCGCGACGGTGATCGGCGTCGACAGAGCCATCGGCCGGTTGACGCGGCTCATCGATATTGGCGATCGCTCGCTCGAACGTGCCCTGCTTTTGCGCCCGGAATTGGAGTTCCTGAAGCGTTTCCGCGGCGAATTGCAGTTCGAGCTCGCACGCGTGAAGCTTGGCTCGAAGGCATTGGCGGAACAGGAACGCGCGTGATCCTCCTGCGGCTGATCCTGACCAATTTGCTCCGTCATCGCGTGCGCTCGCTCATCAGCGTGGCCGGGATTGCCTTCTCGGTTGCGGCGATGCTGACCGTGGTGACGATCCTTCAGGGCGCGGTCGGAATGTTCTCGAACCTACTTTCGAACGATAGCGAGATGATCGTCTTCGAGCGGGATGTCTCCGACCTCTTCTTCAGCAGTGTTCCGCAGGATGCAGTTGAGCAGATTGCCTCGTGGCCCATGGTGGCGCGTGCAAATCCCGTGTTGTTCGGGATCGTTTCCAGCGCGGGTCATCCGATCGTCACTTGTTTCGGAATCACGGCGCAGGATCCGCGCATCGAGAGAGCGACCTGGATCGCCGGGAGTGAAAGTGAATTCGGCCGCGACGATTCCGGCGTAGTCCTTGGCCAGCGGGCTGCGGACTTCATGGATGCGGGCCTTGGTGGGAGAGTCGACATCGGCCACTCCACCTTCCGTGTCGTCGGCATCGTGAAAACGGCCAATGGCTTTGAGGACGGCGGTGTGTTTATGCCGCTCGGAGCCGCACAGAAGTTCTTTCACAAAGAAGGAACCTCGTCGGCGGTCACCATCAAGCTGCGCGACAAGTCAGATGTGAGCGCGGTGAAGGAACTCGCTCGCACACGCTTCCCGAATCTGACCACGCTCGAGAATGCGGAGTTCACGCGAAGCTACTCGCAGTTCAAGATTCTGAAAGCGACAGCATGGGCAGTGGGCGCCTGCGGCTTGCTGCTGGGCGGCCTCGGCGTTGCCAACACCATGATCATGTCGGTCTTCACACGGATTCGCGAGATCGCCATTTTGCGGGTCAATGGCTTTTCGCACACGCAGATCGGCAGCGTAGTGGTAGGAGAGTCCGCGATGGTTTCGGTAACGGGCGCGCTGAGCGGGCTCGCGGTGGGTTCCGGCGTGCTGTATGCGTTGAAGTTTGTGCCCGCCCTCGACGGCTACATCGATCCCAGCATCCACCCGATCCTGATGCTGGTTGTGGCGGTTCTCGCGCTGCTCACGGGGGCAGCCGGCGCTGCTTACCCGGCGGCCTACGCGATGCATGTGAAACCAGTGGAGGCTCTGCGATTCGAATGAGAGCTTTCATTGACGAACACGCCGACCGGCACATCATTTTGCGCGCCAACGGACTGTGGAAGAGCTACGAAGATGGTTCGGTGCAGGTTCTGAAAGGAGTTGATTTCGGATGCTTCGAAGGCCGCACCGTTGCTCTTTGCGGCCCGTCCGGCTGTGGCAAAAGCACCTTGCTGCACCTGTTTGCCGGTCTCGACAAGCCGGATCGCGGCAAGATCTGGGTGCATGGCAAAGAGTTGGAAAAGGAGTGGGATCCTCTGCAGCTCCTGCGTCACGAAGTGGGCTTCGTATTTCAACTGCACAACCTGATTCCCGGACTGACGCTTGCGGAGAACTGCCTGATTCCCTCTTTCGCTGCGGGAATACGACGCCGTGAGGCCGAAGCGCGCCTGGGCGAGTTGGCATCGCGCACGGGGCTATCGAACCGTCTGCATCACCCGATTCAAAAGCTCTCGGGCGGTGAAAGGCAACGCACAGCCATCTGCAGAGCGCTGATGAATCGCCCCCGCATTCTGCTTGCGGATGAGCCCACGGGATCACTCGACGAGCGCAACGCCTGGGCCATCTTCGATCTGCTTCTCGACCTTGCGGTGCGGGAAGGAATAACGCTGGTGATGGCCACACACGATCGAGCCCTGGCAGCGGAGTGCGATCGGATTGTTGAAATGCACGATGGAAAGGTTCAGGAACCTGAGTTCGCACGCTGAACACGTTGACGAGCGCGCGCCGAAAATCGTGGCGCAGGCCGCATGGCACAGCCTTCTCTGGCTAGTGGCTGCCAATGCGTTGGGCGTAATGCTCGCCGTACTCCTGCTCTGGCCTTCGCTCAATGCATATCTGGGCGAGTGGACCTACGGCCGCTGGATGACGGTGCACATGAACCTGGAACTCTACGGATGGACCAGTGTGCCCCTGGTTGGTTTCCTGTTTCATGTGTACGGCGCGGATCGAGGGACGAGCGCGAAGTGGTGCCGACCGGTCTTATGGGTGTGGTCGAGTGCGCTGGGGTTCGGCGTTTTTTCCTGGCTCTCCGGTTATTCCAGCGGAAAGCTTTTCCTCGATTGGCAGGGCTATGCGCGGAGTTTCTTTGCCGATGCACTGCTCGCGCTCTGGTACTTCCTTGTCATCGCCCTGGTGCTCCACTGGAAGCGTGGGAGTGAAATCAGCCTTGCCGGTTGGGCAGCAAAGTTGGCCGGCCTGGCGATTCTGCTTGCGGTGCCCTTCCTGCTTTGGATTGCCTCCGGCCCCGAGGGATATCCGGCCATCAATCCTTCAACCGGCGGACCGACGGGTGCGAGCCAACTGGAATCCTCGCTGGCGGTCGTCCTCATCCTGCTTGTGCTTCCCTTCGGCATCGCGAACCGAATCGCTGGAAAACTCCGAGTCATTGCGGGCGCGTGGGTTCTGCTTGCAGCGCATTTCCTTTTCTCTGCGTGGCTCGGCCATGGCGATGTCAGTCATTTCGTTCCAGCGCAGTACATCGGACTCGCTACCATTCTTCTCTGGCTGCCGGTAGTTCCTGTCTACTTTCGCGCCTTTCGATGGCATGACGAAGCGCGTCGATGGCGCACGGCTGTGCTGTGGTGGTGGGCTGCCCTGTTGGTCACGGGCGTGATCCTGTTTCTACCCGGGGTTCTCGATCGCTTCAAATTCACCGATGGCCTGGTGGGGCATTCGTTTGTCGCGATGGCCGGATTTGCATCGAGCGCGCTTGTGCTGGTGATGGTGCAATTGCTCGGCGGCGATGCATGGATCTTCAATCGGACGCGGTCGTTCTATACGTGGCACCTGGCCGTCGTAGCCTACATGGTGGTTGTGAGCATCGCGGGATGGCGCGAGGGCTCCACGCCGGCATTCACCATTGTGCCCGGGCCGGAGAGAAATACACTCTACGTTCTGCGGCTTTTGACCGGCGTTGCCATGCTTCTCGCCTCGTTCGACTGGCTGGCCGACTGCACTTCGCTGCTGCGCGAGACGCGTGGAGCCTCCGCGCCCTTTGAACTGGAGAAGACCGCATGAGGCGATCGATTCTTCTTGCCTTTCAACTTGCTGCCGGAGGATCCGACACCGCAACGGGCGCTCTGCTTATGGCGGCTCCAGCCACCACCCTGGCCCTGATGCGATTGCATGTGCCGGAGGCGGCGCTTGTCTACATTGCCTTCATTGGTTCGTTCGTGTTCTCGGTGGGGCTTGCCTATCTGTACGGAGCGCTTCTGGTGGCTCGCAACGAATTTCGGCGCAGGCTTGAGGCAGTCTGGCTGCTGACGGCAATTACGCGCGCGAGTGTGGCGATGTTTGTGGTCTCCCAGGTGTTCGCCCACGCTCTGGAAGCCGGATGGCTCACGGTCGCCGCCACGGACGGAACTCTCGTTCTGATCCAGGCGGTGGGCCTTCGCAAACGGTGGCTGAGTAGTGTCGCACAATAGTCAGCGAACGGCCGGCTGGCAAGGCGTGTGCCTTGTCGCAATCACGTATGTCTATTTCCTGATCTTCGCCCAATTTGCATTTCTCAAGCGGCTGGCCGAATTAGGCATTCGCGACAGTCATTTGAAGACAATCATGGCTGTGATGGCTGCAGGCGGAATTCTGTTCAGCCTGCTTGCTCCGCGCGTCCACCGCTGGTCCTCTCCGGAATTGCGCTTGCGCGTTGCCTTCGGAATCTGCGGGGTGACCGCATTGATCGCAACACGGCAACTTGGCGTCGCGGGCGCGAGCGTTGTTGCCGGGTTTATCGGCGCGGGAGTCGGACTGCTCACGGTCACGCTGGTCACCCATCTTCGTCGATGGACGGGCAGCGCCAACCCATTTTTCATTGTGGGCGCCGGGACGGGCCTCGGCTACTTCCTCTGCAATGTCCCACCTTTCTTCGCAGCGGCAGCGCAGGTGCAGGCGCTGATCGCAGCCGCTCTGTGCCTCATCGCTGTGGTGACGTTGATTCCATCTGGCCAGGAGGAGCAGATCGCTTCTCCCGTTGTCTCTGCGCCGGTTTGGCTTGTGATTGCCGGGTTTACCGCGCTGGTGTGGCTTGATTCTGCCGCCTTCTACATCATTCAGAATGCTCCCGCATTGAAAGCGCAAACATGGAACGGCAGCGGCCATCTTTGGCTGAACGCGGGGCTGCATCTCGCTGCGGCGCTCGGGAGCGCCTGGTTGCTGAGCCGGCGCGGCCTCAGGCCTGTGCTTGTTCTGGCAGTCGTGGTACTGGGCTCGGCCTGCCTCTTGCTGGGGAGTGCCACCACCGCTCCGATCGCCTCTGTCTTCTATCCAATCGGCGTGTCGCTTTACTCTGTTGCGCTTGTCGCCTATCCCTCCTTGATTGCAGTTGCAGCCACCACAGCCGAACGCGGGCGGATCGCGGGATGGCTCTATGCGATCGCGGGATGGATCGGGTCGGCAATGGGCATCGGCATGGGTCAAAACCTCGCACACGTGCCCGCGGTCTTTGTGTTCGCGGCTGCGCTTGTGGTGATCGTTCCCTTTTCCGCACCACTCTTTGCCGCGCGACGGCGCGAGCTCACCCTCACCGCCCTGGTTGCGGCTGCTGCGGGTCTGCTGCAGCTTGCCATTGCGCACGAACGAACCCCTGAACAGCTCTCTCCGGTCGAACGCGGCCGCCAGGTGTACATCTCCGAAGGCTGCATTCATTGCCACTCGCAGTATGTCCGGCCCGGGACAACCGATGTAGCGATGTGGGGTCCGGTTCGTTCCCTCGCGGATCTTCGCGAAGACCGGCCACCGTTGATCGGCAACCGCCGCCAGGGCCCGGATCTGTCGCAGGTCGGAGTGCGCAGGTCGGCGCTGTGGCTCAAAATGCATTTCTTCAATCCTGCCGCCGTCAGTGGCGCATCGATCATGCCCACCTATGGCTTCCTTTTTCGCGATCAGCGGGGTAACGACCTCGTCGCCTACCTGCTGAGCCTGCGCGGGCCCGACGCGGAGGCACACATTGCCGGCGAGAATACCTGGCAGCCGGACGCGCATGCGATCGCCGGCGCAAACGAATCCGATGGAGAGAAGCTGTATGCGCGCGACTGCGCCACCTGCCACACCATTCATGGCGCCACCCGCACGCAATGGCTTCCCGCGTTCGCAAAGGTTCCTTCCGATCTGACCACGATGCCTTCCCTCGAGCTGCGCGCAGGGATGGATCCCCGCCAGCAAGTGCTCGCGTTAGCGCGCATCACCAAATTCGGTATCGCCGGCACCGACATGGCCGGCCATGAATACTTGTCGGATCAAGATGTCCTGTCCATCGCTTTATGGTTGTCGCACCATGTCGCATCGGCGGCAACGAGACGCTGAAATCATAACCAGGAGATATACGATGAAATCCAATCTGCACGCTGCAATCCTCTCGCTTACCGTTTTTCTCGCGCCCGCGCTCTTCGCACAACACCAGACGTTTTCTGTGGATCCGGCTGCCAGCCAGATCGGCTTCGCGCTCGCCGGCACGGGTCATCATGTCCAGGGCAGCTTCAAAGTCCAAAGCGGCTCCATCGACTTTGACCCGACCGCGCAAACGATCTCCGGCTCGATCGTCGTAGGCGCCGCAAGTGGCAACAGTGGAGAACCGAGCCGCGACAAGAAGATGAATAGCGATGTGCTGAACAGCGATCAGTACGCGCAGATCACGTTTGCACCGAAGAGTTACACGGGCACGCTGGCGCCCACCGGCAGCTCATCGATTCAGGTCAGCGGCGCTTTCACGCTGCACGGATCGTCGCACGACATTACCGTGCCGATGCAGATTCAGATCGACGGCTCGAATTTGACGGCCAAGGGCGCCTTTCCGGTTCCTTATGTGCAATGGGGTTTGAAAGACCCGAGCGTCTTCATTCTGAAGGTTGCCAAGGAAGTGCAGATCGACTTGAATCTTTCGGGCCATGTTTCACGGTAGACTGAGGCCGCATGGTTTTATGAGCTGACGAGGGCCGTTCGGATGCGACTCAACGACAAAGTATGCGTGGTGACCGGGGCTGCGGCGGGGATCGGGAAAGCCATCGCCGCCAAAATGGCGAACGAAGGGGCAAAGGTTGCCTTGTGCGATGTCAATGAGGACGCGCTGCGCAGCACCACGGACGAGTTGCGAAGCCTTGGCCGCGAGATCCGGCATTTCAAGGTCGACGTCACCAAGCGCACCGAAGTTGAGGCGATGATCGCGGATGTAGTGGCTGCGTGGGGCAGGCTGGATTGCATGGTCGCAAACGCAGGCATCACTCAGGACAGCCAGCTCCCTTCCATGACCGACGATCAGTGGCATCGCGTGATCGGCGTGAACCTGACCGGCGTATTTCTATGCGGGCAGGCCGCTGCCAACGTGATGATTCCGCAAAAATCGGGATGCATTCTTGTGACTTCGTCGGTTGTGGGGCTCTACGGCAACTTCGGGCAGACGAATTACGCGGCCACCAAGGCGGGTGTGATTGGCATGGTGAAGACGTGGAGCAAGGAGTTGGGACGTCATGGCATTCGCGCCGCGGCGGTCTGTCCCGGCTTCATCGAGACTGCCATCCTGTCGACCATCCCCGAGAAGGTGATCGACGGCATCAAGCAACGCATCCCGCTTCGGCGCGCAGGCTCTGTGGATGAAGTGGCGAACGTATTTGCGTTTCTGGCTTCGGACGAAGCGAGCTATGTGAGCGGTGTGGCGATCGAGGTTGCCGGTGGCCTGCTGATTTGAGCGGCATGCTGGGAGTCGAGGCTCTACAATTGCGGTGCTGCGAAGAGGAGACTCCCGATGATGCGTTCCGCCAAGCTTTCCCTACCTTCGGCCGGCCTGAGGCGGAACTGGAGCAAAGCACACTGCACCGCCGAGCGCAGAATCCTCCGTGCTGTTTTGGCCCTTGGCGTTCTCGCGCTGAGCTTGCGGGCTTCTTCAAGCAGCCTCGGATCGCGCGAAGCCGGCAGCGGATTCCGGCGGGCCTGTGGTGCAGGTCGCAACGGGACAGCTTCGCGGCGCCCTGCAAGGCAGCACGGCAAGCTTCATGGGGATTCCCTTTGCTGCGCCGCCGGTGGGCGATCTGCGCTGGCGTGAGCCGCAACCTGCGGCGGCGTGGAAAGGCGTTCGCGACGCAACCCAAGCGGGCGCGCAGTGCTCGCAGACGCCGACGGGAATCGAGCTGTTCATCAAGCCGATGGCCGACGCGTATCACGTGCCGTACGCCGTGCAGACGGTGACCACGTCGGAAGACTGCCTGTTTCTGAATGTGTGGGTGAACAACTGGCCCAACGCGAAGGGCCTGCCTGTCATGGTCTGGGTCCACGGCGGCAGCAATCGCGCCGGCAGCGGTTCGGAACTTGGGTACGACGGCGCAGCCCTGGCATCGCATGGCGTGGTCATGGTCACGGTGAACTATCGGCTTGGAGCGATGGGATTCTTCGCGCATCCGGAGCTCACCGCGGAGTCGCCGCATCACAGTTCAGGCAACTACGGACTGCTCGACCAGATTGCGGCGCTGCACTGGGTGCAGCAGAACATTGCGCAGTTCGGCGGCGATCCCGGCAACGTCACGGTCTTCGGGGAATCGGCGGGATCGATCGACGTGACCACGCTCATGGCTTCTCCGCTTGCACACGGTCTTTTTCGCAGAGTGATCGCGGAGAGCGGCCCTGCGTTTGGCCTGGCGCCCGTGCAGGATGTGGCCAAGATGGAAGCGCTGGGAACGGCCGTGGGCAAAGCCGCCGGCGTGCAGAGCGGGCCGCAGATTGAGACGCTGCGCAAACTGCCCGCCGCGCAGGTGGCTCAGCTTGAGGGCGGGCTCATCGCCACGCAGTTCAAAGGCTACGATCCCAATGCCTCCATCGTCGATGGATGGGTTCTGCCGCAGTCGCCCGCGAAAGCGTATGCTGCCGGCGCAATCGAGAAAGTGGATTTGATGGTGGGCATGAATGCGCGCGAGTTCGCCGCATTTCGACTGGGTGCAGAAGCCGCGCAGAAGGCCTCGGGACAGCCGCCGCCAAAGGTTCCTTTGAGCCAGCAAATTTCGCAGTTCGCGACGGCAACGCGTCCGCTGTATGGAAGCTGGACCGATATGGCTGTCGCCTCCTTCATGGCCAGGATCATCGTGCATGGGGCCGCGGCTGTCGATCAAGTGACAGGCGAGGTCATCCTGGGTTGCCCGATCGGCGCAGAGGCTGCCATGGTCACGACTGCCGGCCAGCATGCTTATGTCTACCGCTTCGAGCGCAGCGTGCCGGGGCCGGGCGAGTCGCAGCTTGGATCTTTCCACGCGCTGGAAATTCCCTACATCTTCGACACATTCCAGGCGCACACATTCAGCTGGCTGCCCTTCAACGCGACGGACCATCAGCTTGGTTCCATCATGCAAAGCTATTGGACGAACTTCGCGAAGACAGGCGATCCGAACGGCGGAGGGCTGCCGGTTTGGAATAGCTGGAACAGCGACAAGGAGCCGTATCTGGCTTTCACGGAAAGCGGGACAGCTGAGCCGCGCGACTCGTTCTCGCCCAGTTACTGCCACCTGGCTCCGGCACGCCTGAAGGAACAACTCGGCAAGATGTAAGCGGGGACTACTGTCCTCGGCGCGCAGTCATGGCTTGAGCCTGGATGGGGTCAGATGCGATGTTGCAGACAGCGTAGCCCTGTTGGGCGTAGGGGCAGCTCATCCCCTGCGGCGCTGCTCCGTGGATCACGGTCCAGGTGACCGGGTACTGCTGGGCAAGGCGCGTGAAGTCTTCCTTGCTGAATCGGTCCAGCCCCTCGGTAGCGCTGCTCATCTGCTTCCATTCCGGAGCGAGTTGCGGGAAGATCGAAACCACGCCGCCGTCTTTGTAGTAGTCGGCCAATGCGGCGCGCTCGCTGATGGCGCGGAATCCATGGGCATCGATGCCGCGCGCCAGGAAGTACCGAGAATCCACGGCGAAGACCGCATCTTCCGGCGTATTCCTGCGCACCCACAGCAGCGTATTTATCCACGGATTTGCGCTTGCCTTCCCGCCCGGCCAGTCGACGACGGCACTGTTCGGGTATGTCTGCCGCGCGACGTAGCCCATGAACACAGCCAGGGGAAGGAAGATCGCAGCCAGAACCCAGGGGCGGTTGCGCGCAGCGTATTCGCCCACGACTCCGGCGAACAGAAGCATGAAGACCAGGGTGATCAGATGAAAGCAACGCAGCGGCTGCAGCCGCGCAAACATGTCCATGGCATGCGAAGTCGAAAACACGCCTGCCGCAAGAATCGAGACCACTCCGAACGGAATGAGTGCGAGACTGATGCGTTTAAACGCAGGCGTTGTGGCCCGCACATCGCCTCGCCAGAACCAGCCCAGAATCGCGAGCGGGGCCAGCAGGCCCAGCCAGTGATACCAGGTCCACGTGGGCAAGAAGTAGAAGTCCCTGGCATAGAGAGCTTCACGATACGGCTCGCTTGCCGGCCCGAAGTGAAAGCTTGGCGGGAACACACCGGTCATGCCGGCCAGCACCGGAATGCGCTCGCGCACAGCAGGCTTGAGCCTGTCGATCAGCACCAGGGTTCCCGCGAGCATGATCAGGTAGGCAGCCATCTGCAGATGGATCGCAACCGTACAGAGGGAAGCGATCGCAGCGGGTACATAGCGCCGGCGCAAGAGAAAGACCAGCGCGAACAGCGTAAGCGGTGTTGATAACGACCGCGGGGTCAGGTAGGGATCAATCAGCAGCAGGCCGGTGTTGGTTGCGGGCATGGTGAGCACCGCGGTCATGACCAGGAGCGAGCACCAGCGCGCGCGCGCCGTGAGAAAACAGAGCGAAGCCATCATCCAGCACGCGGTGAGCAGGGCAAAGACGCTGACCAGGTACCAGAGAAACACGGTCCAGTCCATGGAGAGATGGAACAGCCTCGAGGTCCAGACAAGAATCGGACTGAACAGGGACAACCGCTCATGCGACTCGAAGAACTCCGTCGCAAACGGGTAGAGCCGTGGGTTTAACAGCTTGCGTGCCGCGGGGATGAAGATCTCGCCGTCTTCAACACCGAGGTGATAGCCGTGAATGGCGACGGCCGCAACGGTGAGCAGCCCCAGGCGAACGAAGGGCGTTCGCCGATCCGAGGCTTCGTTCATTGAATCTCCTTGAGCGGAAAGGCAGGCGAAGCCGGTGCGCGCAATTCGGTCCGCTCGTGGACGGGCGATTTGGGAAAAACTCGTGCGAGCCACGGTAAGTCGACAAACGAGGTGACGATCAGGACCACTCCGCAGACGGCAAGCAGAGACATCACTCTGGGCTCGCGATAAAGCTTCTCAGGATTCTGCACGGGGCTGTCGGGAGCAAAGGCGAGATCGAAATAAACCGCCATGAGCAACGCAATGATGGGGAACGCCAGCACCATCTCCATGCGATAACGCATGACGAAGGCGCCCAGGAAGAGCATGGCCAGCGCGGCATAGAAGATCACCGAGGTGAGCAAGGCCTCTTCGGTGTAGAACTCGAACGAACGGCGGTAGCGCATGGCAGGCTCGACGCCGATCTGGCGATACTCGCTGAAGCGCTTGAGAGCCATGAAGTAGGCGCCCAGCATCCAGTAGCCGACCAGCAGCGACACCGGCGGAATGACGGTGGAAGTGACGATATACCAGCCGACGCACAGCCGAATTGGGTTGTTGATGGACTCGGAAAGAACATCGAGGTACGGAATGTCTTTCATGCGGATGGGCGGGATGTTATAGAGGCAGCCCATGATCCAGAGGCCGAGCACACACAGATAGAGCTCCGTGGAAACCAGGTGGGCAAGCCAGAATCCAAGGATGGCGCACGCGAGCCACTGCACCCAGGCAACGGGAATGTTGATCTGCCCGCAGGCTGCCGGACGCATGCACTTGGTGGGGTGCAGGCGATCGAACGGTGCATCCAGAAGCTCGTTGAGCACGTAGTTGCTGCTGGCAACGGCTACAACGGCCGTCAGCCCTGCAGCTATCCTCCAGGCCAAACCCAGGTTGAATGCGGTCGCGGTGAGGCTGGCGGCAATCACGATACCGGGAATCACGAAGATCTGTTTCACGGAGTGGTCGAGCCGCAGCAGGCCCAGATGCGCCGCGAACTTTCCTCGGTGGAGACTGAGTGGCGCAGTAGCTGTGGTCAAACCCATGCTGTTCTCGGAGTCGTGAATTCAGAAGCGCAGACTTTCAATGATTCATCCTTCGAATCGCTTTCAATTGAGCGCGATAGATGCTTCGCGGGGTGTCTTTTTTCGAGCCCTGCCGGCTGCCTTGGGCAAGTTTACCTGGGAAGCACAAGAGCACAGCGGACCACTTTAAATAGGACGAGTTAATTATCGCCCGGCGTACTGGGGGGTGTCATTTTTCCTTCATTCAGGCCTCCCGACGCCACAACTCCGGAGGGAGTTTTGCGTCTTTGCATCTGTAGTGGCGGAACCCGGTGTACGAGCCGCCGGGACCCGCATTCCCCTGCTGGAGGCATGACTCGTAAAGATGAGAAAAACGGCGCATATCTTCTCCTGTCTTTTGATGCTGCTCGGCGCACTAATGTTTTTCCAGCAATCCGCTCTGGCCTATACCGACCCTGGGACCGGTCTGCTTGCAATCCAGGCAGCCGGATCGGCTTTGGTGGCGGCTGGCTGGGTTTTGCGCAAAAAGGTCTCTTCCCTTTTTCACCGCCGCTCAGACGAAGAACGGCGCGAGGAGGAGCACGCTGCCCACGCGGAGAAGGATTCAACCCTTCAGTAAGAACCTGAGCGAGCAAGGTCACGGCAGCCGTCGGAAAATCTGCGCAGAGGCGTGAATTGGGTTCGAGAAGAAGTCAGGCATGATCAAGAGAGTGGCCCAGGCCTGGGCGTTCGCAGCCATCCTGCTGCTTCCGAATTACATTGATCTGACTTCAGGCGCCGGCGATGCCCGCATGCGTTCCCCTGTTCCCCTTACGCGCATCGCGCTGGCCCACCTCACGGACATGGCGATTGTTGCGGTCGGTTTTCTGGCGATCCTGGCTCTGCTGCGTCGTCTTTCGATTTGGCGCCGGATCCGCTGGGCGCTGATGGCGATTCTGCCTCCGCTCCTGCTCGAGCGCAATCGGGATGTCATTCCCTTCGATGTGCCGAGCCTCGCCGTTCTCGCGGCGGGACTGGTGTGGGCCGCTGTCTTGTACTTCGCGATCGACAGATATCCAAGAATGGCCGAAGCAATCAGCCGTGCCGGCAGCTCCCTGCTTGCGGGGTTTGCGGCGTTTGCGCTGGTGATGACGTTTCAGCTTGCGCGTGCGGCGCAATGGCGGCCCGGGCCGCAGAGTTTCAGCCATCCTATCCCCACTGCGCCTGCGCAGAAGCCGCGCCTGGTCTGGATCCTTTTCGATGAGTTGGGGTATCAACCGGTCTTCGAATCGCGCGATCGAACCTTGCACCTGCCCAACTTCGATCGGCTTCGCCAGGAGAGTACGCTCTACACGGACGTGACCCCGATTGCGTACCGAACGACGCGGGCAGTGCCGAGCCTGCAACTGGGGCGTGCGGTGACGGATGTGGAGTACACATCGGACAACCGATACCTGGTGCAGATCGACAATGGCTCAAAGTGGGAGGCCTTCGATCCCAACGCCAGCTTGTTTGCGCTGGCCGGACGCAACGGCCTCACGACTTCAATCGTAGGATGGTACGTCGCCTACTGCCCGATCTTTGCGAGCGTCGCCACGGAATGCTACTGGGCCAATGAAGACGCGCAGGATCGGGGGCCGACATCGACTAGCGCGAGCTTCGGCGAGAACGTGTGGTTTCCGCTGCGCATTCTCTTTGAGCGCGCTCTTATGCCGAGCCGCGCATGGGCAGACATGGCCGCGTGGAATGCTGAAGGTCATGAGGCAGCGGTGAAAGATCTTGAGCAGCACACGCCTGGACACGATCGCGCACAGCCAGGCGGATGTGCTCTATCTGCATCTGCCGATTCCGCACCCGCCTGCGGTTTGGGATCGCCGCACGGGGAAGTATGCTCTGGGTGGGTCGTACCTCGATTCACTCGACCTCGCCGACCGGACGCTGGGAAAGATTCTCGATTTGCTTGAGGCGCAGCCACGCTGGAACCAGACCACACTCATCGTGCAGGGGGACCACTCCTGGCGGACAGACATGTGGCGTCCGCTGCCGGGCTGGAGCGCAGAAGACGAGCGCGCTTCGCGTGGGGGGAAAATGGGAGCCGCGGCCGGCGCTGCTGATCCACGCAGCGGGACAGAAGAGTCCGCGGTCAGTGAACACACCAACCAGCGTGATGTACGTCCACGAATTCGTTGCTGCGGAACTCCAGGCGATGCTCAAATAGCGTGTCGGATCAGGTTCGCGCCGGCTCGCGCGAACCGATATCGATAACAACATCGGCCTCATGAGATGGGTGAGCGCTTCTCCCGATGGGAAGATGGACACGGAAGCAGGTCATCGACCCGCCGGAGTGACGATAGGTTCGATAGGAGATCCGACCCTCGTACTTTTGCGCAATTCCCTTGCTGATCCAGAGGCCGAGTCCCGTGCCCTTGGTTGACTTGGTGCTGAAGAAGGGCTCAAAGAGGCGGTGCGCATCCGCAGGCCTGATGCCTACTCCGGTATCGACGATGGAGATCGAGGTTCGAAGCTCTCCGTTCGTCCAATCGGTAACTTCGCGCACGCGAATACCCAGCACTCCACCATTGGGCATGGCCTGAATCGCGTTGCTGATCAGGTTCAGGAACACCTGGCGCAGCTCAACCGGGAATCCCCACACAAAGCCCTCCGACAGGTATTTCTTGCGCACAGCAATGTTGTTGATGTGGAGGGCGTGATCTTGAATGGTGAGCACGCTATCGAGAAGCTCAGCGAGATCGACTGGAATTGGCTGGTTGGACTCCCGATAGAAGCTGAGCGTCTGGCGCGTAATGTGACTCACGCGGTCCAGCTCCTGCTCGGCCAGATCGGCGTAGCGGCGAGCGTCCTCATCGAGGGACGGGTGATTGCGCAGCAGATAGAAGATGTTTGTGATCGCAGCGAGAGGATTATTGATCTCGTGCGCAATGATGCCGGCAACGCGCCCCATGGTTGCGAGCCGCTCGGCCTCGCGCAGTGCGCTCTCGGCCCGTAACTGGCTGGTCAAATCGCGACAGACTTCAAGGAGGGTGTTGCCGTCCTCATTCAGGGTCTTGCGGCAGGCAACTACGATCTCCGATCCGTCCTTGGTTAGCTGCGTCAGGTGTCCCTGCCATGCGCCCTGATCGTGCAGTGTGGTTTCGACATCTTCTCGCGAAACTAGGAAAGGCCGTTTGCAAGACGCGATGCATGTCGGCTCCGAGCATCTCTTCGCGGCGCCACCCATACAGGGCCTCCGCGCCGGCGTTCCAGAACTGCACAGCACCATCCATGCCGCGGATGATGATGGCGTCGGTCGCGAGCTCGATAAGCTCCGCACGCAGACGAAACTTTTCTTCGCTCTTGCGGAGTTCGTCGGTCCGTTCCACGACGCGCCGTTCCAACTCCGCATTGAGCGCCTCGAGCTGACGGGTCTTTCTGTGCAACTCGACGAAGATCGAGATTTTCGAAAGCAGGACTTCGGGCACCACGGGAACCGAGATGTAATCGACTGCGCCGCTGCGATAGCCCTGAATCTTGTCCGAGTCGGTGAGGTGCACGCCGGAGATGAAGATGATCGCGGTTTTTTGGAACCGCGGATGCTGGCGAATGATGTCCGCGAGCTCGAACCCGTCGACCTCGGGCATGCTCACGTCCATCAGAACCACGGCGATATCGTTTTTTAGAAGAACATTCAGCGCGTCCTGGGCCGAGGTCGCCTTGATCAGGTTCTCTCCCAGCTCCGCAAGAATGACCTCATAGCTCAGCAGCTTGGCAGGCTGATCGTCCACCATCAAGAATGTTGACCTTCTCATCTGCCATCATTGGGTCATCCCTTGTTGCTCCTGATCGCATGCCTATCGATGCAGCCATACGCGTAACGCCGACAGCAGTTGCTCGGTGTTGACCGGCTTCGCCAAATACTCTGATGCGCCCGCCTCGAGACATCGTTCGCGGTCGCCCTTCATTGCTTTTGCTGTGAGTGCAATAATCGGCAACCGCCGCAATGCCTGATTCTGGCGGATGACCTGCATCGTTTCATACCCGTCCATCTCGGGCATCATGATGTCCATCAGATACGATGGCAAGATCGGGTGTGGAGTCGATGGTGGCGATGGCTTCGCGGCCGGTACCCGCGGAGAGGACGGTCATTCCGCGGCGTTCGAGAACGCTGCTCAGGGCAAAGATATTGCGAACGTCGTCGTCGACAATGAGAACCTTGCGCTTGGCGAGGGCATCGTCGGAGCGATGAAGTCGATCGAGCATCTTCTGCTTCTCGGGCGGCAGATCGCCAATGACCCGATGCAGGAACAGGGCGGTTTCATCAAGCAGCCGTCTCCGGTGATTCCACATCTTTCACGACAACGCTGCGTGCCAGCGTACGGAGTTGCGCATCTTCCTCGGGCGTCAGTTCCCTGCCCGTGAAGACGACCACCGGCAGATCTTTGAGCTTTGGATTGTCGCGCAATTGCTCCAGAATCTCGAACCCGGTCATGTCGGGCAGCCGCAAGTCGAGCACAACGCAGTCGTAATTTGCGTCATTGAGCGACTTCAACGCCGATGCGCCGGAGTCGGCAACGTCGATGTCGATATCGTCGTAGCCCAGCAGTTCGCGCACGCTGAGTTGTTCTGCGGGATTGTCTTCCACCACCAGCAGGCGCTTGCGCCGAGGCTCTGAGAACTGACGAATCCGCGTCAGCGCGGCGTCCAGATCGTCGGCCGACGATGGCTTGGTGACGAATCCGAATGCGCCGCGCGAGAGCCCGTGATGCCGATCTTCGTCCAGCGTGAGCATCTGCACGGGAATATGACGCGTGGCCGAATTCTGTTTCAGGTGATTCAACACAGTCCACCCGAGCATGTCGGGGAGAAATACATCGAGCGAGATGGCGGTCGGATTGTATTCCTGCGCCAGGCTCAACGCTTCAGTTCCCGTACTCGCGATCAGGACTTTGAATCCTTTGTCGCGCGACAGATCGCAGACCACGCGCGCATAGTGCGGGTCGTCTTCGACCATCAGCAAGACCGCGTCTCCCTTCGCGATGTTGGCGCGATCGTCTTCGATGCGCGCTTCCTGTTCCGCAACCGAAACCGTGGTCAGGAATACCGGCTTCGCCTGCAAAACGCCGCTGCGCTCCACCTTGACGATGTTCGGCGCGGCCGGGCCAACATAGGTGTCGGGCAGATAGAGCGTGAATTTGCTGCCTTGACCCGGGCGCGCTCTTCAGCTGAATTTCGCCGCCGAGAAGGGTTGCCAGTTCGCGGCTGATGGCCAGACCCAGGCCGGTTCCGCCGAATTTGCGGCTGGTTCCCGCGTCGGCCTGCTGGAAGGCTTCGAAGATGATGCGCTGCTTTTCCGGCGGGATGCCGATACCGGTATCCGTCACTTCGAAAGCGATGACGGATGCGGCGCCGCTGAGAACGGGATGATCGTGGACTCCAACCGCCCATCGCGCGCGTCACCGCGAGCTGCACGCTTCCCTGCTCTGTGAATTTGAATGCGTTGGAGAGCAGGTTCTTGAGCACCTGCTGCAGGCGCTTGGAGTCGGTGACGAGACTGCGGCCCATGTGCGGATCGGAGTTGACTTCGAAGACCAGCTTGCGGTTTTCCGCCTCGTGCCGGAAGGGGCGGGCGACGGCTTCGAGCAGGCCTACGAAGAAGACCTCTTCCGCTTCGACCGAGACCGTACCCGACTCGATCTTCGAAAGATCGAGAATGTCGCTGATCAGGTTGAGCAGGTCGGTTCCGGCGCCGTGAATCGTGCGCGCAAATTCAACCTGCTTGGCCGTGAGGCTGCCATCGGGGTTCTCTGCGAGTTGCTGGCCGAGAACCAGGATGCTGTTCAGCGGGGTCCGCAGCTCATGCGACATGTTCGCCAGGAACTCCGATTTGTACTTCGACGTGAGCGCCAGTTCTCTTGCCTTCTCTTCGAGCGCGCGACGAGCCTGCTCGATCTCCTGGTTCTTGCGTTCCACTTCGTAGTTCTGCTCGGCCAGCTGTTGCGCCTTTTGCGCAAGCTGCTCGTTGGTCTGCTGCAATTCCTTCTGCTGCGTCTGCAGTTCGGTGGCGAGATTCTGCGATTGCTTCAACAGGCCTTCCGTCTGCATGGTTGCTTCAATCGAGTTGAGAACGATACCGATGCTGGAGGTGAGCTGCTCGAGGAAGGCCAGGTGCGATGCGGTGAAAGCGCTCAAGCTGGCTAATTCGATTACGGCCTTGACGCGATCTTCGAACAGGACCGGCAGCACGATCACGTTTTTCGGTACCGCCTCGAACAGACCGGAACGAACCGGTATCGCTTTGCCCGCCAATTCCGTGATGAGCATGCGCCGCTTTTCTGCCGCGACTTGCCCGATGAGACCCTCGCCAACTCTCACCTCTTCAGCCCTGCCATCGGGTGAGTCGGCAAACGTGGAGAGCAGAGAAAGCGAACCGAATCCGGCGGTGGGCTCACTCGCCATCTGGTAGATCACGCCTTGCTGCGCGTTCACCAGCGGAGCCAGTTCCGAGAGCAGCATTCTGCCCACGGTGCCCAGATCGCGCTGGCCTTGCAACATGCCGGTAAAGCGCGCCAGGTTGGTCTTCAGCCAGTCCTGCTCCGTGTTGCGGTCGGTGGTCAGGCGCAGGTTGTCGATCATGGTGTTGATGTTGTCTTTCAGCTCGGCCACTTCGCCGCGGGCTTCCACCTGAATCGAACGCGTCAAGTCGCCCTTGGTCACGGCCGTAGCCACTTCAGCGATGGCGCGCACCTGGTTGGTCAGGTTGTCGGCCAGCAGGTTGACGTTGCCGGTAAGATCCTTCCACGTTCCGGCGGCGCCGGGCACGTTGGCCTGGCCGCCGAGCCGGCCTTCCACGCCGACTTCGCGGGCCACGGTGGTCACCTGGTCGGCGAAGGTTGCCAGCGTGTCGGTCATGTTGTTGATGGTTTCGGCGAGCGCTGCGACTTCGCCCTTCGCATTCACGGTGAGCTTCTGCGTCAGCGCGCCGTTGGCGACAGCCGTCACGACCTTCACAATGCCGCGGACTTGTTCGGTGAGGTTGGCCGCCATCACGTTGACGTTGTCGGTAAGATCCTTCCACGTGCCGGCCACACCCGGCACCACGGCCTGGCCGCCGAGCTTGCCGTCGGTGCCGACTTCGCGGGCCACGCGCGTCACTTCGGCAGCGAATGCGTTGAGCTGGTCGACCATCGTGTTGATGGTGTCTTTCAGCTCCAGAATTTCGCCCTTCACGTCGACCGTGATCTTGCGCGACAAGTCGCCGCGGGCCACGGCCGTTGTGACTTCGGCGATGTTTCTTACCTGCGCCGTCAGGTTGCCGGCCATGGCGTTCACCGAGTCGGTCAAGATCCTTCCACGTACCGGCGACGCCGGGCACGTTGGCCTGGCCGCCGAGCCGGCCTTCCGATCCCACTTCGCGGGCCACGCGCGTCACTTCGGCAGCGAACGAGCGAAGCTGCTCGACCATGGTGTTCAGCGTTTCTTTCAGCTGCAGAATTTCGCCGCGCACGTCGACCGTGATCTTGCGCGAAAGATCGCCGTTCGCGATGGCCGTTGCGACTTCAGCGATGTTTCTTACCTGCGCCGTGAGGTTGCCGGCCATGAAGTTCACGGAGTCGGTGAGATCCTTCCAGGTTCCGGCGACACCGGGCACCTGCGCCTGGCCGCCGAGCTTGCCGTCGGTGCCCACTTCGCGAGCCACGCGCGTCACTTCGCCGGCGAACGCGTTGAGCTGGTCGACCATCGTGTTGATGGTGTTCTTGAGCTCGAGAATTTCGCCCTTCACGTCGACGGTGATCTTGCGCGAGAGGTCGCCGCGGGCCACGGCCGTTGTGACTTCGGCGATGTTTCGCACCTGGGCCGTGAGGTTGCCGGCCATCGAGTTCACCGAGTCGGTAAGATCCTTCCACGTTCCGGCGACGCCGGGCACGTTGGCCTGACCGCCGAGACGGCCTTCCGTTCCCACTTCGCGGGCCACGCGCGTTACTTCGCCGGCGAAGCGGTTGAGCTGGTCGACCATCGTGTTGATGGTTTCTTTCAGCAGCAGAATTTCGCCGCTGACGTTCACGGTGATCTTCTTCGAAAGATCGCCCGTCGCGATGGCCGTCGAAACTTCGGCGATGTTTCTCACCTGGCCGGTGAGGTTCGAGGCCATCGAGTTCACGGAGTCGGTGAGATCCTTCCACGTTCCGGCGACGCCCGGCACCTGCGCCTGGCCGCCGAGCTTGCCGTCCGTGCCCACTTCGCGGGCCACGCGCGTCACTTCGCCGGCGAAGGCGTTGAGCTGGTCGACCATCGTGTTGATGGTGTCTTTGAGTTCGAGAATTTCGCCCTTCACGTCGACGGTGATCTTGCGCGACAAGTCGCCGCGGGCCACGGCCGTCGCCACTTCGGCGATGTTGCGGACCTGGCCGGTGAGGTTCGAGGCCATGAAGTTGACGTTGTCGGTAAGATCCTTCCAGGTTCCGGCGACGCCGGATACCTGCGCCTGGCCGCCGAGCTTGCCGTCGGTGCCCACTTCGCGCGCCACGCGCGTCACTTCGCCGGCGAATGCGTTCAGCTGGTCCACCATCGTGTTGATGGTGTTCTTCAGTTCGAGAATTTCGCCCTTCACGTCGACCGTGATCTTGCGGGACAAGTCGCCGCGGGCCACGGCCGTTGTGACTTCGGCAATGTTTCTGACCTGGGCGGTAAGGTTGCCGGCCATCGAGTTGACCGAGTCCGTCAGATCCTTCCAGGTTCCGGCCACACCGGGCACGTTGGCCTGGCCGCCCAAGCGTCCTTCGGTTCCCACTTCGCGGGCCACGCGCGTCACTTCGCCGGCGAACCGGTTGAGCTGATCCACCATCGTGTTCAGCGTTTCTTTGAGCTGCAGAATTTCGCCGCGCACGTCGACGGTGATCTTGCGCGAGAGATCGCCGTTGGCGATGGCGGTTGCGACTTCCGCGATGTTTCGGACCTGGCCGGTCAGGTTGCCGGCCATGAAGTTCACGTTGTCGGTGAGATCCTTCCACGTTCCGGCCACACCGGGCACGTTGGCCTGGCCGCCGAGCTTGCCTTCCGTTCCCACTTCGCGGGCCACGCGCGTCACTTCGCCGGCGAACGCGTTCAGCTGGTCCACCATCGTGTTGATGGTGTCTTTCAGTTCGAGAATTTCGCCCTTCACGTCGACGGTGATTTTGCGCGACAAGTCGCCGCGGGCCACGGCCGTCGTCACTTCGGCAATGTTTCGTCACCTGCGCCGTCAGGTTGCCGGCCATGGCGTTGACTGAGTCGGTCAGATCCTTCCAGGTTCCGGCCACGCCGGGCACCACCGCCTGTCCGCCAAGCTTGCCGTCGGTGCCCACTTCGCGCGCCACGCGCGTCACTTCCGATGCGAACGAGCGCAACTGATCCACCATCGTGTTGATGGCTTCTTTCAGCTGCAGAATTTCGCCGCGCACGTCGACGGTGATCTTGCGCGAAAGGTCGCCGCTGGCCACGGCCGTCGCCACTTCGGCAATGTTTCTTACCTGGCCGGTGAGGTTGGTGGCCATGGAGTTCACCGAGTCGGTCAGGTCCTTCCACGTGCCGGCCACGCCGGGCACCTGCGCCTGGCCGCCCAGTTTGCCGTCGGTGCCCACTTCGCGGGCCACGCGCGTCACTTCGGCGGTGAACACGCCCAGCTGCTGAATCATGGTGTTGACGATGTTCGCCGAGCGCAGGAACTCGCCTTCCAGCGGTCGGCCATCCACGTCGAGCCGGACGGTCTGTGTCAGATTGCCCTGCGCCACGGCGGCGATGGCGCGCGTCACTTCGGTCGTCGGGCGGAGCAGATCCTCGACCAGCGTGTTGACGGAGACTTCCATGTCGTCCCAGGCGCCGCGACGCTCGCTCCACCCGGATGCGCTCGCGCGTCTTGCCTTCTTTGCCGACGGCCTGGCCGACGCGCTTCAGTTCGAACGCCATGCTGCTCGTTGGCGGTGACGATCTCATTGAAGTTGTCGGCGATCTTTCCCGGCAGGCCCGTCCACGATACCGGCAGGCGCACGCTGAAGTCGCCGTTCTTCATGGTCTGCAGGCTTTGCAGGATGGCGGTGAGATAGGCGTCAGAGGGGGGTGGTTCCATCGTTCCCAGGACGCGAATGGTTGGACGGGTCCTGGTCTACGGGCGCTTGCTGGAGAGAGGTTTCCATGCTCGAGCAACTCCTGGGGGAAATGGATGCAGAGTCGTGCGAACTCGCATCCTTGAATTCAAACTTCCTCGTGCTATGGGCAAGTGGTTCAATTTTTAAGGAGTGGGGCGATTTAGTTGATGCGAGGCGTTCGGGTTTGGTTGGCTGGAATGCCATCTCCGGCCCAAATCCCGCACCCTCCTGGGCATCCCCGGGGATGAGCGGCCACGCCGGAAGCGTCCGTGAGCGGAGCTATCCCTTACCTTGGGAAGGTTGACACCTTGTCCTTCCCGGGCGGAAAATTCCTCATTCTTCGACACGCTCCCCCGAGGAGTCCTGCATGCTCGAAGGCCGGGCCGAGAAAATCGCTGGGTTTGCAGCGGGCTTCTCTTCAGCAGCACTACTCCCCTGACGCAGCCGAATGCTCGTTCGCGTCGGTTGGAGAGAGCAAAGATCGACATCGCACGTAACCCTCCCCAGGTCATCTCTAACTCCCGCACGACTCGGAGAATTCGCACGCTCGCGAGGCTTAAGTGAATTTGAAATCGCATCGACTCTCGAAGACCATCGGTCAGCTCGCCGCCTTCCTTTGTTGCGCGACGCTCGTCTCCACAACGCATGCTCAGTCCATCAGCTTCCAACCTTCCTGGGTCCAGGAGTTCCCCACGACCAGTCCGCCCGCGCGCGAATCCGGAGCGATGATTTACGACGCATCGCATGGGCAGGTGGTTCTGTTCGGCGGCGACACGAGCGATGCGGACATTGGGCCGGATGCGATTGGCGATACGTGGCTGTGGAATGGAACCGACTGGCTCTCGCAATCGCCGAAGAATGCACCTTCCGCGAGAACGGAATTGGGAATCGCTTACGACACCGCACAAAGCCAGGTGGTTCTCTACGGCGGCGAGACGTATTCACAGGATTTCCCAGCCGACACGTGGACCTGGACCGGATCGGACTGGAGCCGGCTTGCAACCACCGGCTGCACTGCCCTCGAGTTCCCGGCGATGACTTACGACGGCGGGCACAGCGAGGTAGTCATCACGGGCTTCTATCCCTATGGTTCCAACACGACGTGTGTCTGGAACGGTTCAACCTGGACCGTGGAGAGCACAAGCCTGAATCCCTCAGGATTCACGCAGGCACAAATGGCGTACGACGCAGCTTCGGGCCAGGCGATCCTGTTCGGCGGTTATCCCACGTTGGACGGGACAACCAATCAAACATGGCAATGGTCGGGCAGCGCGTGGGTCCTGTTGAGTCCCGCCACCAATCCCCCCGCGGAGGCGAATGCCGGGATGACCTATGACCCGGCCGCCGGCCTCAACGTAATGTACACGCCCGACGGGGAAACCTGGAGCTGGAATGGCTCCAATTGGTTACAACTTGCGCCGCCTGTGAGCCCTCCCGATCGAGCCTTTCCATCGATGACCTATGACCAGGCCCATGGTCAGATCGTTCTCTTTGGCGGATGGGACGGAAGCGTGCTCGCCGATACCTGGACGTTGCAACTTAACTCCGCCAATCTCGGCAGCGCCCATGTCTGTCCGCCGGGGAAAACCTCTCCGAGCCCCTGCAGCCAATCGGCGACACTGCATTTCACCGTCACCGATGAAACCATTGCCACGATCAAGTACCTGACCAACGGCGCGCCCAATCTCGACTTCAAGCAATCGGCCACGGCCGGGACATGTACAACGGGAACCATCACCGCGGCGACGGAATGTACCGTGAACGTCACCTTCACTCCGACCGTTGCCGGACCGCGGAACGGCGCGGTGGTGTTCTACGACGGCTCGGGCCATGTGCTCTTCAGCCTTCCCATTTCCGGTACAGGCCTCGCTCCGCAGATCGCATTCTCAGACGGCGCCTTGTCGGCACTGGGCGCGGGCATTCAGCCCGCCGCGGTTGCTGTGGATGGCGCCGGAAACGCGTATGCAGCACTGACCGGCGTCTCGGAAGTAGCAAAGATTACGGCAGGTTGCTCCAGCGCGAGTTGTGTTACTCCCATTGGAGGCGGGTTCTCAGCGCCAACGGGTGTTGCCGTGGATGGAGCCGGCAACGTCTACGTGGCCGATCTATCGTCGTCGGTCATTCAAGTGATCCCACCGGGATGCGTCACGTCGTCGTGCGTCGGCAAGCTGGGTGGCGGCTTTGGCAAACCCTATGGCGTTGCGGTCGACGGCATCGGCGATGTCTACGTCGCTGACTTCGGGCACTCGGCGGTTTACGAAATGCCTGCCGGATGCGGCGCGGCGAGTTGCGTCACCGCATTGGGTGGCGGGTTCTCGTCGCCTACTGATGTCGCGGTCGATGGAAATGGAAATGTCTACGTGGCAGACTACGGCAGCGGACAGGTGAAGCAGTTGCCGGCCGGATGCCCGTCGTCTTCGTGCGTTACGTCCATCGGCGGGGGCTTCACGCTTCCCTCTGCGGTTGCGGTGGATGCAGCCGCAAATGTCTATGTGGCCGACAGCTCGACCGGCGCTGTCACCGAGATGCCCGCCGCGTGCGCATCTTCCGCTTGCGTGAACGCGCTCGGCGCCTTTAACAATCCAACCGGCATTGCGCTGGATGGCAAGGGAAACCTCTACATCGCCAATTACGGCGCCGACGAGTTGACTGAGCTGAAGCGCGCCACGGCGCCCAGGCTGTCGTTCGCGACCACCGAAGTGGGCTCTACAAGCGCAGACAGCCCGCGCACCGTTGAGGTGGCCAACATTGGCAATACGCCTCTCAAGATCACCAGCCTCACTTTCCCCACGGATTTCCCTGCGTCGGGCTCGGCTGCTTCGCCGTGTACCAGCACCACCACACTCAGCGCGGGAACGCAATGCGCCGTGGCCATCGATTTCACACCGGAGAGCCCCGGTTCGCCACTGAAGGAGGCTGTGAAACTTACCGACAACAACCTGAACGCCCATGCCGCGCAATCGATCGCGGTGCGTGGAACCGCGACAGGCATTCCGGTTCCCAACGTTGTTGGGGACACGCTTGCAACCGCAACTACGGCGATTGACGATGCCGGACTCGCCGTCGGATCCGTTACCTACGCGGCGAGCAAGACAGCGCCCCAGGGCCAGGTGATCAGCCAGAGTCCGTCGGCGAGTACGCAGGTATCGCCAGGCTCGGCTGTGAACCTGGTGCTTTCAACAGGCTCCGCGCTCAGCCTGAGTCCGAGCTCGCTCAACTTCGGAACCGTCTTTCAAGGAACCACTACCGAGAAGAAGGTGACGATCAAGAACATTGGCAGCAGCCCTGTAGGGATTCACGATCCTTCGATTTCGAACATTGTGGGTGGAGCTTCGACGGAGTTTGTCGTAACGAATGGGTGCCCGGCGTCGCTGCGCGCGCTGCATAGCTGCACGATCAAAGTCTCGTTTATTGCCGGAGCCTTTTACGATCCTCAATCGGCGACGCTGAATATCGGGAACTCGGCCGGCACACCGCAAACGGTCAGCATCAGCGCTCTGGTGATCGACCCACAAGTGATGCTGAGCGTGCCAAGCCTGAACTTCGGAAAGCAGAAGGCCGGCACCACCAGCGCAGCCAGGTCCGTGACCATCACCAACTCAGGCGGGACGACGCTGAACGTCGCGAGCCTCACCATTACCGGCGCCGACCCGCACGACTTCGCGGTTGCGGGGAGCTGTCCGGCGCTCGGCCCAACACAGCCATGCACGGTTGGGGTCACGTTCAAGCCGACCAGGACGGGAACGCGTTCGGGAAAACTGTCGATCACCGATAACGCGCGCAACAGCCCGCAGATTGTTTCGCTGTCGGGCACGGGGGACTGATGCTTGGGCTTTAAGGGCCATGGAACGCGAACGTTGGTGCGACCCTGTATCCCGGATTGGGCAGCTGTTTCATGGGAGGAATCGGTGCGGCGCCGGGAACGCGGCTTTTTTGACGCATCCCCATGACTCTGCTACCTTGTTTATGGACAATTCAGCGCCGATTCCTGCCTGGAAGCCGCGTGTTTTGGATCGCATTTTCGATTGAAAAGAGCGACCCGGCCGCAGCTAAAGGATCCACCGGGAATCGACATCGTTGCCAGACACTCCTCAGTAGCTCAATGGCAGAGCATTCGGCTGTTAACCGAAGGGTTGTAGGTTCGAGTCCTACCTGAGGAGCCAAAAATCAACAACTTACAGAAGATTATTAAATCCAACCCCCACATAACCCCACGTTAACAACTGCACTGCCCAACTCGCCATCAGGCAGCCTCTCGCTTCATGACAATTTTCACTACCTTGCTGTTGGCCCGCCGCTTGGCCTTCCGAGTGCTGCTGCCGTAGACATTCATGGTCGTCGATATATTGGCATGACGCATCAGCTTCTGCTGAACGCCAACAGGCGCACCAGTCTCGTCGAGCAGCGAGCGATACGTGTGCCTGAACGAATGCCATCCCAAACGCGGGATGCCCACTTTCTCACCCTTCGGCCGGAGGATCTGCCTCTGGATCATCCCGGCGTAAAAGCAGCCTCCTGTTACGGACGACTGAAATACCAGGCCAGAGGTTTGACTGCCCCTCCACTTGAGAAGGACATCGGCAAAAGCTGGATCGATCGGGACCGCATCGTGGGAAGCCTCGGTCTTAACGCGCCCGATCCTCCCGTTGACGACGCCCTGCTGTATCAGGATCACGCTTGCCTCGAAGTCAATGTGCTCCCAGCGGAGTGCCAAGATCTCTGACACCCTTAGACCTGTGCACATCGCGACAATAACCATCGTCCTGTACGGTTCGCGGAGGATGGCGACCAACTCGCGGAACTTCTCAGGTTCGATAATCTGAATCCTTCGCGTCCGTCTGCTGGTACCTCTCAACTGAACCAGCTCGATTGGATTGCGCTGGAGTTCGATCAACTCCCAGAGCATGGCCTTCTCGAACAACAGGTGCATCAATGCCCGCACCTGTCCGCGTGTCTTCGGCGAGAGTGGTAGAGACTTCAACCACTCGGTGACTTGCATTGGCTTGACGGCCGCGAGGAGTGTGCTGCCCCATTTCGGTTTGATCTGATTCCGAATGTAGCTGCGGTATCCAGCCGCCGTGCTGTAGGAGATTCCGTCCGTGATGGTGGTCTCTCCTGGTTTCTGTTTCAGAATGTCCTCGATGCGCTCTTCCTCCATGAATCGGTCAATCACCAGACCCATCGTTGGTTTGTTCTCTGCACGATAGGCTTGTGGCCCATTCATCCGCAGCAAATGTTCTTGCAAATGCACAAGGGCCTTAGCTTCGGTCGGGTATTCGAGCGTGCTCAGAGTGATCTGCCGCAAAGGGCTCCCCGGTTCCGCATGATTGCGGTAGCGGTATTCCCAAACGTCAGCACCCCTGGTGCGGGACACTCTACGTAAACTCCCACGTTGATACCGATTGCGTGTGAATCTCAAGGTTCTTTTCTCCTTGGAACTCATACGCGGAACGGCTGGCTGACCTGATTCTGAATGGTTGTCACCCAATGGTCAAGAGCAGAGAGCCGGAAGCGCCAATATTTGCCCATTCGGACACATGGCACCCGGCCTTCCCGGGCAAGTTTTTGTAACGTCTTAACGTGAATGCGGAGATGCTTCGCGGCCTCATCAGCGGTAAGAAGTGGTTCAAAATCTGTCGTGCCGCTACGTTCTTTCCCCGCGCCAGCCGACTCTACGGGTTGTGTGTACATAGATTAGTTCCATCCTCAGAGAAAATGCGTTCTTCGTCTTCCGTGCCCAGGCGCTGGTCGCGCCGTCTGGTTTGCAGAGTCGTCTGACCGACTCATTGTCAGCATTGCAGGAGGATATTGTTTCGCCAAAGCCTTCTACATCGTGGCCGATATCAGCTTTCTCTCGCAGCGCCTATGACCACCTGGCTCTTTCGGGCTTGGGTCTTCGGGCGCTGAGGCTAAGGGACACATGCCGGCGGCCAATTCGCCGCCTCGACGAAACCTCGCCGGTGTTTTGAGGTAAGGAAGCCCCGAGCAAGCACGATGCAGGCTTGGTCGCCAAGACTGCTTATGTGGGCAAGGCTGTCCAGATCCAAGGTTCTTCTGGATGAGCTGAAAGCCGCCTTTATAGGGGGCAATCTGACGCGTGCTAGCGTACGATTTCCCTCACCACTCTTGAGAATAAGGGGAGAACCAGGAGGTTGTGAATCAAGGGAAGCTACGTAGTTTTTGACCTTGGGTCTGCGAAATTTTGTCTAGATTCCTGCGGAAGTCTCACAGGGTGTGCCTGCTCTCTTTGGACTTCAGGATGTCAAGAACCGATGGTAGGCTGTGTCGGTGCACATGTGGTTCGGGATCCCGTTCAAAAGGAGAGTTCGCCGATCTTGACGTGAGCTGGACCGGGCAGGAAAGAACTGCGGTATCGGGCACCTTGGGACGTCGGCGAGATGGACGTGATCGCTGGGCTGGATTGTCTACTCCAGGTTGATGCCGCCCGAACTCGCGGGAATTGCCACTGTCACATGCGTTCCATCCACGATGGTTGCACACATTCCGGCTTTGGCCGCCAGCATCCAATCACGATAGGGACGCCAATCGGTGTCTAGAGCAGCATGGAGGGCTTCGTCACCGCCCGGAAGAACACCCTGCAACGGTTTTTCGGTCGCCTGTCCTAGGGGCATAGAGCCTCCTCGGGAAACATATTTGCTGAAATTCATGAGTTGAAAAATGCCTCTCTACGCAGTCGCTAAACTAGCTATTGTGACGATCTTTCTGCGCGTCGCCGGAAAGATATCCACAGGTGAAATCGGGATAATGATTCAAATTGCTAGACTAGGCAACCCCGAAAACGCCGCATAAATGGACAAAGTGGTAAATAGATGCCAATGGAAGGTCGGGGAAAACGTGTTCCCCGCTCTTTTGTGTGACATTTTGTGCAAGTGAGCCGAGGGCTGTTTCACAGGCTGCGCGCTCTGATATTGGCGCGCGGAACGCCTGGTTTTGTCGCTCCAGAAAAGGGCCTGTCGTGTCCAGGCACGGCGTTATAATTACTCCAACCCGTAATAAAGGGTATTTTCTTACAAGGTCTTGAGGCAAAAAATGGGCGAGCCCGAATTGCATATTTTGCACCGGCCGAGGAGCATCCACACAAGACCGCCGGCATCGCCCCATCTTGCCGGCCTTGCCAGGACGCCGACTGTAGGCCGAATGAGCAGGCTGGCGCCGGTCTAGGTGTGTCAGAACCGTGCCATCTCAGAAAAGATCATACGGTGAAGTCCTTTTACGCATAAACAAAAGAAACAAAAGGTGTTGTGGACGACCAATTCAGACGGAGTTTTTTGTCCGCTGCATTTCAAACTCATCAACAAGGCTCCGCGCCGCTTCCAGTGCCGTGCGGATTCCGATCTCCGGCCTGCGCCGGACCACCGTAAAGGCAGTGACACCATGGCAGCGGCCCAGAGCAGACAACTGGCGTTGCCGAAAGCAGCGAAGCGCCGCGCCACGCTCTGCTATCGTCTACCCAGCCTCACACATCCACTCGCTGACCACGGGGACTTCCATGAACATCCTATTGTGGGTTCTTCAAATCCTCGCTGCGCTTCTCTACGCTTCCTCCGGCGTGATGAAAGTTTTCCTCTTCGACAAAGTCAGCAAAGATGTCCCATCGTTCGGCGCACTCCCGCGACCCGTCTGGACCGCCCTCGGCATCCTGGAACTTCTCGGCACCATCGCGCTCATCCTCCCAGGCTTGCTTCACTCCCACACGAACCTCACCATCGCCGCCGCGATCGTACTCTCCCTGGAAAGCCTGCTCTTCATCTGGGTCCACATGAAGTACACCGAAAAGACGCCGGTCATCATGAGCGCCATCCTGGGCATCATCATGGCCTTTATTGCCTACGGCCGCTTCGCGCTCGCACCTCTCTAGGAGCTCGATCCGTCTCGGCTGCACTTTGGCTGGCGTTGAAGGGAGCAGCCCTGCCTATTTCAACCGGATAGCGAGCCTCTCCGGCGTGATGCGGCAAATAGATAACCACAAGGTCGGGTTGACGCACGTATTCTGGAGCCAGCGACAAGCCAACCGGCTTTTGCTCCACGGTCACTGACGGGATGTCGACAAACCAGGGCGACCTTGGTCCTGGGGCCTGCGGCACTTGCCGGTACCAATCTTGTGCTTGGCGTGGAGATTGTTCTCAGTGAATGATTTCGCATCGAGTCACCAAATGACTGCTAATATCGCGAACGCAAGCGTCTGCTAGACTGTTGAGGAAATTTGCGAGTGGGGTGATCCATGCGTCTCCTATATGTTTGCACCGCTTTGATTCTAGGAGGCTGTACGCTCGCGGGCTCCGCGCAAGCGGGCTCAACGAGCGCAAAGGTGGCAGGCACCCAAATGTCACCGGTACAGGCACAGGAGGAGTTGCTGAACGTCTTCGAGCAGGAGTTTATGGGAGTCGCGCGGGCGATGCCTGCTGACAAATACGGCTTTGCGCCTACTACGGCAACCTTTACGACCTCCCAGGGCGCGAAGTATGACGGGGTTCGCACGTTCGCGCAGGAAATATCACATGTCACGACGGCGAACTACTACTTCGCTTCGAAGATTCTCGGGGAGAAGATGCCGGTTGACCCGAAAAACATCGAGAGTCTGACGACGAAGGAGGAACTCCTGAAGGCTGCTGCGGATTCCTTCGCTTATGCACACAAGGCGCTCGCGACGATTACTCCCGAGAATGCATACACTAAGATTGACGGTGTCGATGGTCTGCACACGCGGTCGGTCGTCGCATCCTTCATCTCTGCTCATGGATACGACCACTATGGACAGATGGTCGAGTATCTGCGCATGAACGGCGTTGTGCCTCCAGGCTCGAAGTGAGCCAAGCCCTTGCCGAAAGATATCCACAGGGTGAAATCGGGATTTGCCTTCAAGTCGCTATACTGGGCCGCTCCAAAAACACCGCATAAATGGGATTCTTGGTCCGTAACTCACAATGGAAGGTCGGGGAACATATGTTCCCCGCACTTTTGTGTGACATTTTGTGCAAGTGAGCCGAGGGCTGTTTTCCACAGGCTGTTCGGCCGATTTTGGCGTGTGGAAACGCGGGTTTTCTCACTCCGCAAAAAGGGCCAGTGGAGCCTCGGCGCAGCGCATGGCATCATGACTTTCCTCCCCGGGACCAGGTGCTTGAGCACAAGAAACACCTGGAGCGGGCGCAGTTCCGGAGGCCCAACCTCCGGACAGGCCCGCGGCGCTTAAGACAACCGGACTTGCTTCAAATCACTCCGCCCCAGCGACCCGGCCCAAGCCCTGATCCCCAGTTCTGCACATAAAATCCCATGTCTGAACTCCCGACATTCCACGGGATAGAGAACCCGGCCCGGAGAGTAGCCCCTCATGACCTTCAGTGAGAGAGATATCTCTCCAGAGGTGAGGTGAAAGCAGCTTAGACGAGGAAGAAGGACCAAGCCCAAAGACAGAGCATGAACAGAGACCGGCCCGACGAGGCAAGGCCAGTCTTGATGCTTGACATGATCCTGGACATCCAGTCTGGTTGGTTATGGCCTTCAACCCGATGTCTTTCTGGAAGGAGACTCCGAAGCAGTCAGCAACGGAGTAGAACGGCAAGCCTGAACGGCACTCTCCATAGCGTCACAAGAAACACATGAGCGGGCCCGGCTCCGGAGCTCAGCCTCCGGACAAGGCCCGCGGGGGCTTAAAAGAACCGTGTGGTGTTGTGTCCAGATACCCGGCGACCGATCCGGCCCCCCGCGCGCGCAGGAACAGTTTATTGTTTACGTGAAAGAAGGCACCTAGTCCCATACCCGAGTTGCCCTCCTCACAGGCAAGCAATGGAAACCATCAACCTATCATGAAGCTCGCAAACGCAAGCTCTCCGGGGTCATTCTAAAGAGCTCACCGATCGACGAGTTCCACATCGCCATCAGAAACATCCTCCACTCAGGTTTCTATATCAGCTCTGAGCTGACCAAAGATCTTCAGGGACAATACTCCTGATCCAATGGAAACACTGACTACCAGGGAAAGAACTGTTCTCACCATGCTGGCGCAGGGTGCTCCCATCAAGCACATCTCCGATACGTTATTCCTCTCTGCAAGAACTGTTGAAACCCATCGCTACAATCTGTGCAAGAAGCTGGGGAGTCCTAATAAGGCTCAGCTGGTTGCTTTTGCTGTGCGTCATGCTCTGATTGATCCGGAGCGGGAATCAGGGTAAGCAGCTGTTTGGCGAGCCGGCTGTCCAAACTATGGGGGCGGGCGGAAATCTGCCCTTCCAGGCGCCCAGCAATCACATCGCCAACTCGCTGGGCGGCTTTCCGGCATTCGTTGAACGACCACCGGGAGAGTCCTTCTGAGCTGTCGGCCGGGTCATTGCACCTTGCCGCCCTGGTTCCCAAATCAGGCTCCGCCCTCAGCTTGTAACTGAGGAGCTCTTTGGGCGCGATCACCCCATCGCCGAATCGCTGCGCAACTGGCCAAATTGATCGTTACCTTGAAATGATCGAGGTGATCGTCCGGCTGTCCATGTTTTTGGTAGTAGAAATGCGCGAGCAATTTTTTGCCGGCGTGTCAGGCTCTTTGGATGCGCTGAGTCGACTGATTGTCGTCGACTCGCTTCGAGGCATGAGCCACTTATGGGACTTTCGGAGCGGCGGCCCGCTTGAGCGATCGTGGGACTTATTTTTTCTACTGGTTATCCCAACTGGATGACACTAAATAATCTTCCTTGAGGCTGCACGCTGAGTGCACCTGGTGGAAGCCATATTCTAAACAATGCGACTGCGATCTTAGGGTATCCGGCTGCTGTGGCCTGACTTCTTTGCGGCTTGAGCCGAGCCTAAGGAGATCTCTGTGGGGTGATGGGCCGGTGCGGCGGCCTTGGTAGTGGGCAGAAGTCATCGGGAGTGTGACCTGCTAGACGTCCCGGGTTCTGCGCTGTCTTTCTGTCTGAGGCGCTCTGGCTGATTTGGCGGGCGGCCTCCGATTGCCGCAGTCAGAGCTTGGTTTCTCGATTCTTTTGTGAACAGTACTCCGGCAGAAACGTTTGCAAACACTTGGTCAACCCCTTGAACAGGAAGCTTGTAGAGCGGCGCAGACCGCGGCTTCAGTAAGGCGTGCACGAGTGGCCCCCCTGAGTTGCACGAGAACGCCAGGCCCATCGACTCCGGGATCAATCAGAGCATGACGCACAGCAAAAGTAACCAGCTGAGCCTTATTAGGACTCCCAGCTTCTTGCACAGATTGTAGCCATGGGTTCCAACAGTTCTTGCAGAAAGGAATAATGTATCGGAGATGTGCTCGCGGGGAGCACCCTGCGCGAGCAGGGCGAGAATAGTTCTTTCCCTGGTAGTTAGTGTTTCCATTTGATCAGGAGTATCGTCCCTGAAGATCTTGGTCAGCTCAGAGCTCATATAAGAAACCTGAGCGAAGGATGTTTCTGATGGCGCTGCTGGAACTCGTCTATCGGTGAGCTCTTCAGAATTACCCGGAGAGCTTGCGTTCGCGAGCTTCATCATAGGTTGATGGTTTCCATTGCTCGCCTGCTAGGAGGGCAACTCGGTATGGGACAAGGCGCCTTCTTCCACGTAAACAATAAACTGTCCCTGCGCGCGCGGGGGGCCGGATCGGTCGCCGGTACCCGGACACAACACCACACGGTTCTTTTAAGCCCCCGCCGGCCTCGTCCGGAGGCTGAGCTCCGAAGCCGGGCCCGCTCACGGTGTCCTGGGATGCTATGGAGAGCGCCGTTCAGGCTCGCCGTTCGACTCCGTTGCTGACTGCTTCGGAGGCTCCTTCCAGAAAGACATCGGGTCGAAGGCGATAACCAAACAGACTGGATGTCCAGGATCAGTTAAGCATCAGGACTGGCCTCGCCTCGTCGGGCCGTACTCTGTTCATGCTCTGTCTCTGGGCTTGGTCCTTTTTCCCCGTCTAAGCTGCTTTCACTTCACCTCTGGAGAGAGATCTCTCTCACTGAAGATCATGAGGGGCTACTCTCCGGGCCGGGTTCTCTATCCCGTGGATGTCGGGAGTTCAGACACTGGGATTCGTGTGCGGAACTGGGGCAGAGGGCTTGGGCTGGGTCGCTGGGGCGGAGTGATTTGAAGCAAGTCCGGTTGTCTTAAGTGCTGCGGGCCTGTCCGGAGGTTGGGACTTCCGGAACTGCGCCCGCTCCAGGTGTTTCTTGTGCTCAAGAACCTGGTCCCGGGAGGAAAGTCATGATGCCATGCGCCGCGCCGAGGCTCCATGGCCCTTTTTGCGGAGTGAAAAAACCCGCGGTCTCCACACGCGAAAACCGGGCGAACAGCCTGTGAAAAACAGCCCTCGGCTCACTTGCACAAAATGTCACACAAAAGTGCGGGAAAAATGTTCCCCGACCTTCCATCGTGAGTTACGGACCAAGAAGTCCCATTTATGCGGTGTTTTTGAAAGTGGCCAGTATAGCAACTTTAAGTCAAAGTCCGATTTCACCTGTGGATATCTTCTCGGAATGAACAGACAGTCGTCGAACAACTTGTGTACGACTAACACCGCAAAACGCTGTTCGGGATCGCCGGAACACTCGAGGCTTCGCCGTCATCGACAAAAGTCAAGGTCGATCAACTTGAGCGACTCTTGATGGTTGCTGTGCAAATATGCGCTAGCAGATTTTCGGTAGCGGTCAGTTTGTCGTGTGGAGAGTTGATCAAAAGGAGGTGCCCCAAAGTTCGCAGTTCCGAGACGTCAATTGCGGGCGTTTTCAGGTCAGTTCAGGTTCAAGTCCAGGAGAGACATTCCGCAATTCGTGCCTAACTGATCAATCCAAAATCGCTGCCTCGAAAAGGCGCAATCACATAAGTATCCTGGATGATTACTTAGACAAATGGCGTTCGATTCCGGATTTGAAATCACTCCTTTTTACATAGCCAAACCACATACCTAAGGAGGAAGCAACATCGGTCCCGTATGACTCTTCAATCGTTTAAGATTGTCCTCGAAAAATCAGTTGCTCAAGTTTCTTTGCCAGCATCCTCCTGCGTCTGCCGCAGACGATGCAGCTATCTGCGGTCGTCGTGGGAAGACTTGACCAAAAACTCAGGCTTCGTCAGAGCCAAGAGAGCCTGCTCTGCAATAGAGTTAACCGAGAGGCGGCCCCGGGCCAGCATATGCTCAGTGGCTTCGCTCGTACTTGCCTTA
>CAWJUW010000006.1:0-138701 GCA_963846095.1 uncultured Acidobacteriaceae bacterium
ACCGCCCGCGAGCAGATCGCCAAGCTCATCGGCGCCACCGCGAAGGAGATCATCTTCACCTCCGGCGCCACCGAGAGCAACAACCTCGCCATCAAGGGCATTGCGGAGATGTATCGCGAGCGCGGCAATCACATCATCACCCAGGTCACGGAGCACAAGGCTGTGCTCGATACCTGCAAGCGCCTCGAAAAGTACGGCTATCGCGTCACCTATCTGCCGGTGAAGGCTGACGGGCTGATCGACCTCGAAGACCTGAAGCGCGCCATCGACGACAAGACGATCCTCGTCACCATCATGGCCGCGAATAACGAGATCGGCGTGCTGCAGCCCATTCGCGAGATCGGCAAGATCTGCCACGAGAAGGGCGTCATCTTCCACACCGATGCGGTGCAGATCGTGGGCAAGGCGCCGTTCAACGTGATCCACGACAACGTGGACGTGGCTTCGATCTCGGCGCACAAGATCTACGGCCCCAAGGGTGTTGGCGCGCTTTACGTGCGCCGCCGCAACCCGCGTGTGCAGATCGCCGCCCAGATTGATGGCGGAGGCCACGAGCGCGGCATGCGTTCCGGCACGCTGAACGTGCCTGGCATTGTTGGTCTCGGCAAAGCTTGCGAGATTGCGCTGCCAGGAGATGGACTCGGAAGCCGCGTATCTGCGTGGCTCTGCGCGACCGTCTGCGGAGCAAGCTCGAGGCGGAACTCGATTACGTCCAAGTCAATGGCTCGTGGGAACATCGTCTCCCGGGCAACCTGAACATGAGCTTTGTCTATGTGGAAGGTGAATCTCTGTTGATGGGAATCAACGACGTTGCGGTTTCGTCAGGCTCAGCCTGCACCTCCGCGACGCTTGAACCATCTTATGTACTGAAGGCTTTGGGCCTCGGCGACGACGTCGCGCACAGCAGCATCCGTTTTGGGTTGGGCCGCTTCAACACCCAGGCTGAAGTGGACTATGTCGCCGCCAAGGTGATTGACATCGTGAAGCACTTGCGTGAACTTTCGCCTCTCTACGAGATGGTGAAAGAAGGCATCGACCTGACCAAGATTCAGTGGGCAGCACACTAAGAACGAGTGATTAGTGGTTAGTGATTAGCGGTCGGCCTGTGGGCTACAACGCGCTGATTCACTGAAACACTGACATCACTGATCACTAGTTATCCGCGGCTTCCCCCGCAGAAGGAATGGACCAATGGCATATAGCGACAAGGTAATGGACCACTACAACAATCCGCGCAACGTGGGCACAGCTGGACAAGAGCCTCGACTGAGGTCGGCACGGGCCTCGTCGGCGCTCCTGAATGCGGCGACGTGATGCGTCTGCAGATTCGTGTGAACCCCGAGACCCAGGTCATCGAAGAAGCCAAGTTCAAGACCTTTGGCTGTGGTTCGGCCATTGCCAGTTCTTCGTTGGCGACCGAGTGGATCAAGGGCCGCACCGTCGAGGATGCGCTCGCCATCAAGAACACCGACATTGTGAAAGAACTGTCCTTGCCGCCCGTCAAGATCCACTGCTCGGTTCTGGCAGAGGATGCGATTCGCGCGGCCATCGGCGACTGGAAAAAGAAGAATGGCGTAGCGGAAGCCGCACAGGCGACCGCCGTAGCCCAGTCCGCCAGCTAAGATGCTTCCCCTCCACTGTCGAGTCCCCCATCCATTCGCGCTTACGGCGAATGGATGGGAAGCCTCGAAAGCGTGGTGCAAGTCAGGCCGAGGGGAACGAAAGTAGGCAAGTATGTCGAACATGGTGACCATCGAATCGAAGCCCGCGGACGGCCTCTCCGCCGCGCCTGCGCAGCCGATCGCGTCCTCCGTCGGTCCCTTCTCATGGAGCTGCCGGAGGCCTGCAGGTAACCGATCGCGCGGTGAAGCGTATTCGCATCGCGATGGCCAAGGAAAATATTTCGCCTGAGGAAGGCGGCCTTCGCCTCGGCGTGATGGGCGGTGGTTGCTCGGGGCTTTCGTACTCCATCAAGTTCGACACCCGTCCGCGCGAACGGGATCGCGTTTACGACTTCGACGGCGTTCGTGTCTTCGTCGACCCCAAGTCGTTCGTCTATCTGCACGGCATGACTCTCGATTACGAAGAGACGCTGATGCGTCAGGGCTTCAATTTTATTAATCCCAACTCTTCGCGCTCCTGCGGCTGCGGTTCGTCCTTTTCTTCGTAGCCCAGCCCCCTACGCCGCACGAGTTTAAAAATATGCTCAAGACAATCGATTCCGCGGTGCCAGTCGCTTGCTGGTCGTGCTCGGTCGCCCACAACGACTCCACGCTCTTCTGTCCGCATTGCACCAAGATTCAGCCGCCGCCCGAGAGCGACTACTTTCAGGTGCTCGGCCTGCAGCGCGGCTTTCAGGTAGATCTTGACGCGCTCGAGCGCGAGTTCCATCGCCTCAGCCGCAAAGTGCATCCCGATCGCTTCGCGCGCGCGGGCGAGAATGAGCGCCAGTGGAGCCTTGCCGACACAGCGCTGCTCAACGACGCCTACCGCACCCTGAAAGATCCCATCTTCCGCACCGAATACCTGCTCAAGCTCGAAGGCGCGGAGATTGGCGAAGAACACGCCGGCAAAGATCGCAAAGGGCAGGCAGACCCGTCCCGCGTTCCTGCCGACCTGCTCGAAGAAGTCTTCGAATTGAATATGCAGCTGGAAGAGATGCGCATGGCGCGCACCTCCGGCGAAACCGACTCCGCGCTCGAAAACGATCTGCGCCTCGCGCATAAGAAGTTTGAAAGCCTGCTTGCCGCAGTCGATGTGGATCTGCGCACGCAATGGAAGACATGGGACGCGGGCGATCCATCCGACGCGCAAAGCCGCGGAGAAAACCATGGTCGCCTTGCTCGACCGCCGCCGCTACCTGCGCAACCTTGTCCGCGACGTGACAGAAACCCTGGGAGCATAAATAGAACTTATGGCGGAAGGACGCGTTGTCGGTATCGATCTCGGAACCACGAACTCTCTCGTTGCCTATATGCAGGGCGATGCGCCGGTGGTCATTCCCGGTGTGGACGGCTCGAACCTGGTTCCCTCGGTCGTTGCTCTTGATCCCGTCCCTGCGGGGGGCGGCCGCCCCACGGTCACCGTCGGCAACACCGCGCGCAAGGCTCTGATCGAAAATCCGGAGCGCGCCATCTATTCCGTGAAGCGCCTGATGGGCCGCGGCGTTGAAGAACTCGAGACCGAGTTGAAGCTTTTTCCGTTCCGCCTGGCTGACGACGTGGAAGTCGGCGAGGTCCCGCGCATCCGTCTCGGCGAAATGCAATTCACGGCGCCAGAAATCTCGGCGTACATTCTGCGCCAGCTCAAGCGCAACGCGGAACGCTTCTTCGGCGCGCCGGTCACGCAGGCGGTCATCACCGTGCCGGCCTACTTCAACGACGCGCAGCGCCAGGCCACCAAGGATGCGGGCCGCATGGCCGGCCTCGAAGTGCTGCGCCTCGTCAACGAGCCCACAGCCGCTGCGCTTGCTTATGGGCTCGATCGCGCCAAGGTCGGCACCATTGCGGTTTACGATCTCGGCGGCGGCACCTTCGACATCTCCATCCTCAAGCTGCGCGACGGCATCTTCGAAGTGCAGTCGACCAACGGCGACACGCACCTCGGCGGCGACGACATCGACAATCTGCTGCTGGCCATCGCGCTCGACGAGATTCACGCTGAACATGGTGTCGATCTGCGCGGTCATCCGGCCGCGGTGCAGGCGCTGCGCAAGGCCGCGATTGACGCCAAGATCTCTCTCTCCACGCAGGCCGTCGCACGCTTCGATATCGAGCTGCCCAACGGCGACCGCTACCAGCGCGAAATTCCTCGCGAAGTCTTCGAGATGCTCATCGAGCCCGTGCTCGATCGCACCGTCGGCCCCTGCAAGCAGGCCATGACCGACGCCGGCATCACACCTGAGCAGATTGACGAGGTTGTCCTTGTCGGCGGATCTACCCGCATTCCCGCAGTGCGCAAGCTCGTCGACTCGCTCTTTCATCTCGGCGTCCGCGGCAAGAAGCCGCACATCGAGTTGAATCCTGACGAAGTGGTTGCGCTCGGCGCCGCCGTGCAGGCCGACATTCTTGCCGGCTCCTCCAAGACAACAGAGGAGATGCTTCTCCTCGATGTCACGCCGCTTTCGCTGGGCATTGAAGCTCTCGGCGGGACCGTCGCCAAGATCATTCAGCGCAACTCCACCATTCCGGCCTCGGCGACGGAGCACTTCACCACCGGCGTCGACGGCCAGACCAACGTCGCTATTCACGTCGTGCAGGGCGAGCGCGAACTCGCCGCCGATTGCCGTTCGCTGGCGCGCTTTGACCTCAAGAACATTCCGCCCATGAGCGCAGGCTTGCCGCGCATCGAGGTCAAGTTCCTCATCGATGCCGACGGCATTCTCAAGGTGACGGCGCGCGAGCAGCGCAGCGGGCAGGCCGCCAAAATCGAAGTGAAGCCGACCTACGGTCTTACCGACGAGCAGGTCGAGAGCATGATCCTCGACTCGTTCGATCACGCGGAAGAAGATTTCGCCAAGCGCCTCCTGATCGAAGCGCGCAACGAAGCCGAAACCATCCTGACTGCCGTGGAGCGTGCGCCGCAGAGTCCTGCGTGGGCGCAGCTCACCGGCGAAGAGCAATCTGCGATCGCTGGAGCGCGCGATCGCTTGCAGTCGGTCAAGTTGGGCGACGATGCCAAAGCCATTCGCGATGCGACGCTCGCGCTTGACCAGGCCACGCGCCGCTTTGCCGAGTTGATGATGGAAGCCGCCGTATCCAGCGCCATCACCGGGAAAACAATGAATACCGCCGATGAGGATCTGGGCGAAGCTGTCACCGCACCGCATCCCATGGCGCGCGCGGAGTTCAAGTAGGGAACAGCCGGTTTGCGAAGGCCGGCAAAGAGAGATTGGAACCATGACTGAAGAGACCAACAAAAACATTCCGCCCGACAAGCTGGTGCGTGTCACGTTTATGCCCGAAGGCAGGACCGTCGAATTCGAATTCGGCACGCTTCCTTACGACCACCACGGCAAGCCGATGTCGTTTCTCGATGTCGCGGAGAACTTCAATGTCTTTCTCGACCACGCCTGCGGCGGCGTCTGTGCCTGTACCACCTGCCATCTGTGGATCAAGGACCAGTCCGGGATCAGCGAAGCCGACGACGACGAGATCGACCGCCTCGACATGGCTGCCGATCAGCAGCTGAACTCACGCCTCGGCTGCCAGGCCGTCATCACCAAGCCCGGCAACTACGTCGTCGAGATCCCCCGCTGGAATCGCAACTATGTCTCCGAAGGCAAGCCCCTGACACTGGCTGAAAGTAAGTAGGCGCTGCCCCCGTGTTCTCCATGTCTCAGACCGGAGACAAGGGGAACGCAGTCGATAACGCAGTCGAGGAGAACTATGCCGCGCGAAATCCTATGGACCGACTCTGAAGAGATCGGCATTCAATTGCAGGAGAAGTTTCCCGGACCTCGACCCATTGACCGTGCGCTTCACCGATCTTCATCGCTATGTGACGAGCTACCCGGTTTCGCTGATGATCCGGCGAAGTCGAATGAATCGCGACTCGAAGCGATCCAGATGGCCTGGCACGAAGAGTTTGAAGACGCGCAGAAGTAACTTCCTGGGCTAGTCGTATTCCGCACCTTCGCTCCACCCGAATGCGCCCTCGAAGTGCACAAACTCCTTCTTTTTGTGTGGCTCGATATACACACTTAAAATGTCAAATCGGACAGGCGGTCTCGACTTCCCGGGCAGCTGGTCCACATACCGCCGCGCCAGCCGGCGCAGAACTGTTCGTTTGTGCGCGTCTACGGCCACTTCTGCTGCGGCCATGTCATGCGCGGTACGTGTCTTCACTTCAATGATGCATAGCATCGGCCCGTTCCACGCTACCAGGTCCAGATCGCCTCGTTGCATCCGGGATCCCCATCGCCGCGCAACAACCGTGTAGCCCTTGCGCCGCAAATAGAAGAACGCGGCGGTCTCGCCATCCAGGCCCGTGGATAGATGCTCTGCCCGGCGGGTTTCCCTGCGCGTGGCGGCCAATTTTCGCAAACGCGAAACCGCGTGCTCCAACAAGTTCAGCCGGGTTTGCTCCAGCCATCGCATGGAATCTCATCCTGCGACAACTCATGTGATAAACAAAATGCCGCCCGTCACCGTTGCAAGTGACGGACGGCATGGATGAGCTCCCAGGTAACTTTGCGATTCGAGCGCTATGCGCCGACTTCCTCCAGTCGGTAAGCCTGTGCATACTCGTTCTCAACTTCGGTGAGCGCCTCTTCCAGAATGTCGAGCGCGACGGTCGCCTCCGCCTCGCTCGTGACCAGCGGCGGACACAACCGGAGCGATGTCTCGCCGCAGCCGAGGATCATCAGACCCTTCTCGAAGGCGCGCGTTTCGACACGGTTGCGTAGTTCGCCATGCGGGCTCCCGCGTTGTCTTGTCCTTCACCAACTCGATGCCGATCATCATTCCACGGCCGCGTACATCGCCGACCAATGAGTGCGTGTTCTTCCATGTCCGCAGCCGTTTCAGCATCAACTCACCCACGCGCGCGGCATTCGCGATGCCTTCGCGCTCCAGCACAGTCATCGTCGCCAGCGCCGCAGCAATCGAGATCGGATTGCCGCCAAACGTCGATGCATGCGATCCGGGAACCCAGTCCATGATCTCGGCGCGGCTCATGCAAATGCCCAGCGGCATGCCGCTGGCAATGCCTTTGGCCATGCAGACGATGTCCGGCTCCACGCCCGAGTGCTCAATCGCCCACCACTTGCCCGTGCGCCCCGCGCCCGACTGCACTTCGTCTGCCACCAGCAGAATGCCGTACTTGTCGCAGATCGCGCGCAGTTCGCGCAGGAAGTTGTCCGGCGCCACCACGTACCCGCCCTCGCCCTGAATCGGCTCGACGAAGATGGCGGCAACCTCTTCCGGCGGCAGGATTGTCTTGAATAGCTTTTCTTCGATGTAGCGCGCACAGCCCAGGCTGAACGCCTCTTCCTCCTGCGGTCCGCCCGCACATCCGCGATACGCATACGGATAGCGCACGTGCGTCACGCCGGGAACCATCGGGCCGAAACGGCGCTTCTGCTGCGGCTTCGAAGCGGTCAGCGAAAGCGCGCCCATGGTGCGTCCATGGAACGCGCCGAGAAACGCGATCACATGCTGCCGGCCGGTGTGATAGCGGGCCAGTTTCAGCGCGCACTCAATCGCCTCGGCGCCCGAGTTGCCGTAGAAGAACTTGTGCGGTCCGCGCATCGGCGCGACCGCCGAAAGGCGCTCTGCCAGGTCGGTCAGCGGCTCGTTGTAAAAGTCCGTTCCGGAAATATGGATCAGCTCCGCCGCCTGCTTCTGAATCGCGGCCACCACTTCCGGATGGCAGTGGCCGGTGGAGGTCACGGCAATGCCTGCGGCAAAGTCGAGGAATTCGTTCCCGTCCACATCTTCAATGCGCACGCCGCGGCCGCGCTTGGCCACCAGCGGATACGAGCGCGTATAGCTGGGCGAGATCAGTCGGCCGTCAGCTTCCACAGCGGCCTTCGGCTTTGGGCCCCGGCAGCGCGGTATGCAGTTTCGGTCCGAACTGACTATACAGATCTTGATTCGACATATGCTTCTCCTTGAAAACCTGGCTCGAGTCCTCAGCGAAGCGGCCGCAGAAACCGCTGTAAAGTCGCTGGGATCATCGATTTCCTCGGACCCGAGGTTGGTCCGAAAGACAGACGGGAGTCTTCGGCGTGCAGAGACTAATCGCCGCCGAAGAGGCTAGGTCGAGTGCGGGTAGGGAGCACGCGGAGATGGCGGCGCGGGCAGATGCTGCGCTCGCGCGACCGCGACCAGCGCCGAGACGCCGGCGCGAGCAGTCCGAACTTTGCCGCATTCTGCATAGTGGCTTCGCTGGTTTGAGCATAGCCCATCTTTACGAATCCTGTACAGGTTCTTGATAGGCACTGCCATCGCATATGGTCCGGCGATCACAAAGGCCCGCATTCCTTCGGGCTTATAATTCGCTGCGTTTGCAGGAAGATCGTCTACCGTTCCTGCAATCCGGCCCGCATCCGGCCGGGAGACTGAAAATGTTCAAATCCTTCGCAGCATTGGCCCTTTTGCTCTTGGTACCCGTCTCATCTCTGGCGAAACCCGCGAACGTCTATCCTGTGTCCTGCAACGTTCTTTGGGCCTCCGTCGAAGACACGTTGCTCGATCAGCGCAATTATCAGGGTCATGTTTCTCGACGAAAATGGCCAGCGAGCGTCCTTCGTCGTCGTCGGCAACCTGACGCAATACACCGATCGGATTGCTCTCGAACCACGGGATAATAGTTGCGAACTGAAGGCGGCTTTTCTTGAAGTCGGCTCAGACAATGATGATTTTCGCCAGTTTCATCATCGCTTAGCCCAATCGCTTACCAGGCTGCAGGCGGCGAAGCCTAAGCCACCGGAAACCGGCCCGGGATAGGTCCTGATAATTTCCTTCCATCTGGACCAGGCCCTTGCCATAGAGGCCATGTGATTGCATAGAGTAGATACCGTCCGACGCCGCTGAAAGCTTCGGACAGAGAGCCCGTCCATGACGAAAAAGGACCAGCACCCATACCGCGAACCCCGCAACGCCCCCAAGCGCCACCCAAGAGGAAAGGCGTCCCGACTGGCGCGAGCAAATGCTTTCCCGCCTTCGCAAGCTCATTCGAGAGGCCGACCCCGAAATCGTCGAAGAGCGGAAATGGAAAAAGCCCTCGAATCCCGAGGGTGTGCCCGTCTTTTCTCACCACGGCATCCTCTGCACCGGCGAAACCTACAAGAACGCTGTCAAGCTCACCTTTGCGAAGGGCGCCTTTCTGGATGACCCAGCGCCACCTGTTCAACTCCAGCCTGGAAGGCAATCTGCGTCGCGCCATCGACTTCCGCGAGGGCGACCCGCTGAACGAGAAGGCTCTCACAGCGTTGCTCCGCGCCGCGGTCGCCCTGAACAAATCCGATTCCTAAGATTCTTTCGGGTCATCGCGTCTGCTCGGTTCCGCCGCATAAAGACGAAGGCCCCGGCTTTACGCCGAGGCCTCGTCGAGCTACCTGTGGTGGTTTTTACCAGCGATAAACGGTTAGATCATCCAGGTAGGTTGTGTTCGAACCCGAACCGATGCCGTCAATCTGGAAGTTGGTCTGCAAAACGTGGCCCCAGTGGAGAGCAAACTCACCGAGAACTGTCTTGCCGATGCTGTGCGTGGTGCCATCGAACGTGACGGAGTGATATGTGATGTAGCCTGAGCTGTTGCGCGAGTACGAAATCTGCACGTGGTGCCACGTATTGCCCGTCCAGCTCTTCGGGCTGCAGGCGACGCCGGTCTTCACCCAGCGGGCCGCGGGGTGCGCGATGGATTTGGAGTTCGACCCCATCTCCCACTGTCCGGCGTAGCCGGAGCACTGGAAGGAGTAGATCATCACGTTGCCGTTCGCTAGCACCTGGTTCAGATCCAACTCCATGTTGGCAAGATTGCTCGCCGAGCCTTCGATGTAGACCCATCCGTCATAGACGAAGTTTGTTGCGCTGGTGTCCTCGCCGAACGAATCGGAATACCGTTCACCACCCGAGCCTGAGAAATGCGTCACGAACTTGCGAGCCGAACCCCCGTGGGAAGGGCTGTTGGTCATAGCCATCGAGCCGCTCGATTTGCCGGGGGTTCCGGAGTCATGCGTCATCTGCCAGTTGGAGTGCGTCTGAATGCTCGTATTCGAGTTGGCGTTCGCCGGGATCGTCAGGCTGGCGGCGGGTTCTGCGCCTGCTTCTGTCGTCGGTCTGCTCTCCGTCACGGTTACCTTCACTTCCGAAGCGCACATCGCGCCCTTTTCTCCCCAAGCCTTCACGTGCACCACGTGCGTCCCAATGCTCGCATCCACGCTTTCGTTGAGGACGGTATCGTGCACTGCTTTCAGGTCAGTGCCGTTGTCCAGCGAATAAGTCATCGAAACGACCTGCTCGTCGGAGCAAGTCGCGGCATCTGCCGACAGTGTGAATGGAGCTGTGACGCTATCCCCGTTGGAAGGAGAGCTAACACTGACTGCGGCGAACGTCGGTACGCTGAGTGTGGCGAGTGAGAAGAGAACGAATGATTTGATTTTCATGAACTGCCTCATGTGGGGGATATCAACCCATTGGTTATAAGTTTGCGCAAGCATCCTGTCCCTTCTTTCTTGGTGGGGAAAGGCGCTGACTACATTCGCAAATTGTGGGCTGATGTGAGCTCTGTCGCGCGGACTCGTCAACCTCTTGTTCAGTTTTCGGCCAGCGTCACTAGGACTTGCTTCAAACGCTCCACCGAAATCCGGTCAAAGCCTGAAGTGGCCAAACCAGCGCGTCGATCCTTTGCGGTCTTGAGATTCGAAGGTTGGGTCCGCAATCGCACTGTTGATCATGCTTCAAGAAACTCTCACCGGCAGGCAACCAGTAGATGAATTCTGTTGATGATCCTTGCACGTTTGCTGGGCCCATACAACCCCCAAACGGGTCAAAAATCAAAGTTTTTTTGGTCTTTCAGGCATCCTTGTAAATAGTGCTTGCATCATGAAATTGTTGCGCCGGGGATCAGTAAGAATTACACGTTTTCTGCCCGATTTAAGGCCTGATAAGCGTATCGGTTCCAGACTCTATCTCGCATTGTGGAACACCGAAAGAAGGCCAGGAAATCGATTTTTCTTGCAGAGTTAGTTGTCTAGCTCCCACCCTACAACTGGAGAAACCAAGGACTCAGCGGGGCCTTTTTGTTATCTGCAAGCTTCAGCAGCCTTCGTGCTTTAGCTTCTTACCCGCGCCACGCACAAAAAGGCCCGCTGTCTAGCGGGCCTTTTTTGACAAGATCCAGGCTGCGATTGCATCGTCTCACTGCGTCATTCGCGTACTTACACGCGCGCAGCAATAACTCTGCGGCTCGCCGGCCGCAAAGCCCACGACGCAACTGTGAATCCAGTCAAGATAAGCGGAGCGATTACATGGAAGCCGTAAGCGCCATAACCTCCAACAACTGCGCACGAAGCGGCCGCGCCTGTGAGATCGAACACGATGCCTGCATAGGCCCATTCTTTCAGCAGCGGAAAGCGCGGCGCAAGGATTGTCAACGCGCCAAAGAACTTCCAGAAGCCAAGAATTGCGAAGAAGTACAGTGGGTAGCCGAGTTCAGGCACAACGCCGTGCGGATTCGTTCGATACTGCATCAGCTGCGCAATGCCTCCGCTGCCAATCGGTATCGCCACCAGGATCGTCATCACCCAATACACAATGATCTTTCCGCGCATCGTCATTGCATTCCTCCCAGCATGCGTTCCAGGTTGCCGAGGAACTTGCTCCATCCGTACTGCGCGCCCTTGTAATTCGCCTTCTGATCCGGTTTGAAGCCCTGTTGCTCCATGCGTATGTGGGTGCCGCTCATAACTCGGTGTCAACGTCCATGTAACTCTGCTTCCCATGCCTAACGTGCCCCACGTGTACGCGAGCCGCTGTAAGCGGTTCTACGGTGATCACCTCGCACTCGATGATGCCGTCCCAGTCGCCAACGGGATGAGCGCGAAAGCTGAACCGATGCCCCACCACCGGCCGAAAATCATTCGCCATCAGCCATTCCGAGAGCAATGCGCCTTCTGTCAGAGCGCGCCAGATCTTCTCCGGCGCGTGCGGCATTTCACGTTCGATTACGAGCGTCTCTGGAACAGAAAAATCGTTCATGGTTCCATCCTTTGCAGCAAACGTTCCAGCCGGTCGAGGCGGTCGCTCCAGAATACGCCGTAGACATTCATCCAATCAGCTAGCAGGCGCGAGGGACTGAGGCTGTGCCGTGTAGTGTGTCTCTCGCCCTTCCCGTCGATGGCGCACCAGCTTTGCTCGCTTCAACACTGTCAGGTGCTTCGAGACCGCGGGTTGCGACACGCGCGCACGATCAGTCAGCGCGTGCACGGTTTGTTCCCCTTCGCGCGCGAGATGCTCAAAGATCGCGCGGCGTGTCGGATCGGCGAGTGCCCGAAACACATTGTCTGCGGCGGCCCGCGTCATGTTTCTCTCCCTTCTGCGCCCACATCGCAGAGCAGCCCTTTACCAATCGAGATGCGTGATCTGAATGAGATTCCCGCACGTGTCGTCGAGCATGGCAATCGTCGATCCCGTCGTCTTCGTCGGCTCTTTCGTGAATTTCACACCGAGCCCCTTCAGTCTCTCGAACTCCTTCTGCACATCCCCGACAAAGAAATTCGCTGCCGCAATCCCACTCTGAAAAATCCCCTGTTGATACGCCTTGGCCGCAGGATTGAAGCCCTCGCTGGCCTCCAGCACAAGCTGCACGCCCTCCGGCTCATCGGGGGAGACCACGGTGAGCCAGCGATAATTTCCACCTCCCGAAAAATCGTGCTTCTTCTGAAACCCGAGAATCTCTGTGTAGAACTTCAGTGCCTTCTCCTGATCGTTTACGAAAACGCTTGTCAATTTGATCTGCATACTCGCTCCTCCTTCTGTGCCTATCTGCTCGAACCTGCGGGCTGTTCTGTCATCCATAGCCTGCCTGAAAAGAAACCATAGCCAAACGGTTATGAATTGTCAAGCATGAAATCGGCCCCTTTCGCCTTGTCGCGCACGGGATGAAGCAGGGCCACATTTTGCTCTTCCCATAGAAGTCCGAGTGGTGCTACGATTTTTCCCATAGAACTTCGAGTGGAGGATCGATGCCCAAAGACAACCTGCCGCCAGAACGAAATGCTCAAAGGAACACTCGACATGATGATCCTGCGCACCCTCGTTGGCGGGGACGCACACGGCCACACCATCGCCAAGGTCATCGAGCGCACCTCGGAAGATCTTCTGGAGGTTGAGCAGGGCTCCCTCTATCCTGCCCTGCACCGGCTGGAAGACCGGAAGTGGGTTTCCTCATTCTGGGGCCCAAGCGAGAACAATCGCAAAGCCAAGTTCTATCGCCTCACAGCGGAAGGCCGTAAGCAGCTGGTGCGCGAGACCAGCCGCTGGCGCCAGATGACCCGCGCGATTGGTCTTGTGATGGGCGAAGAGGGGGGTGCGCAATGAGCTGGATGCGATTCTTGCGCCGCCGACGTTCTGACTCCGAGTTGCAAGCGGAGTTCGACGCTTTTCTCGTCGATGAGACGGCCGACAATGTGGCGCGCGGCATGGCGCCTGACGAGGCACGCCGCCAGGCGCGGCTGAAACTGGGCAATCGCGAGAGGGTGCGCGAATCGCTATGGGCGCAGAACTCCCCGCAGCTACTGGGCAGTATTGTCCGCGATCTCACGTATGCCGTGCGCACACTGATCCGCACGCCGGCGTTCTCGCTGATTGCCGTCGCGGTCATGGCGCTTTGCATGGGCGCGGCCACATCCCTTTTCACGATCGTGCGCTCGGTTTTGTTGCGGCAACTTCCGTTCCGCGATCCTGGGAGGCTGGTGCGCCTGCACGAACACTTTCGCTCGGCGAGGGCAAACGCCGATGGATTCAACTACAACGTGGTGGCGCCAGCCGACTTCTACGACTGGCGCGCGAAGACGAATGGCTTTCAAGACATGGCCATCATGCGCTACGCAGGCTACGACCTGACGGGAGAACACGCCGAACTGCCCGAGACCGTACGCGCCGCCGCCGGATCGTGGAACCTGTTTTCCCTGCTTGGTGTGCAGCCAGCATACGGCCGCACGTTTGCCGAGTCGGAAGACCAACATGGCAGCACTACCGTCATGCTGACGTGGAGTCTCTTCCAGAGGCGTTTTGGCGGCAATCCCGCGCTGGTGGGCGAACAGATTCACCTCGACGGCAAACCATACACGGTCGTCGGCATCTTGCCGGCCTCGTTCGCTTATCCGGATGCCGGGATCCAGTTGTGGGTTCCTTACAAGGCAGACGCATCGCTGGAGATGCTGCAACATCACGACTGGCATCAGAGCCAGGTGATCGCGCGGCTGCGGCCGGATGTGAGCCTTGCCAGTGCCGTGGCGCAGGTGAGCGCAGTGCAGTACCAGGAGCATCTGCAATATCCTCATGATCCGGTCGCCGAAGACGTCGCCTCCCGCTCACTGAATGAAGCCCTTGCATCCGACGTGAAAAAGCCGCTTCAGATCATGATGGGCGCTGTCGGCTGCATGCTTCTGATCGGCTGTCTGAACGTTGCCAATCTTCTGGTTGCGCGCGGAGCAGCACGCCAGAAGGAAGTTGCGATCCGGAGCGCACTCGGAGCGCAACGAGCGCGGCTGATTCGCGAGCAACTGACGGAGAGCGTGCTCATCTGCGGCGCAGGCGGCTTAAGCGGTGTATTGCTTTCCATTGCGGCTACACAAGTGCTTGCGCGCACATGGAAGGATCTGCCATCCGCGCAGGGCATTCACCTCGACGGCATTGTTGTTGCATTCGCATGCATCCTGATGTTTGCTTCGGCTCTTATCGCCGGCCTCATTCCTGCGCTCGCAACTACAGGCAAGTCGATGATGAAAGCGTTGCAGACATCGGCCCGCACCGGCGCAAGCAGTGTTTCGCGCACAGCCTTGCGCAAATCGCTTCTTGTTGCGGAGATCGGCATCACGGTCGTTCTTCTGGTCGCCGCAGGCTTGCTGCTCAAGAGCTTTCTACGCCTGCGCGCCGCCGACGTCGGCTGCGTTACCGACAACACGCTCACGCTTCAATTCGGCCTGCCCGGCAAGAAATACGACACGCCGGAGAAGATGGACGCCTTCTTTGAAGGCATTCTGGCGCGCATACGGGCCATTCCCGGGGTGAAGGCAGCGGCACTGGGAAATACGCTCCCCGCGGCCGGGCAATGGGGCGATGACGTCTTCACCGTGAAGGAGCATCCACCAGTCAAGGCGGGCGAAGATCTTCCGGATGGACTCACGCGCATGGCCGATCCCGGCTACTTCGGTGCACTGGGCATTCCTCTGATCGAAGGCCGTTTCTTTACCAGCGCTGACCGGACCACGCATTCCTACAAGGTCATCGTGAACCGCAGTCTTGTTCGTCAGTACTTTCCCGGGGAAGACCCACTCGGCAAGCATCTCCACGTCCCCGCTCACGCGCACAATGGAGCGCCCGACATGGTCGATTACGAAGTCGTCGGCGTGGTGGGCGACACGTTGCACCAGGTTGGCGAGCCGCCGCGGCCTGCCATGTACTTTCCGCTCCTGGAGGGCGAACAAGCCGGCGTGATGCTGGCCGTGCGCACGGCGGGGGATCCACTGCAGTACTCTGTGCCGGTGCAGAAGCAGTTTGCTGCGCTGGACCCGGAACTGCCGGTCTCGGATGTGCAGACGATGAACGAGATGATCGGTGAGTCGCTGGTGACTGCCAGCCTGAGCATGAAGTTGGTGGCTGCGTTTGCGGCGCTGTCGCTTTTGCTCGCAGCCGTCGGTTTGTATGGCGTTCTCTCCTATCTCGCCACGCAGCGGACCACCGAACTCGGCATCCGCATGGCGCTGGGCGCGCAACGCGATCAGCTCTTGCGCACGATGCTCGCGGATGGAATTCGTCCGGCGCTACTTGGACTCGGCATCGGGCTCGCGCTAGGCCTGGGCACGACGAAGCTCTTCGAATCGATGCTCTTCGGAACCAAGCCGCTCGATCCGCTTGTGTTGTTTGGTGTTACGGCCACGCTGCTGGCGGTTTCGGTTCTTGCGTGCCTCGCACCAGCGTGGCGCGCGTCGCGGCTCGATCCAATGCAGGCTTTGCGTTCGGAATAGCCTCTCCTTCTTTCCCTGCGTAGAGGGGGGAGGGGGGAGGGGGTACCCTCTCCTCCATGGGTCGGCCCGGAGTCGTGTTGTCTTCGGCGAGGCGTTTGAGGCACATAGTTTCATTGTGCGCCGGGCACGGGGAATTTTCGGCAACGCTGAGGCTTGCCAAGTGCTTGAATTCACGGGGTGATTTGATTTCGCCTCTTGACGTCGTGCCAAGAGTTTTGATTTCACGCCGCACCCTCCGGCGCGACGGGTCCCGGTCCACGGGTTTCACCCGTGGCTAGGTTCATGGCCTCCCTCCGGGAGACCGCCTCGAGAACAGCCTGGAGAGCTCCATTGGATTGAAATCGGGCCGATATTTTGAGATGGGCCAGAATCTTTGCCAAATCTCTAAAATCTAGCCGAATTGGTTTCGCTTGCAGATCTCACGCCGCGCCCTCCGGGGCGGCGGGTCGCGCGACGGGGCGGGGTCCACGGGTTTCACCCGTGGCTAGGTTCATGGCCTCCCTCCGGGAGGCCGCGTGGCACCTGCGGTGTGGCAGACGCTCGCTCTCGCTCGCAGGAGGTTTCGTGCTTTCCCACTCATGCGCTGGAGGCGCGCATGAATGGGGCACAGCAGAGCGTTAGGCGTTCGCTTTTCGCTCGCAGGAGGTTTCGTGCTTTCCCACTCATGCGCTGGGAGGCGCGCATGAATGGGGCACAGCAGAGCGTTGGGCGTTCGCTTTTCGCTCGCAGGAGGTTTCGTGCTTTCCCACTCATGCGCTGGGAGGCGCGCATGAATGGGGCACAGCAGAGCGTTAGGCGTTCGCTTTTCGCTCGCAGGAGGTTCGTGCTTTCCACTCATGCGCCGGATGGCGCGCATGAATGCGTCAAACAGAGCATCAGTTGGGAGAAGGGCGCTCGATGTGATCGACGACTAAGGAGCGGACCGGGCCTTTTGCTGGGATGAGCTTCAATCCCAGTTGCTCTTCGAGGGCTTTGAAGATCGTGGGTCGACCCTCGGCTGGATCCCCTGGCTGCTCGTCTCCTCGGCTCCACTGCAAATCGAAGTCATACTTCTCTTCGCCCAGGCCGGTTTTATCGACAATCACGCGATCGTAGACGGGAATATGGTTCACCATCTTGTTGCCCGGAGCACCTGTAGCGGCATCATGTGTGTGATCGAGGGATCGATAGGTTGAGGGTTCATTGTCTGTAGAGCGCTTCATTTTTATGCCGGCTTTTGCAATGACGAGTTCGTAGATCGGCTGTTCCTTGTCCTCGTAGTGCGCGCGCATTTGGCAGCGATCGGCGAGCATGGCCCGATACATGGGTGCCAACGCTGCGTATCTCTGCTTTGTGGGCAGATTTCGCCACTTTTCGGCAGCCTGCTCGCTCATCTTCGCGTCAACGTCGTAGTGTTGCGAGTCGAAACCCTGCGGGAATCCCACAAGCTGCTTTCCTGACTCGATTTTGTATGCCTCTTTGACCAAGATGGAAAGAACCGTTCCCCTCTCCTGAATTCCGTCTGGCTGGAGCCAACTTCCACCGCTAGTTGCATTCGGGTTACTCGGCCGGATGGACACAACCTCGAATTTCTCCGTCTCTCCTGCGTCCGCAGCCGACTGCCCTTGAGCACCTGTAGAAGACGAAGCGCCCGGCGGACGCGGTGCTGCATGAGCAGCCCCGAGGAGAACCGGAACCACCAGCGAACCAAGCCCCACAAAGCAAAGCAGAGCCTTCCTCTTCAAATCCAGCTTCTCCAGCAGCCCGCTTCCCGTAATACGAAGAATGCGTCGGCGCAGATTGCCTCCGGCGATGCCGGGAACGCAGGGCAGAGGGCTCTCGAGGCAGAAGCGGCAGGCCTTCAGCAGGCTCTCGGCATAGGTGTCCGCGCTGCCCACCTGAAGCACTGCGGCTTCATCGCAGGCGTGCTCGCGCTCTTCTACGATGCGCGACTCGATCCACCACACGAGGGGATGGAACCAGAAGACGGCTTCGACCAGCATGTGCAGCAGAGCTGCGAGATTGTCATGGCGGCGCACGTGCGCCAGCTCGTGCGCGAGGATTGCCTCGATCTGGCCGTCGGAGAGTTGTTCGCTCAATCGTTCGGGCCAGAGTAGCACCGGGCGGAAGACTCCGAAGATTCCGGGCTCCATCATGCTTTGCGTGCGCAAAATCGGAATTGGCCTGGCGAATTTCACGGGCAATTCCAGGCGGCGCAGGATTTCTGTTTCTTGCCCTAGCATTCACAATTTCGGCGTCGCGCACCGTAACGGACACATGCCGCCAGCGATGACACCACACGATGATCACGGAACAGAACCCCACGAGCCAGGCGATCAGGAGCAACCGTGGGAGCAGGCTTGGCGCATGCGGCATGGGCTGCACAGGCGCCGCACTCGACACATTTGCAGGAATTGAATTTCCGAATGGGCTGGCGGCGTCGATGGCCGAGGACATGACGGCCGGCGAGGCGAGCGAGGCCGGTCGCGGCGTGGGGAAGAGTCCACCGATGTTGACAAGGATGGAGAAGGGAACGAGGAACTTGAGCGATGCGGCCAGCCAAAGGCCATGGCGCACGCGCGCAGGATTTCTTCGCAGGGCCAGCGTGAGCAGGCCGCACACTGTGGCGAAGGCGGTCGACTGCCAGAGGTGATTGGCTATGGAGGGACCGATGCCGATCGCAAGACTCATAGGAGTCCTCCTTTACATCTTGTTTGCTGCTTGCGCTTGCTTGAGCGTCTTCTCGGCGTACTCCACGTCTTCGAGAGTCAGGTTTCCTGCGCCGATGAGGTGGGCCAGGACGGGGCGCGATTTGCCGCCGAACATGGCGAGCAGGTCGGCGATGAGCCGGCGCTCCGCGGCGTCGCGCGAGACGGTCGCTGCGAAGATGTGGAAGTTGCCAAGCTTGCGGGTGCGGCGGACCAGCTTCTTTTCTTCCATGCGGTAGACGGTTTTTTGGACGGTGGTGTAGCCAGGTTTCTTCTTTCCCGGAAAGGCTTCCTGCATTTCGCGAATGGAAGCCTCGCCGCGGGTCCAGAGGGTTTCCATGAGCCGCATTTCGAGTTTGGTGAGCTTGCGGGTCGTCATATCGGGCACCTGTCCGTTTATTTACGACAAGTGTCAGCGACGATAGCGGAAGATCGAAAGGGATGTCAAGAGGACCTGCGGTGCGGCAGACGCTCGCTCTTCGCTCGCAGGAGGCTTCGTGCTTTCCCACTCATGCGCTGGGAGGCGCGCATGAATGGGGCACAGCGGGGCGTCAGTTCGGCGGGACGCTCTCGCATCGCTCGCAGGAGGTTCGTGCTCTCCCACTCATGCGCTGGAAAACGCGCATGAATGGGGCACAGCGCGAGGAAAAGCAGGTTCCCTTCGGCTACGCTCAGGGCAGGCTTTCGACTCACCACCCCCAGACTGAAAAACGTCTGCGGCCCCTTTCGCTCAGAATGACCGCCGCGTTGGAGGTTGAGGCGAGCGGAATGACTGCTCGGGTGGGGTAGATCGAAAATGAAGACGCTCGGGAGGCCTTTCGATCCAAATGACCGCTGCGAATTGCCGTTCGCTGCGAACTGACTGACGCTGGCTGGGGCGCGGGCTACGATGAAACATTCGGATGAGCGATCGCACTTCAATCAATGCAAAGACTGCGAGCACGGCTTCTATCGTGGTTGCGTTCGCCTGTGTCTATTTTTTCTGGGGATCGACGTACACGGCGATTCGCATCGGGGCGGCGGAGATGCCGGCGCTGCTGCTGGCGGGGACGCGCTTCACGCTCTCCGGCGCGATTCTGCTCGCGTGGTGCCGGTGGCGCGGATTGCGCTTGTGGTGGCCGCCTAAGGTGATGGGGCGGCTGACGCTGATCGGCTTGCTGCTGCTGGCCGGCGGCAATGTAGGGCTCATCTTCGCGGAAGAGACGATGCCCAGTGGCCTGGCCTCGCTGGTGCTGGCGGTGGTGCCGCTGTACGTGGCGCTGATCGAGATGTTTCTGCCCGGGGGCGAGCCGCTGCCGTGGCGCGGATGGATCGGGATGGCGATTGGGTTTTGCGGGTTAGGCGTGCTGTTGTATCCGTCTTTCCGCACCGGGCTTGCCGGGAATACTGCGCTGTTGCTGGCGCTGGGCGTGTTGCTGGCCGGGGCTCTTTCGTGGACAGTGGGCAGCATCGTGGCGCGGCGATCGCGGCTGCCTGCGGACACGCTGGTTGCGGCGTCGTGGCAGATGCTGGCGGCGGGGATCTTCAGCGCGTTGGCGGGCACGGTGTTGGGTGAATGGCCGCAGTTTCATGTGGATCGAGCCGCGGTAGGGTCGATTGCGTGGCTGGTGACGGGCGGGTCGCTGATCGGCTACACGGCATTCATCTATCTGCTGGAGCATGTGCCGGTGGCGAAGGTGACTTCGTATGCGTACGTGAATCCGGTGGTGGCGGTGCTGCTGGGGATCTTTCTGTTGCACGAGCGGCCGGTGCCGGCGGAGTTTGCGGGGATGGTGGCGGTGATCCTGGCCGTGTTTCTGCTGACTACGGCGCAGATGCGGAGGGCGACGCCGGTGGCGCGGGAGCCGGTTGTGGTGGAGTAGAGGGTTTGTCATCGATAGATGGACGAAGGTTCGTGCCCACCCACCCTAAACGGCAAAATGACGCCGTTTAGAATGGGGCACCCGCTTCTGTGGTGCACCTACCGTAGACGACAATGGGGCGCCCAGATTCCTGGCAGCCGCATGTCTCGCTATTTGAGGAAGAGAACGGTGAGGGCGGAGGCTATGCCGCCGAGGGAGAAGACCATGCCGATGTACCAGTACATCCTGGTCTTGGTGAGCAGGGTGACGGAGCAGATGACGAGGCCGATTTCGAGGAGGGCTTCGGAGAGGTCGAAGCGGTTGGCGCGGGCTTCGGCGTGCTCGACGTTGGTTTCGAGCGCTTCGGCTTTCTCCTGCTCTTCTTTGAGGTCGTCGACCCACTTGGCTTCGTGATCGGCGTAGGCCTTGCTGATTTTCGCGGCGGCTTCTTTGTTGTCCACGGTCATGACGCCGAGGAGGTCGGCGGTCAACTGGGTGTCGGTGGCGCGAATTTTCTTGGCCTGATAGAGATTCCACTGATCGGTGGCCTTGTTCTGGTTCAGGACGGCTTCAGTGTGGGTGCGATGGCCGAGGACGGTGGTGATGGCAACCAGCACAGCGAGCACGCTCATGGTGAAGGCAACGGGGCGCAAGGCGTTCTCAGCCTTTTTTTCTTCGCCCTCCAACTTCTCGGCGACTTCCTGCAGTTCCTGTGATTCGTTGGCTTCCATGCTGCGAGTCTCCTCTTCAGATCGAGCGCGACGCTACTTTCGCTTCCAGCGAACTCCATCTCTCGAGTCTTCAATGAGGATGCCTTTTTCGGCCAATTCGTTGCGAATCTGGTCGGCACGGGCGAAGTTGCGCTGTTTTTTCGCGGTTGTGCGCTCGGCCACGAGGGCGTCGATGGCCTCGTCGGTGAGGGACTGGCTTGCCAGCAGCTCGGGAGCGACGTCGGCGAGGCGGCCTGCTTCCTTCGCCCATGCGAGGGCGCGGCGGGTGGGCTCGGCGTCGCGGTCGGTCATCACGTCGAAGACCGCGTCGAAGCGGTCGAGGACGCGCAGGATGCTGTCGCGATTGCCGGCGAGGAGCTGGCCCTGGTCCATGGCGGTGTTGCCGGCGCGAAGGAGGTCGAAGATGGGGGCGCGGGCTTCGGCGGTGTTGAGGTCGTTGGCGAGCGCGGACAGGTAGTCGGCCTCAGCTTTTTCGGCGGCGGCCTGGAGCGCGGGGTTGGTTCCGGGCTGGAGTTTCGCGTCTTGGAGGCGCTTCGCGAAGGTGCGCAGGCGATCGATGGCGTTGGTGGCTTCGGTGAGGCCTTCGAAGGTGAAGTTGAGCTGATGGCGGTAGGGAACGGAGATGAGCGCGAGGCGGATAGCTGAGGCTTTGTAGCCCTTGAGGAGCAGATCGCGGAGGGTGTAGAAGTTGCCTTCGCTCTTGGACATCTTGCGGCCGTCGACGAGGAGAAAGCGGACGTGCATCCAGTGGCGGGCGAAGGTCTTGTGGGTGACGCTCTCGCTTTGGGCGATCTCGTTCTCGTGGTGCGGGAACATGAGGTCTTCGCCGCCGCCGTGGAGGTCGAAGCTCTCGCCGAGGAACTCCATGGCCATGGCGGAGCACTCGACGTGCCAGCCGGGGCGGCCGCGGCCGATGGGGGTGTCCCAGGAGGTTTCGCCGGGCTTGGCGGCTTTCCAGAGGGCGAAGTCGCGGGCGGAATCCTTCTCGTACTCGTCGACGTCGACGCGGGCGCCGTCTTCCATGCCGCTGAGGTCTTTCTTGCTGAGCTTGCCGTATTCGGGGAAGGCAGCGAGCCGGAAGTACCAGGAGCCGTCTTCGGCCTGGTAGGCGGCGCCGGCGGCGGCGAGCTTCTGCACCAGCTCGACCATGCGCGGAATGTGCTCGGTGGCGCGGGCGATGATCTCGGGGTGCTCGACGCCCAGCGAGTCCAGATCTTCGAAGAAGGCTTGCTCGTACTTGGCCGTGTAGTCGTGGATGGAGAGGCCGGCTTCGGCGGCGTTGCGGATGATCTTGTCGTCGACGTCGGTGATGTTCATGACGTGGCGGATGTCGATGCCGGTGAGCTTGAGGAAGCGGCGGAGGATGTCGATCTGGAGGAAGGTGCGGAAGTTGCCGATGTGGCCGTAGTCGTAGACGGTGGGGCCGCAGGCGTACATGCGCAGGGTCTTGCCGTCGATGGGGGCAAGTGCGTCGACCTCTCCTGTGAGGGTGTTGAAGAGGCGCAGAGTGGTGGTCGGCGGCGCAAGCGGCTGGCTCATAACAGTCGACGAAACAAGGGGTTTCGGTTGCTTCGATTGTAACAAGGCGGGTGCGTTTCGGGCTCAGACGCCGAGGGCGAGGGAGGGCTCAGCGGAGAGAGCGGGGCCGGCGAAATCTTCGGCGAGAAATTTGGGCCAGGCGGCGGCGGCGATCATGGCGGCGTTGTCAGTGGAGAGGGCCAGGGTGGGGAAGTCGACGAGGAGTTTGCGTTTGCCGGCTTCGGCGGTGAATCGGGTGCGGAGTTCGCGATTGGCGGCGACCCCCCCGGTGATCAGGATGCGGCCCACGGCGAGTTCTTCGGCGGCGGCGAAGGTCTTCTTCATGAGGTCGCCGACTACGGCGTGCTGGAAGCTGGCGATCAGGTCGAGGGTCTGCTGATCCGTGATGGCGAGCGCGTCTTCGAGGGTGGGGCGTGGTTTGTCCGGAACCGGCAAATAATGCATGATGGCGGGCTTCGGAGGCGGCGCGCAGGCTGTGCAGCTCAACGTAGCGCAGGACGGCGGTTTTGATCCCGGAGAACGAGAACATGAAGTGGGGATTGAGGTTGGCGACGGGAGCGGTGCGTGCCGCCTTGGTGCGCGGAGGGCGGCCGCCGAGGTGGACTTTCGGCTTGATCTGCGCGAAGGAGAAGGGCACCGCCTTGGGGTTTCCGTGCGTGGCCAGGGCATCGATCCAGGGCCCCCCGGGATAGCCGAGGCCGAGGAGCTTGGCGACTTTGTCGTACGCTTCGCCCGCGGCATCGTCGAGGGTGCGACCCACGAGCGTGTAGTGCCAGGCGCCGTTTGCGGGGCGGGCCAGGTACAGGTGGGTGTGGCCTCCTGAAACTACGAGGGCCAGGGCCGGAGATTCGTCCGTTTCCACGCCGGCGGTTTGCTTCTCGCGCTCATTCAGGAGCACGGCGTGAATGTGGCCTTCGAGATGATTCACTGCGATGAGGGGCAGGCCGGCAGCGAAGGCCAGGGCTTTCGCGTAGGTGATGCCGACGAGCAGGGCGCCTGCCAGTCCGGGGCCGGAGGTGACGGCGAGGGCGTCGAGGTCGGCGTAGGAGACACCGGCCTTGGTCAATGCGGCTCGCACTACGGGGACGATGGCACGCAAGTGCTCTCGGCTGGCTAGCTCCGGTACGACACCGCCGTACTGGGCGTGGATATCGATCTGGGAGGCGACAACGGAGGCTAGGGTCTGCTTGGCCGCGCCGGACGATGGCTGCAGCGGTCTCATCGCAGGATGATTCGATAGCGAGGATGAGGCCGGAGCCGGGCATGGTTCCAGTTTATCTAGACCGTGGGGCTGCCTGGGACGATTGGTGAGGATTCGTGCTCTCCCACCCTAAACGGAAGAGCGTCGTTAGGATGGAGCCCCTTTCGTGCTCTCCCACCCTAACGACAAAGTGCGTCGTTAGGATGGGGCACCCTCATTCGTGCTCTGCCAGCCCCTTCGTGCTCTCCTACCCTAAACGGCAAAATATGCCGTTTAGAATGGGGCACCCTCATCCAGTGGATTCAAAATAGGAGGTGCATGGCGGGCATTGACACAAAACTTGCGGCGGCGGTTCGGATTGCGCATACGTTGCATGGCGCTGGATACGAGGCGTATCTCGCGGGCGGGTGCGTACGCGATCTGCTGCTGGGGCGCGCGCCTACTGACTACGACGTGGCCACCAGCGCCACGCCCGATGTGGTTCTGGGGATGTTCGAGCGCACCTTTGCGGTGGGGGCGCACTTCGGTGTCGTGCTCGTTGCTTCGGAGGATGGGGAGGATAGCTTCATCACCGAAGTGGCGACCTTTCGCTCCGACGGTGTTTATCTCGATGGCCGGCGTCCGGACTCGGTCCGCTACACCAAAAGCGCTGAAGAGGACGTGCAGCGCCGGGACTTCACGATCAACGGGCTTCTTCTCCGCGTGACGGCCGCGACCACCCTGACGCTGGATGCCGCAGGTCTGCGCGCAGAGGTGATCGACTTCGTTGGCGGGCTCGCGGATCTCGATGCGGGCGTTGTTCGCGCCATTGGCCGCGCGGATTTGCGCTTCGAAGAGGATCATCTGCGCATGTTGCGCGCGGTGCGCTTTGCCGCGCGGTTGGGGTTCGAGTTAGAAGGAGCGACCGCGGCCGCCATTCGCAGAAATGCGCAGAAGATCCACTTGGTTAGCCGCGAACGGGTTCGAGACGAGCTTACGCGGATGCTGATCGAAGGGCGGGCGCGGCGCGCATTCGAGCTTCTCGATGCGACGAGTCTCCTCTCTGAAGTCCTGCCTGAGATTGCGCGCATGCAGGGCGTGGAACAACCGCCGCAGTACCATCCGGAAGGCGATGTGTGGGAGCACACGCTGCGCCTGCTTGCGCAGCTCGAGGACGGCTGCTCGAGCACGCTTGCATGGGGAGCATTGCTGCACGATGTGGGCAAACCGCCTACGTTTCGCCGCGCACCCGACCGCATCCGTTTCGACCGGCATGTTGAAGTCGGGGTGGCGATGGCCGCAGATATTTTGAAAAGGCTTCGTTTTTCTAACCACGAGACTCGGCAGATTCTTGCGCTCGTCGAGAACCACATGCGCTTTGGGGATGCGGAGCGCATGAAGGATTCGACGCTGAAGCGGTTTTTCCGACTGGAGAAGTTCGAGGAGCATCTTGCTCTGCATCGCATGGATTGTCTTGGGGGAGGCAGAAATCTCGATCACTGGAACTTTGTGCGGGAGCGATGGCTGGAGATACCGGCGGAAGTTGTGCGGCCGGTTCCGCTGGTCAGCGGTGACGATCTCATCGCGGCCGGCTACGCGCCTGGTCCGCGGTTCAAAGAGATGCTGCATGCGGTAGAGGATGCGCAGCTGGAAGGCGCGATTCGCACGCGGGAAGAAGGGCTGGCTTTGATTCGCGCGCGGTTTTCTGAGAGGGCGGAGCCGACGGATTCGGCAAGCGTGCAACAGATATAATCGGGTTGCGGGAGACGCGGAGATTAGATGGTTTCCCTCGGGAGCTGAAGCCCGGGTTCAGTTGACGGTCAATAACGTACGGGCTGAAGCCCGTACCCTCCAAATCGGTTCAATTCTCAAGATCGGTCTATTGATGCAAAACGGCGAATTCATCCTGATCACGGGCTCTACGGGTTTTCTCGGCGTGCGCCTGGTCGAGGAGCTGCTGCGCCGTCATCCTGAAGCGACGCTGGCGCTGCTGGTGCGCGACAGCCACGGGAAAAGCGGCCAGCAGCGCGTGGATGCCTTCGTTCCCGCAGCGGACCGTGGTCGCGTGCAGGTCTACTCGGGAGACGTCTCGCAGCCGAATCTCGGGCTCGACAAGGCGACGTGGGATCAGCTCACGGCGCAGGCGACGCGCGTGATTCACTCGGCCGCCACCGTGCGTTTCGACCACAGCCTTGAAGAAGCGCGGCAGATCAACGTCGAAGGAACGCGCCGCGTTCTCGAGTTTGCGAAGGGCTCACCGAATTTGCGAGGCTTTGCCTATGTTGGCACTGCGTATGTGGCCGGCGAGCGCTCCGATCTTGTTTACGAGAACGAGCTCGACGTGGGGCAGGGTTATCGCAACACCTACGAGCAGACCAAAGCCGAGGCTGAGGCCCTGGTGCGTTCCTCGCTCCAGCAGATTCCCGGTGTCATCCTGCGGCCCAGTATCATCGTGGGCGATTCGGAGACGGGCGCGACCACGAGCTTCAAGATGATGTACTGGCCGCTGAAGATTTACGCGCGCGGGCTTTGGCGCACGGTTCCCGGGTATCCGGATGCGATTCTCGACATTGTGCCGGTCGATTTTGTCGCCAAGTCGGTTGTGCAACTTGCCTTCGATCCTGCCGCGCGCGGCTGTTGCGTGCACTTATGCGCGGGGCCACGGGGCAGCGCGACGATTGAGAAGATTGCGCGGCGGGCTGCGGGGTACTTCAAAGGCCGCACTCCGAAATTTGTGGATCCGCGGCTATTCTTCGCGACGATCCGGCCCCTCTTGTTTCTCATTCTGTGGGGGAAGAAGCGCCGTGTGCTGCGTGACGGGCGCGCATACCGCGACTACTTCACGATGCGCCTGCAATTTGACACGACCAACGCCGACCGACTGCTTGGACCCGTGGGATTGTGCGCGCCGCCTGTACTTGATTACCTCGAACGCCTCTTTCAGTACTGTGTGGCCAGCGATTGGGGCCGCAAGCCCGTTGCAGTGCCATGAGCCTGCTCAAACGGTATCGGCTTGCGCACGATCGTTCGGTTACGGTTGCCAATCTTGTGGACGAGCTGCTGCGCCGCAACGGCGACTACGAAGTCGCGCTGGAGGAAGATGGGGCGCGGACTCTCTCTCGAACTGCACGCGGATGTCTGCGCGCTGGACGCATTTCTTCGCCGAGTGGCCAGGCTGCAACCCGGCCAGCCGGTGGCCATCTATCGCAAAAACGATCGCGAGTGCATTCACTGGTTTCTGGCGATTGTTCGCGCCGGCGGCATCGCCGTGCCGCTCAATCCGATGCTCACGCTGGTGGAGGTGCGACGGATTCTCGCGAACAGCGGCATCGAGATGCTGGTCACCGACGGGCAGACGTTTGCGAGCAAGATTGAGGATCGCCGGAACCTCGAGGTCCGCACATGGATCCAGAGCGATCGTGAGGCCGAGACGCTGCGATGGATTTTTGCGCGCGCCACGCGAGGGCGAGTCTGCGCTGGAGCGATTTCCGCCGACCACGATCGATCCGTCTGCGACGATCGCGGTCTTTCACACGTCGGGAACAAGCGGCTTTCCCAAGGGCGCGGCGCTCTCGAGCCGCGCACTGCTGGGCTCGCGGAGCTTTCCGGTGCTGGCTGGGCTGGTTGTCGGGCCACGCGATCTGGCGCTGATCGCGCTTCCGTTTTCGCACATCATGGCGGTGAGCATTGTGCTGATGGGGTTGATGGCGCGCGTGCGCGGGTGCTTTCTCGATCGATTCGATGTTGGGCCCGCTCTGGAAAAGATCGAGCGCCTGCGCGTCACTTCGGTCGTGGGCGTGCCTGCGATGTATGCGCGCCTGCTGAACAGTAATCCAGATGCTGCGCGGCTGAAGTCGGTGCGCCTGTGGCTCTCGGCAAGCGACCATCTTCCCGGCGAGATTCGCGAACGACTGCGAAAATTCGGCTCGCTTCTGCGCATTCCCGGTTTGCGCATTCCACCGCTGCTGATCAACGGCTACGGGATGGTGGAGTTGGGCGGTATGGCCATGGTCGGCGTCGAGCTATCCCTCATTCCCGGCAGCAGCGAGCGCTATATCCCGGTCCCGCCATTCAAGATTCGCGTGGCCGATGAAGAGGGTAGGCGACTGCCTGCAGGCAAGACCGGCGAATGCCAGATTCGCAGCCGCAGCGTGCATCCGCACTACTGGAAGGACCATGGGGAAAGCGCCGATCTGATGACGGCAGATGGATGGCTGCGCACGGGCGACCTTGCCGTTCGCAGCAGGCTGGGCTTCATTCGTCTTGTGGGCCGCATGAAAGACGTGATCAAATCGGGCGGCTATTCCGTATACGTGCGCGAGCTTGAAGAAGCGATTAGCGCACATCCGGCGGTGGCGCGTGCTGCGGCTTTCGGCTTGCCGCATGCGGAGAAGGGCGAGATGCCTGCGGCCGCGGTCGAATTGCGTGCGGGCTCGTCGGTGACCGAGAGCGAACTGGTGGAGTGGTGCCGCGCGCATCTTGCTGCGTACAAGGCACCGCGGCGCATCTGGATTCTGGATGCGGGGGGATTGCCGCAAAACCACACGGGCAAGGTTCTCCGGCGCGAGTTGCGGGAGCGGTTTTCCGCGGCGGGCAACTAGATACCATCCCTGGCGCGCCGGTAACTGTAAAGACGTTCGTCAATATCGCGTGCTTCTACGCGTTCGCTGCATTTTCTCTGTGACGCAGCGCACCGCCAGCCCTATTGGCGGATGCGATAAGAGATTTGGTCCCCTGTCGCAAAAAGCTTTCAGAGCGTAGTGGACACGAGGGAAAGCGCATGAGCACAGCAACTATTGAACGCGCGTTCGTCGACTTCCAGTCAGCATGGGCTGAGCTGGCGCTGCCTGAATCGGTGTGTGAGGTGCTGAGCGCGGCGCCGCTGGTGCAGACGCCGGAGACGCGGCCACAGCTTCTGGACTGGGCGCTGGGGCGGTCTTCCGGGGATACGGACTGGACTCACGGCAATCGCGACGATCATGGGCAGTACGAGGCGGTTTTTCAGGCGCCGGGTATAGGGCGCGTTGTGGAAGCTGTGGTGACCAAGGCGCGGAACGGTATCGCGATCAATTTTCCTGATCCTGCGATGCGCAGGCGCGATCCAGACGCTATGGTCATTGGCGATCCTCTGCCGACGGACAAGCCTACGTATTACGATCGCTTTGGCGAGGAGTTCGCGGCCATGCGGCTGCAGACGCTGGCGTGGCTGAAGACGCAGGAGATTGTGGCGATGCCGTTCTACGCGGGTGCCGACGCGCTGCGGTACGGCAGTCTGCTGATTGTGCCGCGGCAGGCTGCGTTTTTCGCGGCGGCCCTTGCGGATCTGCAGGGCATGATTCCGCGCAGCCAGGTGCCGGCGGACTTCAAGGTCACCGGTGGAGTGCTTTTCGTTGCGCCGCCGTTCCGGCATACGCATTTCGGAGGGCGGCAGGTTGTGGTGCACGATCGGCGCGAGACGCACCAGGAGATCTTTGCGTATAACCTCTATCCCGGGCCGAGCGCGAAGAAGGGCGTCTACTCGATGCTGCTCGACAAGGGCGAGCGCGAAGGCTGGACGACGAATCACTGCGCGGCGGTTGCGGTGGTGACGCCGTATGAGAACCGGCTCATCCTCGTGCACGAGGGCGCGAGCGGCGGCGGCAAGAGCGAGATGACCGAACCCATCCATCGCATGGAAGATGGGCGGCTGCTGCTGGGACGGAACGTCATCACCAAGGAAGAGCGCACCCTCAATTTGCCCGAGGCGTGCCATCTGCAACCGATTGCGGACGACATGGCCTGCGCGCATCCGAGTTACCAGAACGCAGATGGGCGTCTGACGCTGGCCGATGCGGAGAACGGATGGTTTGTGCGTGTCGACCATATTCACAGCTATGGGACGGCGCCGAGCCTGGAGCGGCTCTGCATCGATCCACCGGAACCACTGATTTTTCTGAATCACTACATCGTGCCCGGGAGGGACTTGTCTGACGTGGGAGCATGTAGAAGATGCGCCGGGCAAGCTGTGTCCCAATCCGCGGGTGATTCTGCCGCGCCGGCTGCTGGCCGACATTCTGGATGGACCGCAGCGCGTGGATGTGCGCAGCTTTGGGGTGCGCTGTCCACCTACGCATCGCGACAGCCAGCTTTATGGAATTCTGGCGATGATGCACGTGCTGAGTCCGGCCCTGGCGTGGCTCTGGCGGCTGGTCGCTCCGCGGGGACATGCGAACCCGAGCATTCAATTGCAGATTCATGGGGGAATGCAGTCAGAAGGAGTGGGCTCGTACTGGGCTTTTGCGACAGGCCGGCGCGTGGACCAGGCGAATCTTCTGCTGCGCCAGATTGTGGAGACGCCGGAGACGCGCTACGTGCTTTTGCCCAACCAGCATATCGGCGCATGGAAGGTGGGCTTCATGGCGGAGTGGATTGCGCGCGAGTACCTGGCGCGCCGCGGAAGCGCGAAGTTCGCGCGGGAGCAAGTGAGCGAGGCCATGTGCCCGCTGCTTGGCTATATCCCGAATCAGCTGCGCATCGAGGGGTCGATGATTCCGCGGGTGTTTCTCGCTGTTGAGGAGCAGCTCCAGGGAGGAATGGATGTGTACGAAGAGGGCGCCCGGCAGTGGCGGGAGTTTTTCGCGCAGGAGCTGAGGCAGTTTCTGGTGCCGGATCTGGATCCGCTGGGGAAGAGCATCATTCAAGCTTGTCTCGATGGCGCGCATCAGGAAGACTATCGCCGCCTCATTCCGCACCCGATGTTCCGCGACGAGTAGCCGGTCACTTGGTTGCCAGCTCCTGTTTCGGCATCGTCGTCACGATGATCACGCTGATGAGTACACACAGCGTTCCAAGAATGGTGCGCAGGCCCAGCGCTTCTCCGCCCAGGAAGTAGCCGACGACCACAGCGACGACCGGATTGACGTAGGCGTAGGTCCCTACCTTGGTGGGCGACTGGTGATGCATCAGCCACACGTACGCGGTGAAGCCGATGATCGATCCGGCGACGATCAAGTAGAGGAGAGCGAGCCAGGCGGCGCGGGAGACGGCGCCCGGATGGAAGCCATTGAACTCGCCGAACGCGGCGGCAGCGATTGTGAGCATGACGCCGCCCGCGAGCATTTGCGCGCCTGAACTCATGGCTTTCGATGCGGGCAGGCGCAGCCTGCGCGTTGCCACAGAAGCGACCGACCAACTCACCGAAGCGCAAAGAAGCGCCATCGCGCCTTTGGTGTCGATGGCAGCGCCGCCGACATTGAGGGAGCGGCTCATGAGCACGGCCACGCCGCCGAGGCCTACGATCAGCGACAAAACCAATCGCACATTGAGCCGCTGCGTGCGTAGAACGAGAATCTCGGACAGGGCCATAAAACCTGGGATGGTCGCCAGCATGACCGCCGCTATGCCCGAAGGCACGCGTTGTTCGGCCCAGAAGAGAAGGCCATAATCCATGACGAAGATGAAGAAGGCGAGGAGGGTTGCATTGAGCCATTCGCGGCGTGTTGGCAGGCGATCGCCGCGCGCCAACATCCAAAGAACGAGCACAAGGCCCGCCGTGAAGAAACGCATGGCAGCGAGCAAGAGCGGCGGGACTTCATGCACGCCGACGCGGATGGCGTAGAAAGTCGATCCCCACACGATGTAGATGATCGCGAAGGCAAGGACGGTCTTCCACGTCGCGGGGGGTGTGGATTGTAGCGTTGGGGTCGCCAGCGGGGGCTCCTACGACCAATCTACCAACTCGATGTTCCAGCTGCCTCGAGAGATTCACGCATTGTGTGCGGACGCTGCTGACTCGGCGTGGCTATGGTCAACTAGAGTCGAATGCCGCAAGAGCTTCGTCAATTCGATGTCGTTGTTCTGGGTGCGGGGGCGGCGGGGCTCATGTGCGCGGCTACGGCAGGGCAGCGCGGGCGGCGCGTGGCGCTGCTCGAGCATGGCAGCCAGCCAGGACGAAAGATACTGATCTCCGGGGGCGGGCGCTGCAACTTCACCAACATTCATTGCACGCCGCAGAATTTTCTTTCGCAGAATCCCCACTTCGCCAAGTCTGCGCTTGCGCTCTATGAGCCGCGCCAGTTTCTTGAGCTGGTCGAGCGTTATGGGATCGCGTGGCATGAGAAGACGCTGGGGCAGTTGTTCTGCGATGGGTCTTCGCGCCAGATTCTCGACATGCTCCTGGCCGAGTGCGCGGCGGCCCATGTTGATTTGGTACTCGACGCGCGGTCGATCACCGTGGAGAAGATCGGCGCCAGCTTTGCTCTGCGGTGCAGCGCGGGAGAGTTCGGTGCGGAATCGGTGGTGGTGGCGACGGGTGGTTTGTCGATTCCTAAACTCGGAGCTACGGGGTTTGGATATGATCTGGCGCGGCAATTCGGGCTGCGTGTTGTCGAGCCGCGGCCCGGGCTTGTGCCGCTGGTTCTGGGCGAGGAAGAGTCGGACTGGACGCAACTGGCGGGCGTGTCGACAGAGGTGATCGCCTTTGCGACTCCGGAGGCCTCAAGGAAGGCGCGAACGCAAAGTCCGCAGGAGTTCCGCGAGAAGATGCTTGTGACCCATCGTGGCTTGAGCGGACCGGCGATTCTACAGGCTTCGTCGTATTGGCGGCCGGGAGATAAGGTCGTTCTCGATTTAGCTCCGGAGATGCATCCCGATCAGGATGGTTACGGTGGGGTGCTTGGCGATCTGAAGCTGCCCAAGGCGCGACGGGACAATGCGGCTCTCGCGCAGGCGCTGCGCCATGTTCTGCCGCAGCGGCTGGCGTCTCATTTGGCGGCGATTGCCGCTCCGCGCGGTTGGACGAATCAGGCGATCGATGCCTGCGAGCGCCAATTGCATGCCTTTGCCCTTCATCCAACCGGGACAGAAGGCTTCGCCAAGGCCGAAGTTACGGCAGGCGGCGTCGATACGGCCGACCTGCATGCGCGCACCCTCGAGGCGCGTAGGGTTCCGGGGCTTTTCTTTATCGGGGAAGTGGTTGATGTCACCGGCTGGCTTGGCGGTTTCAATTTCCAGTGGGCGTGGGCCTCGGCGGTTGCGGCGGGTCGCGCGGTTTAGGAAGGCACGGATCGGATCGCCGCGTCCCGCCGGGGCGCGGAATTTGTTTGCGTCGAGTTTCCACGGATTTCATCCGTGGCTAAGTTCATTTCTTCCCTTCGGGAAGAAGTCGCGGCGGGTTGTGGTGTGGTCTCCGACGGTTCGCCAGCCTGTTTTCAAATGCCGGCATTAACTCAGCTGGGAAGAAATTGCTGCTTATCGCTGGGCGGGCGGCGGTGCATTCGGGCTTGTGGACTGCGGCGCTGCGCTTGCCGGCGGTGTCGCCGGTGGCGCTCCAGCCTTCGCCGGAGGCGTCAGCACAAACCCCTGGCGTATAGGCAAAGCCTGCCTGCGGGAGCTCGGCCTGAAGGAGCTGATTGGCCGGCCCCGAAAACAGAGTCGGTCTTTTCGCCCGCGATTGTGGCGACGAGATGGTGGACGGCGATCGGCGTTCCATCCAGCGTTCCTTTTTCGTCCACATAGGTGGCGAGCTCGACCGGCAGAATCGCGCCTGCCTGCCCGTCTGTTTGCTTGGGGACGATGGCCCATAGATCGCGGCCGTTCTGCGCGGCGGCGAGAGCCAGCAGAGTATCCGAGGCGCCGGGATCAAAATCGGGCAGGAAGACGGCGGCCGGGATGCAAGGCAGCCGCACAGTCGAACTGCGTCCATTCGCCGACACATTCATGAGGAACTGGGCGTTGTCCTGCTCGTGGTCAGATTGACTGCCGTATTGTTTACCGTGGCACTGAGCTGTACATGGCGAAGATGATTGGCGGAGGTGAGTTGCTCGTCTTTCGAGAGCGCATAATTGAGCCCCTGCATCGATACATGAACGACCGAAGTGCTGTCAAAGCCCTTCGACGTCGAAGCGAAGGTCAAATTGGCGTCGCCGACCTGTTTCCCATGCTGCACAACGAGGAAGCTGCCGCGGCCGCTCCCGCCTGGCCCTGGGCAGATGCGACCAGGAACAAAGGCAAGCGATCACCCCAGCCAACACCGGGAAAAGGCAATAAATTTCGGCATGTGATCTCTGCATCATCCCCGTGCCAGTTAGACACAAAAAGAAGGGAACAGTTGTAGAGCGGTGAGCCGGCGCCGCATCAGCCCGGAAGCAAAAAGGCCCCATGTCTTCTCGCGATGTCGCTGGAAAAGAATGGGGCCTTGTAGACCACTGATCACTACTCACTAACCACTAGCCTTTAGCCACCTTGAAGCGCTTGTTCACTTCGTTCCAGTTCACCACGTTCCACCAGGCTGCCAGGTAGTCGGGGCGCTTGTTCTGGTACTTCAGGTAGTAGGCGTGTTCCCAAACGTCGTTGCCGAGGATGGGATAGAGCCCATGGGTCAGAGGCGAGTCCTGGTTGGCGGTGGTGAGGACCTTGAGCTTGCCGCCCGCGAATACCAGCCAGCCCCAGCCCGATCCGAACTGCTTGGCCGTGGTCTCATTGAAATGTCTTCTTGAAGGACTCAAAGTCGCCGAAGTCCGCTGTGATCTGCTCGGCGATCGGGCCTGTGGGCGCACCGCCCACGCCTTCGGATCCCGGGGGGCCCATCAGACGTCCAAAAGGCGGTGTGGTTCGAGTGGCCGCCGCCGTTGTTGCGAACGACGCCGCGAATGTCTTCGGGTACGTCGGCCAGATCCGCGAACCAGGTCGTCAACCGATTTGGCCGCAAGATCCGGATGGCTGGCCAGCGCCGCGTTCACGTTATTGATATAGGCCTGGTGGTGCTTGTCGTGATGGAGCTTCATCGTCTCCGCATCGATGAATGGCTCAAGGGCTGCATAATCATAAGGGAGCGGTGGAAGTTCGTACGCCATAGGGGAATTCTCCTTCGTTAAATTGTACTGTGGGAACGCGACCGATCGCTGACGGGCAAGGGAGAGCGACGGTTGATCGGATTGCAATGGAATCTTTACATCTCACGCCCGGTGCGCTCGTGATTGGATAAAAGGGAGCGTGCCAACACGAGCACCGCTATTCCAACTGCTATGTGTGGATGGATGCGAACGATAACCCTCAGGTTGCGGAGAAGTTATCCGAGGTGATTGTCCTGCAGATTTGCCGCCCTTATCGAGAAATGCAGACCGGTGCGAGGCGGGCAAAACGAAACTTTTGACTCATCCCCGACATCGCATAGATCAGAATGATTTGGCAAAGTTGCTCGATTCCAGCCCAATTTCCCCACGTCCCAACCCGAGAAGAGTGACCGAACGATGAGCGGACAGCCCTTGTACCGTTGGCTTGAGCAAGCAGGGTGAGGCTTTGGCGCGCCCGGCATGGCGCCGCGCTGGACTTCGAGCGTGAAAGATGCGGTCTGCACCGCCTACGCGGCCTCGAGCCGCATCTGGTTCACCTGCTCGCACGGAATTCTGAACGAGGTCTACCACCCGACGATCGACAAGGCCCAGGTCCGCGACATGGGGTTCCTCATCACCGACGGCGAGACGTTCGTCCACGAAGAAAAGCGCGATCTTCAATCCACGTTCGAGTACATCGACTCCGAGAGCACTGGGCGTCCGCTATATCAACCGCGACCCTGAGAGTCGTTACACGCTGACCAAGGAGATCATCTGCGATCCGCACCACTCGGTGGTGCTGACGCATGTGCGGCTCGAGGCCGACGAGGAACCTGCTGCCGCGCCTGAAGGTCTATGCGCTGCTGGCGCCGCATCTCGACGGGGGCGGGGCCGGCAACTCGGCCCGCGCGGTCGATATTGCCGGGCACAAAGTGCTGATGGCGTGGAAGAACGAGTGGTCGCTGGCCATGACGGCTTATTGCGGGCCGCGAAGCGTCGGGCTTTTCGCGGGTGAGCTGCGGATTTGTGGGCGCGAGCGACGGGTGGCGCGACCTGATGGACAACTTCCGCATGGACTGGGAGTTTGGCTCGGCCACCAACGGCAACATCGCGCTTGCTTGGCGAACTCGACCTGTCGGGCGGGTATGAACCGGATGGCGCGGGCAAGCGCGTTATCGAATTCACGGTGGCCGTTGGCATTGGCGAAGGGAACCACACCGCCGCGCAGAAGACCATGAGCTCGCTGGCCACGCCATTTGAGGAGCACAAGGCCCGCTTCATTGCGCAGTGGCACCGTGCGGCCAATCCCATGTGGCTCGCCGCCAAGATCCGGCGACGAAGGCAAGCTGATGGGGACCAGCCACAACGTGCTGCTGGCGCATGAAGACAAGACGTTCTCCGGCGCGTTTGTGGCTTCGGCTTCGATTCCGTGGGGCCAGGTCAAAGGCGACGACGATCTGGGCGGCTACCACCTGGTTTGGACGCGGGACATGGTGCAGACGGCGTACCGCGCTGCTTGGCCTGCGGGCGGGCGGAGACCGCGCGCCGCGCGCTGGTTTACCTGGCCTGCACGCAGGAGCCCGACGGCGGATTTGCGCAGAACTTCTGGATCGACGGAACGCCCTACTGGTCAGGGCATGCAGCTCGACGAGGTGGCGTTTCCCATCATTCTGGCGTGGCGGCTTTGGAAGGCGAATGGCGCTGGGGAATCTGCAGATTTTCCCGTTCGTGGAGCGGGCGGCGGGCTTTCTGGTGCGCCATGCGCCCATTACCCACCAGGAGCGGTGGGAAGAGAATCCCGGCTATTCGCCTTCGACGCTGGCGGCGGTGATTGGCGGGCTGATCTGCGCGGCGGAGATTGCGCGTGCGCACGATTCCATCGAACTGGCGGTCTTTCTGGAGGAATTCGCCGACTGGATCGAGAAGCATCTCGAAGACTGGACGGTCACAAACGACGGCAGTGCTGCATCCTTCGATCAAGCGCCACTACATGCGCATTCGGCCGCCGGAGACGGGCGAGGCTTATGCCTGCGAGAGCTGCGGCACGGAGATCGATCCGCATCCAGAACCGGCCCCCGGGCACGCGCACTGAGTTTGAGGCGCGCGAAATTATCGATGGCGGCTTTCTGGAACTGGTGCGCTATGGCGTGCGCCGCGCCGACGACCCGCTGATGGTGGACTCGCTCAAGGTGGTGGACTGCGGTTCTGAAGCGCGGTCTGCCGCAGGGGCCGGGCTGGCTGCGCTACAACTGGGACGGCTACGGGCAGCGCCCGGACGGCGGGCCCTTTCAGGGCTGGGGGCAGGGCCGCGTGTGGCCGCTGCTGACCGGGCGAGCGTGCGCATTACGAACTGGCCGCAGGCAAAGACATCAGCGCCCTCATCCAAACGTACGAGCGCTTTGCCACCGGCGGATTGATGATGCCCGAGCAGGTGTGGGACGAGGCCAACATGCCCGAAGCCGGCATGTGGCTTGGCAAACCGGCCGGTTCGGCCGTGCCGCTGGTATGGGCGCATGCGGAGTATCTGAAGCTGCTGCGGTCGGCTGTCGACGGCAAGGTCTTTGACCGCATCGACCCGGTCTACGAGCGCTACTGCCAGCCGGAGGGACGAAAAACGTCGCCGCAGAAACCTGGAGATTTACTCCTTCCGCCGGCCCATCCAGCGAATCGCGGCAGGAAACATCCTGCGGGTGCTCGACGACAAGCGCTTCGAATTGAAATGGACGGACGACGACTGGCAAGACCGTTCACTGCAGTCGAGAGCTGCGGACTGGGCTCCGCGGGATTCAGCGCCGACATGACTGCCGGCGGCTGGAAATAGCAAGTCTGGAATGGACCTTGCGCTGGCCCGAAACGGACCGCTGGCTTGGATACAATGTGGTGGTGCAACTGGACGGCAATGATACATAGATCGTCGGGACCCAGAATTCTCGGCAGAATTCAGTACCGATCGCGAACTTAGGCATCCAATGAAAGGATCGATACAAAGCCTATGACTTCGACTTCTTCAGATTCCTCAAAAGACCAAGCAGCACTGGACCAGCTATCGATTAATACTTTGCGTCTGCTCGCGGTGGACGCCGTGCAGAAGGCCAATAGCGGCCACCCCGGCGCGCCCCTGGGCTGCGCGCCCATTGCCTACCTGCTGTACCACAAGCTGATGAAGCACAACCCCGCGCATTGGAAGTGGTCGGACCGCGATCGCTTCGTGCTCTCCAATGGCCATGCTTCGGCGCTGCTTTATTCCTCGCTGTTTCTTTCCGGGTACAAGATGTCGCTCGACGACCTGAAGAGCTTCCGCCAGTGGGAGTCGAAGACGCCGGGCCATCCCGAATACGGCGATGCGGATGGCGTCGAAGTAACGACCGGTCCGCTGGGCCAGGGCATTGCGATGTCGGTCGGCATGGCGATCGCGGAGCGGCACCTGGCCGCGATCTACAACAAGCCGGGCTTCGAGATCGTCAATCACCACACCTACGCGCTGTGCGGCGACGGCGACCTGATGGAAGGCGTGAGCCACGAAGCCGCGGCGCTGGCCGGAACGCTGAAGCTCGGCAAGCTGATCTGGATCTACGACGACAACCTGATCTCGCTCGACGGGCCCACCGAGCTGAGCTACAACGACGATGTGCTGGAGCGCTTCAAGGCCTATCACTGGCACACGCAGCGCGTTGCTGACGGCAACGATCTGAAGGCCATTGAAGAGGCGATCGAAGCGGCGAAGCACGAGACAGAGCGGCCCTCGATTATTGCGGTGCGCACGATCATCGGCTACGGCAGCCCCAAGGCCGGCACGAACAAGGTGCACGGCGAAGCGCTTGGGCGCGGCGGACGTGGCGGCGACGAAGAAGTTCTTCGGATTTCCTGAAGATCAGAGCTTCTACGTTCCCGACGAGGCGTTGCAGAACTGGCGCAAGGCCGTGGATCGCGGCGCGGAACTCGAGAAGGCGTGGAACAAGAAGTTTGAGGGCTACAAGGCCGCCAATCCGGAACTCGCTGCGGAGTTCGAGCGCACGCAGGACAACAAGCGCAAGGACGGGTGGGAGAAGGCGATTCCCAGCTTCCCGGCGGGCAAGCCGCAGGCGACGCGCAATGCAGGCGGGGCGGTGATGAATGCGATCGCCGAGGTGGTGCCGGAATTGTTTGGCGGCGCGGCGGACCTGACCTCTTCCACGAAGACCATCTTCAAGCCGGGTGAGAGCTTCCACGTCGACCCCAAGGGGCGCAACGTATTTTTCGGCGTGCGCGAGTTCGGCATGTGCGCGGCTGTGAATGGAATGGCAGCGCACGGCGGGCTGATTCCCTTTGGCTCGACCTTCTTCACTTTTTCCGACTACTGCAAACCGGCCATCCGTCTTGCCGCGCTGATGAAGATTCACTCGCTGTTCATCTTCACGCACGACTCCATCGGTCTTGGGCGAAGATGGTCCGACGCACCAGCCGGTTGAGCACCTGATGATGCTGCGCGCGGTTCCCGATCTGACCGACTTTCGCCCTGCGGACGCGAACGAGACCGCGGCCGCGTGGAGGTTGGCGCTGGATCGTAATAGTCCTTCTTTCTTTGCGCTCAGCCGCCAGGATCTGCCGGTGATCGATCCGGCATCTGTCGACGTTTATGCGGGAGTGAGCAAGGGCGCGTACGTTCTTGAGGATGCTGAGAATCCGCAAGTCATCCTGATGGCTACGGGTTCGGAGGTTTCGCTCATCCTCGAGGCCGCAAAGATTCTGGCTGCGTCCGGAATCCGCGCGCGGATCGTAAGTTTCCCGAGCTGGAAGATCTTCGAAGAGCAGACGGCGGAGTACAAGGCGAGCGTGCTGCCTGCGGGCGTGCCAAAGCTCGCGGTCGAAGCGGGCGCGACTCTCGGCTGGTGGAAGTATGTAGGGTCGGATGGCGATGTGGTTGGGCTCGATCGGTTCGGCGCGTCGGCTCCCGGCCCCGTGGTGCTGGAAAAGCTCGGCTTCAGCGCGCAGAACGTTGCAAACCGCGCGAAAAAGCTGGTGAAGTAAAACGCCGATGACTTGCAGCGCAGTCATCCATTACAGGTGAACAAGCTGACAGCCAACAGCTGAAGCGAAGACGGAGTTGCTCGTGAAACTCGTAATCAGTGCCGACCATGCCGGTTTCCCTTTGAAAGAAGATGTACGCGCCTATCTCGCCAAAGCCGGTCACGAGGTGGTGGACCTGGGGACGTACAAGCCCGATCCACTTGACGATTATCCCGACTATGCCGAAAAAGTGGGGCTTGCGATCAAGAACGGCGAGGCTCCGCGCGGCATTCTGATTTGCGGGTCGGGGGTTGGCGTGTGCGTGGCCGCAAACAAGATTCCCGGCATTCGCGCGGGCATGTGCCACGATACCTACTCCGCGCACCAGGGCGTGGAGCACGACGATATGAACGTGATCGTGCTGGGTGCGCGGATTATCGGCTCAGCCCTGGCCTACGAATGCGTGGATGCGTTTATTCGCGCCAAGTTCATCAACGACGAAGAGCGATTTGTGCGCCGATTCAAAAAGGTCATGGCAATCGAAGCAAGATATCAGTGTGGCGAGGGGTCGCGAACCCGCCGATCCGCGATAAGCGGTAAGTTCGGTCGAAACCGCATTCACTTCCCCGGTTATGACCGCTTCATCAGGTATTCATCACCCATCCCTACAGTGAGAGGCGCCGATGTTCCCCTTCGACGTGATCCTTTTCGATGTTGGCGGCGTCCTGCTGACCAATGGCTGGGATCATGCCGAACGCGCGGCGGCGGTTGCGCAGTTCCATCTTGACTGGGCCTGGATTTGAAGCCCGCCACGCGCAATCCAACGATGCCTGGGAGCGCGACGAAATCGCATTCAACAATATCTGGATGCGACCGTATTCAATGAGCCGCGTAACTTCACGCCGGAAGATTTTTCGGCCTTCATGTTTGCGCAGTCGAAAGAGATTCCCAACAGTGCGCTTGGAATCCTCGGGCGAAGTTGCCGCATCTCAAAAATGTCTGCTCGGCGCGTCTGAACAATGAGGCTCGCGCGACCAACGATTATCGATTTCAGAAATTTGGCCTGCGCCGGTACTTCAAGATCGCATTCAGTTCGTGTTACGTGGGTTTGCGAAAGCCAGATCTGCCGATCTATCACCGGGCGCTCGATATTCTCGGCTCCGAACCGCAACGCGTTCTTGTTCATCGACGACCGCGAAGAGAATGTGGCAGGGTGCGCGTCGCTGCAGGGATGAGAGGTATTCGGTTCACAGGAGCAGATGCTTTGCGCGGCGAGCTTGAGAGCCTTAAAGTGATTTAGAAAACGGAGGCAGTATGCAACTCGGATTGATTGGATTGGGCAAGATGGGCGGCAACATGGCTGAGAGGCTTCGCCTGGGCGGCCATCAGGTAGTTGGCTTTGACTTCAGCGCGGACGCGGTGAAGAAGCTGGCGGCCACCGGCAACGTTGGCGCGTCGTCGCTTGAAGATCTTGCGCAAAAGCTGCAGGGACGCAAAGCCATCTGGATCATGGTGCCGCAGGGCAAGCCCGTGGACGATACCATCGCGCAAGCTCGAGCCGCACTTGAATCCGGGCGACATTCTCATCGACGGCGGTAACTCGAATTACAAAGACTCCATGCGCCGCCACGACGAAGCCGTTAAAAAGGGGTTTCAATTTGTCGACGTGGGCACGTCCGGGTGGTATCTGGGGGCTGAAAGAGGGCTATAGCATGATGATCGGCGGCGACGAAGATCCTGTCGAGTATCTGCAGGCCCATCTTTGAGACGCTCGCGCCCACGCCGACGACGGGCTGGGGACATGTGGGTCCTGCCGGCTCGGGCCACTTCGTCAAGATGGTCCACAACGGCATTGAATACGGCATGATGCAGGCGTTCGCCGAGGGCTTCACGATCTTCCAAAAGAAGGAAGAGTTCCATCTCGATCTGCACCAGATCGCCGAGATATGGCGATTCGGCAGCGTGGTGCGCAGCTGGCTGCTCGATCTGACGGCCGATGCGCTCGAGAAGAACCCGACGCTCGACGGCCTCGAAGCCTATGTTGAGGACTCGGGCGAAGGCCGCTGGACGGTCTTCGAAGCGATCGATCTCAATGTCTCCGCACCCATCATCACCGAGTCGCTGTTGCGCCGCATCCGCTCGCGCGAGGAGAATAACTTTTCCGACCGAATGCTTGCGATCATGCGCAACGCGTTCGGCGGTCATGCGGTGAAGAAGGACTAAAAGCAAAGCTTCGTTGCGCAGCTCGTCGAAAGCGAAGCGGCGCATTCTACAAAGCCTGAGCGGGAGGCAAGAATGGCAACGATACAAATGAGTGTTCGGCCCGAAGATCTTTCCAACGTTCCCAGTGGGCAGCGAGAAAATCCCGAATCCGGGCATTCTCGTAATCTTCGGCGCTTCAGGCGATTTGACCAAGCGCAAGCTGCTTCCCGCTTTGTTCCACCTGCAACAAAACAATCTGTTGCCCGAGAAATTTGCGATCGTGGGCGTGGCGCGCCGTCCGTTGGGCGATGAGTTTGCCCAGGACATGCGCGATGGCATCCTGCAAGTACGGCGGCGTCGACCAGTCAGACGCCAAGCTGGATAACTTTGTGAAGCAGATCAGTTACTTCCCTCTGAACTTCGACGATCCGGCAAGTTATGCAGGATTGAAAGCCGAGTTAGATCGGATCGATAACGAGAAGGGAATCGGCGGCGACCGGCTCTTCTATCTCGCGACCGCACCGGAGTTTTTCGCCGGGATCATTGAGAACCTGGGCGCCCAGGGAATGGCCAGATCCGGAAAAGGGCAGAACCGCAGTGGTGATTGAGAAGCCCTTCGGCCACGATCTCGACTCGGCGCGCGAACTGAACCACCAGGTCAATGCCGTCTTTCACGAGAGCCAGGTCTTCCGCATCGACCACTACCTGGGCAAAGAGACGGTTCAGAATATCCTGGTCTTCCGCTTCGCCAACGGGATCTTTGAGCCGATCTGGAATCGGAATTACATCGATCACGTGCAGATCACGGCGGCTGAGACGCTGGGCGTGGAAGGCCGTGGGCCGTTCTATGAGAAGGCCGGCGCATTGCGCGACGTGGTGCAGAACCACATGATGGAGTTGCTCAGCTTTGTCACCATGGAGCCGCCGTCGAGCTTTGAAGCCGAGAGTGTGCGCCGCGAGAAGCTGAAGGTATGGCAGGCCATTCCGTCGATTCCGATCCTGAATACTGTGCGCGGCCAGTACGGACCTGGTGTCGTGAACGGCCAGAGGGTGGTGGGCTATCGCGATGAGGAGCGCGTCGATCCGGACTCGGGCACCGAGACCTATGCTGCGTTGCGGCTGGAGATTGAGAACTGGCGCTGGGCCGGTGTTCCTATCTATCTGCGTGCAGGCAAGCGCCTACAGGCAGCAGGCGACCGAGGTGAGCATCCAGTTCAAGCAGCCACCGTTGCTCATTTTCAATCGCCTGCAATCGAGCGGCCCTTGCCAGGAGATTCAGCCGAACCTTCTGACCATTCGCATTCAACCGGATGAAGGAATCTCGCTTCGCTTCGGCGCGAAGGTGCCAACTTCGTCGGACATGTCGGTTTGCCCGGTGATTATGGACTTTGACTACGAAGCGGCGTTCGGCAAGTCGAGCGCCAACGGCTATGAGCGGCTCTTGCTGGAAGCGATGCTTGGCGACCAGACGCTCTTTGCGCACCGCGATGGCGTGGAGACGACGTGGGCGCTCTATACGCCGATCCTTGAGGCCTGGGCCGCGAAAAAGCCCGAGGTGTTTCCGAATTACTTCGCCGGCAAATGGGGACCTGAATGCGCGGACCGCCTGCTGGAACGCAGCGGCCACGTTTGGCGGAATGATCTGGGGCGGAGAAGCTGAAGCGACTGGAAACTGAAGGTGTCCTAAGGAGAAGGTCATGCCTCAGGGGCTAAAGCCCAGAGCTCCTTTCAAAGAAGTTGACGTATGGGCTAAAGCCCGTACCCTTCAAGGTCGCGCACCTGCAGTGGTTTTTCAGCACCCTCTGAAGCCGTACCCCTCAAGAGCGAGACTCAGCGAGAGTTTTTTGTAAGCTTTAAAGCCGTGCCCTTTCAAAGCACCCTCAGCTTTGGTGCGATGCGCGCGTATCTACTACGATGGTTTCGGCGAGACGGTCCTGTGCGCACATGCGATTGGGATCCCAGAAGAACTGAAGGAAGCCGAGGCCCAGTTCAAGCACTGCCGCGCCATATCCAAGCGCGCGCTCGATGGATTGCCAAAACCCCAGCCTCTCGCTCGTAAGCGACACCGCGCGGGTGCGTGCGACCCACTTGCCTACAGTGCGGCCGTTGCCGAAGTAATTTGCCAGGCCCCAGTAGAGCACCATCACGATAATGTTGCCGACCTCGTGGAAGTCCCACTTCATCTCGATGTGGGTCTGGTGCAACACCCAGCGCCGCCAGGAGAATTCCAGCGGAGACCAGAGAACCACGGCGACCAGTACGTCGACGAGGTAACCAAGAATCCGCTGCCCGAATGTCGCCAGCGGCAATCCATTGAGCGCCAGCGCGCGCGCATGCCCATGCGCATGGTAGCGGCGGATCGCCTTTGCGGTGGCGGGGAGCATTGGGGTGCTTTTAGAGTAGCGAAGTTTTCGCGCAGCACGAGCGCTTCTTTTGCGGCTGGGTCTACTCGCGAACCACCTTCACAAAGATGCCGTCGGGCAGTTCGCCCTCGAGCAAGTGAACCACGCCGCCTTTGACGTAGCCTTCGAGCACCTGGCGCTCGACCTTTGGCGCCGGTGGACGGACTGGTGGTGGGGGTGTGCGTGGCGCGTCGGTCACCCGGCGCGAAAAAGCTTCGGCGGATTGCCGCTCGGGTGTGCGTCCCATGCCCTTGTCCATGGCCTCATTGGCGAGCCTATCCGCCTCTTTGTTTCCGCCGCGCAGGGTGTGGGTCATTTCGAATTTATCGAGTTGACGCGATCGGCTCCGCGCCTGATCAAACAGCGGCCGCAGAACCGGGCTCGCGACCTTGTATTTGCCCTGCATCTGCTTGACCATCAACTCCGAGTCGGAGACGACGCGGAGACGCTTGGCCCCGTTCTCAATTGCCCAATCGAGCACGGCGAGGAGGCCGGAATATTCCGCGTAGTTATTGGTCTGGATTCCGAGAAACTTGCTGAGACGCGCGGCGACGCGGCCTTGCGGGTCTTCGATTACCGCGCCGTAACCCGAGGGGCCGGGGTTCCCGCGGGAACCGCCGTCGCAGTGGGCAACGAACCATCCGCCGGAGGAAGGATCGGAAGAAGCGAACAGATTTCCAGTCATCGCCTTCTAGTTTACTTGGAAGGCTCGGACCTTACTCGACGAGTGCGTCGGCAATGGAAAGATGGCGGTCGAGCGCGTCGATTCCGAAGTCGAGCTCTTCTTTCGTGACGATCAGCGGAGGAGCGATGACGAAATGGCTGACCCATGCCTGCTGGGCCACGCCGTCTGCCATCATCTTCGCCGCAATCTGATCGACGACCAGGGGCTTGCCTTCCACTTTGTCAGCCATAGTGTTGAAGGGTTCCTTGGTCTCGCGGTTCTTGACCAGCTCGACGGCGAAGAACAGTCCAACTCCGCGCACATCGCCGATGGACGGATGCTTCGCCTTCAGGGCTTCGAGCTTGGCGGCGACGTAGGGCTCCAACTCCGCGGCACGGTCTACCAGTTTGAGCCGTTGCATCTCTTCGATCGTCGCGACTGCGGGTCCAAGCGTCATCGGGTGAGCTTCATACGTGTGCCCGTGCGAGAAGTAGTGATCTTCAAAGTAGTCGGCGATCTTTTTCGTTGTCGCGCAGAGGCCGAGGGGAACATACGCAGACGTTATGCCTTTCGCCGTCACCAGGATGTCGGGGGTTACGCCCCAGTGGTCGACTGCAAACCACTTGCCTGTGCGTCCCCAGCCCGCCATCACCTCGTCATCGATCATCAAGACGCCGTGGCGGTCGCAGATCTCACGCAGACGCGGGAAATATTCCGGGGGCGGAATGAGCACGCCATTGGTTCCGACGACGGGTTCCAGAATGATGGCAGCCACGTCGCTCTCATTGCGAATCATGTGCTCGATGTAGTCAACGCATGCGACGCCGCACTGCGGATACGTGTGCTTGATCGGGCAGTTGTAGCAATTCGTTTCCGGCGCAAACACAAAACCCGCGCCCTTGCCGCCGGGCTCCATGGCCCAGCGCCGCGGATCGCCGGTGGCCGCGATCGAGGCCATGGTTGAGCCGTGATAAGAGCGGTAACGCGAGATGATCTTGGTCTTCCCTGTGACCATGCGCGCGATCTTGAAGGCGGCTTCGTTGGCTTCGGTGCCGCTGGTTGCGAAGAAGTATTTATCCAAGCCTGCCGGCAGCACTTCTTTCAGCTTCTGGCTTAACCGGGCGCGCGCTTCCGTTGCATAGCCCGGAGCAACATAGGGCAGATCACGCGCCTGCTCTGCGATCGACTCCACGACGCGCGGATTCTTGTGGCCGAGATTCACGCACATCAACTGCGAGCTGAAATCGAGATACTTCTTTCCGGCGCCATCGGTAAACCAGCAGCCCTCTGCGTCGGCCACGTGCAGCGGCTTCCATGTCTTCTGAAAGCGCCACGTTCCGTAGTTGGTTTCGCGCGTAATGGAGCTGATCTCTTCCGAGGTCAGCGTCTTCACTTCAGCAAGCTCGCTCATGATCGATCTCCCTGTGGCAATGCACCCAATCTACCACTGTCTATTCGCCGCGTGAAGCGGCTGTTGCTCCCGCGGATGCTGTCCTCGTGTTCAGCGTACTTGCGGAAAGCCCAGGTCCACTTTGCTCGCTCCCGGATCGGGCCAGCGGCTGGTGACAACCTTCGCGCGCGTGTAGAACTGCACTCCCTCGGGGCCATACATATGCAGATCGCCAAAGAGCGAAGACTTCCATCCGCCGAAACTGTAATAGGAGACGGGCACCGGAATCGGCACGTTGATACCAACCATCCCTACCTCGACGTCAAATTGAAATTGATGCGCGGCTCCGCCATTCTGCGTAAAGATTGCCGTTCCGTTTCCGTAGGGATTTTCATTGATCAGCCGCAGGCCTTCAGCATAGGTTGCTACGCGCACTACGCTGAGGACTGGCCCGAAGATTTCCGTGTCGTAACAGCGCATGCCCGGCTTCGCGTTGTCGATCAGCGACGGCCCGAGGAAGAAGCCGCTCGCTTTTGTGGCGGCATCCTGGCGTCCGTCCACCGCAAGCGTGGCGCCTTCTTCGACGGCTTTGGACAAATGCCCAGCCACGCGATCGCGGTGCTCGCGCGAGATGAGCGGCCCCATCTCGCTTGCAGGCTCCGATCCCGGTCCAACCTTGATGCGCGCCATGCGCTCGCGAATCGCGTCGATCAACGGATCAGCCACGCTTCCGACGGCGACAACAACCGAGATGGCCATGCAGCGCTCACCCGCGGCACCGTATCCCGCGGAGACAGCCGCGTCGGCAGCCATGGCGACATCGGCGTCGGGGAGCACCATCATATGGTTCTTGGCCCCACCCAATGCCTGCACGCGCTTACCGTTGCGCGTTGCTGTCTCGTACACGTACCTGGCTATCGGCGTGGACCCTACAAAGCTGACGGCCTTGATGTCTGGATGCGCGAGGAGACGGTCGACTGCGTCCTTGTCGCCGTGCACGACATTCAGGACGCCATCTGGAACTCCGGCTTCTTTGGCCAACTCTGCCAGCAGAATGCTTGCTCCGGGAACTTTCTCCGATGGCTTGAGGACAAACGAATTCCCGCAGGCAATTGCCGTCGACAGCATCCACAGCGGAACCATCGCTGGAAAATTGAACGGGGTGATTCCTGCTACTACGCCAAGCGGTTGGCGAATCTGGTAGACATCGACGCCGCGGCTGGCCTGTTCCGAATAGCCGCCCTTCAGCACGTTCGGAATTCCGCAGGCAAACTCGACGTTCTCGAGGCCGCGCGCCACTTCACCCAGAGCATCGGCGAGTGTCTTTCCATTTTCCTGGCTGATGACTCCTGCGAGCTGCTTGCGATTGCGCGCAATCAGATCGCGCAAATTGAACATGACCTCGGCGCGACCTGAGAGAGGTGTCGCACGCCACGCAACGAACGCAGCCTTGGCGGCCGCAACTGCGCGGTTCACGTCGTCTACGCCGGCGAAGGAGACCTCCGCGATTACCTCACCTGTCGCGGGATTTGTGACAAGCCCCTTCCTGTTCGATACCGCCGTGTCCGGCTTGCCGCCGATCCAATGCGAGATGGTTGGGGTCGAAACTCCAAGTGTGCTCATCGCAGGTGCCTCCTCTAGTTCGCGTTCGCGTGCAATCGGCTCATTGCGCCCTGATCCAATCCATCGTCTTGGTAGCCAGCTTGTCAAACGCAGCGATCGCGAGTTCCAAGTGCTCTTCGCGGGTGTCTTCGATCCTGTTGTGACTGATACCTTTCAACGACTGCACGAACATCATTACCGTCGGAATGCCGGCGCGCGATACTTCGGCCGCATCATGCAGAGGACCGGAGGGCATCCGATGCGACTTGCCAGCGATCTCAACGACGGCTTGCTCGCACAATTCGATCAATGCCGGATGGAAAGGCTCGGGCGCGATGTTCCAGATGCGCGACCACTCCACGGTGCAGCCTTCTTCGTCGGCGAACTGGTGGCTCTTCTCCTGCGCCTCGCGGTACATTGCGGCCAGCACCTCGGCGTCCAGGTCGCGTTGATCGAGCGTGGCCTCGCAGCGGCCCACTACCGCGGTCACAATGCCCGGAAATGTCTTGACGCTGCCCATGGTGCACACCGCGTCGGGATGCTTGCTTGGCGATGTCGCGAATTGCGAGCGCCAACTTTGCGGCTGCTGCCAGCGCATCGCGCCGTGCCGCCATGGGCGTTGAACCTGAGTGCGCCTCCTGGCCGTGGAAGGTGATTGCATGGCGTTCCACGCCTTTCGTCCCCAGGACGACGCCGAGGGGCAAGTTCATGCTCTCGAGCACTGGCCCTTGCTCGATGTGCAATTCGAGATACGCTGCGGCATCGACTCCTTCTTTTTGGGCTTCGCCGATCGCATCGATGTCCACGCCGCATGCGGCAAGCGCTTCTTCAAGCCGGACACCCTGCGCATCGGTTCGGCCGCGATCCTGAGCGATGGTATGCGTGCCGGCAAACGCGGACGAGCCGAACAGGCTGCGTCCGAAGCGCGCGCCTTCTTCGTCGGCCCAATCCACGAGGCGAACCGTGACCGGCGGGTTCCCATTGAATTCTTTCGCAATGCGGTGCAACACGGCGTAGGCAGCGATCACGCCAAGGGATCCATCGAGCCATCCGCCGTTCGGCACGGAATCGAGATGGCTGCCAAGGATCAGCGTCTTCTTCGATTGACCCGACAGGGTGGCCCAGCTATTTCCGGCTGCGTCGAGATGGTGTTCGACGGGGAGAGTGCTCAGCCTGGCTTGAAACCACTGCCGCGCCTTGAGCCATGTTGGGCTCCAGGCCAGCCGCTGCGCACCGTTCTCATCCGCGGTAGAGATCGCGGAGTTCCCTGAGGTGAGCAAGCGCTAACTTCGCGTCAGCCGGCATGCGCAACTCCGTGACGGCGATGGGTTGGCTCGCGGCGCAACATGCGTCCTCGTCCTGGCTCACCAACAAAGTTTCCGTCGCGCACCTGGACCTTGCCGCGAACGGTGACTACCGATGGGCGGCCTTCGATGCCAAAACCCTCAAAACCGTTGTAGTCGTTATTGGTGTGTTGCGTTGCTGCGGAGATTTTTCCCCGGTATTCCGGGTCGTAGATGACCAAATCTGCATCGGAACCGACTGCGATTGTGCCTTTGCGCGGAAAGAGGCCGAAAAGCTTCGCGGGGCGCGTGCTGAGAGCTTCGACGAAACGGTGAATATCAAGAATTCCGCGCTTCACACCCTAGGTGTACATCAAGTTGACACGATCCTCGATTCCCGGGATGCCATTGGGAATTTGGGTGAATGCCTTCGCGCCGAGCAGCTTTTGCGCTGTATCAAACGGGCAATGGTCCGTGCCAACGGTGTCGATCAGGCCTGCCTCAAGCGCGGCCCAGAGCGCGGCTTGGTTGTGCGTCGCGCGCAGGGGCGGCGACATCACGTACTTCATGCCTTCCACGCCGTCGCGCTCCGCATACTGCTTGTCGAGCAAGAAGTGCGGCAGCACGGACTCGACATACAGCTTTACTCCGCGTAGTTTCGCATCGACGGCCGCGCGCAGTGCAGGTTCGCAGGAAAGATGGACTACATATCCCGTCGCGCCGGTTTGCTCAAGAAATGCCGCGAATCGTCCTGTTCCTTCCGCCTCAACCGACTCAGGGCGGCTCGGCTCGTGCCACTCCGCGCCAGTCTTTCCTTCGGCGAGAAGCTGCTGCTGCAACTGGCTGACCAACTCAGCATTTTCACAATGCGCCGTGGTAATGACGCCCAGGTCAGCAGCCAGCTTGAGCGTGTGCAACAATTCGTCATCGGTGACGCCAAAGAAATCTTTGTAGGCGAGAAAGACTTTGAACGAAGCCGTGCCGTCTTTCACAATCGCGCGCAGTTGCTCCTCAGTCTGCGCATCATAACGAGTCACGGCCATGTGGAATGCGTAGTCGCAGGCGCTGTTTCCCTCCGCCTTCTGCTTCCACGTCTGATAGCCCTCCAGCGCATCCTCATGACGCGAGGGACAGCACATTTCGATGAAGGTCGTTGTTCCGCCTATCAGTGCGGCCTGACTCGCTGTTGCGTGCGTGTCTTTCGCGAAAGTTGCCATAAACGGCAGATGAATGTGAACGTGCGGATCGATGAATCCGGGAAAGACCAACTTGCCTTTGGCATCAATGATCTCGGCTCCAGGCGGCGCGGAGAGGCCAATGCCGATCGAGCTCACAGTTTCATCGTCGACATAGATATCGCAGCGGGAGCGCCCATCCGCCGTGATGACCTCGCCGCCCTTGATCAACAAACCCACCGATTCGAACTCCCGCTGCGCTGCGCTCGATTCTCGCGTCAATGAATGTGAATGCCTTGCTGCTCGCGCCAGGCCTTCATTGTCTCCCAGTTTTCCGTGACTTCGGTCTGCTGCTCGCTGAGTTCCTTCCACGTGACCGGCTCGCGCTGGGGGGGAAGTTCGACCATCGCGATGCAATCGTCGACTGGGCACACGTTGTAGCAGAGCCGGCACCCTACGCAGTCTCCCTCGCGCACGCGTGGTTGCGGACGGGTGTCAATAGCCTCCTGCCTGCCGTTCGAACGCACGTCGTAGGCATGCGGCTCCACGAGCGTGCCGTCGCGCGAGACAAGATCGATGCACTGATGCGCGGTATCATTGCACGCCACGTAGCACAGGTTGCATTGAATGCATTTGGCTGCATCGATGCGCGCTACGGCGCGGTACGACAGATCGAAATCCTTGAAATCAGAAACCCGATGCAGGCTATGGCCGGTCACCTCGGCGATGGTCTTGAATCCCTTCTCGTCCATCCAATTGGAAAGGCCGTCGCAAAGGTCCTCGACAATCCTGAAGCCGTAGTGCATCACGGCGGTGCACACCTGCAGACTCGATGCGCCGAGCAGCAGGAACTGCGCCGCGTCCTGCCAGTTGGCGATTCCGCCCATGCCGGAGATCGGAACCTGGGATTTGGCGACGACTTCATCGGTGCCCAAGGCCGCAAGCATGTTCAGCGCGATGGGTTTGACTGCAGGGCCTGCATAGCCGCCATGCCCACCCTTGCCGCCGATGCTGGGCGTGAGTTCGAGTGTCTCCAGGTCGACACCCACAATCGAGTTGATGGTATTGATGAGCGAAAGTGCATTCACACCGGCGGCAACACCTGCCCGCGCGGGAAGCACAATGTTCGTAATGTTTGGGGTGAGCTTCATGATCACTGGAATCGTTGCAGCTTCCATGACCCAGTGGGTGATGCGCTCGCAATACTCCGGAACCTGGCCGACGGCCGAGCCCATGCCGCGCTCGCTCATGCCGTGCGGACACCCGTAATTCAACTCGATGCCGTCGGCGCCGGTGTCTTCGATGCGTTCCACAATTTCACGCCAGGCTTTGGGATTCGATTCCACCATTGCGGAGACGATCACGGCGCGATCGGGCCACGCACGCTTGACCTCGGCAATCTCGCGCAGATTGATTTCGATCGGGCGATCGGAGATGAGCTCGACGTTGTTGATGGCCAGCATCCGTTGCCGGCCGTAGTGCCATGCGCCGTATCGATTCGAAACATTCAGCACCGGAGCACCGATTGTCTTCCAAACTGCCCCGCCCCATCCTGCTTCAAACGCTTTGTGAACCTGTGCGCCTGTATTTGCCGGCGGCGCAGAGGCAAGCCAGAATGGATTTGGAGATTTGATTCCCGCGAAGTCAATACGCAGATCGGCCATAGCTAGTTCACCCCGCTCAATGCCGCGCTGGCCGCCAATCGCCGATCGATGGCCTGGGCAGCCAGCTTGCCATCTTCGACGGCCATTACCGTCGAGGCAGCACCGACGGCACGAATGCAATCGCCAATGGCATATAGCCCAGCGATGCTGGTTTCGAAATTCTCGTCGACGGCAATGAAGCCCTTGCGCGTATTGAGCCCGAGAAGGCGCGCGAGATCCGGTTTTTCCTGTCCCACCGCCTTCACGATTTGATCGCAGGGCAAGAGGAATTCCGAGCCTGGAATGGGGAGTGGAGCGGGTCTGCCGGATGCGTCGGGCGGGCCCAGTTCCACACGCAAGCATTCGAGTGCTGTAGGGCGGCCTTGCTCCATCAGCACTCGCGTTGGCTGGCTCAGAAAGCGAAATTCGATGCCTTCGCGGCGCGCGAAGAGATACTCGTGGTCGTAGCAAGTCATCTCGCGATCGGTGCGCCGGTACACCATGGTGACGCGTTCGGCACCCAGCCGGTGCGCTATGGTCGCGCAATCGATTGCAGTATTTCCGGCGCCGATGACGAGGACGCTTCGGCCAATCGGCATTGTTTCCGGATTGGTTTTGCTGGCCTCGATGAATTCCAAGCCATCGATGATGGCATCTTCGCCGGAAATCTCCCAACGCAGGAGTGCGCCCCAAGCCAATGCTCAACACAACGGCTTCGTAAGTCTCGCGCAATTCGGCGAGGGTGATGTCTTTCCCAAATTCGACTTCTGTCCTGATGGTGACGCCGAGGCTCGCAATCATCTGCGCCTCTGCAAGCGCTACTTCCGCGGGCTCACGCAACCCGATAATGCCGTAGGTTGAAAGGCCTCCCGGCAATTCGCGCTTCTCGAAGAGCGTCACGTCATGGCCGAGTTTGGCCAACTCGCCAGCGCACGAAAGTCCGGCCGGCCCCGCGCCGATCACCGCAACGGATCGTCCTGTGGGGGAAGCAGTAACTTTGGGATGAACACCATGGTCGCGCGCATAATCCATGGCGTAGCGCTGGAGGCGGCCAATCGCAATGGGCTTATGTTCAGAACCCAGGACACAGGCTCCTTCACACAACTCCTGTACCGGGCAGACCCTCGCGCAGGTCGCGCCCAGCAAATTGGACGCAAAGATGGTCTCCGCAGAGCCTTTCAGATTGCTGGAAGCGATCTTCTTGATGAAGCGCGGAATGTCAATATGCGTAGGGCACGCGTGGGTGCAGGGGGCGTCGAAGCAGTACAAACACCGGTCCGCCTCAACCGCAGCGGCATGCGCGGTCAATGGCGGCAGTTGTTCCGCGAGCGGATTGCCGGTTCCTTCCGGTGCCATCTGCATCCATCCGCTTCCGGCCTCTTCACTGACGAACTCGACGTTCAAAAGGTGAAAAAGGGGTAGGGAAGCTTGACGCCAGCCCGGAGCGTCAGAGTCCATATTCTAGTTCAATTGCTTTGGGGCGCAAACTGATCTCATAACGCGCTGTGGCGCCGAGGGCCATTCCAATCAACACCGCAGTTGGCTAGGGCAGGAAGCGCAGAGAGTAGGCCGTTGCCGGGTCTACGGGGTTTTGGAGAATCCCGAGCGACTTTAGCTGCTCTTCACCCTGGGCCCAGCGCGCTGCGGTCATGCGGCCTGTCTGGTCAGTGTCTCCGCCCGTGATGAAGCTGCCGTCGCGCAACGCCTGCGACGAATAGGCCTCCTGCGCGGGGTTCAACGCCGGGTTCAATTTGAGCAGGTAGGCGTTCACCGCGGTTGGATCGGCGAGGTAAGCCTTCCATCCGCGGATGCTGGCGCGGACAAACTTCGTTACCAGTTGCGGATTCTTCTCTGCGAGATCACGCGTCGTGAAGGAAACACGATAGGGATCGTACCCAGCGGAACTGATGGCCAGGGTGCGAATCTCCGCCCCCGCCTGTTTCGCAAAATAGGGCTCGCTGGTGACGAAGATCTGCTGCACGTAACCAGGATCGGCGAGAAAGTTGGCGATCGATTTCGTCGAAGGAACCTCACGCACGTTGTGCAGGTTGTAACGCGAGATTACGAACTTTAGCCATGTGGCGCCCGTTTGGGCCGCGACGGTATGGCCTTCAAGATCCTTGAAATCGTGAATGGGCGAGTCGTTGTGCACCATGATTGCCTGCGGATCGTGCTGCATGGTCGCGGCAACGGCCATCAACGGCAGCCCACTCGAGTCCCATTCCAGAATCTGATCGCTCGATCCGAGCCCGAAGTCCGCTTTGCCGGTGGCCACCAATTGCGCCACACTTCCGTACTGCGGCAGGGGGAGCAGAGAGACGTCCAGCCCCTCCGCTTGGTAATAACCCAGCAACTGTGCTGCGTAGAAGCCGCCATGCTCAGGCTGCGGATACCAATCGAGCTGAAGGCGAACCGGCGTCAACCCGTTGACCGAATCCGCTCGTCTGCCTTGACAACTCGAGAGCGAAAGAGCGCAGCATGCGGCAAAAAGCAGAGCGGCAACTTTGCGAATGGTGAGTGTTCTCAAGGGTGGGACCTCGGGAGCAAAGGCTCAACGGCTTGAATGAAAGCTATCATGCGGCCCACGGCAGTTTTTATCTGGCGGAGTGCGGTTGTGTGACTCCACCTTGCGGCCCAGGCAGCGACGAAGCCGAGGAGCGCCACATCGCGCTCGCACCAGGCTGCTAGCTGCAGGCCGCCGGCTGTGCAGGGAATTGTGACAACGGGAACTCCCGCGAGGCTGAATGGAGTGGTGTAGCGCAATAAGCGCGTGCGCGTATTGCTGTGATCCGCGCCGGCATCGAGGCGAGTCACAGGAGCGGCCGGCATCAGGAACAGGTCGAATTGCGCAAACAGATCGGCCATCCGCCGACGAAAGGTTTCGTGCCGTGCGCGCAATGCCTGAATCTCCGTACCGCTTATCGATGCTCCCCATTCCAACCGTTGCCGAATCGATGGTTCAATCTGCTCGAAATGGCCGGCGTGAATCCGGGCGGCTTCCCACGCCTGAATTGGGGCGAAGATCTCCGTCGATTCCGCCCACCAGCTAACGTCGATCTTTACTTCCTTCAGGCCAAAGTCCTGGAATGCACGCGCCGTTTTCCGCAGGCTCGCGATGATCTCGGCATCGCAGTCGTGCAGGAAATCGTCGCCGACTACAGCGAAAGTGGCCGGTGGGTTCTCGCGGATCGTGTTCGAATTCGCAAAGAGGCCAGCCAGCAGGGGCGCGTCGCGCAGATCGCTGAAGATGCACCCCATGGTGTCAAAGGACTGAGCGAGATGGGCGCCCCCACGCCAATCGCCGTGTCCTAGCGTCGAGCGGTATCCAGCCAATCCGCCAAGCGCGGCGGGAACGCGGATGGAGCCGCCTGTGTCGGTACCGATGGCGAGGACCGCCGACCCCTCCTGCACGCTCGCCACAGCGCCGGATGATGATCCCCCGGTCAAGGCTGTGGCATCCCGCGGCTGAACACAATCTCCAAATTCCGGATTCTCGCCGGTGATGCCGTAGGCCAGCGGATGAAGATGGGTTTTGCCGGTGATCACCGCTCCCATATCGCGCAGCCGCTCGACGAGCCATGCGTCTCGCGCTGCCGTGCCGTTCAAATCGCGGTAAAACTTCACTCCGCAGCTTGTCGGCGCGCCGGTCAGGTCGAAGCAGTCCTTCACGGAGACAGGCAAGCCCCAAAACGGGGAGCATCCATCGCCAAACGGCCCACCCTCTCCGCGTGGCATCGACTCTGCGCGCGCAGCTTCGGCCAGGGTCCAGTCCGAGTCCTGCCAAAGATACGTGTTATGCAGCGCGTTGGTGTTGGAGCGCGACAGGGCGCGCCGAGCCAATGCGGAGGGCCTCACTGTCTCGTCAGCCAGCGCCGCACGAAGGCTCCCGATAGCTTCCACGTTCTTGCCCACGTTCTGGCTCATAGGCTGATTGTATGCGGAGAAGCACGAAGTTCAGACGCGCAGGAAATCCCTGTCGGGGGCGCAAGGCGTCGTGCTAATTTCGAGTATGGGAGTCGTTTCGAAAAGAACTCCGCGGGGCGGCGCCGATCTTGCGTTATCGGCTCCTGGCGCAACTTCCGCCGATCTTGAGCGCATGGCCGCGATTGCGAGGTTCACGGCGCGCTCACTCCTCACCGAGCGTCCGCGCCCTTTCGGCGCATCGATCGTTGACAGCAAGAGCGGCAGACTTTTGCTCCGCGCGCTGAATGCAGTCGCACAGGAGTTTGATCCGAGTTCGCACGCTGAAGTGCGTGCTATCCGCAAGGCAACCAAGCGTCTTCGCAAGCTCTCGCTCAGCGGTTTCACGCTTTACACAACCTGTGAGCCCTGCCCGATGTGCATGAGCGCCGCACTGTGGGCAGGCCTCGATCGCGTGGTGTACGGGGCCACAATTGAAGACGCAAACCGGCATTGCAATCAGATCCGTATTCCCGCGACGGAAGTCGCCGCGCGCGCGGACATGGCCTGCATCGTGGATGGCCCTTTATTGCGCGACGAATGTTATGCTCTTTTTACCCATCCCCGCATGCTGCGGGCTTTTCGCCTTTGGTCTACCCGTAAACGCAAATAGCAGGCCGTTTGCTGCGAAAGGTTCTCGACCCTATGCTGTCCGCACTGGCAGCGGAGCTGTCTCAAATCGTTGCCGATCCTGCGCGGGTGCTCACCGCGCCCGCCGTGCTCGATCGCCTCTCGCATGATTTTTACTGGTATTCGCCCGTGCTGCGACCGATGCTTGCCGATAAGGTTGGCGAGATTGCCGTGCAGCCCGTCGATACCGATGAGTTGCTTGCCGTAGTTCGTTTCGCCGAGCAGCACGAAATTCCCATTACGGCGCGTGGGGCTGGAACCGGCAACTACGGGCAATGCGTTCCTCTTCACGGCGGCATTGTGCTCGATCTCTCTTTGATGGATCAACTGGAGGAGATCACTCCGGACGGAGTTGCCGTGTGCCGGCCCGGCCTGCGTCTGGCTGCGCTCGAAACGGAAGCCCGCAAGCAGGGGTGGGAGCTTCGCATGTATCCATCGACGCTCGCCAAGGCCTCGGTGGGAGGCTTTCTCGGCGGGGGCTCGGGGGGAATCGGATCCGTTGCGCATGGCGGGCTGCGCGATTTCGATACGGTGCGCGCCTTCGAAGTGGTCACGATGGAAAATCCGCCGCGCATTGTTCTCCATGAAGGCGCAGCGGTCCACGAAATATTGCACGCGTGGGGAACGAACGGGATACTCACTCGCATCTGGTTCGCCCTGACACCGGTTGTCGAATGGACACAGTGCACTATCGCCTTCGACACGTTCGATCTTGCTTTCCGGTTCTCGCGGTCGATTGCTGTCGATCAGCAGTGGACGAAGCGGCTCGTTACTGTATTCGAATGGCCGATTCCGTCTTTTTTCGCACCGATTAAACACGTAGTGCGCGAGGGGAAATCGATCGCACTCCTGATGATTGCGACCGCGCAAATCGATGCGCTTCGAGCGTCCGTCGAAGAAGCATGTGGGGAGATTACATTCAGCAGCGCCTATACGGGCCCACGCACACAACCGCTGCTCAGCGATTACACATGGAATCACACGACGCTCTGGGCGATGAAGGCCGACCCAGCATGGACCTACTTACAGTGCGGCTTCTCGCCGGATCAGTGCGAAGAGCAATTCCGCATGCTTCGCGAGCGTTACAGTCACGATTTCCTTTTCCACATCGAATTCATGAAGAACGGAGAAGGGGTTGTCATTCCAGGCGCAATCCCAGTGGTACGCTTCACGACGGAAGATCGCTTGAACGACATGATCCGCTTTTGCCGATCCATCGGAGTTTTCGTGGCCAACCCACACGTAAACTACCTTGAAGATGCGGGCCGCTACCGCGCCGACAATATTCAACTGATGGCTAAGCAAAAGTATGACCCGCGCGGCTTGCTCAATCCCGGGAAGATGATCAGCTTTCGCAAACAGGCCGAGGCGGTGACGCCATGAAGACATGGATTCCGGACGCGCGCAACTTCGCGTATCTCACCTGGAAGCAGGTTGACGCGTTGCCGCGGGAGTCGACGTTGCTGGTGCTCCCCACTGCAGCCATCGAGCAGCATGGCCATCATCTGCCGCTTGCCACCGACACACTGATCAATAATCTTCTGCTCGGCAAAGCGCTGGAGTTGATTCCTGGTGAAGTGCCGATCTATGCGTTGCCGCCGGTTTGCTATGGGAAGAGCAATGAGCATATCGGCTATCCTGGAACACTCTCGATGAGCGCGCAAACGTTTCTTGGAGTGGTGCGCGATCTGGGCGCGAGCATCGCGGCCAGCGGCTTCAAGAAGCTGGTCCTCTACAACACGCATGGGGGGAACACGTCGCTGGTTGACGTGCTCGCTCGCGATCTGCGCGCGGAGTTCGGGCTGCGCACGTTCTCGCTCTTTGGCTCGGGCGGCGTGACGTTCGAAGGAGTTGATCCGCAGGAACGGACCTACGGCTTTCACGCCGGCGAGATTGAAACCGCGTTTCTGCTGCATGCCACGCCCGAGTTGGTTCACACAGCTGAATACACCGCGAACTACATAGCGCGTATCGATCAGCCGGAACTGCTCAAGCCGGAAGGATCCTCAGCCAACTTCGCGTGGCTGACGCGAGACATCGCGCCAAGCGGCGTGATGGGAGATCCGACACGGGCGAGCGCAGAAAACGGCGAGAAGTGGGCCAACGAAGCAGCCGCGCGGATCGCCGAGATTCTGGTGGCGATGTTCAATTTCGAACCCAGGCATGGTGTCTGATGGGTGCGGATCTGGTTGACTGCGGAAACGGCGTTCGGCTCGAACGATGCCTTCGCTGCGGTCTTTCGGATGGAGTTACCCTCGTCTCCGACCACTACTATCCGGGAGGCGATGGACCCTGGCCGACGCTGCTAATGCGCCAGCCTTACGGCCGCGATATCGCTTCGACTGTCGTCTACGCACATCCGGTCTGGTTTGCGCGGCACGGCTATCACGTGGTGATTCAGGACGTACGCGGGCGCGGCGGCTCTGAGGGCTCGTTCTATCCGTTTCGCAGCGAAGCGCACGACGGCGCGGAGACGATTGCGTGGCTCCTGAAACATCCGGCGTGCAATGGCCGCATTGGTATGTACGGCTTCTCCTATCAGGGTGCAACGCAACTGCTGGCCGCGGCCGAGCAACCGAGAGGTTTGCAATGCATAGCGCCGCACATGACGGCTACGGATCTCTATCACGGCTGGTTTTATCACCAGGGGGCGCTGCGGCTGAGTTCGGCGCTTGGTTGGGGTATCCAGATGCTGCGCGAAGACGCGCGGCGTTTGGGTCTGCGAGAAGCCAGCGACAGGCTGGAGAGCGCGTGGGCCAACGTTCGCGCTCAATCGATGTTCGTGCCGTATGCGCAGCACGCCGCGATCGCGGATCCCACACTTCCAAGCTACGTATGCGACTGGTTTTCTCATCGCAACCCCGATGATTATTGGTCGAGTCTCGATGTCAGCACGCGCATCGATCGAATCCAGGTTCCCGCACTGCACATTGCGGGATGGTTCGATACGTATCTCGAAGGGTCGATCGCCGGGTACCTGAGCCTTCGCGAATATGCTGCGACTGCCTTTGCACGCGAGAATCAATTTCTCATCGCCGGACCGTGGATTCACATTCCGTGGGGAGATCGCGTCGGGGATGCAGACTTTGGCGAGAACGCCAACCTGAATACCGATGAGGTTCTCACTGCGCTGGTTCGATCATTGGCTGAAGGATGCGGGGTCCTTTTCGAGCGAGCCGCGAATTCGCTATTTTTCGCTCGGCCCGAACGAATGGCGTGCAACATCGGAATGGCCTTCTGATGCGACGTTCGCGCTCTATCTTCGCAGTGGGGGCAACGCGAATTCGCGCAAGGGGGATGGGATCCTCGACAAGGCTGCGCCGTCTGATGAAGAGCCGCGCGATGTCTTTGTGTACGATCCTGAAGTTCCGGTGTTGGCTCCCGGTGGGCCGCAGGGCCTCGCGGGCCCATTCGATCAATCGCAGATGGAGCTCGGAAACAATCTTCTCGTCTATACGTCAGCGCCGGTTCGGTCAGCGGTGGAGGTCTTCGGTCAACCGCGCATCAAGCTCTGGGCGGCTACATCCGCACCATCCGCGGACTTCACAGCAAAGCTCGCACGCGTCGAAGCGAACGGACGCGCTGAGTTCCTCTGCATCGGGATTGCGCGCAGTCAATACTTGTTTCGAGAAAGCACCTACGAGCCCGATCGCGTTCATCTGTGGGAGTTCGCGCTGGAGCCAACGGCGTTTGCTCTTGCCGCGGGCGAACGGCTGCGGCTTGAGATTGCGAGTTCGGCATTTCCTCTTTACGATCGGAATCCTTCGCAGATGGTGACTCCGGAAGACGCGGACAACTGGAAGTGGACTCGATCGACACACCAAATCCTCCATTCCGTTGAGCACCCATCGGCAATCTACCTTCCAGTGAAGGGAGAGGCGCCGTGGTAAATGCTGTGGAAGGAGCGATTCCGGAAATCTCGCTGCAGACGGTTAGCAAGCGCTTCCGCAAAGGATCGGTAGCCGTCGAATCGATCTCTCTTTCGGTCGAACGCGGGGAATTCGTAACGTTTCTGGGGCCTTCCGGCTGCGGAAAATCGACACTGCTCAAGCTCATTGCTGGTTTGAGCACCGCCAGTGAAGGCACGATTCAAGTGAATGGGATGACGCCGGAGAATGCGCGCGATCTTCTCGGCTTCATCTTTCAGGATGCAACCCTACTACCGTGGCGAACTGTCGAGCAGAACGTGGGGCTGGGCATGGAACTGGAGCACTCCGCGCGTTCGTTGCGCAGAGAACGCGTCGCCAGCATGCTCGAACTCGTCGGTCTCACCCATGTTGCCAAGCACTATCCGCGCCAACTCTCCGGCGGCATGAAGATGCGCGCTTCAATCGCCCGCGCGCTGGTCAACCGCCCGCGGATTCTTTTGATGGATGAGCCCTTTGCGGCTCTGGACGAGATGACGCGCGATCGTATGAATGAAGAGGTGCTGCGGCTTTATGCCGAACAGAAGTGGACGGTCCTCTTTGTTACGCATTCCGTGGCCGAGGCAGTTTTTCTCTCCACGCGTATCGTTATCCTGTCTCCGCATCCGGGGCGAATTGCTTGCGAGCACACGGTGAGCCTCGAGTGGCCGCGCACTGCGGAGACGCGTGAGTCCGCAGGCTTCGAGGACGAAGTTACACATGTATCGCGATTGCTTCGAGGAGTGTCGCACGCATGAAGAAGCAAGCGCTCCTCATTGTGAACAGCATTGTGGTACTCGCGTGTCTCCTGGCTGTCTGGCAAGCGATCGTCACCTTCAACCGACTGCCAACGTACATTCTTCCGGGCCCTGTTCTGGTCGCAAAAGCGCTGCGCGATCACTTTGCTTCGCTGGTTGATTCTCTGCTGATCACCACGGAAGAGGCAGCGGGCGGCCTTGCGGCAAGCATCGTTGCGGGAGTTGGGGCGGCGCTCGTGTTTGCGCAATGGCGATGGCTGCGCCAGCTGCTCTACCCGTACACGATTCTGCTTCAGACCGTTCCGATTGTCGCCATCGCGCCCCTCATCATCAACTGGGCGGGCGCGGGGATCTTTTCTGTCACGATTGTCACGTTCATCATTTGCCTGGCGCCGATTATCGCGAACACCACGCAAGGACTGATCAGTGTGGATGAGAATCTGGTTCATCTGTTTCTGATGTACAAGGCGACGCCCGTGCAGGTTCTGTTCAAGCTGCGATTGCCCAATGCACTTCCGAATCTCTTCACGGGGTTGCGCATTTCAGCGGGCATCAGCGTTATCGGCGGCATTACGGGAGAACTCTTTGCCGGCTCCACGCGCGTGGGCGAGGGAGGCCTTGGCTATGCAATCATCTACGCAAGCAACCAGCTGGAGACGGCGTATCTTTTTGCGCTCGTCCTGGCGGCAACGGTTTTAGGGTTCGGTTTCTTTTTCACTGTCATGTTTCTGGAGTGGCTCGCGCTCCATAACTGGCATGAATCGAAGCGTCCCGAATCGGCTGAATAGGGAGAGAGCCTTGCTCCGGATGGAGTCTGAAAACGGATGGTGGTTGATTACCCATCCAGATCACGCGCGCCTTGCCGGCGATTTTGCCGCAGCATGGGGGAACGCGCAGTTCTGCAAGCCAGAACCGCGGGCGCGCGTGCTTAAGGGAATCTATTGTCATGATGATGGCTGGTCTGCTCGTGACGCGCATCCCACGATTACGCGCCAAGGTAAACCTTCAGCGTTCTCGACAGATCTCGTAGGCAAGTACGCGGCGTTCGAAGAGATCGATATTGAGGACTATCTGGGCGTCCGCGAACGGGCTGTGCGCATCGTGGCCGAGGAAGATCCGTATGCCGGGTTGCTCATCTCGATGCATACTTACAGCCTGCTTACCGAGCATGCGGATCGTTCAACGATCGCACACGATGGGCTGGCCCTGCTCGATGCGTTTCTGATTCGCCAGCGGACATACCAGAACGAATTGCGAGCCTCAATCGCCACTGATGTTTCACTCTCGGCGTCCGACAAATCGGACGAGACCGTTCGCAATCACTTTCGGCTGCTGCAGGCGTGCGACAACCTTTCTCTACTGACTTGCGTTGCCTGGACATCGCCGGCGCATCTACTGCATCCGCTCCCGATGCATGATGGAAATGCGAGCGAGATCGAGGTACAGCCCCTTGCTTCACGTCACTTTCAATTGACACCGTGGCCATTTGCTCAGAGCAAACTCACGTTCTCTTTTCCGGCACGGCATGTGGCAGGAACGCACTTCGCCGATTCGCGAAGCCTCGAGAAGGCGTTTCACGATGCTTCGATTGAGCATCTGACGGTGACGCTATCCGCTTGAGAGATTGCGCGCTTCTCTATCGGGGCGGCAACAGGGAAACGTGCGCCTGCACGATGCGCCATCCTTCGGGCATGCGGACCCAGACCTGGCTCTGCCGTCCATGCACAGTGCCGGATGCCGTGACACGTTCAAACTCAAGAGTTACGCCGGCAAAATCTTTTCCGAAGGTGACCACATCGAATCGCTTGATCGTGCGCGCGAGATTTGCCGCCGACCGCCCCTTGCGAAATGCGGCGAGCTCTTCGGGGCCGTAGAGATTTTCTGTGGCTCCGAAGCGCATCACCGCATCGCCGCTCCAGAACATTGTCAGGAGTGCATCGACATCGTTTGAGACCAGCGCCTGTTCGTAGCGCGGATAGAGCGCCCGAATCTCGGAGACTACCTCGGGATCATTGATGGTCATGCGTCGAGAAGAGCCTTCGATCGGGAAGAATCTGCTTGCTGATTGCCGCGCTCACCGTGAACATGGGCTCATTGACAACCTGGCTCAGCCGCAGCTTGAGAGCGACACTGCACAGAATATAGGCGTGCACGGGCGTGAAGTCCCAGCGGGAGGTGAGCAAATCGATCATGCGACTGGTCGCGGCGCGAGCGGTCGCGGGCATGTCGGTTCCGCTCTCGACAACCACCCAGGCGTCGGCGCACGAGTCCGCGGCGCATGCTTCGCTGGCTTCGACAATCGGTCCGGATAACGGCTGCTGCTTATGCAGTTGGAAGCGCAGGGTCACATCCAGCGGGCATTCGATTCCGTTAATGCACACCTCGCCGTCTCCCTGTGCGGCATGCCCATCTCCGCAACTGAAGAGCGCGCCCTGATTGAATACCGGCAGATAGAGCCGCGACCCGGCGCACAACTCGCGCACATCGAGGTTGCCGCCAAATGGCCCGGGAGGCCTCGTGCGAAAGCTTCCGTCTTCTGCGCGCGCCACGCCCATGACTCCAAGAAATGGCCGGACGGGCACAACTGCGGGAGCAAGAGAACTGGTCGATTCGCCGTCGAGTTGCCAGTGGAAGAGGTAAGGCTCGCGGAATCGTTCCTTCAGAAACCCCAGGCCTTCGATGACGCTCGACCATCCCCAGCCGGCGTGACGGGTGGCGAGCACCTCAACTTCGAGCACGTCGCCGGGCTCGGCTCCATTCACCCCGACGGGCCCGGTGAGGGCATGGATACGCGTTCGATCGATGGTGAGATACTCTGCAAGGGTTGTGCCAGGCTGCACCTGCCCGCCGCTTGCGTCGATACATTCGAAGGCAACTTCATCCCCCGGCTCGATGGTCAGACGCGGGGGCAATGCGCGGTCCCAGACAGAATGGGTCGGTTCCGCATTAAGCCTGTGTTCTGTCATGACTCTTTGACACGCACCGTCATCTGCACTTCGACGAGGGCGTTGCGCGGCAACGCATTCAAACCGACGGCAGCGCGCACATGCCGGCCTGCCTCACCGAAAACTTCGACGAGAAGGTCCGACGCGCCGTTGATGATCGCGGGCGAATCGGGGAATCCATCTGCTGCGTTGACGTATCCATTCACGGTGAGGATCTCGGCGACTCGATCGAGCGAGCCGAGTTCGCGCCGAAGAATCGACATAAGAGTGAGGGCACAGGCACGCGCCGCGGCGTATCCTTCCTCGACCGTTCGATCGCGGCCCGCGGTCCCGGTGATAAATCCATCCGGTCCCGTTGAGACCGCGCCGGAGAGATAAACGATGGAGCCGACGCGTTTGGCGGGAACGTAATTGCCGCCGGGGGCCGGCGCAGGCGGCAGTATGTAGCCCAATGCTGTGAGTGTCTGTTCGGGTGTTTGAATGTCCGTCATTTGCTATGAATGTAGCATGCAGGGCGGGAATTCTCTTTGCGGCTGCGGCGCGTCCGGTTAGCATCAGGCCACGGAGCCAACATGGTCACGCGTGTCGCAAAACTCTCGCTGGTGGCGGGGATCGCTCTCTTCTATTCGCTGGTCGTATTCAACAACATCACGGATTTCGATTCGAACTACCAGTTTGTTCGCCACGTTCTCTCGATGGACTCGACGTTTCCGGGGAACCGCGGCATGTGGCGCGCGCTTCCGTCCCCTACCGTTCACCTGGCGTTCTATCTCGGCATTATTGCGTGGGAGATGGTGACGACCATCCTGCTGTGGTGGGGTGTCCTCAATCTTTTGCGGGTCGTCCGCCATCCTGCGCATGCTTTCAATACAGCAAAGCGTGTGCCGATCGTCGCTCTGACCATGTCGATGCTGATGTGGCTCGTGGCCTTTCTTTCGGTCGGTGCGGAATGGTTCCTGATGTGGCAGTCGAAGATCTGGAATGGGCAAGAGGCCGCATTCCGCATGTTCGCTGTTGTCGGCGTCGTGCTTCTGATTCTGTTGCAACGAGACGTCGAGACTCAACCTTAGTTCTCAGGCTTCCGGCGCGTGTCGTCGGTCGATTGTTGCAATGCTATTCAGTTCTCCGGACGCGCCGGGATCTGCGATTGTGTGGCGCTCGATTGTCCCGATCCTGCCGAGAATTCCACTCAGGGAATTCACGTCTCCAAATCGACAGTCGATTTCTGCTTGCCACAGCATCTTCCAGACAATCCCACCTACGATGAGCGCAGTTGATCTTGCAGGGGCCGGCTGACGCCGATTCCGGCGGCCGTTTCGGAAGCCGCGGCGTGAACCCGCCTCGCTGCCACAAGACCTGCACGGAGCCGCTCATGAGCCAGTGTCCTCTTCCCGTATCGACATCTTTGATGCTGCACTCTCGCTCGCGAAACTATCTCGTAGTGCTGCTCAGGATGCTGTTCATTTCGGTGCTCACGCTTGGGATGGTTCGCGCCGTGGCGCAGGGTGGAAGCGTCTTCTGCACTGTGCAAGGTAGCCAGTTTTGCTCGGTTCCCGTCGGTTCCGTTTCCGGACCGAATCAGGTTGCCGTCCGTGCTGAGCGCAGCGGAACCGTTGCCCAGGTGAGTGTACTTACACTGGGCTCGCCAGGTTTGGATTTCAACATTTCTCCTTCGAGCGGCGCGGCGTGTGCAGGTGCGGTTCTCATCGCCGGCAGCAGCACGTGTTCGCAGCCGGTCATCTTTTCGCCCTCAGTTCCAGGTCTTCGTGTGGGGGCGGTCGTTCTTCTGGATAGCAACGGGAGTGAACTGGGGGCCGCCTATCTTTCCGGTAAGGAACAGCAGGTCTCGGAGTGCTGGTGCCGGGCAACACAATTGTGGTGGCCGGCGTTTATCGCCAGTGGACGTCGAACCGGGACGGCATCGCGGCAACTTCTGCCAATCTGGATCAGCCGGCGAGTATCGTGTTGGATGGCGCCGGAAATCTTTACATCGCGGACAGCGCCCATAATCGCATTCGCAAGGTTTCTGTGCCGGTCGCGCCCGCCACTGCGGGCATTATTTCCACCATTGCCGGGACTGGCGACGGCGCTTATGCAGGGGATGGCGGCGCGGCAACCTCCGCTTCGCTGAACACGCCCTCGGGCCTGGCGATTGACGGCGCGGGCAGTCTGTACATCGCTGACTCACTCAACAACCGGATTCGCAAAGTGGACGCCGCAACGGGGATCATCTCGACGGTTGCGGGCAGCGGCGATCCCGGATCGCCTACGCAGGTTGGTGATGGAGGGTTGGCGACGGAAGCCAATCTCAATCAGCCCCAGGGCGTGACGGTCGACCCGGATGGCAATCTCTTCATTGCCGATACCGGGAACCAGCGCATCCGCCGCGTCGATGCAATATCTGGAATCATCACAACGGTCGCGGGTAACGGCATTCCGAGCACGAATGGAGACGGCAAAGGGACGTATACGGGCGATGGGGGCCGCAGCCATTGAGGCGGGTCTCAGCCTTCCCTATGCGGTGGTCTTCGATTTGTCGGGAAACATGTACATTCCCGACTCTGCGAACAACGCCATTCGCATGGTGAATGCGACGGGAACGATCAGCACCGTCCCCATGCCGGGTGGACGCACGCTCAACACGCCCTCCGGAGTCGCCATCGATGCGGCCGGCAATCTCTATATTGCGGACACGCAGAACGCCTGTGTCCGCAAGTTGAACTTCGCTGCCGACACGCTCGCCACCTTGACATTCAATGGGGCCAGTGCCGTGACTGCGGCAGGCTCGGTGAGCACGGCGCAGGTTTACGCGCCGATGGGGTTGTGGGTCGACGGGGCAGGGAACGTTTACTTCGCGGACTTCTACGACATGATCGTCGAGGAGATCCAGAGCGATGTCTCGGTGCTGAACTACACGGGAACGCCAGTCCGGCAGGGACAGCAATCCAGTCCGCAACTGCAGACGATTGAAAACGACGGCAACACGCCTCTCATGCTCGGCGCCATCTCCTTCGACAAAAATGCTGCCGTGAATGGCGAACAGACTACGTGTCCTGATGGCTCGCCCACGCTTGCAGCGGATGAGGACTGCCTCGTCGCCGCGATATTTGCTCCTTCGGACGCGGGCGACCCCGTGCTCGGCAACATTGACGTTGCGGACGTCTCGATCAACCCGAAACTGGATATTGTTCTGGTTGGCGATGCAACGCCGGTGAATGCCACGGTCACGACACTCACTGCGAATCCCAATTCTTCGAGCTATGGTTCGCCGGTGGCGCTGGAGGCGACAGTCTCGACGGGCGCCAAGACCGGGAACCTGACTGGAACCGTCAGCTTCTTTGACGGAACCACGCTGCTTGCTTCGAAGGTGCCGGTGGGGACGTCGACGATCGTGGGCGCCAATCTGACGACGACGGCTTCGATCAGCACGTCGATCCTCACCGTCGGAAGCCATGCTCTTACGGCGTATTACGACAACACCGAGGATCCTACGCACTTCAGCAGCACGTCGACACCTGTGAGCCAGCTCGTGCTGGAAGGCACGAGCACCAATCTTGCATCGAGCGCCAATCCTTCTGATCTGGGGCAAAGTGTCACCTTTACTGCGACTGTTGCCGCGCCCGCAGGGGGTGGAGTCGTACCCGACGGCACGGTTCTCTTCAGCGATGGTGCAACCGCTCTGGCGACCGTGAATCTGAGCGCTAACGGCGTTGCGACGTATTCCACTGCAGCCCTTGCCGATGGCCTGCACTCGGTGATGGCGAGCTATAGCGGAGATCTTGAGATCGACGTCTCGAAAAGCGCTTCTACCCTGCTGCGGCAGGATGTTCTTACCCCTTCGGTCGCCGTGGTCAATTCGGCACCTAACCCATCCTGGTTTGGCAATCCTGTCACGTTCACGGTGGTGGTTACGTCGAGTGGTGGCGCAGTTCCTACCGGTCCGGTCACCCTTCTCGATGCCGGCAGGCAAATCGGCCAGGTGGCTCTGGACAGCTCCAGCGGTTCCGGAACGTCCTGGCTCTCGTCTCTTTCCGTTGGGTCGCATTCCATCACCGCATCGTACGCAGGGGATAACTTCAATCGCTCGGCCGTTTCTAAGGCGATCACCCAGGTGGTGAGCCAGGCGCAGACGGCAACGGCACTGGCCGCTTCTCCCAACCCTGCCGTCGTCGGCGCTGCGATCACCGTTTCTGCAACCGTGAAGGCGGTTCAGGGCGCAACCTCGCCGTCGGGAACGGTGCAGTTTACGGACACATTCAATGGGAGTGCGGTCAATCTCGGCAACGTGGAACTTGCGTCCGGTGGAACCGCGTCGATCAGCCCGGCGCTGGCGATTGGCGCACACTCCATTGTCGCCACCTATAGCGGCGACGCCAACGACACCTCTTCCAGTTCCGCTGCGCTTGTGCTCGTTGTGCAGCAGGCTGTGACAGCCATCAACCTTGCGTCGAGCCCCAACCCTTCAATCGTGGAGACGGCGGCGACATTCACGGCCACCGTCACAGGGAACGGCGGCGTTCCGACCGGGAAGGTGAGTTTCTTCGCGGATGGCCTGCCCATCGGTACGTCCACCCTCAGCCCCGGTGCGACGGCAACGCTGGCCTACCTCGGGCTCGCATCCGGAACGCACGCCATTACTGCCTCCTATGCGGGCGATGCCAATGATCAGGCGAGCAGCTCCGCGGCGATCAGCCAGGTTGTGGGGGCTATTCCCACGAGTACGGCGCTGGCGGCTTCGGGCACGCCGGGCGCCAACTCGGAAGTGATCCTGCTCTCTACCGTTGCCGGAGCAAGCGGTCCCACGCCGACGGGGTCGATCACTTTCTCTGTAGGATCGGCCACGCTTGGTTCTGCTCCTTTGAATTCCGACGGCGCCGCGTCGTTTCTGCCTAATTTCGCCCTGGGAACCTACAAGGTGGTGGCCACTTACAGCGGCGATCCGCTCCATTCCCCTTCTGCTTCGCAGGCCGTGACTGTTGCCGGGACCGTGACTTCGTTTGCGATCGCGATTTTGCCGTCGGCCGTGACGGTGGCAACAACACAAAACACCACGGTCACAGTTGACCTGACCTCGGTGGAGGGGTTCTCTGACACGATCGGCCTTGGCTGCGCGTCCCTGCCCGCCGGAGTTACCTGTCACTTCTCAAGCCCGACGCTGAACCTCGGTGTGAATGCAACACAAACTGCGCAACTGACGATCGACACGAACAACCCTCTTGGCGGGGGCACAACTCCGGCCGACCGCAGTGGCCGCACGCATACTCCGGCGGCCATCCTCTTTCCCGTGTGTGTTTTTTTCATTGTTCGTTCGCGCAGGCGGATGCTAGTGCGTATGGCTCAGGCGGGTCTGGGATTTGCCGTGGCTCTCTGGCTTCCTGCCTGCAGCGGCAGCTTTACGCAAGCGAGCGCAGCGCCGGGGACCTATACGATCCAGGTGACCGGCACAGGCGAAAACAGCAACATCATTCACTATCAGGATGTGACGCTCAACATCACGAAATGACGACGAGCCTGTACGGCGAACAGGGCGGAGCAGTCCTATTCCATATTGCGCAATCTCACGCGCCGCGGCGTGATTCTGATCACGGTTGAGCGCAGCGAAAGCCCATAGTCTCGAGATCGGAAGGGAAAACATCCCGGGAACAGATAGAGGTTCTATGGCTTATGTAGTTACGGATGCTTGTGTCAAAGATTTCGTTTGCGTTGCGGAGTGTGCGACGGGAGCGCTGGCCCCGTCGGCCGGCGATCCAGATGCCTTATCGGCCGCGCAGGTCTATATCAACCCCGATGAGTGCATTGATTGCGGCAATTGCGCCACAATCTGTGCTCAAAACGCCATCTTCGCGCTCGACGACATGCCGCCGGAGAAGGCCGAGTTCGCGGAAAAGAATCGGGCCTACTTCGCTTCCTGAGCGGATCGGCGACGAACCCAATTCACTTTGACTCACGCATTATGGGTGCGCCCCGGCATCCTCGTTGGGTGTAGCCTTCGGGGATGTCTCGCTGGGCTGGCTGGCGGAAGGGGCGGCGGGCGTTGCCGGCGATGTCGACGGCGCGGCAGGAACTGCGGGTACCGTTGCCGGGGTTTGCGCGGTAGCTTCGCGGGCCTGCATCACCACCGGCAAGGTGAGAGTTTGCACGGTAGCTGGATCGTCCCGGAGGCGCAGATACAGCGTGCCGTTGGTCGGGTGCGGGACGCTCAATTGCGTTCCCGTAAAGTCCGCGGGTACGTCCGTGGCATTGTTCAAGTCCTGCGTCGAGCCTATCGAAGAGGAGAGAAAGAGGTTCGTACCCGTTAGCGTGCAGGCCTTTGCCGTCGCGCGCGGGCAGCGCAGCTCTTTGAACGCCGGAACGCGTACGAGGGTTCCCAGGGATAGCCAGTCACCGGCAACGCCCTGTCCCGACATGGCTCGCACCTCCACCGGCCCAAAAGCCGAGGTGCCGAACCGCGCCACCGGTTCGATGGTTGCGATTGCCGTCTTCGCGTCCTCGAGCATCAGGCTGGCATCGGCGAGCGACAGAACCGTGCGGAAGCTCCCGTCCGCAGATGCTACTTCGATCTTTTCATCGCGTGCGAAGTTCCCAGGAATCTTCGACTTGAGGAAGAACACGAGCTTCCCGTCGATGGGGAGATCGTCAAGGCTGTTCAAATGAACGGGCGACGGCGTCGCTGACCCATCTTCCTGAATTCCCTTGTTGAGCAGTGTGATTTGCGGACGCGCCGGTTCTACGGAGACGGGGACTTTCAGTTGCCGGCCGTCCTGCAGCTCAACCTTCGCCGAGTAAGCTTTGCCGGCCTCGAGGCTGTCGGTCGGCTTTTCAAACTCCATTGTTAGCTCATCGGCGTCTTGCACGCGGTTGAGTTTCAAGGGTTTAAGAGGCATTCCGTCGAGCTCGGCTCTGGCCACTTCGTCCAGACGGTTTCCTCGGAGGACGGCTTCCTGATCTCCGGCGCTCAGGGTCAGGCGATCCAAGGACGCGGCCTCGGCGTAGGCGGTGAGCGCCAGCGTGTCAGGCTTTTCCAGGCCGTATTGGTGAATCTCTACCGTGAGCGGGCCAGGCTGAGCTTCCTTCATCGGCACCGAGACCTCAAGCGAATCTTGCTTTGGAGCCTTCCAAGACAGCTTCACGGCGGAGCCGCTTGCAGCACGCTCCTCGACGCGGTCGACGCAGATGGAGCTGTCGTCTTCGAGGTGCAGCGTGTCTTCGCGGCCGACGACAAGCGCCGACTGCTCACCGGCGGCTAAAGACCATTTGCCGGATTGCGCCACATGCAGATGAAAATGCGGGCCTTCCCAATCTTCGAAGCCCCATTTTCCGCGTAGGGAGCCGGTCAGGTCTCCTTCCGGGAGCCCTTTCGGTGGATTGACCAGTACGAGGCCCCCTGCGGAGGGGTCCGCCTTCACGGGTAGATCCACAGGCGTCGCCTTCGCGTTTGTCTGGCTTTCGACATGCAGGGCCAACGAGTAAGCCAGTTGCGAGGAGAAGAGAATGGGTGCCCCTTCGGCTGGAAGCACAAGACCGGGCTTCTCTGCGCAGAACTTATCTTCCGGACTCACTGGATGGAGCGGTGGTGCTTTTGTGGGTCCGACAGGGGGCAGGGCCACCACCACAACGGATTTCGGGTCGCGGAACGAAGGCGGAACATTCAGCCGCAGATTGAGTGTGTCTTGCGTTGGAAGTGCAAGTGCCGGAATGTATTGAAAATGCGCGGTGTGCAGCGAAGACAGAATGCGCGCCGTGTCCAGGATTGCGCCCACATATGGGCTGAAGCTGCCGGAGCCCGCCAAGGTGGAATAGCTGAGCTGGTTCATTAAATCGCCGGTTGCACCGTTGGCCAGCTGCGTGACCATCGACTGCGTGTTCGCATCATCCAGGACCAGCCCGTCGGTATGCTGCACAAGACAGGGCGCTTGCTGATCGCTTGGCTTGTCGAAGCAGTCTTTATCCAGGCGGATTCCCAAACTGCGTGCCGCTTTTTCAGCCCGGTCTTTGAGCAGTTTCGGATCGGTTTGCGAAGTCACCCTCACTTCGGCCAGGTACGCATCAAGGCGCATTCTGTCGAGACTCGCCGCCTGCAGATCCTGACTGGCGCGCACAAACGCGCCGGGAAGCTTTGTTACTGAATTGCGCAGCGTGCTGAAATCACCACCTGTTTCCGGCGCCAGAAAAACCAACGCCTGCTGCGCCTCGGCAGGGACGGTGACGAAAACACCTTCGTCTCTGACCTGGCGGTTCCAGGTCTCGACACGATGAAACCAGTCTGGTGGCGGCTGATTCGTCGATCCGCGCAAAAATGCAATGATCAGAACGAACCGAGTGGTCTGGCTTTCAGGAAAATCGGGATGGATCCAGATGCGATCGCCGGCAAGCAGGTTGGGAACTTCGCCGATCGGCAGTGTTTGCGTTCCACGTTTTACATGAATATCGACTTTGGGCCCAGTGAGATCGAAGGCAGGAGCATCGGCGTGCAAACCTATTGATGCAAAAAGCCAAAGCAGCAAAAGGTGCAAAGTACGGCGCATGTTTTCTATTGTACGAATTTAGACTGTAAAAATCAGCCAGACGGCTGGTTAAGAACGCAATTGCTTCATCCGCGGGGACGCATCGTCTTGCTTCACGAATCGCACTGCGGCCGCGGAATCGAGTACACTGTGGCTTGTATATTCTGGTTCGGAATTAGTTATTGTGCAGCAAGGAACCATGTAAGGTACCGAGATCGGAATCAGAAGAAAAGCTATTTCAATTCCTTCCGCCTGGCCCGGTGACCACCTGAGGATGGAAGCAATCTAGAACGATTTGCTCACTTTCGCCTGAAACGCGCGGCAAGTACAGATCTTGAAGACCGTTCCTTTGGGATCGAATGCAGCGCTCCCACTGCGGAGGCATGGCGCATGGAGAAGAGAAAGATGAAATCGATACGAGCTGCGCACGATGGCGCGGATATAAGCAACCTCACTATTCCAGAAGCCGAAGAAATGATCGAGGAAGCTCTGAGTGAGCTGGCTTATTCCTCCGATCCCGGGTTGACGCGCGCTCTTCATTTTCTTGCACCTCCTGGATATCAGGCGATTGTTGAACTGTGCAGCGAAAGCGGCCGCAGCAAGCGGCGCAATTCCTTTGCCGAATCATGGTCCCCGGAAGAGGACGAGGTACGCATCTATTTCGAACGCATCTCCGATCAGGAGCCCACTCAGCGGCCGGGCTCTTCGCGCGGATCTCGCAGTAACCTGCACGACGACGAGGAAGACGATACTCAGGAAGCACAGATTCCTGCTGACCTTGATATGCGAGTCAAGGAACTCTGCGCCGCGCTGGCTGAAGCGGAGCGCGGCGGACACGCCTTCATCGCGCTCAAGTGGTTTCGGGATTCGTTTCTGCCACGCAAGGCCTTTCGCTGGAACCAACATCCGGAATCGCGCCAGGCGATTCTTGCGGAGGCCATTCAGCGCGGCGTTGTATTGACAAGCAAGATTGCAAACCCCAAGACTCCCGCTTATCCGACAACGACGATCCGCTTGAATCGTGCGGAAGCCGGAATCCCCGAAGAGGCGCAACGCTTCCATCCCATCGAGGTACACGGAGAATCGATCGTCGAGACAATTGAAGACGAGCGGGGCAATTTGTGAGCTGTTATTTCCTCGAGTCGACAGCATTTATCAAGCTGTTCGTTCGGGAACAGGGAACCGACTCGCTGATTCGCCTGATGGAAAGCGTCGAAGATAATCGCAAGCTCATTTCTTCTTCAACGCCTCTCGAAGTGTATGCGGCCATTCGCCGCCGCGAACGAGCTGGGACCATATCGCCCGAGAACGCTGCATCGGCACTGGAAATACTCCGCCTGGAAGCCGCACGCATGGTGCAGGAACCTCTGAACCCAGCCGTACTTGAGGCTTCGCGCAAGCTGATCGACCGTTCCACTCTGCGCTGGCCTGAGTCCCTGCAACTTGCCGCGGCGATCGTTGCGCGCGACATGTTTCAGGGAACCGCCATAATCTTCGTCTCGTCGTCGCCGCAATTGCTTCAGACCGCCAGGACTGAAGGCTTTCAAGTTGTCGACCCTGCCAGCGAAGCTTGAGAAACACCTCGCTCGTTCCAGACATCCCCTCGCCAAACCTTGCATCTTACGGTCTGTTCGTTAACCCGTATCGGAGAAAAACCATGAGTGTTGGCACCATTGAAGAGTTATTCATCAACGAGCTAAAGGACCTTTATTCCGCTGAAAACCAGATCACCAAGACGCTTCCCAAACTTGTGAAAGCAGCTACAACTCCTGCGCTGAAGCATGCGTTCGAATCGCATCTGAAAGAGACCGAAGGCCAGATTCAACGGCTCGAACGCGTCTTCGAGATCCTTGGCAAGAGTCCACGCGGTAAGACCTGCGCGGGGATGAAAGGCGTTCTCGAAGAAGGCGCTGAAATGCTGAAGGAAACTGAGGAAGGCTCCATTCGGGACGCCGCACTGATCTCTGCCGCACAGCGTGTAGAACACTACGAAATGGCCGGCTACGGCTCCGTTCGCGAATATGCGAAGCTGCTGGAGCAGGATGAGATTGCGAAACTGCTTGATGAAACGCTTGCGGAAGAGAAGGCCGCTGACGCGAAGCTCAACGGAATCTCAAAGCAAGTCAACCCATCTGCGTTACAGCCGGCCTAGGCCCGATTTCATCGTCGATCGGAACATCCCCGCCGAAGAATGCGCACGTAAGCGCGATTCTTTCTGCGGGGATGCCCGATCGTGTGGGCTCGCAGGTCATCTTTCAGGTTTTGTCCTGACTCCTGAATCGATTCGCTCGCTCGAATTCATCCCTTAATTCAGGGGTCCGGAGATTCTCGCGAAGGTAGGTGAGCCGCTGTTCAAGGGCAAAAAGCGCGCGCTCTACATTTTCAGAATTCGTGTGAGCGATGTCGCGCCACATGGAATACGGGCTCGCGCCTAGCCGTGTCATTTCGCGCAACGCGCGCCCACCCACATCCTTGAGCTCAGGCGCATCGCCGACTTCGTCTTCGAGCAGGGCGCTGAGCGCTGTCGCCAGGAACTGCGGCAAATGGCTTACCCAGCCCACCAGTTCATCGTGGCGCGTGGCGCTGATATCAATTGCTTTCGCTCCCATGGCCGCGACCAATTCGCGCCACTCGCGCGCCAGCGTGGATGATGCGGCCGATCGTTGCTGGTCGGGTTCGTCGGTAAACAGCCACACCGCGCCGCGAAATAGGTGAGCATCTGCTAACTCCGGACCGCCGCGTTCTTTCCCGGCCATCGGGTGTCCGGGCAGAAAGCCGGCTCGCTCCGGAGAATTGAACAGCCGCATTCCCGCGGCTGTGATCTGCGCTTTCGTGCTGCCGACGTCTGTGACCAAATGTTCGGCTCCCAGCACGCCGGACAGCTGTTCCATCCAGTCCAATGTCGCGTAAACGGGCACAGCCAGCAGAACCACCTGGCTTGCGCGCGCGGCTTCAAGAGCGTTTGCAGACAGCGCATCCACCGCGCCGATCTTCAGCGCTGTCTGTCCGCCCTCTGCCCCGCGATTCCAACCTGAGATCGAGCCCTTAAATCCCGACGCACGCAACGCGAGGCCCACCGATGCACCGAGCAGGCCTGTTCCCAAAATGGCGATGCGTTCAATCATGCAGTCGTCTCGGGCTCCAATCGTTTTGCGCTCACTTCTCGGCGGGCGCGAACTCTGTCTACAGTGTCCTTCCCACAGCTCCGGCAATAATGCGCAGTTCGTCGACCAGTTTTTCGAATTGATCGAAGTACATCGTCTGCGCGGCGTCTGAGACGGCTTTATCCGCATTGGGATGAATCTCAATCAGCAGGCCGTCTGCGCCTGCGGCCACTGCTGCCTTTGCGAGGGCAGGGACCATGTCGCGCCGTCCGGTGCCGTGCGAAGGATCGCCAATCATGGGGAGATGAGAAAGCTTCTTCACCACGGGAATCGCCGCGATATCCATGGTATTGCGGGTCGCGGTCTCAAACGTGCGAATGCCTCGCTCGCACAAGATCACATCGTAGTTGCCGCCGGAAAGGATGTACTCGCTCGAGAGCAGCAACTCCTCGACAGTCGCGGCCATACCGCGCTTGAGCATCACCGGCTTGCGGATCTGTCCCAGATCGCGCAGCAGATTGAAGTTCTGCATATTGCGCGCGCCTACCTGGAAGCAGTCGACATACGGGAGCATCTCTTCAATTTGCGAGATATCCATCACCTCGCTCACGGTGAGCAAACCGTGCGCGTCGGCGATGTCGCGCATGAGTTTCAGGCCATCGTATCCCAGCCCCTGAAATGCATACGGTGAACTGCGTGGCTTGAACGCGCCGCCGCGCAAAAAGCCGCCGCCCGCTGCCTTTACGCAGCCGGCAATGACGGACATTTGATCGCGACTCTCAATCGCGCAGGGTCCCGCAATGATCGCGACCTTCTTTCCCCCGATGGTGACGTCGTTGGGAAATTCGACCACCGTGCCTTCCGGCCGAAATGCCCGGCCCGCAAGCTTGTAGGGTGCCGTGATTCTATGCACATAGAGCACGCCCGCCAGCATCTCGAATTTGCGCAGATCCACGCCGGCGGTTGGTCCCACGCCGGCCAGAATTGTCTGGCTGGCGCCGGTGGTTCGATGAACGTTGACTCCTGCTTCCACCATTTGATCGATGACTGCATCGATCTGCTCTTCGGTGGCCTTTTCTTGCATTGCAACAATCATTTCGTGTTCCCCGTCTCGGCGTCTGAAGCGCCTGTGTCCTGACTTTGTGTTTCTGATGAGTGCGCCTGAGCACTTCTCTCCGACGCGAGCTCATCTCTTTGCAGTGCGCGCATCACATCGATGATGCGCTCGTAAATATGGGTAAGTTCAATGTCCGGCAAAGGGCCCTTGTTCGCTGCGCGCACATTTGAATAGATCACCTTCTCGCGAGCAGGCTCGTAGACGGGCAATTGGGTCGCGGCCTTCAAATGGCCGATCATCTGTGCCGCGCGTGCCCGTTCGCTCAAAAGTTCTACAAGCTGCCGGTCCAAAGCATCGATTTGATTTCGCAGTTCTTCCAGCGTCATCCCATCCTCATGTTGCGTTGCTGTCGCCCGTTCGGGTGTGAATCGAGCAGGCCGCAAACTGTCTTGCGTGCGAGAAATTCAGTTTTGCAGTTCCGTGACTATGCTGATTTCATTGTCACCAAAGGAGGTCTTTCCGGACCCGCGCCGCCCGTCGCTTCGGACAAATGCAGGCCCTTGATAAATCGAGCGACTACGTCCGGCGCTGCGTCCGCTGTCGATCGCTCAATCAATTCCACAATCGCACTGCCAATGACTGCCACGTCTGCGAACTCCGCCACCTGCGCCACGTGTTGCGCATTCGAAATTCCGAATCCCAACGCAACGGGCAAGATCGTTCCCAACTGCTTCGCACGACTGCCGAATGCGGTTCACCAGCGTCTCTGCATCATTGGTCAAGCTATGCTGCGTGCCGGTGATGCCCACGCGCGAGATCGCGTAGATAAATCCCTGCGAATGCTCGGCGATGGCTCTGAGCCGCTCATCGGGACTCGTCGGCGCTGCCAGAAAAACGGGCGCCAAACCTGCGCGCTGCATCGCGGCCAAATATTCGTCCGCCTCTTCTACGATCAGGTCCGTGACCAGAACGCCGTCCGCGCCCACTGCAGCCGCAGCGTCGACGAACTTCTCCAAGCCATAACGCAAAATCGGATTGAAGTAGGTGAAGAGGATCAGTCCCGCACTCGGTCTCGCTTCACGAATCTCCGCAGCCAGCTTCAGCACGTCGGCAAGCCGCGTTCCCCGCGCAACTGCACGCTCACTGGCTCTCTGAATCACGGGCCCATCGGCCAGCGGATCGCTGAAAGGCACGCCCAGTTCAAGCACATCCGCACCCGCGTCGATCGCCTCCAGGGCGATCGCCTTGGAGGCTTCCAGCGACGGATCTCCCGCCGTGAGATACACCACCAGTCCCGGTTTGTGCTTGAAATTAATTGCCATCGACGTTCGTTTGCGTAGGTTTATCGGATACAACCAGAACGTTGCGGAAGCACTTGGCCGCGCAAGAGAGGCCCGCGGCACCGCAGGTGCTTACAGCTTCAACTCTTCTGTCAGGATGCCCATATCTTTGTCGCCGCGTCCTGAAAGATTGACTACCAGTATTTCATGCGCCGCCATCGCGGGAGCCCTCTTGATTGCCTCCGCAACGGCGTGAGCACTTTCGAGCGCCGGCAAGATTCCTTCGGTGCGCGCCAGTCTCACCACCGCATCGAGTGCGGCCGCATCGTCCTGCGACACATACTCTGCGCGGCCAGTGTCGTGGAGCGCCGCATGTTCCGGCCCGATCGAGGCGTAATCCAATCCTGCGGATACGGAATGGGTTAGCGCGATCTGCCCGTTCTCGTCCTGCAACACATACGAGAACGTCCCCTGCAACACGCCGGGCACACCGCCCGCGAATCGCGCGGCATGCTGCCCCAACTCGGTACCGCGACCTCCAGCCTCAACGCCGATCAGCCGCACGCTCTTTTCCGGAATGAACTCGTAGAAGGCGCCGATCGCGTTTGAGCCGCCGCCGACGCAGGCAACGACGGCGGTCGGCAGCCTGCCTTCTTTCTGGAGAATCTGCTCTTTCATTTCTCGGCTGATGCAACGCTGAAAATCGCGCACCATGGTCGGATAGGGATGCGCTCCCAGCGCACTGCCCAGCAAGTAGTAGGTGGTGCGCACATTCGTTACCCAGTCGCGCATGGCCTCGCTGATTGCGTCTTTCAGCGTCTTCGATCCCGCACTGACCCCACGCACCTCCGCGCCCAGCAGCCGCATGCGTTTCACGTTCAGCGACTGCCGCTCCATGTCGACTTCGCCCATGTAGATCACGCATTCAAGGCCAAGCAGCGCGCAGACCGTTGCCGTGGCCACGCCATGCTGGCCGGCGCCCGTCTCGGCAATCACGCGTTTCTTGCCCATGCGCTTTGCCAGGAGGCCCTGGCCGAGCGAGTTGTTGATCTTGTGCGCGCCTGTATGCAACAGGTCTTCGCGCTTTAAATAGATCCTGGCTCCGCCTAACTGCTCCGTCAGGCGCTTCGCGAAATAAAGAGGTGTCGGCCGTCCAGCGAAGTCGGTTAGCAGCGAGGTCAACTCCGCCTGAAATGCCGCATCCGCCTGTGCCGCCTCATACTCGCGCTCCAACTCCATGAGCGCGGCCACGAGCGTCTCGGGCACATACCGTCCGCCATATATGCCGAACCGCCCCGGCCGCGACTCGGAACTCGCATACCCTGAGGGAAGAATCACCGACGCCATCTGCGTGGACCTCCTGCGCCGCAAAACGCGCGGCTCTTTCAAGTCTATAAGAGCCGAGTTTCCCGGCTGGGCCGGAGCCCTCTATCCCTCGTCTTTGATCGTCAACGTTCAGTTAGGGGCATCTCGCGAGGGAGTAGACAAGCTACATCCGCGGGAGTAGTCTGTCTACAGCCATGGATAAACCCGCGCCCTACCGCAACCGCATCGAACTACTGCAAGGAACATTGGACATGCTCATCCTGCAAAGTTTGCAGTGGGGTCCAATGCACGGCTACGGCCTCGGCCAGTCTCTCCGCGCGCGCTCGGCCGAGGTGCTCCAGGTCGAAACGGGTTCGCTCTACCCGGCTCTGCACCGGCTGGAACGGCAGCGATGGGTGAAGTCGGAATGGAAGCTGACGGAAAGCCGGCAGCGTGCGAAGTTCTACCAGCTCACGCCGAAGGGCAAGGAGCAGTTGACTGCCGAACATGAGCGCTGGCAGACGATGGTGCGTGCGATCGCAGCGGTGATGACCTCGAGTGCGGATCCGCTCAAGGAGAACGCATGAAATTCAATCCTCAGTGGGAACAGCGCAAGGGCGACTTGCGCGAGGAACTTGACGCTCATTTGAAGTTGGCCGTGGAAGAGCGCATTGCGCGCGGCGAAAACCCTGAAGAGGCACGTGCGGCTGCGGTGCGAGAGATGGGAAACCCTCCGCTTATCTCCGAGGTTGCGCGCGAAAAGTGGGGTTGGGTCTGGTGGGAGCGCGTGGTGCAGGACCTTCGCTATGCAGCGCGGCAGATGCGCAAGAATCCAGGCTTCGCTCTCACGGCGATTCTTGTACTCACGCTCGGCATCGGCGCCGCGGTTACCATCTACAGCTTTGTCGACGCGGCTCTCACGCGGCCGTTGCCGTACCAGGATCCCGCGCGCCTGGCGCTTGTGTATGAGAGCAACGCACTTGGTCCGCACTTTCATCTTTCTTACCTCGATTATCTTGACTACCACCGGCGCAATACGGTCTTTCAATCGCTGGAGGCATACATTGCTGACGGTTTCATGATGCAGACCCCGACGGGGCCGCAGCCGGCGCATGGTGCACGCGTTACGGCCGGCTTCTTTCGCACGCTAGGCGTTACGCCCATCCTCGGTCGAGATTTCCGGGCCGACGATGATCAGCCGGCGGCCCCATTCGTTGCTCTGATCAGTTATGGAACGTGGCAGAGGCAATTTGGCGCACGCGCGGATGTTTTGGGGCAAGCGGTTGTGCTGGATGGCCACTCGACGACCATCATTGGGGTGCTTCCGCGCGCGTTTCACTTCGCGCCCGCGGAGCCGGCCGATTTCTGGGCGACCGAACGTCCCGATCGCGGCTGCGAAAAGTCGCGCGGCTGTCATAACCTTATCGGGTTGGCGCGTCTGAAACCGGGAGCGTCGTTCGAGTCGGCACGGTCTGAAGTAGAAACCATCGCCGCGCAAATCGCGCAACAGTATCCCGGCGATGACCATGACCGCGGTGCGAATATCTCCGATCTTTCCGAGGCGATCCTCGGCAATGTGCGACCCATTCTGCTCGCTTTGTTTGCCGGGGCAATGCTTCTCCTTCTGATCGCGGCCATCAATGTTTCCAGTCTGCTGATGGTGCGGACGGAACGAAGAAAGCAGGAGATGGCTGTGCGCGGGGCGCTCGGCGCATCGCGTCTTCGCCTCGTCCGCCAGTTCGTCACCGAAGGCATTGTGCTCGCAGTGTCCGCGGGCGTGATCGGTACGACACTTGCTACCCTAGCGACACAGTCGCTGCTCAGCCTTATTCCGAAACAAACGCTGGCGACGATGCCCTATCTTGAGCAGGTAAGTTTGAACCCGCGGGTGCTGGGATTCGCGATTCTTGTCTCCCTTGCTGCCGGTGTTCTGTTCTCTTTCCTGCCGGCGTTGCGGATCTCGCTCTCGGGCCTGCATGCCGGGCTCTCCGCACAGTCGCGCGGGAACTCGGGATTCTTCTGGCGCCGCTTTGGGTCGAACCTGGTGGTCGCCGAGTTCGCGATGACGGTCGTGCTTCTGGTGGGCGCCGGCCTGCTTGGCAAAAGTCTCTACCGTTTGCTGCATGTCGATCTTGGGTTCGAGCCAGATCACCTGGCTACGCTTGGAGTTTCCTCAACGTCTCACGCCTTCGACACAAAGGAAAAGCAGGTCAGCTTCTTCCGGGAACTCGAAACGCGGCTGGCTGCGATTCCTGGCGTTCGGTCGGCAACTGTTGCCGATGAACTGCCCATCGGCGATGCCGACGGGTCGAGCGGCTTCATGATCGTGGGACATGCCGGACCCCCGGGCCGAAATGAAGTGGTGGTGCGCAATGTAAGCGCCAGTTACTTCTCGACTTTGCACACACGGCTTGAGCGCGGCCGTTACTTCAACGAGAGCGAAGATTCTTCGCATGCACGCGTCGTGCTGATCAACAGCGAGATGGCGCGGGTGCACTTTCCCGGAGAAGATCCGGTGGGCAAGCAGATTTACATGGAAGGCAGCCCCGAAACCAAAATGGAGATCATCGGCATCGTGGACTATATCCAGGAGGGGCAGCCCGATGCAGCTCCGCGATCGGTCATGTATCGCCCACTGACCCAAAACCCTTGGGACCCCAGGGAGGGATTCGCGATTGCCCTTCTCACCGCGCAGAACCCCGAGGCGATTCTCTCCATGGCCGACACGACTCTGCACGGCGTTGATCCCGGTCTCGCCATCTACGATCCCGGAACCATGCCGCAGCGGCTTCACGATGCGCCCGCCTCTTCGTTGCATCGGTCGACGGCATTTGTCGTCGGCGGATTCGCGGGCGCTCGCGTTCCTGCTGAGTTCGATCGGCCTTTACGGAGTGATTTCATATTCGGTGAGCCAGCGAGCACGGGAGATCGGCGTACGCATGGCCATGGGCGCGCAACGTGGCACGGTCTACCGCATGATTTTGCGCGAGGCCGGTTGGCTCACTGCCCTTGGAATTGTGTTTGGGCTGGCGGGCGCGATCGGGGCCGCGCGGCTGATGGGTAGCCTGTTGTTCAATGTGCGTGCGTGGGATGTTTCGACTTTGGCGGCCGTTGTGGTTGTTCTCAGCGTGTCGGCATTTGCGGCGAGTCTTTTGCCTGCGCACCGTGCGGCATCTGTGAATCCGATCGAGGCGTTGCGCGCAGAGTAATCGGGGATTCTTCCAAGATCAACTCACTCTGAGCGCAATGCCTGCATGGGATCAAGGCGCGAAGCGTACCACGCCGGCGCGAGACACGCCGCGACCGCAACGAGCAAAAGCAGTCCGGCGACCACAGCGAAGACGATGGGATCGAGAGGCTCCGTGTCATAGAGCATGCTGCGGATCAGATCCACGACAGCTACGCTCGCTGCTAATCCGACCAGCGCACCCACCAGCGCCGGTTTTAACCCGTCGAAGAGCATCATGCGGAGCAGGGCTTTGCGCTGCGCGCCGAGCGCGAGCCGAATACCGAATTCAATTGTTCGCTGGGCAGCCAGGTAGCCCAGCACGCCGTACAAGCCAGCTGCGGCCAGCACGAGTGCGATCAGAGCGAACGCCATGACCAGAATCGAATTGAATTCGGAGTCGAGCGTGGTCTTGCCGATGACCTGGCGCAGTGTGGCCACATTGGAGACCGGCAGATCCGGGTCGAGTTGCGCCACCGCTTTTTGCACCGGAACTGCTTGCGATTCGACATCATGTGTGGTTCGGACCACGATTGTGGCGACGTTGTAGCCATTCCCGTAGAGCGGCCAGTAGAGCGTGGGTTTTATCGGCTGCCAAACCAACCACCGCACGTCCCCAACGATGCCGATGATGGTCCAGACGCCGGGGTCCCCGATCATCCTTATATGCTTGCCGATCGGGTCTTCACCGGGGAAGTATTTTTCGGCAGCGCCACGGCTGATCAGCACGACATTGGCGCGCTCGCCACGCTCATCGTAGTTGAAGGTGCGCCCGCGGAGAATCGGCAGACCAATCCCGGCGAAGTAGCCCGGATCTGCTCCGCGCAGCATGAAGTCCAGCCCCTCGCCCTTGGGCAGCGGCGGGTGTTCGACGATGCTCATGTTTGCATCACCGTTCCAGCCTTCTCCCGGCGCTTCGCTCACCAGCCCGGCCGACGAAACTCCCGGCAAGGCGCGTACCGCAGTGATGAGTTTTTCGAAGAAATCGATTTTTTGATCGGGTTTGGCATAGCGGATTTCCGGCAAACTCACCTGCATTGTGAGGGTGTTGTCGACGGGCACACCAATGTCGGTGGATCGCATGCGTTCGTAGCTTTTCAGCAGGAGGCCGGCGCCAACGAGCAGCACCATGGTGAGGCTAATTTCGACGGACAAGAGAACTCGACGCAACAGTGCACGCGATGCGCCGCCACTATGCGATCGAGAGCTCTCTCGTAACCCGGCAAGGATGTTGCCGCGCCCTGAACTGAAGGCGCTGATGACACCGGAAAAGACAGTGCAAAGGGCGATCACGCCCAAAGTGAAGACCGCTGCGACGCCATCGAACTGGATCGACTGCACGCGATTCATGTCGTGACGCACGTGAACGAACCACTGCAGCGCGCCCCACGCAAGGAACAGGCCGAGTACGCCGCCCACAGCAGAGAGCACGAGGCTCTCAATCAACCTCTCGCGCATCAATCGCAAGCGCCCGCCACCGAGTGCGGTGCGAATCGCGAATTCCTTGCCTCGAGAAGCTGCACGCGCGATCAGCAGGCTCGCAACATTCATGCAGGCAATCAGGAGCACACATCCGGTGGCGCCGAGCAGCGCATAGAGAGGCGTTTTATAGTTGTGGACTGCGTCATCGAGCATGCTTCGACCAATGACATCGTGATGGACGGAGGGATCGGGGTGCTCCGCCTGGATTTGTCTTTGCAAAGCTTCGAGCCGTCCGGTGAGCTCCGTAAGCGAAACACCGGGAGCGAGCCGCGCGATCACTTGAAACTCGTGATCACCGTAGGTTTTCAGGAGCGATCCGGGAGCCTCATGATTGACCGGGGTCCAGATGTTGTCCTCGCCTCCTCCGAATGCGCCTGAGTACACAAAGGAGGAGGGCAAGACGCCGATGATCGTGTAGGGCTTGGCATCCAGCCAGATTTTTTTGCCGACGATGGCCGGGTCGGATCCGAAGCGACGCTTCCAAAAGCTCGCGGTAATGATCGCGGTCGCCTCTGCGCCGGGCCGGTCGTCGTCGACAACAAATCCTCGTCCCATCATTGGCTGCACACCGAGCAGCGAAAAGAAATTGTTGGTGCACCATGCAGCGAAGACGACCTCGGGCAGTTTGCCACCTTCGCCGGAGACGTTGTAGCCCTGGAATGGGGACACCATGGCAAGTTGCGCCATGGATTGTGTCGACCGCTGCCACTCCCAGAAACTTCCCGCGTCGACCGGCAGCCATGGCGAGGGGTGCGGTTGGCTCTTGTCAGCCTCGTAGATCAGCGCGAGCCGCGATGGATCGCTGTAGGGAAGCGGCTTGAGCAAAACGCTGCGCACCACCGTGAACAGCGCCACGTTGGCTCCGATGCCGAGCGCCAACACGAAGATGGCGATGAATGTGAATCCCGGTGTGCGACTCAACATGCGTGCGCCAATGCGCAGATCGTGCAGGAACTGCTCCAGGCCATTCCAGTTCCAGGTCGCTCTTGTCTGGTCGCGGAGCAAAGCAGAGTTGCCCAATTTGCGCATAGCGGCAAGCCGCGCTTCTTCAGCACTCATGCCGCTGGCGGTGTTGAATTCCGCCTGCCGGTCGAGATGATCGCGGAGTTCCTCATCGAGCTCGGCGTTCAGTTGGCCACGATGGAAGAGGGAGCGTAACCGCAGCGGAAGGGTATACAGCCACTGTTCAAGCCGCATCGCTTATGCCTCCTCGAGCCGCATCACGGCGGAGATGGCCGAAGAGATGCGCTCCCAATTCGCAGCTTCCTTCTCGAGATAGCGTTGCCCGATCCGGGTCAGCGAATAAAACTTTGCGCGCCGGTTGTTCTCAGTGGGCTTCCACTCCGCGTGAATCCAGCCCTGTTGCTCGAGCTTGTGCAGAGCCGGGTAAAGGGACCCGTCGCTCACCTGGAGCACTTCGCCGGAGACCTGCTTCAGCCTTTGGCCCAACGCCCAACCGTGCAGGGGTTGGAGCGCAAGAATCTTGAGAATCAGCAGGTCAAGTGTGCCCTGGACGAGATCAGTAGGTTTGCTCAAAGCCTCTCCTCGCGGTTACCGAGAGGATCATAACGCAACTCCTCTCGGTAAGCAAGGGGAATGTGCCTTCAGCTGGGCTGCTGCGCCCTGTAGTCGAATTGGCTCGCTGGAACAGGGAACTGAAGATGAATGCCGCACTCGGTCTTCTTCCCACCCCAACGGCCGGAGCGGGGATCGTCAGGATCGGACGGCAACGCGGTGCAGGGTTCGCAGCCGATGCTGGTGTAACCGCGGTCGTAGAGATCGAGCAGAGGGATGGAGTTTTCGTGCGCGTAGGTCCATACCTCCCGCGTGGTCCAGTCGATGAGCGGGCTGAGTTTGCGCAGCACAGTGCCGGTGGGGAGTGTGAAGTTGTCGGCTTCGCGAATGTTGTTTCGTGTCTTTGCCTGATCGCGGCGCAGGCCGCTGAGCCACACGCCATAGTTCTCAAGCGCGGCAAACAGTGGCCCGACCTTGCGCATTGCGCAGCAGCGGCTGGGGTCCGATTGATTGAGGATGCCGAAGAGGGATTCCTGTTCTGCTACGGTTTGCTCGGGATAGAGATTGATCAGGTTCATCTGCCAGGCGGCCGCCAAGCGATCGCGGTAAGCGAGCACCTCGGGGAAGTGGTAGCCCGTGTCGAGAAAGAGCACCGGTATGTCGGGGATGTGGCGGCGGACGATGTGAAGCAGCACCATGCCCTCGGCCTGGAAGCTGCAGGTAATGACCGGTGAGCGCAGGTTGCTCAAGCGTGCGTCGGCGAATTCGCTAAGGATGAGTGCTTCGGCGGTGACGACTTTCTCTTCGGTAGAGAGAGTAGCTACAGTCATTGGACCCCTCGGTGATATGTGGTGACAGCGGCTCGGAGATGGTGGCGCCTCAAACAAAATCGGCGGGAATCTCCGGTTGAATTCAGGGAATAAAAAACCCGCTCAGTGAGTTGAGCGGGTGCCTGGTGTTGGATTCAGCCTTTGGCTTATCGACAACACGCACAACCGCGCGAGCAGGCCTGACAGCAACACATCGTGCCGCAGAAGGACTTCGCGCAGTTGGAGGAAACGTTCATTCAGATTTCAGCATACAACAAGCGCGTCTTTTTCGCTATCCGCCTATCGTGCTATGCGCAGTGCGCGCGTTGGCCACAAACTCGCGCACTTTGGCTGGATTTTTACGACCCGGGGCGGACTCGACACCCGAGACGACATCGACGCCCCAGGGTCGCAGGGTCGCAATGGCTTCGACGACGTTGGTTGGCGTGAGGCCGCCCGCGGCAATCAAGTTGAATTTGTTGGCGTTGCCGGACAGGGCTCTGCGCGCTTCGACCCAGTCGAATGGGACGCCTGTGCCGCCGATTGCGGCCGCTGTCCGGGAATCGATCAGGAGGCCACCCAAGTGGGTGTCGGATGCGTACGTCGCCAGCCGGCTCAAAAAAACTTCGGCGGAAACCGCTCCGAAGTGCACGACCTGGAGAATGCGTAGTGCTTTACGGAACTCAGCTTGCAGCTTCGCAGGCAGGTCCGCTTCCGCATCGAAGTGTAGTTGCACTCCGGTCAATCCGGCGGCTCGCACGGCATCGGCGATCTCGTCGAAGTTCGCGTCGACAAACACGCCGATTTTCTCAATGGAGGACGGTAGCTGGGCGATGATGGCGGCGGCGCGGGCGGTTGTAATCTGCCGTGGGCTGGGGGCGAACACGAATCCAACGGCATCCGCGCCGGCGTCCACGGCCATCTGTGCATCTTCGAGCGAAGTGTTGCCGCAAATCTTGACCCAGAGGCTCATCGCGGCGCTGCAACCCCGGCAAGCAGGTTGGCCAGCGCAGCTCCGGGATCGGCCTGGCGCATCAGGCTTTCGCCAATGAGGAAAGCATCGAAGCCGGCAGCCCGCAGGCGGCCAAGATCGTCCGCTGTCACGATGCCGCTTTCGGCCACGCGAACCACATGCGAAGGAATTCGCTCCACCAATTCGAGCGACGTCTCCAAACGAACGGTGAAGCTTTTCAAGTCGCGGTTATTCACGCCGATCGCGTCGGCTCCGCTTTCGCCCAATGCATCGAGAACGCGGTCGAGCTCCTCAGCGGTATGCACCTCAACCAGAACATCGAGGGCGAGGTCATGGGCAAACCGCGCGAATCGAGTCATCTCCGGGCCGGTCAACGCCGCGGCGATCAGCAGAATAGCATCGGCACGATGGGCACGAGCTTCCAGAAACTGGTACTCGTCGACCATAAAGTCTTTGCGCAGACACGGCAGCTTTACCGCCTTCGAAGCTAACTCGAGGTTGCGCAAGCTGCCCTGAAAGAACTTCTCATCGGTCAGCACGGAAAGCACCGCCGCGCCACCCGCCTGGTAACGCCGTGCGAGCCACTCCACATCGAAGTCGGCGCGAATCAGGCCCTTCGACGGCGAAGCCTTCTTGATCTCGGCGATCACTGCAGGGCCGGCTGCTGCCTGCCGACGGAGAGCCGCCGACCATCCACGTGGCCGGTGCGCAGCGGCCCGGCGCTCCAGATCTTCAGGGGACGCGACTGTCTTGGCTGTCGCCACCGCGGATCGAGTGGAGCCGAGAATTGTTTCCAAATGTGTGGCCATGTGCCGGCCTCAGGCCTCCTCTTGAAAGTCGTCCACAATCTTCTCCGTCACCACCCGCTGCATGACAGGAGAGGAAAGCACTGTCGCCGTGGAGGTGGTTCCATAATGTCCGAGCTTATCGAGAAACCGCTCCAGGTGCCCAACTGAAACTACCCGAGCCTTCAAAATAAACGAGTCCGACCCGGTCACGCGGTGACATTCCAGCACCTCCATCCACCGGGGCACCTGCTGCTGGAATGCACGCACGGTGGCTTCGGGTCCAGCCATCGAGAGGCGCACGAAGATCAGGATCGGCAAGCCCAGCCGCTCCAGACTAATGTCGGCATGGAACCCGCGAATCACGCCCATCTTCTCGAGCCGGTAAACGCGCTCGGCCACGGCGGGCGTGGTGAGACCGACGCGCCGCCCTAGCTCCGCCCAAGACATGCGCCCGTCCTGCTGTAACTCTTCGATGATTCTCCAGGAAATCCGATCCAGCTCAGCATTCTCAGAATGGTGACCTTGCCGGCTTGTGGGCATGCTGCGCTCCTTTGATTAGAAGGACGATAGCAGTATTTTCTTAAGGAAGTAAAGCTGTTGGAGGCATTCGCCTATAGATACAGGTTGCCACTCGTTACAAGCGGATGCGATACTTCCGCTCGACGCACGACTACGGAGCTTCCCCTATGGCTCAGGAACAGTATCAGTCCGGTTTCGGCAATGAATTTGCCACCGAAGCGGAGCCGGGCGCTCTGCCGCAAGGCCAGAACGCGCCACAAAACGCACCGCTCGGGCTCTATACCGAGCAGATCAGCGGCACAGCCTTTACGGCTCCTCGCCTTCTGAATCGCCGGACATGGAGTTACCGCATTCGGCCCTCGGTGATGCATGAGCCTTACCAGGAATTCGCAACGGCAACACTGATGCGCAGCGGACCCTTCACCGAAATGCCGACGCCGCCGAACCAGATGCGCTGGAACCCGCTGCCGATGCCGGAGAAGCCGACCGACTTCGTCGAGGGAATCGTGACCCTGGGAGGCAGCGGCGATCCGGCCATGCAGGACGGCGTTGGAGTTCACCTCTATGCGGCCAATGCGCCGATGCACGACCGTTTCTTTTACAACGCCGACGGGGAGATGCTGATTCTGCCGCAGCAGGGACGGCTCTTGTTGCGGACGGAACTGGGCATACTCGACGTGGCCCCGGGTGAGCTGGCAGTCATTCCGCGGGGCATCAAGTTCCGCGTGGAGCTGCCCGATAACGCGGTTCGCGGCTACATCTGCGAGAACTACGGGCAGAGCTTCCGACTGCCGGATTTAGGGCCTATAGGCGCCAATGGCCTCGCGAACTCACGCGACTTTCTAACGCCTGTGGCTGCGTACGAGGATCGCGAAGGCAGCTTTGAAGTGATCTCCAAATTCCTGGGACGTCTGTGGCGGGCGGAGATCGACCACTCGCCGCTCGACGTCGTGGCATGGCACGGTAATTTCGCGCCCTATAAGTACGATATGGCGCGGTTCAATACCATCAACACGGTCAGCTTCGACCATCCAGATCCGTCGATTTTCACTGTTCTTACCGCGCCTTCAGGATCGCCTGGTACCGCCAACGTGGACTTCGTCATTTTTCCGCCGCGCTGGATGGTCGCGGAGCATACATTTCGGCCGCCCTGGTTCCATCGGAATGCGATGAATGAATTCATGGGCTTGATCTTTGGCCAATACGATGCCAAGGCGGAGGGCTTTCTTCCCGGCGGGGCGAGTTTGCACAATTGCATGTCTGGGCACGGACCCGACGCGGAGACCTTTGAGCGCGCCAGCAAGGCGGAGTTGAAGCCCGTGCACATTGCCGACACTCTCGCCTTCATGTTTGAGACGCGCCTGCCGGTGCGGCCTACACGTTTCGCGCTCGAGGAAAAAATCCTCCAGCACGAATACTATGAATGCTGGCAGAGCCTGAAGAAGAACTTCGCTCCGCCGCGCTGACATCGAATGAGCAATGATCTCCTGGCAGAATGGAGCCGCAAGAGCTGGATCGAAACGGCGAATGATTCCGCATGCGGCTTTCCTTTGCAAAGCCTCCCGTATTGCGTCTTCCGCGAAGAGGATTCGCGGCCTCGCCTTGGGGTCGGCATCGGGGATCTTCTTCTGGACCTTCAGCTTTGTTCCCGCAGCGGGCTGCTCGAAAGCTTACCGGAGCGAGTGCAACGAGCTTGCGAAGCGCCCATCCTGAATGGCCTGATGGCCTGCATGCGGACCGATCAGGCTTCGCTCCGCGCACGACTGATGGATTTGCTGGACGAACGCGCGGACGGAGCGACGCGTGAAGCCGTGAAGGCAGCCCTGACACCGAAGTGCGGGGCGAACACTGCTCAAACCGGTTGAATCGTCGAACTACACCGACTTTTATGCGTCCATCCATCACGCGCGGCGCGTGGGCAGCCTGTTCCGGCCTGACAATCCACTGCTGCCGAACTACAAGTATGTGCCGATCGGCTATCACGGGCGAGCTTCTTCTCTGATCGTGAGTGGAACGTCGATTCGACGGCCTTTGGGACAGACCCGTCCGGACGCGGCTTCGCCACCGGTCTTCGGTCCGTCGCGCTTTCTCGATTACGAGCTGGAGATCGGGCTTTATATCGGAGTAGGGAACTCGCTTGGGGAGCCGATTCCCATAAGTGAAGCGGGAGACCACATCTTCGGGATCGGCCTCGTGAACGACTGGTCGGCGCGCGACATGCAATCGTGGGAGTACCAGCCCCTCGGCCCGTTTCTGGCCAAGAGCTTCGCGACGAGCGTTTCGCCGTGGGTTGTTCCGATCGAAGCACTCGCGCCGTTCCGCATGGCCGCCGCGCTGCGACCCACGGACGACCCTTCCCCGCTTCCGTATCTCTTCGACGCCGTCGATCAGTACACCGGCGCCTTCGATCTGACGCTCGAAGCCTGGCTCTCGACGCCCGCCATGGGTTCGGCCGGACAGGGCCCGCACCGGCTCAGCCAGTCGAATCTGCGCAGCCTTTACTGGACGCCGGCGCAAGTCGTCACGCATCACTCCAGCAACGGCTGCAACCTGCTTCCGGGAGACCTGCTCGCCACAGGCACGGTCTCCGGTCCCGAAGACTCATCCGCGGGGTGTCTTCTCGAGCTGACCGCCGGCGGCAAGCAGCCGATCGTGCTTCCTAACGGCGAATCGCGTCGTGCACTGGAGGATGGCGATGAGGTCATTTTGCGTGGATTCTGCCGGCGTCCGGGCTTCCCGGATATCTCGCTTGGGGAATGCGCCGGTACTATCGTACCGAGCGTCTAATCCGTCCTTCTCTTTTTAAGCCACGAGCCTTCTGGTCTTGTGAATCGAAAAGCAAAACGGAAAATTTCCTTCGAACCGGTATTCAAAGTCGTCTTCTTACAGGCCTATTCTCTTGGTGAGCTGATGCCGGACCGCCCCGTACTTACCGGTCCGCATCCAATCTCCGGAGGTCACATGGCAACTCTCGCCCCCAGCGCGGTGCAATCTTCCCGCGACTTTCTGCCTTTGAAAGGCACCGATCACGTTGAGTTTTACGTCGGGAACGCCCGCCAGGCCGCGCATTACTACCGCACCGCTTTCGGCATGAGCCTGGTTGCGTATTCCGGTCCGGAGACCGGGCAGCGCGATTCCGCGTCGTATGTGCTGCAGCAGGGCAAAGTGCGCTTCGTTTTCACGACGCCGCTGCGATCGGACAGCTTTATTGCACAGCATGTTGCCAAACACGGGGACGGCGTAAGGGTGATTGCTCTCGAAGTGGACGATGCCCGCCAGGCGTGGCAGGAGACCACGGCGCGCGGTGCGCGGTCGGTGGCGGCGCCGACGGAAAATGGCGACGACTCGGGCCGGGTTACTACCTCTTCCATCGCGGCATACGGCGATACCATCCACACCTTCGTGGAGCGCGGTCACTACAACGGCCCCTTCCTCCCGGGGTTCCGCAGCGAGCCGACGGACAAGCTGGCGCAACCGACAGGCCTGAAGCACATCGATCACATGGTGGGAAACGTTGGCTGGCACGCTATGGACGAGTGGGTTCAGTTCTATGCAAATGTGATGGGATTCCAGCTCTACCAGCACTTCGACGACAAGGACATCTCGACCGAGTATTCGGCCCTGATGTCGAAGGTGATGGCTAACGGCAATGGCTACGTGAAGTTCCCAATTAACGAGCCGGCGGAAGGCCGCCGCAAGTCGCAGATCGAAGAGTATCTGGAGTTTTACCAAGGGCCCGGCGTTCAGCACATTGCTCTTGCTACCGAGGACATTCTTTTCACTGTTTCAGAGATGCAGGCACGCGGAGTGCAGTTTCTGACCGTGCCACACACCTATTACACCGAGCTGGCTGGGCGTGTGGGACGCATCGATGAGCCCATTGAGGACCTGGAACGCCTGGGCATTCTTGTCGATCGCGACGACGAAGGATACATGCTGCAGATCTTCACACGCCCTGTCGAGGACCGGCCTACGCTCTTCTACGAGATCATTCAGCGCAAGGGCAGCCGCAGTTTTGGCAAGGGCAACTTCAAGGCGCTCTTTGAAGCGATCGAGCGCGAGCAGGCGCTCCGAGGAAACCTCTAATGGCTGCAACTGCCGCTTTCCCCAAAGCTGCACCGTCGTTACCGAAGGCTGCTCCTTACCTCATCGAGCAGGACTACGCCGCCTACACAGCCGAGCAACACGGCATCTGGGCGGAGCTGGTTCGCAGGCGCATGCCACAGCTGGAGCAGCACGCTGCGCAGGAGTATCTTGACGGCTTCGAAGCTCTCTGCCTCCCTTACGATCGCCTGCCCAACCTGAGCGCGGTTTCCGCCAAGCTGGAGGGTCGCACCGGCTGGAATGCGACGCCGGTCAGCGGCTTTATGCCTGCGCCGGCTTTTTTCGAGATGCTTGCGGCGCGCCGTTTTCCCACGACAACGTGGCTTCGGGGACGGGACTCGCTTGAATACACGCCGGAGCCTGACATCTTTCACGACGTATTCGGCCACGTGCCCATGCACGCGTTGCCGGTCTTCGCGGACTTTCTTGCGCACTACGGGCAGCTTTGCGCGCGCATCCAGGATGAAGCCATTCTCGAGCGCATTGGGCGGGTCTTCTGGTACACGGTCGAGTTTGGACTGATTCGCCAGAACGGCGAGTTGAAGGTTTACGGAAGCGGGCTGATCAGCTCGAATGGCGAGTGCTCCAACGTTTTCAGTAGCGGGTGCGCGGTGCGTCCGTTTGTCCTGAATGAGGTGCTGCAGACGCCGGTAAAAGTGGACGAGATGCACCATCTTCTTTTTGCGATCGAGAGCTTCGACGAGATTTACGCGGCTGTGCGCACCCTCGAGGCCCGTATCGATGGAGGCTCGCGGCTCGACGATTGACAGGTTATTTATTTGAGGCGTCGGCTTCTCGCCCGCGGCTTCGGGAATCTAATATTTATGCGTTGATGCGCGACCATCCCCCTTTTTCTTGTCAAGTTGGAAGAATACCGGCATGATGCATCGAGGATCACCATGCCAGTAAGCAATTGTGAAGAGTGACATGGCCGATAAGGTTCAGTTCGATAACAGCCTGGCGTCGCGTCTCAACACCGAGGCGCGCGTGTTCGCCGCCAACCGCTCGGCGCTCGGCGCTCTGATGGCTGCGATTGCCGCGCAGGAGGACGAGATTCGCCTCGGCGGTGGCGCAAAGGCTGCCGAGGCGCAGTACAAGAAGGGCCGCCTGACTGTTCGAGAGCGCTTGAATCTGCTGCTCGACCCGGAGTCTGAGTTTCTGGAGTTGGGCCTCTGGGCCGCTTATGGAATGTACACCGAGTACGGCGGTGCGCCCGGCGCGGGCGTCGTGACCGGAATTGGGCGTGTTGCGGGCCGATTGTGCATGATCATTGCCAACGACGCCACCGTGAAAGCCGGTGCGTTCTTTCCCATGACGGCAAAGAAGGTTCTGCGGGCGCAGAATATTGCTCTCGAAAACCGCATTCCTACTCTTTATCTCGTCGATTCTTCCGGTGTCTTTCTTCCTTTGCAGGAGGATGTCTTCCCGGACACTGACGATTTTGGCCGCGTCTTTCGCAACAACGCGGTGATGAGTTCGCTGGGCATTCCGCAGATTACGGCCATTATGGGCATGTGTGTTGCCGGCGGGGCCTATTTGCCGGTAATGACCGATACCGTCCTCATGACGGAGGGCTCGGGCCTTTTCCTGGCGGGACCCTCGCTCGTGCAGGCGGCCATCGGTCAGAAGACCGATGCTGAGGACCTGGGCGGTGCTTCGATGCATGCCGAGATCTCCGGCACGGTTGACTTTAAAGAGCCCAACGATCATCTTTGCATCGCGCGCCTGCGTTCTCTCGTGGACAAGATGGGCGACCGCGTTGGGTCTGGCGCCTCGGCATCGCGGTTCGAAGCGGATTCCGGGCCGTTTAGTGTGCATCCCTCCGATGCCGCGGTCGACGCGCCCAGGTTCGGCGCCGAAGACCTCTACGGCCTTCTCAATCCGGAGCCTGGGGCGAGCAACATTTACGACATGCACGAAGTAATCGCCCGTATTGTCGATCGCAGCGAGTTTGATGAGTACAAGGCGGATTTTGGGCGCACCGTTCTTTGTGGGTACGCGCGCATCGGGGGGCATGCCGTCGGCATTGTCGCCAACCAAAAGATGAATCAAAGCCAAACCGTGGCCATGGGCCCGGCGGCTGGTATGCACCGCATCGAGTTTGGCGGCGTGATCTACACGGAAAGCGCGCAGAAGGCAGCGCGCTTCATCATGGACTGCAATCAGAATCTTGTGCCGCTTGTCTTCCTGCATGACGTGAACGGCTTCATGGTGGGCAAAGATGCCGAATGGTCGGGCATTATTCGCGCGGGAGCGAAGATGGTCTCTGCAGTGAGCACCAGCGTCGTCCCCAAGATCTCAGTGATTCTGGGTGGAAGCTTCGGCGCGGGTCATTACGCGATGTGCGGCAAAGCTTATGATCCCCGGTTCCTGTTCGCGTGGCCGACCGCGCGATATGCCGTGATGAGCGGAGCATCGGCCGCGAATACGCTCGAGGAAGTTCGCGCGAAACAACTCGAGCGCGGCGGCAAGACGCTTTCGGAGGCGGATCGAAAAGCGCTTCACGAGGAAATTCGTGCCGCGTATGATGCGCAGGCCGATCCGCGATACGGGGCTGCGCGCCTGTGGATCGACGCGATCATCGACCCCGCAAAAACCCGCGACGTTCTCATCAACGCGCTTGCCGTGTGCGCCCTGAATCGCGAAGTACCACGCTTCAATCCCGGAGTGCTTCAGACTTAGCGTTCGTTTCACAACAGCCCTTGTACCGCATCAGGTTTGTGTTGGCAGATAAAGGAGCCCACAATGGTCAATCTCGAAATGGAGTCCGTCGCGAACCTCTACCCATTTGTTCTTACGGAAGAGCAAGAGCATCTGCGCCGCGAGATTCGCGACTTTGCCATGCGCGAGATCGCCCCGAACGTGATGACGTGGGATGAAGCCAGCGAGTTTCCGCTCGCGGCAATCAAGAAGGTTGGCGAGATGGGTCTGCTCGGTGTCATCTTTCCGCCTGAATACGGCGGAGCGGGCCTGGGCTATGTTGATTATGTGCTCGCCATTGAGGAACTTTCCGCAGTCGATGGCTCGATCGGTATTACGGTTGCGGCGCACAACTCGCTCGGGACCAACCACATTTTCCTCGCCGGCAACGAAGCGCAGAAGCGCAAGTACGTGCCGCTGCTGGCGAGCGGCAAATGGCTCGCGGCATGGGGGCTGACGGAGCCGGGGTCCGGTTCGGATGCAAGCGCAGCGCGCACCAACGCAGTGAAGAAGGGGGACCGCTACGTTCTGAACGGGAACAAGACGTTTATCACGAATGGGCATCACGCTGATGTGGCCGTGGTCATTGCCGTTACCGACAAGACCAAAGGCACGCACGGCCTCTCGGCGTTCCTTGTAGAGAAAGGGACTCCTGGTTTTCGCCCCGGCAAGAAGGAGAACAAGCTCGGCCTGCGCGCCAGCGACACGAGCGAACTCATCTTTGAAGACTGCGAGATTCCTGAAGAGAATCTGCTCGGCGCGGAAGGCGAAGGATTCGTCGACGCGATGCGGGTTCTCGACGGTGGCCGCATCTCCATTGCGGCGCTCGCGCTGGGCATCGCGCGCGGCGCGCTCGACGCAGCACTGAAGTATGTGAAAGAGCGGCGACAATTCGGCAAGGCGATCGCGGAGTTTCAGGGTATTCAATGGAAGCTCGCCGACATGGCTACGGAGCTTGATGCGGCTCGACTGCTCACTCAGCGGGCCGCGGTGCTCAAAGATTCCGGACGCAAAGTCACTCGGGAATCTTCGATGGCCAAGCTTTTTGCGAGCGAAGTGGCTGTGCGCATCTGCGATGAAGCAGTACAACTCTTCGGCGGTTACGGGTTTATCAAGGACTACCCAGCTGAGAAGTATTATCGCGACGTGAAGCTCTGCACGATTGGAGAGGGTACGAGCGAGATCCAGCGCATGGTTATCGCACGCGAAATCCTGAAGGTTTATCCTTCGCGTGGATGAAGAAGAACGAACGATGACAAACCGAGTGAAGATTGTCGAATGTCCGCGCGATGCGTGGCAGGGGTTGCCCGCGCAGATACCAGCGCAGCGCAAGGCCGACTATCTTCGGGCGCTCATAAATGCAGGCTTCAGGCACATTGATGCGGTAAGCTTCGTTTCGACGAAAGCCGTTCCGCAGATGGCGGATTCGGAGGCGGTTCTGCAGCTTCTGGAGATTCCTGAAGGAGTCGAGACGATCGGGATTGTGGTGAACGAAAAGGGAGCGGAGCGTGCCATTGCAAGCGGCAAGGTACGGACCCTTGGATTTCCTTATTCCGTCTCTCCGGAGTTTCTGCGGCGCAATCAGAACCAGTCGCAGGAAGATTCACGGCAGAAATTGGAGACGATCGCTGGTCTCGCTCGTGGGTCAGGGATGGACGTCGTTGCCTACGTGTCTATGGCGTTTGGCAATCCTTATGGCGACCCGTGGAATGTTTCGACGGTTAAAGATGCGTGTAGCGTTCTGGCTGGCTTCGGTATCCGGCAGATCTCCCTTGCGGACACAGTCGGCATCGCCGACGCAACGCAGATACAGAACACGGTCGCGCCTGTGATCGCGGCCTTCCCCAATATCGAGATTGGCGTCCATCTGCACGCACGCGCGCAGGATGCGCCAGCGAGAATTCGCGTCGCGTGGCAAGCGGGTTGCCACCGATTTGATGGAGCCATTGGCGGCCTTGGCGGATGTCCATTTGCGCAGGATGATCTGGTCGGCAACATTCCGACGGAGACGCTGCTTGCAACGCTCAATGCGGCGGGCGCTGAGTTGCCGCGATTGAAATCGATCGATTCCCTGATTGATCTGAACGCGGGGATCGCCGCGGAATTCGGAAACGTGGAGTCAGTTGCGGGGCACAAACACTGATGGAATCAACAATTCTGGTCACCAACAATGGCGCAATCCGCACGATTACTCTGAATCGCCCCGAGCGCCGCAATGCGATGACGCCCGAGATGCAGCTGGAGCTTATCGCCGCGATGGAAGATGCCGCGAAGAGCGATTGCCGCGTGCTCGTTTTCAAAGGCGCGGGAAGTGCCTTTTGTGCGGGACTTGATCTCTCCGCACTGCAATCGATGGTGGGCAGGTCCGCGGACGAGCACCGTGCGGACGTGGAGCGAATTGCCAAGTTTTTTCGCACGCTCTATGAGCTCCCTTTGCCCACCATCTCCGTGGTTCAGGGGCCGGCGATTGCAGGCGGTACGGGCCTTGCTACGATTTGCGACTTCACACTTGCCGCGCCCAATGCGAAGTTTGGGTACACCGAGGTTCGTATCGGTTTTGTGCCGGCGCTCGTCTCAGCATTTCTTGCCTTGCAGATCGGGGACAAGCGCTCGCGTGACCTTCTGCTCACCGGGCGTTTGTTCGACGCCGCGGAAGCGCATCGACTCGGGCTGGTAAACGAGGTCCTGGAGCCGGAAGCTCTCGATGCCCGCGCAACGTCGCTTGCGGCGGAGCTCGCAGCCAATAGTCCGCAGTCGCTCGCGGCAACCAAGCAACTTCTTGCTGAGCAAAACAAACCTTGGCTCGATGCCGCAATCGCGCAGGCGAAAGAGGCGAATGCACGTTCTCGCGAAACCGCAGATTTTAACGAGGGGATTACGGCGTTTCTTGAAAAGCGGAAGCCGGTATGGTCGGCGAAATCCTGATTAAGGGGCGGTGTGTGACCCGGGAATTTGCACCGGCGCATCCGTAAGTTTCTCGACCTGGCCCCGCGTTACGCCATCAGCCAACTCGACTAGCTCGAAGCCGTCTTCGGTCACATCCAGCACGCATAAGTCCGTGATGATGCGCGTGACTACGCGCTCGCCTGTGAGAGGCAGTGTGCACTCGCGAAGGAGCTTTGCGCTTCCGTCCTGCGCCACGTGCTCCATGATCACGAGCACGCGCTGCACCCCGGAGACTAGATCCATGGCACCGCCCATACCCTTTACGCGCTTGCCGGGAATCATCCAATTGGCCAGATCGCCATGTTCGGAAACCTGCATCGCGCCAAGAATCGCAAGGTCGATGTGTCCGCCACGGATCATTGCGAACGAGTCTGCGCTCGAAAACGTTGAAGCTCCCGGGATGAAGGTTACCGTTTGCTTACCTGCATTGATCAGGTCCGGATCCACTTCACTCTGCAGCGGAAACGGCCCCATGCCCAGCAGTCCATTCTCCGATTGCAGAGTCACGGTAATTCCCTCGGGAATGAAATTCGCCACCAGTGTGGGGATGCCGATGCCGAGATTCACGTAGTAACCGTCGCGCAGCTCCTGGGCCGCGCGCGCCGCCATCTGATCGCGATTCCAGCCCATTGCTACCTCTCTCTTGTGGTTGTTTTCTCGATGCGTTTGATTGGGTGCGGAAAATGGACCACGCGGTGCACAAAGATTCCGGGCGTGTGGATTTCGTCCGGATCGAGTTCTCCCGGCTGGAGCAAAATCTCCGCTTCCGCTACGGTGATCTTGCCGCAGGTAGCCGCATTTGGATTGAAGTTCCTCGCCGTCCTTCGATAGACGAGATTCCCCAGCGTATCGGCTTTCCAGGCTTTTACCAGCGCCAAGTCTGCTTGAATGCCGCGCTCGAGAATGTAGGTCACGTCGTCGAAAGTCTTGTGTTCTTTGCCTTCAGCGACGACAGTTCCGACGCCGGTTCGGGTATAAAAGCCTGGTATGCCTGCGCCACCCGCGCGCATACGCTCGGCCAGCGTGCCTTGCGGGCAAAACTCGACTTCCAATTCTCCAGCAAGATACTGGCGCTCGAACTCATTGTTCTCACCCACGTAGCTCGAAATCATTTTCCTGATCTGGCGGGTTTCGAGAAGCAACCCGAGGCCCCAGCCGTCGATGCCCGCGTTATTGCTGGCGATCGTGAGATCACGAACGCCGGAATCTCGCAGGGCATCGATCAGAGCTTCGGGGATTCCGCATAATCCGAAACCGCCGATCGCCAGCAGCATTCCATTGCGCACAATATCTTTCAGCGCGGAGTGCGCATCGGGCCATACTTTCGTGAATGTCTTTGTGTTGGATTGTTCTGCCATGATTTTCGTCGCACCGGACAAACGGTGCACACTCATCGTACCCGCTCAGTCGGGGTATACACCACAGAACGCAACCTTCAATCGGATTATTGGGCTTTCTTCTTTCTTCCCCAATCGAATCGGCGCCCGATGATGCCTTTTACGATCCAGTGATCGGTGGCTGCCGTCGGTCCAATGCCCACACCGAAATTGATCTCCCAATCGGGGGAGACATTCAGGTCGACCGCGGGGAAGAGCTGTTGCTGTTGATTGTGGAGGCTGGCAATGTTGGTGATGCTGCCGTAATCCGCGTAGTATTCGAAGCCCGCCGAGATTTGCTTTGTGAAGTCGTAGCTGATCTTCGCGGCGGGCGAGAAGCCGATGCCAAGGTTGACATCGGGGCCATGCCAGGTCCGTTCGAGGGCTGGATTGACCGCGAAATACCAGCGTCCCGTGGTTTTATCGACGATGGGACGAATCTCCCATGTCCACGTATCGGGCGAGAACAGGGGCCGCTGATAGCCGACCTCCATGGAGAGGCTTACTCCCACGGGCCACCGCCAACTCTCAGGGACACGCACGCGTGGCCGTATGTGATCGCCGACCCATTGCACCCCGAGTCCGCTCTGCTCGCTGGTGAAGATATAAAAACCGACCTCCGACCAGTCATTGATTCCTTGCGTGATTTCGACCGTCTCGTGCTCTGCATGGTAAGTCGGCGCGGCGCCCTGCACGTAGGCGCGCTGTCCATCGACAGTGAAGTTCGAGTGCAATTCGACCATCGTGTTGCCGGGAGCGACGGTATCCGCCCCATAGACCTGAATCTCGTAGTTGCCTTGGGCGTGCGCCGCAGCGATTGACGCGGCACCGAGAAACAAGGCGAGGATCGCAACTCTCATTCGTGGCCTCTACGATGCATAACGAAATAGCGCCATAAATCCGGAATCCATGTGGTCCTGTTGATGGCAGTGGAACAGTGTGTTTCCAGGATTGTTGGCTACGAAATCTGCCTCCACCACCGTCCCGGCCTCCACGACCACGACATCTTTATGGACGCCGCTCATGGCCACTCCGTGGACAGACACAAGTTCAAAATTATGCCGATGGAGGTGAACGGGATGATCGTCACGCTGCGGTTGTCGAAGATCAGCCGATAACGCACGCCTTTCCGGAGCGCAGGAAGAGGTACGTCAGGGTAAGACTTCCCGTTGATCATCCATTTGTCCAGGGCGCCGTGTCCTTGAAACCTCGAGGTGAAAGTCATGGGGACTGTTAGGTCCGGTTTGGATTCCCGGTCCGCTGCGGCTCCAAAAATCCCGTAATCCCATGCCAGTTTTTCCGGCGATACCGGCTGAGGCTTTCCGCTTTGCCCGGCATATTCAAGGACAGTTCCCATGCCGGCCTGGCGAAAGTCCTGACGCGGTTCGCCAAGAACCCAGACTCCCGGTGCATTCATCGTGACTGCTGCCGTCACTCGCTCCGCCGGACCGAGACGCAACGATTCCACAGTCGCGGATTTCGCAACCGGGCTGCCATCCAATGCCAGGACTTCAAAACGGTGGCCGGGGAGGGTGAGCCAGTGAACCTCTGTCGCGCTGGCGTTCAATATCTGGAAGAGCACGCGCTCTCCTGCCTGTACCCGAATCGGCTCGCCTTGCCCGAGCATGCGGCCATTGATCGAAGCCGCGTCGTACTTCACCATGAGCGAACCATCATCGCTTGCGGAGTAGTAAGGGAGCCAATCGTGCAAGACGACGTATTCTTCGCGGTCGTAACGTCCGGGATTGTCCTTTGGCTCAACCAGGAGCAAACCTGCCTGCCCGGTGTAGAGCCCATGTTTCAGGTTGTGATTGGCCATGGCGTGAGTGTGATACCAGTGAAGCCCTGCCGGCCTGGGCGTGAAGGATATCCTCGTACTGGCACCCGCTGGAATCATCGGCGAGCCCTCTTCCATCGATCCGTCCACGTCGCTGGGGATCCATTGCCCGTGCCAATGCACGATTTCGGGGCGGTCCAGGCGATTCACGATCTCGATCGTGGCCGTCTTACCCTCTGTCAACCGAATCAGTTGTCCTGGAATCTTTCCGCCGTACGCGGCGGTGCGAATTCTCTTCTTCGGGGCGAGTTCCCACTCGGTGTCTGCAATCTCGATTCGATAGTCCGGGGCACCTTCTTGCGGAGTCGACGGAGAGGAATCAGGTGGGCGTTCCGCAACCAGCGAGAACGCAGGCGCGGTGAGCATCCACGTTGCGGCAGCCGACGCCTGGCGCAGAAACGCACGACGACCCTCCCCACCCATCCACGAGTCTCGCGACGGATTGACTCTGCGGCCGCTCACCTTCTTCGATTGTCCCTGAACCGGCGTAGACCCGCAACCAGCCGGTTCGCCGCTTCCCTGCCGGTACCGCGCGCGTTTAAGATGTCCGCTGCCATCGCGTAGCCGATATGGAAGTCTCAAAACGATCTCTCGGAGACTCGAATGCGGGATGTCTGTATTGCCGGTTGCGCAAAAAAGCCTGTTCTTCATCGTCGTTTGGGGGCGAAAACCATGCTATCGAATCAATCTCTGTTATCGATCCTGCTCTCCACCGCTATCCTGACCGTCCCAGCTGCTTCCGGCGGGCAGGGAACTACGTTCAGTCCAGAAGCTCGGCAAAAGGCTGAAGCGCTCTTGAAGCAGATGACGCTCGACGAAAAAGTCGGGCAGCTTAACCAGTCGGCCGGCCTTGTGATGCCTGGGCTGGCGAACCAGAAGCCAGACGAACTCATCGCAGCGGGTGGCGTTGGGTCTGTTCTCTGGCAGATGAACGCCGCCGAGATCAATCGGCTGCAGCATATCGCCATCGAGAAATCACGGCTGCACATTCCGATTCTTTTTGGATTCGATGTTATCCACGGCTATCGGACCGTCTTTCCCGTGCCGCTCGGCATGGCGTCGTCGTGGGATCCTTCAGTTGAAGAGCAGGCGCAGCATCTTGCCGCAGAGGACTCGCGCGCGGCGGGGATTCAATGGACCTTCACGCCGATGGTCGACATTGCGCGCGACGCGCGCTGGGGCCGGATTGTGGAAGGCGCAGGGGAAGATCCTTACCTTGGCTCGGCCATGGCGCGTGCCCAGGTGCGCGGATTTCAGGGAGATCGCCTCAGCCCGCAGAGCGTGCTGGTGTGTGTAAAGCACTTTGCGGGCTACGGCGCCGCCGATGGGGGCCGCGATTACGACTCGTCTTACGTGCCTGAGGAGCTGATGGAGAACGTTTACCTGGCGCCTTTCCACGCAGCCGAGGAAGCGGGCGCGGGCAGCTTCATGAGCGCCTACATGGATTTGAACGATGTTCCGGCGAGCGGCAACCACTGGCTGCTGACCGATGTTCTGCGCAAAGAATGGGGTTTTCAGGGAATCGTTCTCTCGGACGCGTTCGCGGTTGGGAGTCTTGTGACCCACGGCTATGCCCGCGATGGCGAAGATGCCGCATACAAAGCGATCACCGCCGGGCTGAATATGGACATGGCCAGCCTTACCTATTCAAAAAACCTTGCCAAACTCGTGAAGGACGGGAAGATCAGCGAATCGACGCTGGACGCACTGGTTTTGCCGGTGCTCGAAGCGAAGTACGACCTTGGACTTTTCGAACATCCGTATGTGGACGAGTCGAAGGTGGATGCAACGCTGAGCCGCCCGGAGGGTCTGGCGCTGGAGCGCAAGCTTGCGTCCCGGTCGATGGTCCTGTTGCGCAATGAGAACCACGCACTGCCGCTCTCCAAGGAATTGAAGAAGGTCGCGGTCATTGGGCCACTTGCCGACTCCGGGCACGACATCGAAGGCGGATGGACCGTCGAGGGTCTCTTTGGGCCCGGCGCAAAGAGTCATCCGGTCACGGTCTACGCGGGAATCAAGAATACGCTCGGCTCATCTGCCGAGGTGTCGCTGGTGACCGGCCCGGAGATTTCGCGCGTTTATCCGGGGCTATTGGATATGCTGTCCGGCCGCAAGCCCACTCCTCCGCCAACGCCTGACGAGGCTGCGAATTGGATCGCCAAAGCGAAGTCGGCTGCGAGTGAAGCGGATGTTGTTGTGGCAGTGCTCGGCGAAATTTCGAGCATGAGCAGCGAAGCGGCATCGCGCGCAACGCTCGATCTGCCAGGAATTCAGCAGCAGATGCTGGAAGCGGTGGTCGCGATCGGGAAGCCGGTCGTGCTCGTCCTTGAGAATGGGCGGCCGCTCGATATCCGGTGGGCTTCCGAGCACGTGCCCGCGATCCTCGAGGCGTGGTATCCGGGCACGCAAGGCGGAGACGCCGTGGCCGACGTGCTTTTTGGTGATGTCAATCCGGGCGGAAAGCTGCCACTGAGTTGGCCGCGCGTGGCGGGCGCCGAGCCACTGTATTACAACCACAACCTGACGCACGAGCCGGAAGACGCACCTACCTTTACCTCCCGCTATTGGGACATCAACTCCAAGCCGCTTTATCCGTTCGGCTACGGACTTAGCTACACAGATTTCAAATTCACGAACCTTCATCTCGGCAAGAGCAGCATGGCCTCTGCCGATTCGAACGAGGTAAGTGTCGACGTAACAAATACCGGCTCAGTTGCGGGGGATGCAGTCGCGCAGGTCTACATTCACCAGCGGTACGGTTCGGCGTCGAGGCCGGTCAGGCAGCTTGAAGGTTTCGAGAGGATCGCATTGAAGGCGGGCGAAACACGCACTGTGAAGTTCACGCTCGGCGAGAAGGAGCTTCATTTCTGGGATCCGCAGTCGAAGAAGTGGGTTGTCGAGCCATCGACGTTTGACGTCTGGGCCGGCGGCGATTCGACTGCCTCACTCCACGGCGAATTTGCTGTTACGCAGTAGAGAATGACAACGCGCCCGGGTGAACGCGAGCCTGGGCGCGTTCTTATGTAATCGAAATCGGCGCCAGCCAACCTTAGGTTTCCAGCAACGAGACGTCGCGCAACTCGCGGCTGCCGCGCTTGATGAGGAGCGTTTTCAACTCCCACGGGCGAAGTTGAACGGTGCGATCGAGACCGAGAAGAGCGCTCTTGATGCTCGCCTGGGTATCTTTGCCACTCCGCTCCTGCACGCGGATTATGGCACTGTCGTCATCTTCAGCGCGTTTTACGGCGAGAACCCAGACATTGCTCGGGGTGATTTCGAGGAAGCTCTGTTCCCACGGGTCGCCGCCTTGATGCGCAGAGTCCATCACGTACGGCGCTGGGCTCTCCAACTCTTCCGCGCGTCGATCTAGAGACAAGTCCGCATAGGTGCCTTGGCCTGCGAGCAGCCAGAACTTGCGCTCCTGACGTCCCTGGTCCTGCCATGCATTGTTGTCGTTGTTCGGCACCTGATTGGGGTTATGCCGTGCGAACGGGGCCGAGCGAATGAGGACGGTGCGGAACAAACCATTCAAACAGTCGTAACTGTACGTCTGGTCGTTGATCAACGCGACTGTGTATTCCTTGCCGCCAACTACGCCTTCAATAGCGCCCCAGTCCTGATACGGTTCCTCCTGCCCGTTCACTCCACGCGTCAGTACTGCGCCGGGAACTTTGACCTGCACCTTCGGACTTTGCAGCGCCGTCGGAATCTCGAGCTTGAGCATTTGTTCGTGCTCGCGCCAGTCGATGACAAAACGCAGCTCAACAAAGTCGAGCCCTGCAAATTGCGCAATGTCCATTACGATTTCGGAGTTCTGCCAGCGCGCACGTTGGCGCGTGACACGGGTGACCGGTCCGTCTTCGACCACGGTGGACGACACGAACATCGGTCGCCCCATCTCCTGCCGGAATTCGTTGATGCCATGCGACCAGGTATCGCTGGTATCGGCAATCGCAACCATGCCGATCAGGCCTGCCAACAATTCCGTTCCATCCGCGACCTTGAGTGATGAGATGCCGAAGCCTGTGTTCGAAATCTCGCAGAGACTCGAGTAGGGCTCAGGCTTTGCTTCTTCACCATGAGCGAGCTCGAAAACCTTGTAGCCGCATGCCGGCAACTCAACCCAGGCCGACATGCGGCGCCAGAACTCCGTCATGCTTGGCGAGGGACGCCACTGAATCGGATACGTCTTTCCGTCCTTCGACCGCAGATGCGTAATCGGTGCTCGACCCGAGGGGTTATGTTCCGTAATGATTTCCAGCAGCGCTTTTCTGCGCCAGGGGAGCGGGTTGTACGCGAAGACCGCGCCCTCTTCAACATTGCTCAGGTCGACGCGCTTGGCCATCATCTCCAGCGCTTCAATCTTCGATGTCTGGGCGGTCTCGCAGGCGAAGCCAACACTGTCGCGCACGTCCTGATAGTCGCTGTAGAGTGAGGTCCCCGCCATCATGTCGTGGAACTGGCAGAACAGCACTTTCCACCAGCTTTCGGCATACTCCTGTCCGGGATAGGGATGACTCGCCGTGCGACTCGCAATCAGCGCAATGGATTCGGCCTCAACCAGAGATCGTTCTGCGCGGCGATTCAGGAATTTGCCTTCGGCATACGTGGAGTAACAACCGCGAGCGTGGTGTTGCAGGTCGCCTTTGACGACCGGCAGCGAAGCAAAGTCAGCAGATTGCTCAATAGCTTTGAAGAATCCGCCGACTGTGCTCCACCGCAACTCGGGCATGCTGGGCTGCTCACGTGCCTGAAGCACGCTCTGGATCATTCCTTTGGTTACCGCACCGCCATGGTCACCCACACCGAGGAAAAATGCGGCGTGATCCAGTCCGGGCTGAAACGCGTGCGCGATGGTCGGCGCAAACATGGTCTTCGGGTCGTTGTTATCCCATGAGTCGTAGGCGCTCCAAATGCGCAGCGTCAAAATGCGCGATCCGTCCGGGCCCTCCCACCAGAACACGAGCGGCAGGTTCATGTCTTCTTCCGGAGGCCGCATAAAGACGTAGTAGCCGTAGCCCGCATTCTTCAGAATGGTGGGCAAACCGGCGGCATGCCCGAAAGAGTCGGGGTTGAAGCCGATCTTCACATCCACGCCAAGTTTTTCGCGGCAATAACGCTTGCCGTAGAGCGCGTGGCGGACGAAGCTCTCCGCGGCGGGAATGTTGCAGTCGGGCTCGACAGGCCAGGCGCCCACAACTTCCCATCGTCCTTCGCGGATGCGGTCGCGAATCTCGGCGAACATTTCCGGATAGGCCCTTTCGGCCCAGCGATAGTGCGCCGACGATGAGTGAGAGTAGCAGAATCCCGGCGTCTCCTTCATGCGGTTGAGCGCGCTGCGAAAGGTTGCCAGCACTTCATCGGCGCCGTCGCGCCAAGGCCAGAGCCACGCCGCATCGATGTGCGAGTGACCGATGATGTGGATGACCTTTTTGCTGTTGGCCGTCTCCGCGAGGCTTGCCCATGCCGGTACACCGGCCAGCATGCCAATCGCGGCGGAGCCTTGGGTTACAAACTGCCTGCGAGTAATTAACTGATTCACGTCTTTCACGGCTACTACCTCAGCTCTTCGGCTTTTGCGACGCGTCTGCGTTCAAGGCTACGCAGATTGCGGCAACATCGCCAATCTGTTCATGCAAGGCTGCTGGAATGATCTGGCAGGCGCGCGCTGAGTCGCCCAACGCTTCGCGTGCGACTACTGCACGCGCCGGGCCGAGCAAAGCTTCACCCATGCGCAGCGCCAAACCGCCGAGCACGATGCGCTCGGGGTTGAGTACGTCCACCAGAATCGCCATGGCTTCTCCCAGACGTTTCGCCGAGACGTTCACGATCAGCTTTGCGACGGCGTCGCCTTGTTGCGCGCACTCCCAAATGCGTTGTGCGGTAAGCGGGGGCAGTTCGCTATCGGACTTCTGCACCAATGCGGTTGTTTCGCCCTTGGCAAGTGCGGCTCGCACAACTCGCTCGGCGACCTGAGCCATGCCGCCGCCACTCGCCCAACCTTCAACTGACCCGGCCTTGTGGTATCCGACCGGACCGGTTCGGCTCAGCCGCACATGGCCAATTTCGCCAGCCGAATTCGTGATGCCGCTGTAGAGGCGCCCGTCCAAAATCAGTCCCGCACCTAAACCTGTGCCAGTAGTCAGGAAGACCATACTCCGGCAACCTCGGCCGGCGCCAAACCAGTACTCCGCGAGTGCGCCGGCATTGGCGTCGTTCTCGAGGAAGCAAGGAACTGCAAATTCCTTTTCAAGGATGGAGGTGATGGGTACGTTGTCCCAGGTGGGAAGATTCGGAGGAGCATGGATAATGCCTTTGGTCGCATCGAGGGGGCTCCCGCAACTGACGCCGATCGATTTCAAATCGGCTGCAGTCAAGCCGCTCTCAGAGAGAGCTGTCTTGAGGCCGGCGATGATGCGCTGCACTGCGGGCCCTGGGCCGCTGCCGGGATCGGTTGGAAACGCGATGCGCTTCAGAATGTTCGGAGGGTCCGCTGAAAGAACTACCGCGGTTTTGGTTCCACCGATATCGACACCGCCCACCACCTTGCCACGAGCCATGAGGGAACTCCAGAGTGAGGCTCTGAAACCGAAGGGCTTCTCCGACTGCGGACGAATAGACTTTCACAAGAATGCGCGGCCGCGGAGAAGCGTACCCCGCAGGGTAAACGTTGGCACTGTGCGCGGACAAGTTGCCGCCAGAATCAGATCTGGAGTTGAAGAGTCATGACTTTGGGACGGAACTGGCGCTCCGGAAGTCACCGAAAGTCAAGGGCGGCTTACTGTCCGGTCTGGAACCGCACCTCTGCGAGGGTCGTCTGGTAGGCATAGCGCGCGTTGGTATAGCCGATTTCCGCCTGGGTCTGGGCTAGTTGAGACTGCGTAAGTTCGACGATGCCGCTGAGTCCAACCTTGTAACGGGCCTGCGCGAGTTCGAGGGCGGTGTTGGCCTGATCGAGCAACTGCTTGGTCACACCGATGCGCTGAAAGGCGAGCTGGGCATTGAGCACGGCGGTGCGCGTGTCACGTGCAATCGTGTCCCGGAGACCGCGCACTTGTTCCGCGGCTGCGTGGGCGCGCAGGTCTGCCTCTTTGGCGCGGGCTGTGAAGGCGAAGCCGTTGAAGACGGGAATACTCAGATTGGCGCCGGCCGCAGCGTACCAGGGAGTCAGTATTTGATCGGCGCGCACCGGTGTTCCACCTCCAACGGCAAGGGCCGAGAGACTTGGGCGAGTTAGATCGTGTTCGGCGGAAGCAAACTGCCTGGCGGCGAGGGAGCGGTCGTTGAGCGAGGCCAGGTCGGGTCGAGCCCTGAGGGCGAGCTGGACCATTGCCTCGGCGTCGGCAGGCGCCGGCGGCAGATTGCCGGACGTGTCGTCTACAAGATCGTATTGCTGATTGCCTTCGGATCCCAGAATGGCGTTGAGAGCAGCCATCGCGCTTTCCTCGGAGTTCTGCGCATCGATGACGAGCAACTGAGCCTGCGACACTTGCACTTGCGCCAGGCTCAGGTCCAGGGTGGAGCGAAGGTTCTGAGTCGTGAGAGCGTTGATCTGGTCGCCCGTGGCCTGGCGCGTGGAGACTGTTTGCTGTGCTACCTTGCGAACAGCTTGCGCGGTCAGCGCCTGGTAAAACGCCTGATCGACGGCAAGGGTGATGTCCCCGACTGTAGCGCGTTCCGACTCAAGCTGCGCCTTCGCGGTTGATTGTGCATTCCGAACAAGGTTGTGCGTGCGGCCGAAGTCCGTAATGAGCTGGCTCACGGTGAGTCCCGCGGCCGCGCGGTTGTAGACTGTGGGGTTGTTGAGCGCGCCGGCGGTGATGCGGCTGTTATCGTGTGCGTCGACCGCCGTCACGTCCGCGTACGCAGTCGGTAGATCGGCCGCACGCACTTCGCGCGTGACTTGTGCCTGAGCCAGTTGCAGCAGGTGTGCGATGGAGACGTCCGGGTTGTGCGCCAGCGCCATGCGCTCGGCATCCGCAAGGCTGAGTTTGGGCGCGGCTGCAGTTGAATCGGATGGCTGCGCAGTTGCGGAATTTGCCGGAGCGCTACGAAGTTGCTGCGGAACTGGAGCGTTGGGAATCTGCGCCGCTGCGCAGCTAACAACGAAGACAATGCATGTGAAGAGAATTGTTCTCATGCGGGTTCTCCTTCCGTGACAACGCCCTTCGTTTGTCGTCCGTGAATCACCAAATACACCGCAGGAACCAGGAAGATGGTTACAGCAACGGAGACGGCGAGGCCGCCAATAATGGCGCGGGCCAACGGCGCGTACTGTTCGCTGCCTGCCTCGAAGCCGAGCGCCATGGGGATCATGCCGAGAAGCGTTGCGAGCGAGGTCATCAAGATGGGACGCAGGCGAATCTTGCAGGAGTGAACGACCGCGTCGATGAGAGATTGGCCTTGGCTGTGGAGAATCCCTGCGAACTCGACGATCAGAATGCTGTTCGAGACCACAATGCCGGTCATCATGATGACGCCCATCAGCGACATGATGTTGAGCGTGCTACCTGTGATGAGAAGGATGAGGAGCACTCCGACGAGGCCTGGCGGAATCGCCATGAGGATGATGAACGGATCGATGAAGGAGCGGAACTGCGCCATCAGGATGAGATAGACCATGAGCACGGCGATGGCGAGACCGATGCCGAATTCGCTGAAGGCCAGGCCCATACTGTGTATCGCGCCGCGCACTCGTAACGTGGTATTGCGCTCGGTCTTGGTATTGTCGACGAGATTCTGAATACGGCCCTGCAGGCGATTGAGAGCTTCTGCTTTCGTCGAGACGTAGATGTCGATCACGCGGCGAATCTGATAGTGGTCGACCTCGGTGGGCGTGTTGATGAGCTTGACGTCCGCGACCGAGCCCAACGGCGTGTATCCGGCGGTGTGATCGGATTTGTAATAGGATGCGGGCATTGCCGAAGCCATGCGGCCCTCATCGGCGGGGGTGTAGCCCGGCGGCCGGGTTCCCCGCAGCGGAATGCTCTTGAGATCGTCGAGAGACATGTTGTTGAGCCAGCGATTCGCGTACTGCACGGTGACCATGTAGTTGTTGCCGCTGTGTGGATCGATCCAGTAGCTGGGAGCCACCATTCCGTCGGAAGTCATTGCGGTGATGACGTTATCGACCACATCTTTTGCGTTGAGGCCGATCAGGCTGGCCTTTTCGCGGTCGATGTTGAGTGCAATGCCGGGATAGTTGACGTCCTGCGGGATGTAGACGCCGGCGACACCGGGCATGGACCGGATCTTTCCGGCAAGTTGCTGTGCAAGGTCGTAGGCTCGGTTCATGTCCATCGAGCCGACCTGGATGTCGATGGGTGCAGGCAAGCCCTGGTTGATGACGCCGTCGACGAGACCTCCAGCCTGGTAGTAGCAGGTGAGCTCGGGAAGCTGCGAGGAGATGGCAGCCTGCACGCGGCGCATGTACTCGTAGCTTCCAAGGCTGTGGTCTTCTTTCAGACTTGTTTGAACGAAGGCTGTGTCCATCGAGGAGTTTGACGTGTAGATGGAGGAGAGATCGGGATAGACGCCGATGTTTGAAACAACCATATCGAGATCAGCCGGCATGACGACGCTGCGAATTACGCCCTCGACTTTGGCGATGTAGTCATTGCTGACCTCAAGGCGGGTGCCGCTGGGCATCCGCACGTTGATCACGAATTGACCTGGATCCGTGCGCGGAAAATAGGCTCGTCCAAGAAACGGGAAGAAGCCGAGCAGAAGCACCGCGAGCACAACCAGAATTGTGCCGGCGGCAAATGCCGGACGACGCAAGACACGGAAGGCGAGTCGCTCGTAGCCATCCAGAAAGCGCTGGAAGAGATTGTTGAACGCGACAATCAAACGGCGGAAGACGTTCGTCTTGTGACCTTCAACGGCATCCTGCTGGCCTTCGCGGGCCTGGCCGTGTGGATCGAGTCGTACGAAGTACGCGCAGAAGAGCGGAACCACCGTCATGGCGAAGAAATATGAAGCGAAGATGGAGAGCACAACACCGAGAGCCAGCGGTGTGAAGATGTACTTGCTTATGCCGGTGAGGAACGAGACGGGGAAGAAGACGATCGAGGTTGTGGACGTGGCTGCGAGAACGGCAAGAGCGACTTCCATTCCTCCCTTCTCTGCGGCCTCGCGCGGCGGCGTGCCCATTTCCATGAAACGGAAGATGTTTTCGAGCACGACAACTGAATCATCAATGAGGCGCGAGAAGGCGAGTGCGAGTCCGCCCAGGAGCATGGTGTTGATGGAGCCGCCTATCAGGTTGGTGATGAGGATGCAGACGAGCGCTGACAGCGGAATCGAAAGCATGACCGCAAAGGTAGCGCGCGGGCTGCCGAGGAAGATGAGGATCATGATCCCGGTCAGAACAAGACCAATGCTTGCCTCTTTGATCAGATTCTTGATCGCAAGTTTGACGAAGATTGATTGGTCGAACACGACGGCGGTTTTGAGCGATTGGGGAATGTCGACGAGATGCTTGATGGCATCCTTCATGCCGTCAACGATGGTGATGGTGTTGGAGTTGCCGCCCTGTTTGAAGACGGGCACGTAGACCGATCGCTGACCATCGATGCGGACGATGTTGTACTGCAATGCGCCCGCATCCTGCGCCTTGCCTATATCTGCCACGAGAACGGATGAGTTGCCAACCGACTTCAGAGGCATTTCGTTCATGGATTCTGCGTCGGGGAACTGGCTGTTGGCGTAAATATTGAAATCTTTAGAGCCGATGCGCACGTCGCCCGCGGGGAGAATCAGGTTTGAGTTGTTGACGGCCGTCACTACGTCATTCAGACTCAGATTCCGTGCCTCGAGTTTGAGTGGATCGACGTAGATCTGGATCTGGCGGTAGGTGCCACCGAAGGGCTGAGGCACCGAGGCGCCCTGCACATTCGAGATCTGGTTGCGCACCTGGAATTGGGCGAGGTCTTTGAGGCTGGTCTCGTTGAGCCCCTGACCTTTTAAAGTGACAAGGCAAACAGGCTGGCTGGATGCATCCATTCCGAGCACGACGGGAGGGAGGGTGCCGGGCGGCAGGCGGCGCAAATCGGCCATGGCGAGGTTGGCTACGTTGCTGAGTGCGGCATTCGGATCTGTTCCCGGCTTGAAATAGATCTTGATCAGGCTGACGCCAGTGAGAGAACGGGACTCGCTGTGATCCACGTTGGCGGCAAGAGTAAAGAAGCGCTCGAACGTGTTCGTGATGTCGGCCTCAATTTGCTGCGGGGGCATACCGTTGTAGAACGTCGCCACCACGACTACAGGCATTTCAATCTTGGGGAAAAGATCGACGGGCATCTTCGTGACTGTCTCCACACCAACAAGGCTCACCATGAGACAGAGCATGAGGATGAAATAGGGGAACTTGAGTGCAAACTTCGGCATTGCGCGTACTTCTCCTTCTAAGTGGCCGGAATCGAGCCGTAAACCGTGGGGCGATTACGAAACTTGCCGCGGGGCGAAGCAACGGGCGACGCGAGAGGCCGTCATTGATTGCCGGCGTTCGGTTGCTCTTCTTCAGCCTTCATGTCGATGGTTCCGCCGGTCTGGTGCACGGTTTCCGAAGCGGGCTCTTCGGTGAGAAGAGGGCTGACCGCTTCGCCTTCGTGATAGTTCTCCTGGCCGCCGAGAATCACGCGGTCTCCCGATTCGAGACCGCTCACAATTTCCGCTAACTTCTGGCCCCGGATGCCTACGGTCACGTTGCGCACTTGCACGTGATTTGTGGTGTCGACTACATCGACTGTGTCTTGAGTACCCCTGAGGGTGAGCGCTTCCACCGGAATGGTGACCGCGTTTTTGCGCTCGGAGAGCTGCAGAAGCGTGTTGGCATACATGCCCGGCGCGATGGATAGATCACGATTCTCGACATCGATCTCTGTTTCCATCGTTCGCGTCTCGAAGTTCACATCGCGAGTGAAGCGGACGATCTTACCCGAGAAGGAACGATGGATGGAGTCGACCCGCACCGACAAAGTGTCGCCTTGATGGATGAAGCGTACGTCTTCTTCAGGAACGGGTACGCGCAGTCGGAGAAGCTGGCTCTGCGCAAGCCGGACAATGGGAAGGTCGGAGTTGTTCGATGTGGTCCCGCCCTGAATCAACGCGCCCGTATCGGCGTACCGCCAAATCACCACGCCTGTAATCGGAGCAATCACATTGGTGTAATCGTGCAGTGCCTGCACACGCTGGTTTTCGGATTGCGCGGAACCCATGTGTTGTTTGGCCGCGGCCATGGCGGCCTTCGCGGAATCGATCTGCGCTTCCGCGGACAGATCTTTGGCCTGCGCGTCGTCGAGTTCCTGCTGCGCAATCAGGCCGGGATGGCCCTTGGCTGCATCCTGCAACCGCTGATACTGCGCGTGTAGAGCGTTATGGGTTGCCACGGCGCGATCGATTTCGTGCTGGGAGCGGGTCATCTCCTCTTTGGCTTGGTCCACCTGGAAGACCGTCTGTTGCAATTGCGCGCGGAGCTCGGGAACCTCCAAGGTGGCGAGGGTCTGCCCCTGATGCACGAGATCGCCGATGTCGACCTTGATCAGGCGCATATAGCCACTGACTTTGGGGTGGACATCGACCACTTGGTATGGCTGAAACTGGCCCGCGAGGGTAAGGACAGTGTTTAAATCTCCGCGCTGAGCTGCGGCAACGCGAGCGGTGGGAGTGGTGGCCGCACGGGCCTTGTCGATGCTCGCGCCCGATCTGCAGCCAACCAAACTGGCTGCAATAAGAAGGGCGGCGCATCCGGCGCGGATCCCTGCGGTCCTTCTTTTGGAAGGGCTTTCCATGGTCCGAAGTGCTCCTGTTTTGGCTACGGGAAAAAGGAACACGGCTATCGCCAGGTCGGGCTTCGATGCAAACGCTGGGAAATGGCTACCACCCGACGTCGGGAGAACGCCGCAATTCTGAGGGCTCCTGGATCAGTGAGCCTGCTGCCTCAAACCACCAAAAGGGGGAAGGCGTGTAGCTCAGTTCGACGGAGGAGCGCAGCAGCGGGGAATTAACGGGCCGGCGGAGGGCGGAAATGGACTTGGGGAAGGAAGCCAGAAATCGTGTGGCGAATCGGAGCGGTCTCAGCAATAGGACGGGTGCTAAGCACGATCGGACTGGCGAGAATCATCGCGAGAGATCCGAGGAAGCCAGGAAAACTGGCAAAGGTGTGCGATGAAGCGACAGCATCGGCAATGTGACGCGGGGCGTCGGTCTGCTGCAATTTCAGTGCACTGACTTGCGTTCCGGAACTGTCGCCGGGCACATACCAGGCAATCTTGGCTTCAAACGCGAATAACGCAGCCAAGAGGCACAGGGCGAGCCCTAATATGCTGAACTGCCAGCGCCGCGTCGTCGAAATGCTTCCCACTACCCGAGTTTACCACTACGATTTCGTGGTCGCGCAATAGCACCCTTTGGAACTGAAAACGGTGATTCGAAGCGCATTCATGCAGGCTTCAGCATCCTATCGAACTGAAAAACCCGAAGAGAGGAGGTCAAGCCTGTAATCGACTGATTTTTAAGGATAAATGGTAGGCACGACTGGATTCGAACCAGCGACCTCTTCCGTGTCAAGGAAGCGCTCTAACCAACTGAGCTACGCGCCTGCGGGAACTGCAGGAACCAGTTTATCAGGATCATCGCCGGGAGGGAACGATGCTGGTCATCGTCCCGGGTGGGCAGGGTTGCAAGTGCGGACGAAGCTTGGGAAACGGTTCCTTCTGCTAGCATCCTGATGGAGAGTTTTTGCTATGGATGCTGTGAATGGCGCGACGCTGGGTGCCCGCCGCAATGAGGATATCGCGCTCGATCTGCTCAAGTTTGTTGCTTCGACCACCGGCGTAGGCCGGGCCGCGGTCGCCTCTACCGGTTTCAGCGGTGCGGGATCGGCAAAGCCCGAGGAACATGTGAACCAGTTGCTCGAGCTCTACGGCCGCTGCCTGAAGGCTGTGGAAGGCAAGGCCGCCGCGGAGGCTGCCCGATAGCCGCGACGGCAAACGTTCGTGTCGCTGTCGTCGGCGCCGGCGCATTTGGCCGCAACCACCTTCGTGTCTACCGGGAACTGGAAGCCGCCAACCACGGTGTTTCTCTGGTAGCGGCCGTCGAGCCGGACGCCGCTCGGGCGGCCGACACCGCTTCCACTTACGCCATTCCTGTCTTCGCCTCTGTCGACGAGTTGCTCGGCGCCGATCTTGGGCTGAATGCTGCCAGTGTTGCCGTTCCTACGGTTCATCACCATGCGGTGGCGATGCCGTTGCTCGAGGCGGGACTTGATCTACTGATCGAGAAGCCGCTCGCCGCAGCGCTCGCCGAGGCCGACGATCTGGTCTCCCTTGCCGCCAAGCGTCAGCGCATTCTGCAGCCTGGACACCTGGAGCGCTTCAACCCCGCGGTGCTTGCGGTTGAGCCCAAACTGCGTCGCCCCATGTTCTTCGAGGCGCATCGACTCTCGGTGTTTACGCCTCGCTCGCTCGATGTCGATGTCGTGCTCGACCTGATGATTCACGACCTGGACATTGTGCTGACGTTTGCCAACTCGCCGGTGCGCGAGGTTCGCGCTGTTGGCCTGCCCATACTGTCGCCGAAGGTCGATATCTCGAACGTGCGCGTTGAGTTTGAATCGGGCTGCGTGGCCAACTTTACGGCTTCGCGCGTGTCTACGGAACGGGTGCGCAAGCTGCGATTCTTTGAGCCGCGTCAGTACGTCTCCATCGACTACGCGCGCAGGGATTTGCTCGTGATCCGGATTAACGACAATGCCGATGGTGCTTCGTCGGCAGAGTTGCTTTCGTCCCTGCCACCGCAGGTGACAGCTGCGCTTCCGCCCGGACTTGCCGACAGCATCGCGTCTGGCAAGATCGATCTTGCCAAGCTTGATCCGGCGGTTATCGCGCAGTTTGCGGCGATGGCGAAGATCGATCCGGCTTTGATCGCGCCGCTTCTTGCGCAGTTGAAGAATCCGCAAGATGCCAAGGCCGGTCTCAGCTTTTCGAAGCCGGCGGTTGAGCCTGGTGAGCCACTGCGTCTGGAAATTGAATCGTTCCTCGATTCGGTTCGCACGCGCAGAGAGCCACGGGTTACGGCCGAACAGGGTCGCAGTGCGTTGGCGCTCGCGCTGGAGATTCAATCCACTATGGCTGCGCACGCCGAGCGGGCCGGGCTTTCGGACTTCTTCGCCCCTCGGGACTGAAACCGCACAAAAATCAGCAATTTTTGCGTTTAAAGCCTTTATTCCCAGTGGCATGGAACGAAAGGGGGGAGGGGAGTGGGGGTGTGCCCCGTCTCTCCGGTTCGGTTGGAGTGCCCTGCTGCTTCTTACTACTATGATTGTGCGACGGTTGGGGCGAATTGGCTGCAAGGAAGAAGAGGGCTAAGTTGATGAAAACGGGAGACCTCGAGGCTTAGGCTATTGACATTTCTGCCGGCGCGCCTGTTTCGCGCGACGGAAGCGCTGCGGTCCGAACGGAATTCAAGCCAGTCGCCCTCGGGGATCGGGCGCATGTGGAGGCTGGATCCGAAGTTAGCTGCCGGATTGCCAGCCATCCTCCAGGAGCGCGGCCCCATGGGTTCGAGGGCTACCAGGTTGTCGGCTCCACGGCTTGCGTGACCACCCAGAACTCGCGGTCGCGAACCTCTTTCTTGATCGCGATTCCCAACTGATCATGGAGGGCCTCCTGCAGCGAATGGGAATCGCCCTTTTGCCAAACAAGATCGAAGTCGTATAAGCCCGTTAAAGCTGTCTCGTTGACGACTTCGGCACCGCCGCGATTCGCCTGTATGTCGAATTGACACGCAGAATCAGCTTCCGTTCGCGCGCGTGGCAGCCTCGGGCTCTTGAGAAACTATCCCCCAGTGGTGTCATCCTTCTATCTTGGCGTAACTTGGCGCCTCTGAAGTTGATCGAGCGCCTGAACTTCACTGGATGTTTAATGCATACGTTGGAGTTTCAGTCATTGAAATTCGGAAGATGAACCCCGGCTTCGCATTCTTCGATAGAAACGAAGGGGAATTATATACATGACTCCCTTCTTCGGATAGAATTGGCAGTCCGAGATAGGTCATGCGCCTTTTGCTGTTTCTGCTTCTGCTGATCTCAGCGCCAACACAAGCTCAAGGTCATTCCCCAGCCCCCGAAACGCCCGCCAAGACCAATACAAGCCGAGGCGATGCGAAGTCGTCTCCGTCGATCAGCAGTGCAGCCGATTGCTGCCAAAGCGACGGACAACCCGCCCCCACCAGGTCCCAACCCCCACCTACCGATGGCAGTCACGTCTGGACGATTGTGGTGGCTTTCGCCGCCTTGGTGCAAGCCATTGCTGCCGTCTTTGCAGTCTGTATCTATCAGCGCCAAACGCGCTTGATGCGCCATAGCAACAGCGCTTTCATAGCGCAGGTGCGAGTTATGAATAAGCAAGCTCGCATTTTGGATCAGTCTGTTGCCGCCGCCGAAAAGAGTGCCGCGGCTGCCCTTCAGACCGTCTCTTCCCTCGAAAAACTGGAGAGACCTTTCCTCATGGTGGAAGTGAGAAATCTCACTGCTGTATGGATCGTCAATAAAGGTAAGGTTCCAGCGAAGATTACCTGGTACAACCCATCCGGAAGTTTGAGATTTTGGACTCAGGAAGATATGGACGGGATGCCCTTTGATTTTGATTACGGAGCCTATTTTGACTCGACCGATCTCGAAGTTATGAACGTCGCTTGGGTTCCTCCCGACGGAGAAATGGCGCTGGCGCATCTTGCATGGCCAGAACTTAGAGATGACATTAAAATGCAGTGGGAGAATGGACGAAAGGCTACTTACCTCTTGTCCGCCGTCAAATATCGTGGGGTTCTTACTAAAGAGGAGTTCATCACCCGATGGTGCTTCCGCTGGGTGGATCATTACAACGGTTTGCGGCTGGCCGGACCGCCAAATTACAACAGCAATACATAAATCAATTTGATTAGTTTCGACAATCCTCCCCTTTTCCTGCCGATGAAATCTACCATTTGCTAACATGAAAGCCGCGTAAGATCGCCCTCGAAACTTCAATCACTCCAGTACGAACCTGCGGAGGAACGCGGTGGTGAAAAGACCCAAGACGAGTGAAGTGGATCGATACATAGCAAACTGTCCGGAAGATGTGCGAGAGAGTCTCAGGAAGATGAGAGCCGCGGTACTGGATGCCGCTCCTGGAGCGACAGAGCGCACCGACTACTTCCAAATGCCCGGATACTCGTTTCCCGGCTTCGACTACGATGGTATGTTTGCCTGGTTCAGCTTTAAGACACCCTACGTACGCCTGCATGTACGCCCGCCAGTAATCGAGGAACATAGCAAGGAACTCGCGGGTTACCGCACCACGAAGGCGATTGTCAGTTTTCCCATGGACAGGCAGATCCCAGTGGCCCTGGTGCAGAAATTAGTGAAGGCAAGCCTAAAAGCAATGAGAAACAAAAAACGCTGACAGGTCTTCCGGCTTTCGAGCACCGATGGCGCCGTTGCATCATTTTCTGGCAGGTCCGGAACGGCCAATTGCGGTTACAAGGTGTGATGGGTGCGAACGATCCATCTCGTTTTGCATCCTCCATCCCGCAACACCGTAGAGTTCAGTCCGCCAAGCCGAACGGATGCGCGTGGATGAGTGACTCAGCCTCCCTATCCATTGCCGGTACGAATATCAGACGGACCGGATTCAATCGCCATTTGAGGAGGCAGGCTCAGCGATCCGCACACGGAGAGAAATCCGCTGGTGCAACCTCCGCTGTCGCTTTATCGTTGGTTGTGCGCATCAAGTGAAAACCTTAACGCGCGAAGATGAGCGCAGCGGAAAGCCCGTAGCGTTTGTCGAAAATCCTGCCGAAAGGATCCGGAGATGAATCTTCGTCGGCACTTTGCTTCTGTCGTGGGTGGGATGCGCGGGCTTACCGGCATTGCATTCGCTGCCGCGACGCTCGTTCCGCTGCCTCCGGTGTGGTCTCAGACACCCAAACATCCGCTCGATGGATTGACGCCATCGGAGATCTGGACAGCCTACGAAGTGTTGCGGGCTTCGAACAAGGTTGACGCCGACACACGCTTCCCGATGGTTCAACTGAACGAACCGCCGAAGGAAGAGATTCTGGCGTGGAAGCCGGGGCAGGGAATGCGGCGCGAAGCTTTTCTGGAGGTGAGTCAAGGTGCGCAGATCTTTGAGGCGGTTGTGGATGTGAACGGTAGCAAGCTGATCTCATGGACGGAGAAGCAGGGCGTTCAGGCAAACCTGCCCCACGAGGCAGAAGGCGAGATGAGCGATGCCGTCAAGGCGATCCCGGAGGTACAGAATGCGTTGAAGCTGCGCAACATTACCGATCCATGGAACGTCGCCTGTTCGGGCGCCCCTGAGGGCAATTTCAATACCGGCGAAGAAAAAGGCCGCCGCCTGCTCCGCGTCGTTTGCTTCAAGGAGTTTGGCGCACTTGAAAACTGGAGCCCCATCTCGGGACTGTCGATCATCTGGGATGAAAACGCGAAAAAGGCGCTGCGCGTTGTCGATACGGGCGCTGTGCCGCTCGTCAGGGCTGATCGCAATTACAGCGGTGCAACCACTGCCAAGACGCGAGCTGCAAACTCACCCATGACGATACAACAGCCGTCGGGGCCGGGATTCCAACTCGATGGGCAGACGGTGAATTGGCAGAATTGGAAATTTCATTTTCGTATTGATCGGCGAGTTGGCCTGGTGGTGAGTAACGTGGCATATCAGGACGGGGACAAGCTGCGTCGATTCTTTATGAAGGATCGCTTTCGGAGCTGTTCATGGCGTACCAAGACCCAAGCGAGGATTGGTTCTGGGCAACATTCTTCGATATTGGAGAAAGCGGCAGCGGCTTCTCCAGCTCGCTCGAGCCGGGTGCCGATTGCCCCGATAACGCTGTCTACTTCGACCAGGCCTACGCTGACTGGCACGGAATTCCGCAGCTGAAGCCGCGCGCAGCATGCCTGTTTGAAGAATCGTCCGGCACGATGGCGTGGCGGCATGACGATGGGAGCTTTGTTGAAAGCCGTAAGGCGCGCAATCTGGTTCTACGAACGATTGGGACCTTCGACAATTACGACTACGTTTGCGATTGGACATTTCAGCAGAACGGTGCAATCCGCGTGCGTGTTGGGGCAACGGGCGAGGACAACATCAGCGCTGTGAAGAGCCGGACTGCCGCCGAGGACACTACCGGACGCGACGGCCGTTACGGCCGCTTCATTGCGGAGAACACAGTCGGAGTTGACCATGACCATTTCTTTTCGTTTCGCCTGGACTTTGACGTCGACGGAACGGCTAACAGCTTTGTGCGCGAGAAGATTCGGATGGAGCGGTTACCGGCCGACAGCCCTCGAAAGAGTCTGTGGATAGCGGAGCCGGAGATCGCAAAGACCGAGGCGCAAGCCAAGGCTCATATGAGCATGGATAAGCCTGAAACGTGGAGAGTGATAAACCCACAGATGAAAAATCCACTCGGATATCCGGTTGGGTTTGCGTTGATGCCCGGAGAGAATGCGATGTCGTTACTGGCACCTGATGACGTTCCTCAAAAACGAGCGGGCTTCACTGACTACCAGATTTGGGTCACACCGTATCGGCAAAATGAGCGGTACGCCGCAGGAGACTATCCGTTTCAGAGCCTGGGCGGGGAAGGGCTGCCGGCGTGGACGAAGGCGAATCGCGCGATCGAGAATACGGACATCGTGCTGTGGTACACGATGGGTTTTCATCACGTGCCGCAGTCAGAGGATTGGCCGGTCATGCCGACGCTCTGGCATGAATTTGAGTTGAGGCCCGTTAACTTCTTCGCGCACAACCCGGCTATCGATTTACCACGATAGGCAAATTAAGAATTGCCACCGCGGTGTCGGAGCTTGCGCTGTGCAGAGGCCTACTGTACACTAACAGTGGTACAGAACGATGAACTTCAAACTCAATCCGCAGGCGGGCCAGCCGCTGTATCTGCAGCTAATGCAGCAGATTCTTCACGCCGTTGATGCAGGCCAATTGCGCCCGGGAGACCAGTTGCCGGGGATTCGAACACTCGCCGAGCAGATCGTCGTAAGCCACAACACAGTCGCCAAAGCGTACTCCGAGCTGGAACACGAAGGCCTTCTCGAGCTTCGCCATGGTTCCGGAGCATTCATCCTTCCAAAAAGCAACGAGAAGTCGCGATCCGAAAAGTTCCGTCGCGCGCAGGAACGGGTCCGCACCCTGGTGAAAATTCTCGAAAGTGAAGGATGGTCGGACGATGAAATTCGCAGGATGTTTGAGGCTGAGTTGTTTTATCCCGACCAACTTATCCTAAAGAGATAAGTCATGGACTATGTCATCGAAACGTTCGACCTCTCGAAGCACTTCGGAGCGTTCAAGGCGGTAAACGCAGTGAACCTGCGGGTTGCGCGCAACCAGGTTACGGGCTTCTTAGGACGCAATGGGGCAGGGAAGAGCACCACGATCAAGATGCTCCTCGGTATGACACATCCGACATCGGGCTCGGGCCTGTTGCTCGGGCGATCCATTACAGACTCAAAGCAAGCCTTGGACGCTCGCAGGGAAGTGGCATACTGCGGCGAAGACAAGCAACTCTATGTTTATATGACGGTCCAGCAACTGATCCGCTTCACCTCGTCGTTCTACCCCGATTGGAGGAGCGATGTGGCATCGCGCCTTGTGGATCAGTTTCAATTGCCACCGAGACGCAGGATCAAAGCATTGTCGCAGGGCATGCGGACAAAGCTTGCTCTGCTTCTTACGCTTGCGCGCCAGCCGTCACTTTTGATTCTGGATGAGCCAACGGAAGGGTTGGATCCGGTATCGATCGAAGAACTGCTTCAAACATTGGCGGGCTTGCCTGGTGACGGCACCAGCGTGTTTTTCTCTTCGCACCAAATCTCCGAGGTGGAGCGCATTGCGGATCGGGTATGCATTATCGATCGCGGGCGGCTTGTGGTCGATCTTTCGCTCGACGAGATCCGGCGAGATCATCGGCGGATTACGCTCAGCTTTCCGTGCCAGCCTCCCGAGCACCTCTTCGACATGCCCGAAGTTCAGAGCGTTGAAAGCAGCGGTCGCCAGATGGTGCTTGTTTCCAGTCACGGCGCTGAGGCGATTGTCGAGCGAGCCAGAGAGGCTCATGCTGTTGTCGTCGATGTTGCGCCTCTCAGCTTACGTGAACTGTTTCTAGAAACGGTGCAGGACTCGAAATGATGCTGCTGTACAAGGCGTGGCTCGAAAGCCGAACGCGGTTCCTGCTTGGCTGTCTGGCGATGGCAGGCCTTAGCATTGTGTTCGTCTTTTTCAACCATGATGTACGCAGCGTGGTCAGCGATCATGATGTCCCCTATGCCGAATACATCTGGAGAGGTATCTTCAAAGGACAGCTACGCGAAATCTACGTGGTGCTTGCCTTGCTGCTTGGCATGGGTGGGTTGGATCGAGAACGAGCCCACGGAACGGTGGGATACACACTCGCGCTCCCTGTCAGCCGCTTGCGGCTTATCGCCGCGCGCGGATTTACAGGAGTCATCGAGACAACTACATTGTCGTTTTTGCCGGCCACTCTTGTTCCGGTGCTATCGCCCTGGGTCCAGGAAGTCTACCCATGGGGACAAGCTCTTCGATTCGGGGTGCTTTGGAGCGTTGGCGGCGCTCTCATTTTCACGATGGGATTTCTCGCCTCGGTGTTGTTTTCAGGCGAGTATTCGGCTGCGGTGGCAGCCATGATTTTCCTATTCGCGTACTCGTTTGCGACGGACCTGCCGGGTATGGAACGGTACATCCTGGACATTCATGACACTATGAACGGCTCGGGGCCTCACGGATTCGGAACACTGACGATGATTTCGCTGACGGCAGTCACGATGATTGGGCTGGCGGGCTTTATCACGACCAAGAAGGACTACTGACGATGCTGTGGTTGAAGGCGTGGCAAGAGAGCCGGATAGGGTTCCTGTTGATCGGGTTCGCGTTGTCGATACTATGCGTTTTCGCTGTCTTGTTTGAACCCTATCTGCGGCAACATCAGCTTCCGATTCCGCTGGCCATGCGCCAGGGTGCCTACACCGAGTACATATACAACCTCATCTTCGCCGGCACGGCCAAAGGCGTTTTTGCAATCCTAGTCATCTTTCTTGGCTTAGGGGGACTGCTGAGGGAGCGCGCGCGCAATACGGTCGGATTCACACTGGCGCTACCGATAAGCCGCTTTCGCTTGATCGGGACGCAGATTACGGTTGGCATGCTTGAGCTGGGGACGCTGGCTTTGATCCCGACTCTTACGATCCCCTGGCTCTCAACACTTACGCACCGGTCTTATCCACTTCCGATTGCGCTGCATTTCAGTATTCTTTGGTTCTTCGGCGGAATGGTCATCTTTGCAACATCCTTCCTTCTGTCTGTTGTCACTCCGGGGGAGTATACGGCTCCTGTGGCTTGCTTTCTGATTTTGATAGGCCACACATACGTGGCTGTCTGGCGTCCGCTACTCCAGCATCGCCTGCATTTGCTGTGGATCATGGGCGAGTTTCGAACCATGCGCTGGAATGCCACGCATACCCTTTTGCAACCGCCGCCCCTGTCGTGGCTCCGATTGTCTGCGATGGCTTTGATCGCGTTTCTCTTATTCGTGGTGGCCATGCGCGTGACAGAGGGCCAGGACTTTTGATGAGTTCTCAACTCCGGCGCTAACCCTGGTCGTCGAGTCGATTTTCTGCGGTTGTCGGATCGATGATCATTTTGACTTCGGAGACTCGGTTGGCAGGGAAGCCCCCCTGTGTCGCATGCTCGCGGATGGTGTCTGCGTCGGGAGCGATGTAGACGCAGTAAATCTTGTCGGCCGTCACATAGCTTTGCAGCCACTGGATACTCGGCCCCAGATGATGGAGGACGTCGCAGGACTTTTGCGAGATGGCGAGGAACTCTTCGGATGTGGAATCGCCAATTCCCGGAATGTCGCGTTCGATGACGTATTTGGGCATTTTGTTTTGTCTTCCTTTCCCTGGCGCGGGCGGGACGGGCATGGCCGCGAAGCTTGCCGGAGAGCGCCGATGCGCGGCCCGCAGCGCTTTTTGAGCCGAGGCATAGAGATTCCTGCCCGGACGACTACAGTGGGCAAGTTACGTGGTTGTTCCAGTCCACAAAGGGGCCTTGGGGATTGTCTTTCCACGCCCAAACGTGCAGCTCAAAGAATCCCGGAAGGCCGTAACGGTTCGGCGAAGGTCCGACATGGGTTGAACGCGGGACTGCCGAAGTCCTGAGAAGCTGCGCCACACTCCCTGAGTTCATGGAACAGAATCTGCTTTCAAATAGATCTTGCGGTATTTATATTTATTCGCTATTTTAGAAGAAATGAGAGAGCATACCTATCTCGGCGAGTTCGAATTGATGATTCTGCTCACGGTGCTGCGCATGGGAGACGAAGTGTATGGGGTGCCGCTGGCCAAAGAATTGGCGGTCCTCCGCAGCGGCGATGTGTCCCTTGGCAGTGTGTATGCCGCGCTGGACAGACTCGAGCTCAAGGGGCTGATCACCTCGCGCCTTGGCGATCCGACGGCTGAGCGCGGAGGCCGTGCAAAGCGCTATTTTCGTGTTTCGAAAGAGGGCCTCCAATCCATTCGCGAGACACGCAAGATGCTGAGCAAGCTTTGGAAATCGCTTCCATCGACCGGAGGAGGAGTCGCATGAAACGAAGCAGGGTGGTGAAGATTGCGACCTGGATGGTAGAGCATTTTAGTTTTGGTTTGAACAACCGGGCACTGGCCGGCGATCTGCTTGAAGAATTGCAAGAGGGCCGTTCCCACGCATGGCTTTGGCGCCAGGTGTGCTCGGCGATTGCGGCCGGTGCGCTCAGTCGAATCCGCAATCTTGGAGCGCCGCTGCTCTTTTGCGTTGCCTGGTCATCGTTGTATTCGGGATGGCGGCACCTGAGCCAATCCATGCTTGTGCATACAGCGCAAGGTGGCTCGATCGTACAAGTGTGGCCCTATTCCGCTCTTCTGCGCTTAGGTCTTGGCATGGCGCCGCCCCTCACTTTCGTCTGGCTTGGATTCCTCATCTACGTACTCTTGCGACCGGCATCCTTTCGCGAAGTATCGGCCGTGCGCCTTCTCGGTGGATTGTCGGCGAGCCTCAACGTGATTCTGGTTTCGACCCTTCCTCTCCTCGCTCACTTCAGACAATCGCGTGTCGACCTGGACTCGTTGATGCGGGAAGACTTCTACTCCGCTCTGCATCTGCTGTCAGTCAGCGTTCCCATTGCGCTCAGTCTTTTCGCGGCGCTCTTGTCTACGGTTTTGCGAACGCCCCGAATTGTGCGCAGACGGCGCACCTCTCGGCTGCAGCCATTGCACGAAACTCCGCACATCATTGGACTGCTTTGTTGCGTTGTGGTTCTGTCAAGGCCGATTAGCGTGCGGGCACAGGCCGCGGGCAATCCGCCCACCGCTCAGCTTGTATCGGTCGATCAGGATGTAAAGCTGGAGGTCCTGGATTGGGGTGGCACCGGGCGCCCCCTGATATTTTTGGCAGGGTTGGGGAACGATGCGCACGCCTTTGACAGCTTCGCTCCAAAGTTCACTGATCGCTATCACGTCTACGGCATTACCCGGCGCGGCTTTGGCGCGTCAAGCAAGCCCGCTCCGAATGGGGAGAACTATGCAGCCGATCGGTTGGGCGACGATGTGCTGGCCGTGATGAGCGCGCTGCAGATCGAGCGTCCCATCCTGGTGGGGCATTCGCTGGCGGGCGAAGAATTGAGTTCCGTCGGCAGCCGTTATCCCGCAAAGGTTGCGGGGTTGATCTACCTGGATGCGGGGTATGGATACGCGTATTACGACAAGCTTCACGGCGATACCGTCTTCGACTTCTTCCAACTCAAGAAACAGCTTGATGCCTTCACTGCCGGCCAGGGGCGCGATCCGGAGCACTCCATCCAGCAGATCTCTGAAGACGTTGCATCCTTCCATCGTGATCTTGAGGATGCGGGGAAGCGAGACGCTTCGGTGCCGCAGCTCCATCCGCCCTCTGCAGCTATCCCGCCCATCGGCCTGGCAATCAACCTTGGCGGACGCAGGTACGCGAACATTCCGGTTCCGGTGCTTGCCATCTTCGCGTGCCCGCATAATTTCGATTTCGATCGCGCGCTGCGCAACGATCCAAGCCTCAAAGCTCAAGTTGTGGCCGACGATGCGTTTACCACATCGCGCCAGGCGGATGCGTTTGCAAAAGGCGTGCCCACCGCGCACGTTGTGCGTCTGGCCAACGCAGACCACTATGTCTTCCGTTCGAACGAAGCGGACGTGATCAGGGAAATGAACGCATTTCTCTCCGGCCTGCACTGACATGATTGCGGTGGCGCAATATTGGGCGACGATGTGCCCTCGAGTGCTCTTAGTTCAAGAGCCGGAATGTCGTGGCACCTTTTCATCTTGCAGAAGATCCTCGCACGCGCCCCTCTCAGAAGACCATCGACGCAGGCACTATGGTCGCTGTGACCCCTCCTTGCTGAATTTGTCGCGCTAGTTTGTGAAGGCCGATGAAGCGGGAGGACACCCTCATGAAATACTCAAGCACTTTGCTGGAACAAGGGTCAGCGTGCGCGCGGCACTGCATCGAACGCAGGCCGTTCCTCACGTCGATTCTCTCTCTGCCGCTGGTCCGAGCCTTTGCTTCTTCGGTCTTTCTGCTCTGCTGTGCTGTTTCTCTCACGCGCGCCCAGGCTCCGTCGCTGGACGATTTTGCCGATCCAACAGCCGGCATCGCGGACCAACCGCGGAGTCTTTTGGCCGCATTGCCCAGGCCAGACTATCTCGGCGGAACCTCCGAGGTATTTGCTGTGTACCCGGTTCGTCCCCCTGCACCGCTCAAGAGCCGTGGCGTGCACTGGCGCCGGTATTTTTCGCAGGAGTTCCTGGAAGTGAGCTTCCAAATGGGCGAACGTCTGGCGATGGAGTCAAAGACGCGCGCGGAACTCGATGGACCTTATTTCAAAGACTGGTTCTACGTCGTGAAGCACTACCGCTATAGCGTGTGGAATGACGGCGACAAATTCTTCACGTCGAATATCGGACATCCCGCGCAGGGCGCGATCATCGAAAGCATCTTTTGGCAGAATGACGATCGGGTGCGTTTTGCGGATCAGGACTTCCGTAGTGGCGAGTATCGCCATGCATTGATGCAGGCCGCTCTGCTGTGCGCCGCGGATGCAGTGCAATGGAAGCTCGGGCCGTTGAGCGAAGCTACCATCGGGCACGTCGGCCTTCCCACGCCCAGGCAGGGCGACAGGGACAGGACAGGCGCGAACGACCTGGTTCTGAATGAGACCGGCGGCACAGTCATGATGATGGGCTTCCAATGGCTCGACAAACACGTGCAAAGACCGCTGGAGAGAAGACTCCCCGGACACCCCGTGGCCATCAACGCGTTGCGCATCTTCACCAATCCACCGGCTTCCATGGCCAATCTATTTCGCTTCAGAGCGCCCTGGTATCGGGATAACCGTGATATCGAATAGGATTGCTGCAAACAGGTATCATGTCCTGTGATTTTTGGATTCGAGATCGCGCAGAGGAGCGTTTTAATTTGAGGCGTAAAGGTGGCGTTACGGGAGTCTGGGCCCTTTTGATTTGTGCTGTCTTGTCCACGGGGACGGGCGTGGCGCAGCAGGCGGGAATGAGTAAAGACGATCAGGCCTTGATTGCAGCGATGCTGCGCATGGCTCACGACGATGTGAAGAAGTATTACTACGATCCCAAAATCCGTGGCTTGGACTGGGACGGCCTCTATCAAAAGTACGACGCAAGGATCCCGAAAGTGCTGAACGTGGGCGAGGGAATGCGCGTCGTGTCCGCCTTTCTCGGTGAGCTCAAGGACTCACATACCTTTCTTATGCCACCGCTACGAAGCGTGCGCATGGACTATGGATACAGACTTGAGGAGATAGGGGATGCGTGTTTTGTGACGCAGGTGCGGCCAAACACCGATGCGGCATCAAAGCTTCACATTGGCGACCGTGTATTGAAGCTGGATGGTTACCTCGTCACCCGCGAGGACTTTCATGCTCTGCAGTACTACCGTGAAAGCCTGGCACAACTCAACGGCACGGTGATGACAGTGCGGACGCCAACGGGGGAGGAGCAGGAACTGAAGGTGAGAGCCACAGAGCACCCCATCAACCTGATTCATGGTCAGGATCATTGGGCCGAAGCGATGCGCAGCTTCGAGTCGCGCGATGACGCGACTGCCAAGGAGATCGTTGAATCTGGAGACGTCGCGATCTGGAAGCTGCCGGCGTTCAACCTAAGTCCAGATTGGGTCGAAAGGCAGATTGGAAAGGCTCGCCAGCACAAAGCCATGATCCTTGATCTGCGCGAGAATAGCGGTGGATCCACTGAAACTCTCTCCTCGCTGGTGGGCTCGCTCTTTGATCATGACGTGAAGATCGCCGACCGCGTGGAGAGAGGCGCAACCAAGGCAATGATCGCCAAGCATCAGGCGCATCCCTTCGACGGCAAGCTGATTGTGATCGTGGACGCCCGCTCCGCGTCTGCCTCTGAGATATTGGCCCGCGTTGTGCAACTCGAACACCGGGGCACGGTGATCGGCGACAGATCGGCTGGCGCCGTGATGGAGGCGAGGCGCTACCGCGAGTCCACCGGGGTAAGTATGGGCCCTGTCTTCGGGTTTTCTGTGACCGACGCCAATCTGATCATGACCGACGGCAAGAGCCTGGAAGGAACCGGCGTGGCGCCGGACGAGGCTCTTCTGCCGACCGCGGCGGATCTTGCAGCCGGGCGCGATCCGGTTCTTCTCGCGCAGCAGCGTTGGCCGGAGCTGAACTGGATCCCGCTGCAGCGGGAAAGCTGTTTCCTTTCGAGTGGCCCTCGTTTTAGGGGCAGCGCGACAGACTACCGACCAGGAATTGGTTCATCGCAAGACCAACTGTGTACGTTGGGTTGCAACATGGCCTCGTCCGTCGCGCGGGGATTCGGTTGCTTGCCTCGGACGGCAATCAGAATTTTGAGTCATTTCTTCCGGTTTTTGCGAATTCCCTAGTGAGGCCCTCGCGCAAGCAGTCGCATAGTTCCCGCTCGCCTCGCACCCGGAGGAGGCATTCTGCAATGAACAGAACTTGCACGCTTTCAACCTATCCCCAGCCGCAACCCAACACCCTCACGTCCCCTCGTCGATTCCCAATGGACGTCCAGATAGCCGCTCTGTGCGGGCTTCTGATCCCTGCCTCTTTTGGTATGCATGCGCAAACGGTGCAACCATCTCCGGCTTCTGATGGCAGGCCGGATCTGAGCGCCTACGTGTCGAAGGATTTGGATCCGGGAGAGCAACTTGCCATGCGGGCAATGATGGAATCCCTGCCTCTTGAGGAGCAGAAGGACCTTGCCTCCAGGCCGCCCGAGTCGGTACATATCGCCTTCGTCGATGGCGGCTCCGGCCTCATCCACTACAACCACGCTGAAGATGTGGGAAGCTATGAGGTTCGCCCCAACCCTGGCATGCCCGGGGATGCACCGCCTTTCAGCGAGGACAGCGGGCTCGATCCAGGGCTCTATGCCGGATCAGGCCCGTATCGTCGCGTGTATACGAAGCCGATGCCGGGACTTCCGCAACCCAAACCCACAGAGGCCAACGATCTGATCCACCAGCATTTCTACGCGACAATCGGAGACGTCAGTATTGCGTGTAACGCCGGCTCTTTCGCGGGAGAGGATATCGGCTACTCCTACATGGGCGGGTGGAGCGGGACATGGAATTCTTTGAGCGGCACGGAGGCAAAGGGAAGAGCAATCGACGCCGGCCTGCAGTACTCGCCGAAGTACAACAACTACGCGCTGATCATGGCAATCGCGGGCGTGGGCATCATCACCCAGGGTAACTATTCCGGCGCTTCCACGCCGCCGCGCATTCAATGTACGCCCAAGAATGATTGGGCGGAGATCCACTTTTCGGCTTTTGGCGCTTTCCAGACACCTACCTTTGCGCCGACCTGCTGGAAGTTCGATAATGTTGCGCACAGGTATGACTTCATCGGCTTTCCGTCCGAGGGCTGCAACACCTATGGGCTCGAACTCTCGGTTGGCTCGAGCCATTTTGTCGGCCACGCGGGCGCCATCGCGGTTTACAAGCTTATCTGGTACTCCCCGAACTATGAGTATGGTGGATGGGGGAGTCTCGAACCGCTCACGGTCAAGTACTACAACGGGCAAAAGAATGTATCCGGCTGGCTACCCCGAGTCTCTTGCGCGAACTGCGCTTTCAAATGGATGACCTCGATCGCGCAGAAGAAAGAGAACCTGACCGACGGTTCCTCGTACGCCGCGGCCTGGGCGGGACACTTCATTTACAAGTGGGGCATGGAGTCGACCGCCAGCGAAGTTCCGGCGGGGGACCTTTATTGCACGGAATATCCTCTCTGGGAGTCGGCCTATCCCACCAAGCACGCGCAGGATTGCCGCAAATCTCCTACCGGTCTGAAGGGCGTGCAGCAAAGCATCGCGGTACCGCAATACAGCTCGCAGTTTGAAACCGACGTGATCAACCTGAAGTATTGAGGCACGGGCTCCGGAGACATTCCGACTGCCGAGTCATTCAATTTCCCTTGAAATAGGTGGCCGGCGCGGTGACGGTTGCGATCAACGCCGCGTCGGTAAGCTTGCAGATCTCGACCACGCGGAACTTTACGGTCAGGTGACTCAACCTTTGTCTAGCGGATGTCTTTTTCAAAAGCGGCAAAGCGTCGCTCCAGTTCCCACTGCGCGGCAGCTTTTTCGCTCGACTTGAGGAAAGACGCGCATACGCCGGTGGGCTCGCCTGATGACGGAGCGGCCCCGCACAGGCCGCCTTGCGCCGCGTGAAGTTATCGGGCTCTGTCCACAGGCTCTCGCCGGGCAGAAATGTGTGCTCGAAGGCAGCGCGCGCCATTTGCTTCAGGTCTACGTAGCTCAAGCCTTGTTCCTCTGCGGCTTTGACATACTCGTGGGTGAGGTCGATGCGCGAGTTGCCTTCATCGTCGGTTGAGAGCGCCACGGGCACATGAGCTGCGCGATAACCCGCCAGAGGATGATCGACACCTTTCACGCCGAGGATGCCGTCGTTGGAGGTGAGGTTGATCTCCACGAGGATGTGTTTTGCGGCCATCTCGCGGAGCAAGCCCGCCGCATCGTCCTCGTAGAAGACATCGACACCGTGGCCGATGCGTTCGGCATGGCCCAGTTCGACTGCCTCGCGAATGTGGAAGCGCAGGCCCTCGGGCGGCACCAGGCCCGGCGCAAGTTCGCCCGCGTGCAGGGAAAGATGCACGGCGGGATAAAGCGAGTGCATGTAGTCGAGAATCTGCATGTGCAGGTGATAATCCCGCATTGAGACGTGGCCGTCTTCGGGCGCTGCAATGTTGACGCCTACAAAGCGCGGGTCCACGCGGTTCAGCTCAAAGCCGATCAGCGCCTGCGCGAAGACCTGAATTGGCGATTGACTGCGGATGAGCGTGTAGAGATAACGAAACTTGAGGGCGCACGGCGCCGGTGTTGGATTCTGATCGCAGTGTTCTATCTTTCGCTGTTCCGCCTCAGCGTCGTCCGTCTCCTTGCGCGCAGCTTCGATCTCGTTGAGTACGCCGACGGCGAGCAGGGCATCCCGCAATTTCGCGAGTTGCTCGCGCGAGATTGATTGCTCCGCATCTGCCGGCCATGCCACCGAGGAGCTCAGCGCAATGGACTTTTTGAAGTTGGGATTGTTCATGATCTCCAGATAGATCTCGTTCTGATCGGCGGCGCGCGTGGCCACCTCCGCGAGCCACTCACCAGTGAACCTTGTCGGCCCGTTGGCGCGATTTCCGGAGAAGAACTGGTCGTGGCCTGTAAAACCGGGGCTGGCCACAAAACTGCGCATCGAGAAGGCGTTTACGAGCCGGTCGAAGAGTTTCTGGTCCTGGATTGCCTGAGCGGCAGGAATTGAACCGTCGGGACACGGAGCGGACGGCTGCGTCATGTCGGCTGCGGGCTTTGCGAAGCGCGCCGTAAGCGGATCGATGCAGAGATGCTGCTTCGCCGCCTCGTCGAGAGTTGTCTCGGCGTAAATGCCCCCGCCCAGGTGATAGTGAAGTTCGGCGCCTTTCGGCATCTCCTTCAAGAACGCATAGAGCTCCGGTGGACCGAGTTTCTTTGCCGCTTCAAACGCGTGGGTGGCGCGCAGTTCGCCGGCGGTCATTGGTAGGCGATTTGTGCCGGTCTGGGCTGGGGCGGTGGAGAACGCAGTCAGGCAGGCTGCAAGACACAGCGCGGAGGACGCGATTCTGCGCAGATGCAGGGGAAGCATGGCGGAGTTCCTTCCTTCGCGGCGGGACCGCTTGAAAGTTGCAGGAATGTCGATGGTGAAGAATTGCGGCGCAAACGGGCGGATCATGCTCCGAGTGTAAAGTGGCAGTTCGCGGTCTGGGCAGAGATTGCCTGACCGCGCCGACGTTGGCGCCCATTGTTGGCTCGCTTTGCGACCACAGAGACAAAGGTGCGATTCAAGCCGCTTCGCTATGGCCCGCACAGTGCATCACGCCCAGGAACCGCGCCCACGGTCCCACGGCATCGCGAAGCTGGTGCGCCATGATCCGTGAAATCTGGTGCAGGTGCGTCAAATCGTGAGCCGCCCACGTGGCCAGCAGCTCGGACAACGAGACCGAGCCGAGGGAAGGATGGCGCCCCCGCCGCTGCAAATCCTGTGGCGTCAGCTTCAATCCTTTTAGCTCGTTCAGGCTCTGCGTTCGCGCTTTCGAGAATTCGTCCAGTAGCTGCGTCAATTTCCTGTCTTTGCCAATGCGGAGATGGCCCTCGCGATCGAAGGCAGCAAAGGGTTGAGTGTCACCCGATTGCAGAATGTGCCGGGTTCGCGGCATCCAGTCTTCCTGCTCGCCGTAAATCAGGTGCGCAATCACGGAACTCACAGTCCATGTATTCCCACCTTCGCTCGTATCCGTCCACACCTGCGGCAAACCGCGGAGAAGCGCATCGAGTGCGGCTGGCGTGCGTTCCAGCAGTGCAATGCCTTGTTGGAGATCGTAGCCCATCGTCAGCCTCCCAGGCTCTTATCTCTATTTACTACAGCCCGGTCCAGGGCTGCTGACTGGCGCTTGTTTGTCTTGATCTTTCGAGGGGACAAGCGAGTCTCTCTTCGATGCTCGATTGGCTTCCTGCACGCCTCGCAGGGCCAGTCCTAGAAGCGGTTCAACGACAGCAGTAGGAAATGAGATGATGATCGGCTATTTCTCGCATCACTTCGGTTGGAGAACCTCCTGCCAACTGATGGAAGTCCCTGATCAGATGCATCTGATCGTAGTAGCCGACCTCGCAGGCGATCTCCATCCAATTGCCAAAGCCTGACTGATGTTTCGCTATGGCGCGTTGGAAGCGCGAGATGCTGAATAAACTCTTGGGAGAAATCCCGGTAAGTTCCAGCGATCGTCGCTCAAGCTGTCGTTCGCTGACCCCGATCTTTTCGGCTATGTGCTGGACACGACTGTGACCCGATGTCAGCAGCCGCATGGCAAGAGCGGCCTGATTGAGTGGTTGCGATTGTAGAAGGCGGTGCATAAGGAAGCTGTCGAGTATTTTGGCCCGGTCAGCAAAGCTCGAAGTGTTTCCGAGCCGTTCGTAGAGCCAGGAGATCTGTGGCCCAAGCGCCGCGTGTCCTTCGGTCCCGGCTCCGGTGAGGGTCCACATCGGCAGGCCAAACAAGCGATGGAATCCGAGCGGTCGAAAGAGGACAACCAGCGCGTGGATACGACCGCGCAAAATCAGCCTTACCCTGCGTGCATCGATGGGCCCGATGATGGTTGTCGTCCAGGAAGAGCGAAGCGCCTCGGTTCCATATTCTCTAACCTCGTAGGCAGACGCAAACTGAAACTCCAACATCGTTTCGGCCCGAGGAACCACGGCCTCGACGATCTCTCCGGCATTGGAGGGAGTCTCCCGCAGCACATAGCCACGGATGAAGGGTCGAAGAGCAGCATGGGGGACAGCACTCTGCGCTGCCAGCATCGTAGCTCCATTGCGGGGTTAGGGCTTCTGACCCGCGTTCGAGAAAGGGAGATCCATCTTGTCGACATTGTGGAGGTCGACTTGGGTTGCCTTCCAATCACCGGCGTCCCGCACCAGCGTGTACGACACGATCATATCGTCCTGCCTGGTCAGATCGAGCTTGCCATCCGGATTCATCACCGGGCTTTTCCAGCTGGCCTGCAGGATCATTACGCCTGGCGCAATCTGTCGAAGATCGAGCAGATGGAGTGGCGGCGCGGTCACGGTGTGAAACGGCCCGCCCTCGCCATGCAGAAAGCCAAGAGCCTTTTCCAGGGCGTCGCGCCCTTGCACGAACGTTCCAAACCTGTTCACGGTGTTTGCGTCGAGAGTGTGCAGCAGGCAGAGTTGATGGGCGTCATGGTTGTTCCAGGCGCGCTCCCACCTGGTGAGAAACTCCTGCGCAGCAGCGCGGTTTGGGGCCGAGTCGGTTCCGCCTCCGCCATGAAGCAAGGGCGCGGCCGCAAAAGAGGTGCCTGTGGCGAGGAACGTTCGTCGAGAGGTTGAAAAAGTCTTCATGCAGAAAACTTAGCGATTCGGGAACCTGCGGGCCTAGTACAAACCCGACAATTTGGGCTCGGATTCGCGGTGTATAGTTGACCTTGCCATGGCGACGAATTCAGTGTCTGGAGACCGTTCGGTCGAGAGAAACATACCTGCCGCACTTATCGAAGAGGCGTACGAGCACGTCTACGAAGCGGCCATTCACACGCCGCTGGTACGGCTGAACTATGACGGTCCTGCCGACATTTATCTGAAGCTGGAGTGCCTGCAGCCGATTGGCGCATTCAAGATCCGCGGCGCATGGAACGCGCTGCGGTTACTGCCCGAGGAGGAGCGGCAGCGCGGCGTGTGGACCGTGAGTGCGGGCAATGCGGCGCAGGGTGTGGCCCTTGCCGCTCGCCGGGCCGGCGTGCCGTGCAAAATTCTGATGATCGACCAGGCTCCGCAGGCCAAGTTCGATGCCGTGCGCCGTCTTGGCGGAGAGGTTGTGAAAGCTACGTACGATCAGTGCTGGGAGGCGCTGGCCGAGCGAAAGCATCCGGCGATGGATGGCACTTTTATCCATCCCTTTGAAGACGACGCGTTTATTGCCGGCAATGCTTCGGCCGGACTCGAAATCATCGAGGATCTGCCGGACGTGGACTCGGTCGTGGCCGGCTTCGGAGGGGGCGGCTTGGCGTGTGGGATTGCCGCGGCTCTGAAAGCGCGTGGACACAAGGCCAAGGTCTTCGCGGCTGAGCCGGAGACGGCGGCTCCGCTGGCGCTTTCATTTTCTGCGGGCTCGCCGCAACGTTTCCCCAACTGGCAGGCAAGTTTTGTCGACGGGTGCGGAGGGAAGTCGGTCTTTCCCCGCATGTGGGATCTCGCGCACCATCTGCTGGCGGGCTCCATCGTTTCGTCCCTGGAAGAGACGCGCAAGGCCATGCGGATTGTTGCGGAGCGCAATCGCGTGATCTGCGAAGGCGCGGGCGCATGCGCGGTTGCCGCAGGGCTTAGTGGCAAATGCGGCACCGGCAAGGTGGTGTGCGTGGTGAGCGGGGGGAATATCGACCTTGCCAGGTTCGCGGAGCTTGTGACGCGCGAGTAGGCAGGCGATTTGAAGAGGTCCTGCTTTCCCAGGTCTCAGAATCGAGACCTGGGGCACCCAGATTTCAGTAACTCTACGCGACACAGATTCTCACCAATCTAGGCGATGCCTAGGATGCGGTTGATTGTGCCGACGATGTACTTCCAGACCAGGTAGTAGATGACCAGGGCGGCGATGAAGCAGGGTGCGATGAGCGTGTAGGAGACGTTGAGGGCCTGGAACCAAACCACTCCGCCGGTCTGGAATTGAAGCACACCGAGCAATACGGCGACCGAGGCGCCGGTTGGCGCCATCAGGACCGGAAGCAGGGCTCCGTGCAGGCCGATGGGGGCGCCGGTCCTTCCATGGGAACCCAGCCACAACATGTTCCACAAGCCAAAGAGCGAGGGCACTACCGCCATGGGGAAGATCAGCGCCTGCTCAATGGGGATGGGGTAGCGCATAGCGATGCGGAGAACAATAAAAACGGAGAGCACGACGGGTAGCACGAGCGTCGGTCCGAAGATTCCGGCCACGTAGGCGCGAAGATAGGGGTGGGTGTTCATTGCGTTCTCCTTGCAGGCCATCGGTTCGGCGGGACCTGCTCCTGCCGGTTCATAAGTAATAAAGAATCACTGGAATTGCAGAGGGAAACAGAGCCAGCATGGCGACGAGTCCGGCGAGCAGCGCCCAGTCGTACCAAGGGGGCAGTCCCTGCTTCGCGTCGAGTCGCCTGAGCAACACCGGCCATAGGTCGCGCGCCGGCTCCGGTGCGCGGCCGACGGGCGGCAGGGCTGTTTGTAGCAACTTCTTCAGGCGATCGTGCTCTTCTTCACTCATGGTCTGATTCCTTGTCTTTCCAGGTCGTTTTTCAGCAGCCTCGTCGCGCGAAAGATGCGAAGCTTCACGGCTGCCACGGAGATTTCCAACGCTTCTGCAACTTCCTTGTATGGGCGCTCTTCGACCAAAGCGAGCAGTGCGGCGATGCGCAGTTTGGGCGGGAGCCGCCCCATGGTCAGCGCAACCTTGCGGCGGATTTCGGCTGCGACCACCGCATCGGCCGGAATGGGCGCCGGGGGGTCTTCGTCCATCGTCACTGTCTGCGTACGTTCCGATCGTGTGCTGCGCATCCAGTCCAAGGCTGTGCGGGTTGCGATGGTGCGCGCCCAGGCCTCAAAACCGCGGCTGGGATCGAAACGGGCATGCGCGCGGTAGATTCGGACAAATGTCTCCAGCGTCAGGTCTTCGGCTTCGGCGGGATTCCGCACCATGCGCAGGATCCAGCCGTAAACAGCCCGCTGATGGAGCCGGAAGAGCGCCTCGAACGCCGGAAGGTCGCCTTGCCGGAAGGCGAACAGTTGGTTCTGGCTATCCCGGTCGAGCGTGGCGTTCTCCGAGCCGCCGTTCATTGCTGGCCTCTACCTTGCCTTACGTGGAACTTTGGAAAAGGTTACATCGTATCCTGAATCAGAGTGGGCTGCGGCTCGGCTGGCCTTTTTGAACCTTTGTCTGCGCCCACGGAGGTGACGACCCATGTTCCACCTGCTCTTCCTCTTCGCGCTGTATTTTCTTCCCTCACTGATTGCCGGCAGCCGTCACCTCCACGAGCGCACTGCGATTACGCTGCTCAATCTCTTTCTCGGCTGGACGTTCATCGGCTGGGTCATCGCGCTGATCTGGGCGATTGTGGCGCCGTCGCCCTACCTTGCTTACGGACCGCCGCCTTGCCCGCCATATCCTCCGTATCCGCAGTACCCGCGCTACTACCGCTGATCAGCGGATGAAGCGATTTACTTCAGGGGATAGTCGCGCTTTGAACGCTTGACATTCGCTTCCGCGCGCTTTAGCGTTTCCTCCCGAAGAGCGATCGAAAAAACAGCTGTCGCCAATCCGCTGGCGCGCTGCCGTAGATCGCTCATTTCGGGAGATCGTATGAAGAAACCTGTAAGGCTGCTCGCTGTTCTGGCCATTCTCTCTGCCATCGGAATCTCTAACGTTCGCGCACAGGAGGCCTCCAAGCCTGTTGAAGGAACTTCCAAGGCTGCCTGGCTGAATACCAGCCTTCCGCCGGTGCAACGCGCCACGCTTCTGGTTGAGAGCATGACCCTCGAAGAGAAGGCCACCCAACTCGTCAACCAGGCGCGCGCGATCCCCCGGCTCAACGTTCCCTACTACGACTGGTGGAGCGAGTCTCTTCACGGTGTCATCAACAACGGAGTCACCGAGTTTCCTGAACCCATCGGCCTTGCCGCCACCTTCGACCCGCCCGCCATCCACAAGATGGGCGAAGCCATCTCGACCGAGGGGCGAATCAAGTACGAGCAGGCGCAGCGCGAAAAGCGCGCCAACCTCTTCTTTCAGGGCCTCGACTTCTGGGCGCCGAACATCAACATCTTTCGCGATCCGCGCTGGGGGCGCGGGCAGGAGACCTACGGCGAAGACCCGTTTCTAACGGCGCGCATGGGCGTAGCGTTCGTGAGGGGGATGCAGGGCGACGATCCG
>CAWJUW010000007.1:0-28824 GCA_963846095.1 uncultured Acidobacteriaceae bacterium
CGGTACTACCGCGTGATCTCCACTCCGAAACACTTCGCAGTCCACTCCGGCCCCGAGCCCACACGCCACACCGCCGATGTTCCCATCAGCAAACATGACGAAGAAGACACCTACCTCCCTGCTTTCCGTGCAGCCGTAACTGAAGGTCATGCCGGATCGGTGATGTGTGCCTACAACGCAATCAACGGCGAGCCCGCCTGCGCCAACAAGTTTCTGCTCCAGGACGAACTGCGCGGGTGGTGGAACTTCCAGGGATATGTCGTCTCTGACTGCGGCGCCGTCATTGACATTCACAACGGTCACAAGTTCAACAGCACCCAGGCGGAGTCCTCGGCCGTGAGCGTTCGCCGCGGCATGGATAACGAGTGCGTCGATGGCGGCAATCTCGTGAAAGATGACAGTGACTACCGGGCCTACCTCGATGCCGTCAGGGAAGGCTACCTTAAGGAATCCGAGATCGATACCGCAGTGACCCGGCTCTTCACCGCGCGCATGAAGCTCGGCCTCTTCGATCCGCCCGACATGGTGCCCTACACCAAGATCGACCCGAAGGAACTTGACTCACCCGCTCATCGCGATTTGGCCCTGCAGATCGCCAACGAGTCGATGGTGCTGCTGAAGAACGATGGCGTTCTCCCGCTCAAAACAGCGGGCATCAAGATTGCTGTGATCGGGCCGCTGGCTGACCAGACCAAGGTCTTGCTGGGCAACTACAACGGCCAGCCCAGCCATACCGTCTCGATCCTTGAAGGCATTCGCAAAGAATTTCCCAAGGCCACTGTGAAGTATGTAGAAGGCACGCAGTTCCTCAGCCACTCTGCAGAACCTGTACCCGCCTCAGCTCTCAGCTTTGAGGGCAAGCCAGGGGTCAGCATCGACTTCGCGAAACTCGACCTGAGCGACATTAACCATCCCAAGCGTTCCGCCTCTCTCGGCCTCGCGCGTCGATCCGGTTCTCGACTACGGCATTGCGCCTGTTCCCGCTGCCGCGATCGGCGTGAACCCGCTGGCCGTTCTTTGGAAGGCCGATCTTACTGCACCTACGACGGGCGAATACAACCTCGGCCTGGTTGCTAACGGCTTCTTCCGCATCCGCCTTGATGGAAAGGATGTAACATCCGCCTGGGACAACAACGGCGATCGAGGCTAAGGTTGGGCGCGTGCATCTTGAGGCCGGCAAAGCTGCCAAACTCGAAGTCGACTTTTCGCCCGCGGAGAATTTAAAGCCTGCAGCCAAGCTCGTCTGGGCGCCTGTGGATCTCAAGCCGCAGCCGCGGCGATCGATGCTGCAAAAGGCCGCCGACGTAATGGTTGCGGTTGTCGGCATCACCAGCGAACTTGAAGGCGAAGAGATGCAGGTGAGCGAAGAAGGCTTCAAAGGTGGTGATCGCACCAGCATCGATCTGCCCAAGCCGGAAGAGGAACTGATCGAAGCTCTCGGCGCAACCGGCAAACCGCTGGTCGTGGTGTTGACCAATGGCAGCGCGCTTGGCGTGAATTGGGCCAAGGATCATGCGAATGCGATTATCGATGCGTTTTATCCCGGCGAAGAAGGCGGGACTGCCGTGGCTGAGACGCTGTCGGGTAAGAACAATCCCGCCGGCCGTTGCCTGTCACTTTTTACAAGGATGTGTCCCAGCTTCCGGCGTTTGAAGATTACGCGATGAAGGGACGCACGTATCGCTACTTCGAAGGCACGCCGCTTTATCCTTTCGGCTACGGGCTGAGTTACACGACATTCTCCTACAGCAATCTCACCGTTCCTTCGGGAGAAGTGGCGGCAGGGGAATTCTGTTCCCGTGACCGTCACCGTGACAAACACCGGGAAGAAAGCGGGAGATGAAGTGGCGCAGCTCTATCTTGAGTTTCCGAAAGTGCCGGGTGCGCCATTGAAGGCGCTGCGTGGATTTCAGCGCGTGCATCTGGATGCGGGGGCTTCGCAGACATTGCACTTCGAGTTGCATCCGCGCGATTTGGGCATGGTGACGGAGGCGGGCGAACCGATCATTGCGGAAGGGCAGTACAAGGTGTTCGTCGGTGGCGGACAACCGGATACTTGCTGCAAAGGTGATCGATCAGCCGCTCACAATCAAGGGCAAGAGTTTATCTGCCGGAATAAGTCCTCGTTCCGGATTAGGCATGGGCGCATCCTGCAAGGGATGCGCTCTTCTCATCTGAAGACGGCTTCTTTCTCTCTCGGGAACAGTTGTGCGGTCGCGCGGTGTCTACACGAGCACAGTGGTTCCGATTGGGATGAGTGCGGGGCTGGACGCTCCGCTCTACGCGCCTTGGTTCGACCCATGAGGATGCGCGCAGAGCGGCACGCCCCTCTGCGCTTTCGCCTCCCAGCCGGCGCGGCTGAATCCGAAGGAGGCGCTCCATGTTTGAAGACTCCACATTCGAATCCACAGGCAAGATTCGTACACGCAGCCGCGCATGGATGATCGTGACCCTGTTGCTGGATGCCGCGATCCTGATTGTGCTGATCCTGGTTCCGCTCATTTATCCCGAGGCTTTGCCGCGGATGACGCTGGCGTTCCTGATGACGGCGCCACCTCCGCCCCCGACACCACCGCCCGCGCCGCGCGTAATTGTTCGCACGGCAGCGGCGCCTTCAGACATGGTCGACGGACGCATCGCGGCGCCGAGGCTGATTCCCAACACGATTGTTGTGCCATCGGCTCCCGAGCCGGAAGCAATTGCTAACCTCGCCACCATGGATATGGGGTCAGGTGCTTCAAACAATCCTGGCGACGCGTTTCACGGGCAATCCGCGGTGCGGGTCGTACGCGCCGCACCTTCCGCACCGGTGCGTATCTCTTCCGGTGTCGCGGCATCGATTGCTCTGCGCAAAGATTTGCCAGTGTATCCGGCGATCGCCAAGGCTGCGGGTGTTGAGGGAACGGTTGTGCTCGCCGCAACGATCTCGAAATCGGGAAGCGTCGAGAATCTGCGCGTGGTCTCGGGGCCGGCCATGCTCCAGCAGGCAGCTCTCGATGCGGTGAAGAACTGGCGCTATCGCCCGTATCTGCTGAATGGCGATCCGGTCGAAGTGGAGACAACCGTCAACGTTGTCTTTCATCTGCAACACTGATGCGTCAGGTGCCGGCGAGTTTTTCGCGGGTCAGCTCGTTCCATGTCGCGATGCTGTCGGGCATGGGCGGGCTGATCGCGCCCGGATGCACGCCCTCGATCACCTTCTGCGGCGCGACGATTCCGCGTGGGTCGCGCAGGACCGCCTTGACCCAGCCGACCGCCGCGAGGCCATCGCGTCCTGTGAAGGATTGCTCGAGATAAAACCAGCGCTCATCCCAGCAAACCAGTCGCGACGCCAGCGTGAAGCGCGTGAAGACAGGCAGGGAACGGCGGTAGGTCATCCATACCGCGCCCACCAGCGGTTGCCAGCGCGCACGGAGAATGTGCTCGAGCAATCCCGACCGCGCCAGCAGATGGGTGCGGCCGTAATCCATCAGGCTCAGGAAGCGCGCATTGTTCAGATGGAAATTGAGGTCGATGTCGTTGGGCCAGACGCGCATCTGCACGCGGTCTTCGTCGAGTACGCCCAACGGCGGCAGCGGCCAGAGATGCTGCCGGAGGGCCAGCGCGGGAATTCGAACAAAGCTGATGAAATGCGACAACCGGTCCTCGCCCCCAACTCCTCAGTCTAGAAGGCGCACGCCGCAGGTGATACCAGCAACTGGCCTGGCGACGTACAATCGCCTTGCTATGACCAAACCTTCCCGCCGCGCCTTCCTCACCTCCGCATCCGTTGCAGCCGCCACTCTCGCCGTACGCCCAACGTTCGCCGCGTCCGCAGAACAGCGCGTCTTCGTCGCCAGCAACACGCCCGAGGGCATCCTGAGCTTCAACTGGAACGCCACCACCGGCGATCTGACCGCGGTGGGAGGCGCCGCAAAAATCGACAACGTTGACTGGGTTACGTACTCGCCGGCGCACGACTTCCTGTTTGCCGCTGCCGAGCTGGACACCTTCAACGGCAGGCCCACCGGGGAAGTGGCCAGCTTCAGCGTTCACAGTGGCGAGCTCACCCCGCTCTCCGCCGAGAACTCCGCAGGGAAGGGCACATGCCACGTCGCGATCGACCGTACCGGGAAGGTCCTTCTCTCTGCGGACTACGCCGGTGGCAGCGCTGCCAGCTTCAAAATCAAGAATGGCCAGCTCGGTTCCATTGTCTGGTCGGCGCACTACACGCAGCACGGACCCAACACGGAGCGCCAAACGACTGCGCATGCGCACTTCGCGTCGTTCTCGCCCGACAACCGCTATGCCTATATCAACGACCTCGGCGGAGACTGCATTCACATCTACGAGATGAACACTGCAACGGCGATGCTGACGTCGGCCGGAACGTACCATGCAGCGCCGGGGTCCGGTTGCCGCACGCTGCACTTCCATCCCAACGGCAAGACAGCCTATTGCTTGAACGAACTCACTTCAACCGTCGATGTTCTTGAGTGGTCGTCGAAAGACGGCAGCTTGACGCGCATCACCACCATCGATCTGCTGCCCGAGGGTTACAAGGGCCCGACGCGTGGCTGCGATACGGTCATCACGAAGTCAGGGCGGTTCGTCTACTTCGCTAATCGCGATAACAACTTCCTCTACAGTTTTCGCTGCGATCCGCAAACGGGCGCGCTGACGGCGATGACCCGCTCTAACTGCGGCGGAAAAACACCGCGCAACTTCGTGCTCGATCCCACCGAACACTGGATGCTTGTGGCGAACCAGGATTCGAACAACATCACGGTGTTGAGCCGGAATCCGCAGACGGGCGTGCTGGCGGAAAAAGGCAAGACGGTGAGCGTGAAGGCGCCGATGTGCATTTTGTTTTCTTGATGGGGCTGCTGAACGTCCCTCGGGGCTAAAGCCCCGGATTCATTTGGCGAGGATTTACGTACGGGCTGAAGCCCGTACCCTTCAACAACAAGATCAGCGAGAGTTTGAGCAAGCTCTCAGCCGCAGAATTCCCAACGCCTTTAAGGCATGGCTAAAGCCATGTCCTTTCAAAACCGATGACTGCAGCTTTTCCGAAGCTTGTTCAGCTCTTTTGGCCTTGTCCGAAGAAGGCGAAGATCAGGCCTACGGCGGCTCCGGCCAGAGGGCCGATCAGAAGAAATCCTGTCGCTGTGTTGAGCGTGTGCACCAGTTCCTGCATGGCGGTGTTGCCGATGGCCAGCCCCTGATATTCCTTCCAAGGATCGGGCGAGTTCGGGCTTCCCGCGGTGAGATAGAACTGGCCCAGAACCGCGGCGCAGGCCATCAGGCTGCTGACGATCGCGCCCCACATCCCCGACAGCGCTCCCATTCCCGCGTTGCCCGCCGCTCGCGAGCCACGCAGTCCCGCGACGCCCCACAAGATAGCGCCCAAACCGAGCAGCGCGGGCCGCAAGAATCCAGATTGGGCGCCATCCTGGGCCGACAGAACCACATTCGCGATCAGCACAACGCCTGCGAGCACGCCGATTGTTGCGCCTGCGGCCAGAGCCTTGCGCGTTGGCTCCTTGATGCCGCTGGAGATCCACGGGATGAGCCCGATTAGAGCCGCCAGGCAAAGGATGGGGTCGAAGGCGACCGTTCCGCTTCCGGGTAAATTGACAATCTCCTGCCACGGCCAAAGATGGATTCCGAGAATCGCCAGGTCGAAGACAGCGAGAAGCACAATGGGAATGCGCAATGTATTGGGAGTGTTCGTGGCCATGCTTTAAGGTTCGGAACTCCGCACCTATGCGGATTTGTTGGGAGAGTCTACCCGCTATCTTAATCGGTGCATCGGCTGCCTCTGCGGAGAAAGCCAAGCACGGCTACGTAGAAGTGCCTCGGCGGTAACATCGGTGGGATGGTGTGGAATGGGAGGGAATGCCCTAGGCGCTCATCAATGCGGGGCGCGCCAAACCAGTGTTTGTCATCGGCGCAGTGTCTTCGCGCTCGCTTTCGCCGTCCTTTTCGACCGGCACATGCGCAAGCACCCACGCGGAGCGGTCCTTCAACAAACGCGATACGAGGGCGGTGTGCATTGCGTGCCCGGCCCGTTCTGCGACCACGTGTCCTTCAATGCGGCGACCGGCCAGAGCCAGGTCCCCGATCAGGTCCAGAACCTTGTGGCGCACATACTCGTCGTCAAACCGCAGCGGACCGTTCTCCGGCCCTTTGGCTCCGAGGATGATCGCATTCTCCGCGCTTGCCCCGCGGATCAGGCCCATGTCGCGCAAGCGCTGCTCATCGGCTTTATAGCCGAAGGTGCGTGCCGGCGCGATGGATTCGCCGTAAGTCTCCGTGGCCAGATCCACACTTGTCGACTGCCGACCGATGGGGGACGGAAATTCGATGGAGTACTGAATGCTGTACCCCGATCCCGGATACACGCCGATGAATTTGTTGCCCTCGCGGACTTCGACCGCGCGCAGGACGCGAATCGTTTCGCGGCGGCGGCGCTGGGTCCGGATGCCCGCACGCTACGAAATGCCTCTACGTAGGGCAGGGCGCTGCCATCGAGGATGGGCAGTTCCAGGTTGTCGAGCTCGACGATGACGTTGTCGACGCCCATGCCGATGAGCGCGGAAAGCAGGTGCTCGGTGGTGGAGATGAGCACGCCCTGCCGCATGAGGCTGGTGGCGTAGCTGACTTTGGCGACGTTGCGGCCGTTGGCGGCGATTTCGAAGTTATCCAGGTCGGTGCGACGGAAGACGATTCCCGACCCGGCCGGAGCAGGCAGCAACCGCATCGTGACCGGCGCGCCTGAGTGAAGCCCCACCCCATCAATGGCAATGGCTTCGGCAATCGTCTGTTCAAGATGGGCTGAACTCACCAATCCCCCTGGATGCACTGAGCTTGAAGTCGTACGACTAGGTTAGACGGGAACCCTTATCTCGACACTGTGGCATTATTGCCACAGTCTGCGCCTCGTTTGCACAGCCTTTGCTCTAAATCGGAAGCAATTGGCGTAAGCGACGGTTGGCTTATCGGGCGCCCGAAATTCCGGTAGAATCGGCAAGTTACACATTCTGTGCGAATTCGGACCGCCAGGGTGGCTGGAGGCTCAACAAGATGATTCCCGAAACCACCATCTCGCCGCGAGCGCTGCTCGCAGGCGCCCGGCGGAGCCAGCCGGAAACCCATCGCTTATTGCGCAACTTGGTGCTCGCGGAGTCGCCTTCAGACCAGAAGGAGGCAGTCGACGCCTGCGCGGACCTGGTTGCCGCCCACGTCCGGACCCTCGGTGGCCGGGTCAAACGTCACCGCCAGCGGTCCTTCGGGGATGTGCTGGAAGTTCGTTTTGGTCCCAAGTCCAAAGGTGGAGATAAACCGGTGATGCTGCTCGGCCATCTCGACACGGTTTGGCCGCTGGGGACGCTGAAATCGATGCCGGTGCGGGTCTCGGACGGGCGGCTGTTTGGACCCGGGGTTCTGGATATGAAGGCTGGGGTGGCCATGGCCCTCACAGCAATTGAATTGCTCCTCGAGGCCGATGGGTTGAGCAGCGAGGTTGTGCTGCTGCTGAACAGCGATGAGGAGATTGGCAGCCCGGTTTCGCGGCCCATTACGGAGCGGCTGGCTGCGGAGTGTTCCGCGGTTTATGTTCTTGAGCCTGCACAGGGGCTGGCGTACAAGACTGCACGCAAGGGGACGGGCAACTGGCGGATTGACATTGCAGGAGTTGCTGCGCACGCGGGGGTGGACTTCGAGAAAGGTGCGAGCGCGCTGCGCGAATTGGCTCATGTGATCGAGACCGTGAGCGGGTGGACGGATCTAAAGCGGGGGCTGACCGTCAGCGTGGGACTGGCTGGCGGCGGGTCGAAGACGAACGTGATTCCTGCGGAGGCGTGGGCGGAGATCGATGTCCGCATTGCGCGGAAGACGGATGGTGTACGCATCGAGCGGAAGTTTGCGGGTCTGCGGCCGGCGGATGAGCGCTGCAAGCTGACGGTGACGGGTGGGATCAATCGCCCTCCCATGGAGCGGACGCGGGGCACGGCGCAACTGTTTGGCAGAGCGCGGGCGCTGGCGGGCGAACTTGGGTTTTCGCTGGACGAGGCTGCGACCGGTGGGGCTTCGGATGGGAACTTCACTTCGGCGCTGGGTATCGCGACGCTGGATGGGATGGGGGCTGTGGGTGCAGGGGCGCATGCGCTGCACGAATCGATTGTGCTGGAGCATCTGGCGCCACGAACAGCGCTGCTTGCGGCGATCCTGTCGAGCTAGTCGAATCGCAGCTTAATAGGCTCGTCTCCCAAGGCTCGCTAGCTCCATCCCTCGGGCCAGTCCCAAAATATTTTCAAAACTCCCCCCCGAAATTTGCATGCAATTACCGCCCAAAAGCGCAGGATGAATGCATGGGCTGACTCGCTGACCTGCTGACGTGCCAACGCGCTAACTCCGCGAACACCGCCAACACCGCGAGCCGCGCTGCTTCTAACTCCTTTGTTGTCTAATTTCTGCAAATAAGTCGTTTCGAATCCAATATTTGCAGTCAAAACCACGCGCCAAACGACTGAGAATAAACCATTTCCCTACAGAAATATAGGGGGAGGGGGTGGGGTCCTGCCGGCGGGTGAGCGACGGATTAACTGGCAGTGACTCTCCGAGCTGTGGGCGAGACATCCTGCTGTGATGTGCTAGGGATGGCGGAGGTAGTTCTGCAGGAAGAAGTAGCCTGCGGTGACAAAGCCGATGCAAACGACTGACCAGCGCATGGCGCGCTGGTTGACTTTGCGGCTGTAGTGAGCGCCCAGGTAGCCGCCCACTGCGGCCAGGACGGCCATCACAAGGCAGAACTGCCACGCGACTTTGCCCGCAAGGATGAATGTGATGGAGGGAATTCCGATGGAGACCGCGGCAGTTAGCACCTTCAGCGCGTTCATCTCGTGGATGTCGTGGACGCCGCAAAACCCGAAGAGCGCCATGGCGAGAAAGCCGCCGCCGGCGCCGAAGTAGCCTACATATACGCTGACGACGACCATGCCGATGAGCAGCGTGGTGTTGTAGCGCTTGCCGCCGGAGAGCGAGGCCAGCCAACGCCCCAGCGGGAAGCTGAGCGCGAACATCACGGCGGCAAACAACAGCAGCCAGGGCAGCAACTCGCGGAAGCGCCGGTTGCCGGTGTGGAGCAAGAGCCATCCGCCGATCCAACCCCCGATACCGGAGGCGGCGCCTAAAGGCGCGAGGCTCCATCCGTATGTGCGGAGCTGTTGCCGGAAGGCGACGAGCGACGTGAGCTGGCCGGGCCAGAGGGCGACCGTGTTGGTTGCCTGCGCGGCCACCGCGCCCACGCCGGCCGCCGTAGTGCTGGCCAGCAATGCGGGCAGCGACAGGAACGATCCTCCTCCGGCGATCGTGTTCAAGACCCCGGCCGCAAACGACGCACAGGGAAGCCAGCAGCTGCGCAGCAGGGAGGGGAAGAAAAGGACCATATCTCAATGTAAGTCTCTGCGCATAAAGACTCATAAGGGGAGAAACCGCGGGCGAACGAGTCCGGGCCTTCCATCGCCCTTCCCGGGGCGCTGAACCTCAGACATGGAGCTCAAAGGATTGCGAGGATCATCGTGCGGGTGCTTAGCGAGCTTGCGCGCCGGCACCGATCGCGCAAGCGCCTGATACACTCCCGATAGAATCTGTTGGGAGTTTCCACATCACAATGAAACGCTGTCTTTTTGCATTCGCACTCGCGGCGAGCTCACTTGCCGCCACCGCTCAGACTCCGGCCAAGCCGGCCACGACTTCGACGACGCACCCGGCCGCGACAACGTCAGCGATGAAACTGCCGCCTGGGATTCCTGTCGTTCACGGGATCGTCAAGACGGCGTTTTCTCTGCGGTACGAGGACTACAAGCTTGGCACGGGGCCCGAGGCCGAGCCCAACAAGATTTACAAGGTCCACTACACCGGCTACCTTGCATCGGACGGCCACAAGTTCGACTCGTCGTACGACCATCCGGGTCCTCCCGAGCTGGATAAGGACGGCAAGCCGGTGATGGACGCGGACGGCAAGCCGAAACACGGGGCTGCGCAGCCGATGGCCTTTCCGCAAGGTATGGGACGGCTGATTCCCGGGTTCGATCAGGGTGTTGCCGGCATGAAGATTGGCGGCAAGCGCCGCATCTTTATCCCGTGGCAGCTGGCTTACGGTGCGAAGGGGCGGCCGGGGCCTGATGCGGCGCATCCCGGGATTCCGGCAAAGGCGGACCTGATCTTCGACGTAGAGCTTGTGGAAGTGACGGACCTGCCGCAATCGCCGATGCGGCCGGGCATGGGCATGCCGGGTGGGCGGCCGATGCCGAGGCCGCAGACGCCTGGGCAGCCGGGTGCTCCGGCTACGCCGCCGGGAACTCCGCCGCCGGCAGGATCGACTGCTGCGCCGGCTGCGCCTTCCGCACCGTCGAGTGCGCCGGGGACGGCTCCATCAACGACACCTTCTCAACCGGCGACTCCGCCGGCTTCTACGCCACCGGCTTCGACACCGCCGCCGGCACCTCAATCGCGGTAACGATGCTGGTTCGTGCTTTCCCCGGTCCCCAAGTGCGAGGCTCCCTCGACCGGGGGCACCCAGATTGTGGCGGGCACCGTTTCTCTTCAGTCCAGCTTGGGGTGGAGGTTGTGGAAGCCTGTGGCTTGTTGGTAGGCCCAGCCGAAGGCGGCTAACCTGGCGTCCTGATAGTGGCCGGCTAAGAAGGTAAGAGAGACTGGCGTGCCAGGGCCGCCGATGTCGTCGTTGTCGCCGTCGTCGATCTTTGGCGGCTTGGGGGCATCGTCGCCGCGCACTCCGTTGGGGACAATCAGAGCTGGATGGCCGGTGAGGTTGGTTGCGACGAGCTGCACGCCGTTTGTTGGCGCGACGATGACGTCGACCTGCTCGAAGAGGGCCGCGACCTGCTGGATGGCCAGGGTGCGGGCGCGGTTGGCCTGGATGTATTCGACTGCCGGGTAGAGCCGCGAGACGCGGAATGCGTTGGGCCAATCCTCGACGCCCTGCTCCGTGAGCAGTTTGTCGCGGCCGGAGCGGGTGAGATCGTCGAAGGCTGCCGCGGCTTCTGCGGTGAGAAGGGAAGCCATGGCGCCATAGGGGAGCTTGGGAAGCTCGACGGGGATCAGGTTGACGCCCATCGCCTTCAGCTTGTCGAGCGCGGCGAGATCGAACTTGCGGTCGTAGTCACGGCGCGCGCGGCCGGCCTTCATCTCTTCGTTCTGCTTCTCTCGTTCCTTCTTCTGCTCGGCGGTCTCTTCGGGACTAGCTTCTTTCAGCTTCAGCGGCTCGGGTTGATCGAACTCACCTTTGAGATAACCGATGCGCAGCTTCTTCCAGTCGAGGCCGGCGTTCCAATCGAACGAAGCGGGGACGACGGAGGCATCTTTGCCGTCGGGGCCGTAGATGGCCTGGAGCACGAGGGCGCAGTCTTCGGCGGAGCGGGTGATCGGGCCGAGCTTGTCCATCGTCCAGCTGAGGGCCATGGCGCCGGTGCGGGGGACGAAGCCGAAGGTTGGGCGCAGGCCTGTGGTTCCGCAGCGCGTCGAGGGTGACGAGATGGAGCCGAGTGTCTCGGAGCCGATGGCGAAGGCGACGCAGCCCGCGGAGACGCCGCTGGCTGATCCGGCGGAGGAACCGCTTGAGCCTTGCGCGGGGTTCCAGGGGTTGCGCGTGCGGCCGCCGAACCACTTGTCTCCCATGGCGAGCGCGCCGAGCGTGAACTTTGCTACGAGCACGGCGCCGGCAGCGTCGAGGCGCTGCACGACGGTCGCATCTTCGTCGAACGACTGCTTCTCGAACCCGCCAGCGCCCCATGTGGTGGGATAACCCTTCACGGCGAGGAGATCTTTTGCGCCCCAGGGAATGCCGTGGAGTGGGCCGCGATATTTGCCGGCGGCAATTTCAGCGTCGGCTTGCTTCGCCTGGGCGAGGGCGCGCTCTTCAGTGATGGTGATGACGAAGTGCAGCTTGGAGTCGTAGCGCTTGAGGCGATCGATATACATCTGGGTGAGCGCGACAGAGGTGATCTTGCGGGACTTCAGCAGCGCGGCGAGGTCGGCGACGCGGGCGAAGGCTAGATCCTCGATTTTGCTGGGGGCTACGGGATTCGCATCGAGGACGCTCCCGTTTCTGTTGGGTTCTGCGGCGCTTATTTCGGCTCCCGGCTTGATGGCGGGCAGCGGATGAAAGACGAAGGCGGGCGCGACCGAGTTGGGAATTTTCAGCGCGTAGATTGCTTCATAACCGCTGCGCTGATCGTTGAGGCCGCCGAGCATCATCTTCTTCTGATCGGCGGTGAAGGGGCCGACGCCGGCGAGTTCGGCGGCCTGGTCGATCATCTCGGCTGTGATCTTCGCTGGTTCGGCGGGCTTGGCCGTGCCATTGCTCTCTTGCGCACGCGCTGCCAGGGAATAGAGGATTCCGGGGAAGAGGGGTGAGGCGATGCCGAGGCGGCTGCAAGTGTTCAGGAAGGTGCGACGGTCCAGCGTCATGCCGATTTTCCTTGGGACGGGGAGTGAAAGGCTCCTTCGCAGACTATACCGTCCTCGCTCCGATTGAAGGAAGCGCGGTCAGTCGGCAGCAGCATTCCCTCGGGGGCTAAAGCCCAGGTCCTTTCAAAAGGGCTAACGTACGGGCTAAAGCCCGTACCCTTCAAGCTAAGCCCGTACGTTTCAAGCTCGAGCCCGTACGTTTCAAGCTCGAGCCCGTACGTTTCGAGCTCGAGCCCCCACGCTTCAAGCTGGAACCTGTACTCTTCAAATGCTGCGAGCCTCAAGAATCGCGCCGGAGCGATACGCCCCGGCGCTTCTCTTCAACGAATCGGCAACGAGTCTATTTGCCTGCGTCCTGCACCTGGCTTTGAGCGCGGGCCATTGCTTCTATGCGGCGCTTGGCTTCGGCTGCGTAGTCAACCGGGGTTGGGGGTTTGCGTGGGCTGGACTCCATGCGTTTCACATACTCGTCCATCCTGGATTCAAAGCCGTTCGCGGACTGCGCAACGGCGGCCTGCGCTTTGGGGAGCAATTCGTGGAAATGCGCGATCTCATCGGCGGCGCGCTCGGGATGGTAGCTGAGGCGGTCGCCCGTTTGCATGGCTTCCACCAGGATGTCCGGCGGAAAACTGACGGCCCACAACTGGTTCATGGCGTCGTAGGTGCCACGCAGCCGCGTCATCGCGCCGGCAAAGCCGTCGAGCTCATTGCGCCGAGCCGCGAGTCCGGCTGCGCGCTTGATAAGTACCGTCACTTTGGTTGCAGTGCTCAGCTTCGGCGTGGGGATCATGGTGGTGAGCGTGTTGCCTTCGAATGACCAGCCGCTCTGCATGTCCTTGTCGTGCGCGGTTGCGTGGCGAATGGCTGCGCCGTTGACGGTCACCGATGCTGGTGGCCAGTCGTCCGGCAGTCGAATCTCGTAGGCGCGTGCCTTGAGCATTCCGGGATACGCGCCTGCGACCGGACCAATCTCGACCTTGAGGGTGTCGCCTTCCTGCGTGGCCTTGATCGGCGTGCGCGCGAAGACGCCCCTCTGATACTCGACGGCGACGCCTGAATCTTCGTAGACCGAGTATTCAGAGTGCGCGCCTGGATCGAGAGGCCAAACGTTGACGATGAGCGGGTCGACGGGCTTCTCGCCGGTGTAGCGCATGGGAGGCTGCATGGGCACGATGGCGCCCGCGCGTAGATATACGGGTGTCTGGTCGATCGTGAAGCTGCGATCGACGGAGGTTGGGCCGGTGAGGTGTTTGCCTGTGGGCCACTCGATCCACTCGCCTTTGGGCAGCCAGACTTTCTCGGTCGCGAGGCCGGTTGCCTTGTCGGCGGGAGTGGTGACGGGCGCTGCGAGCATCTGGTCGCCGAAGATGTACTCGCCCTTGCTGTCGTAGGCTTCTGCGGCTTGGGGCCAGTCGTAGTAGAGGGGACGGAAGAAGGCTACGCCTGTGTCGTAGGTGCGGCGTGCTTCTGTGTAGGTGTAGGGCTCGAGCGCGTAGCGCAGTTGGAAGGTGGAGCGAAGAATCGACGAGTAGGGCTCGGGATAGGCCCAGATGCGGCGCTCGGATTCGGGATTCTTGGTGGTGTGCGTGCGCAGGATGGGGCTGAAGGCGCCGAACTGCACCCAGCGCGTGTAGAGCTCGGGCTCGACGGCGCCGGGCATGTGGCCGCCGATGTCGTGACTCCAATACGCATAGCCTACGTTGGCTGCGGTGGCGGTGAACCACGGCTGGAAGGCAAGCGAATCCCATACAGAGACGGTGTCGCCGGAGAAGCCGATCTGGTAGCGATGATTGCCGAGGCCGCCCCAGCGATGGAAGAGTAGCGGGCGCTTGCCTTCGCGCTGCTGATCGGTGAAGTGGACATAGTTGAGCCACCACGTGGGCATCACGCCGGGCATCTCGGTGCGCTGCTCCTGCTGCCAGTCGAGCCACCAGAAATCGATGCCCTGTTTCTCGAGCGGGTGGTGGAGAAGATCCATGTAAGCAGTGGCGAATTTCTTGTCGGTGAGGTTGAAGGGAACATACTTGCGCGTGGCGGGATCGATGCCCATGGCTTTCGCCATGGCGGGGTACGCCTGTTCCCACGGCTCGACGCCGGAGGCGGGATGGAGATTGAGGGTTGTCTTCAGGCCTTCGTTGTGCAGGCGGGCGAGAAAATCTTCGGGGTCGGGGAAGAGCGTCTTGTTCCAGGTGTAACCGCTCCAGCCCAAGGAATGATTGGACTGGTCCTTCTCTCCGAGCGCTTCGAGCTGCTCTTTGCTGATGTGCCAGCCCATGTCGATGACGAAGACATCGAGGGGCACATCGTTCTCGTGAAAGCCGCGAACCAGCTCATCGAGTTCCTGATCGGTGTAGTCCCAGTAGCGCGACCACCATGCGCCAAAGGCGAAGCGCGGCGGCAGGGGAATGCGGCCGGCGACGCGGACGTAGTCGCCGAGCGCCTTGCGATAGTCGTGGCCGTAGCCGAAGAAGTACCAGTCCTGGCGTTCGCCGGCGGGGCGCTCCAGTACCCACGGCCAGGGGCTCTTCTCGCCTTGTTTGAAGCTGAAGTCGGTGGAGTCGAAGAGCGGGCGGGTGGAGTCGTCGACCAGAGCCCAGCCTGAGCGCGAAACGAGACCCGGCTCGATGGGTTCGCGGGTCTTGGAGCCGACAGCGCCGTCGAGGGTGCGGGTTGTGCCTTGCAGGTTGTCGGGATCGACGTCGCCGGGATGCCATGTGACGGGTTTGTCGTCGACGGTGAGCTCGATCTTGAGATTTGCGGGCGTGAAGCGCGTGTCAGAGCCTGTGGGCGCGTAGGTGAGAGTGAGCGCGCTGGTTTTCAGTACGACGCCGTTGTCTTGTTTGCTGACCTCGAACCTGGGCACGGGGAGGCGGCGGTTGAGGAAGACGAACGATGCATGGTCTTCGAACTTTCCGTCGGCGGCCCACTCCATGCGGATGAGTTCGGGGGTGAGGACGGTGAAGCGCGCAGTGCCGACTGTGACGATCGCTTTGGGATCGGCTTTCGGCTCGGTCGCTTCTGCGCTCACTTGCGCGTGCGTGGTTGTGGCTGCGGGTGTGACGGAGGCGTTTGGTTTTGCAGGATTGGCCGGAACCGGCGGTGCGTTTTGCGCCTCCATTCCGATGCTGAGTGTGATTGCGAAGATTGCGGCAAGTGATGCAACGGAAATACGCAACGTTCCCTCCTGTTTTTACTTCACCGGGAAGGGTATCACCGGAGACTTCGGACGCTGTGTCGTTTGCATGGATATTCCCCTCGGAGGCTTTCAGCCCCTGAGGGAATTTATCTTCTCCCCGCCCTACATCTCTTGCGCAGCCGCCGGAGACCGGTTCACTGAGTGGAAGTCGCGGGCACCACATTCACGCTGAGAAACGTACTGTGGCTCACCACCGTGTTGTCCACGTTCGCCGAAGCCGTGATCTTGATCGTGGTCACGCCCAGCGGCGTCCCCGTACCATTCACACCCGTCACGTTGCTGCACCCCAGCCCCGACGCCCCCAGACCAACCAGGAGCAGAAGGAACACCCAGAATGTCCGTCGCGAGCGATCGGCAAAGATGCGCACGCGTCTTCCAAACGGGAGCAGGAACACACCCAGAATCGCCAGCGCCGTTCCGGAAACAACCCGCGGCCACAGCGGCGGCATGGGTTTCCGCTGTGCTGTCGTACTTGTCGTCTGCTGCCCAGGCAAATACGTCTGGATGACGAACGTGACCGTCGTGCCTGGCGAAACATCCTGCGGGCTCGCGGTGCAGGTCATGTCGTCCTGCGTGGCCACGGCGCAAACCACCTGCACCGTACCGGAAAACCCGCCCTCACCGGAAATCAGGAAACTCGCCGAACCCGACGTCCCCTGCACGATGTTCAGGTTGGTCGAGGGATTCGAAGGCGACGCTGTGATCGTGAAGTCCAGAATGTTCAGCGTGAGAATATTCGATGTTTCGGCGTCGAAGTAGTTATCTCCTTGATAGTACGCCGAGAGATTATCCTGGCCGCCCGGCAGCGTCGACGTCGTAAAGCTTGCGATCGAAGAGTCTCCACTCGACGCAGTGAGCGCCACTGTCCCGATCACCGTCGTCCCGTTGTAGAAGATCACGTTGCCCGACGGATTCTGTTCCGAAGTGAGTGCGGGTGGCGCATTCGGCGTAACGGTCGCGGTCAGGATCAGCGCCTGACCGGGATTGGCAGCGTTGTAATTCGACGTGAGCACCACCGTATCGGGAACCGTTGTCGCGGCCAGCAGCAATGCCGAGGACGTACTCGTGAGCCAGCTCGGATCTCCGGAATAGATCGCGGTGATCGAGTGCGATACGTTGTTGGCGAGCGTGACGCCCGTGATCGAGGCGCTCCCCGTGCTCACTGTTGCGCTGCCCAGAAGCGTGCTCCCGTTATCATAGAAGGCCACGGTCCCGGTGATGTTGTAGGTCGTGCCCGTAACCGTTACCGTGGGAGCCACGGTTGCTGTGAGCGTCTCAGTCGTTCCAGCAGCCAGCACGCCCGGAGTCGCCGTCAGTGTCGTAGTCGTCGCGCTCTTCGCCGCCGTGATTGTGACCGCCGGCGAAGTCGATGTCGCGTAGTTGGTATCCCCGCTGTAAGTCGCTGTCAAAGCATGCGTGCCTGCGGGAACACTGGGGATTGTGTACGAGGCGCCCGTCGATCCGCTCGTTGTTGTGATCGGGACCACGCTCTGGCTTACGTTGTCGAGCAGGAACGTCACCGTCCCCGTAGGCCCCGAACTACCACCCCCGGTAGCGGTCACGGTTGCGTTCACGATCAGCGAACTGCCGGCCGACGGCGCCAGCGTTGCCGGCGTCACGGTGGTCGTCGTCGCTGCCTTGGCGATGGTCACTGTCACCGCCGGCGACGTCGACGCCGAGTAATTCGTGTTGCCCGCATAGACAGCCTGCAGCGAGTGGGTCAAAACCGAACTCGAAGTTGGAATCGTGACCGAGAACGTCGCCGTGGTCACGCCGGCGCTGGTGGTCAGCCCCGAGTTGCCGCTTGCCAGCCCATCTACATTCAAGGTAACGACGCCGGCTGGAGCCACGCTCCCTTCCGGCGGACTGCCCACCGTGAGCGTCACCGTGACAGAAATCGTTTGCCCGGGGGTCACCGACGTAGCCGATGGAACCACAGCCAGGCTCGTGGTACTGGGCTGAATATTGATATTGACCGGCGGCGTCGATGTTCCCGTGGCATAGGTGCTGTCGCCGCTGTACGAGGCAAAAACCTGGTTGCCGCCCTGGCCGAAGACTCCTTCGACCGTCACCGTGGCAACACCGCTCGAATTCAGTGTGACCGCCGAAGAGATCGGCTGGGACTCGGTTCCATCGACAAACGTAACCGTCCCCGTTGGCGTTGCTCCGCCATTCTCAGAAAGCACATTCGCCGCGAGCGTGATGCTGGCGGACGGATTGTAGGTGTTGTTCTGCTCGGTCGGAGATGCCGTCATCGTCACGGAAACAGCCGCCGTACCCGTCGCCGCAGGGCTCGCCCATCGCCGAACCAGCTCGCCTGCATCCACCACGCCCAGTCCCGTCGCCAGATCATAGCCGGAAACCGCCGTGTATCCGATCAGGCCATCGCTTCCGCAGCCGGAACTTCCAGCCGCGCACTTCAATTGCGCGCTTCCGTGATCGACATCCGTAAAGATTCCCGCGTGTCTGCTCAAAGCATAGAGACGTGGTGCGAGATTTCCCTGTGCTCCATACTTCTGGCCAACCAGCGCCGCCACTCCGGCAAACAGAGAAGCTGCCGCCGCACTTCCACCGCTCCGAACCAAAGTGCATCCATGCGCTGCGTTCATGCCGCTGAAGCAGAAGGTCGTGCCCGATTGCGCATCCGTATTTGCCGCCGTAGGCATCGCAAGATCGGGCAACAGCCGGTTGTGCACCGTCGCCGAGGCAAGCTGTTGCTGCGCTTCCGCGGGAATCGGCTGCCACGCAGGAGAGGCGAAATATGCACTGCTTCCGCCGCCGCCGGCATAGGCGGCATCGGTGCCTTCCACCGACCACGCCGAAAGTGCACTCGTCTTCTGTGCTGCGCGCGAGGAGTCAACTGCCGCCACGCCCACGGCCGTATTCCACGGCGTCGAAGCAAGCGCATTCACCCCGTATCCGGTGGAAGCCAGTCCCGCCTCGCCGTTCGCACGGCACGCCGCAGCTCCGCTGTCTCCCGCCGCCGCGATCACTGAGATCCCTTCAGCGGCCGCCTGCCGATAAAGCGCCGCATACAAAGCCCGGCGCGCTCCCGAGAGAACTTCCTCGCAAGCCGAATAGCCGACCACAACCGTCTGCGCGAGTTTGCCATCCACAATCGCGGCAAGCGAAAGGTCCACCCCGTCGGTGGCCGACGTTGTCGCCGCCGGAACCAGAACGATCTGCGCGTCCGGCGCTGCTGCCGCGATCTCTGAAGTAGCCAGCGTCGCCTCCGCCTGATCCGCGCTCAATCCGGGATCGGTCCCCGCCGGAACCACCTGAAGCGCCGATGCCGCAAGCCCATGGGCCGTACGAAACGCCGTCACATCCGCGGGGTTCACATTGCTTCGCCCCACGATGGCAACGGTCTGCCCCGCTCCCGTGACTCCCGCCATTTGAGCCGCAGCCAGATGCATCACCGCTTCAGCCTGATCCGCATTCGAATCCCGAAGCGCACCGCGCACTTCAGCTTTCGAGCTCGTAGCAACCACCGGCTCCACCGAAGTCAGAGCAGGCTCGGCCAGTACGCCATCAAGCGAACCAATTCCGGCCACCAGCGGAGCCAATGCCGCCGGCACGTACAGCCCGCCGGCAAGCTGGAAGCGCGTTCCCGCCGAATTCGTCTCTGCAACGACGCGCGTGTGAAACGTCTCTTCCACCTGGGCCACAGTTCCTGAAAACTCGATCCACCCGCGCCCCGCAGGAATCGCCGCAACCTCGAGACCCCGGCTCTTCAGCCAATCGGAAAGCGTCGCGACGTCCGTAGCCGAGTTGGCAAACGCCGCAGCGTACGCAGCCGGAGAGAACCACTGGTGGTAAAGCGAAGAAGATGGATCCTGCAGCTTCTCGAGCGTTGTGGTGAGCGCCTTTTCCTGTTGGGGAGACGAAGACAGAAGCAACAACACGCGCTCCAGCTTCGCATCCGGCGCCGCATCATAGATCGCCGTATCGAGTCGCGCCGCAGAGGGCTCACTGTTCGCAACCAGCACCGGAGGCGATTGACGCCAATCCCCGAGGACGCGCGAGGTAGCCACGGCAGCAGTCGAAACCGCCGGTCCGGCGGAAACCGAAAGAGAAGCCCCCAGAAAAGCCAGAACCGTGCCGACCATCCGCAGACCGAAGCTTTTCCTGTATGCCATGATCCTCTTTCGTTGACAAATCGACTGGTAAGCCTCGGCCCTTCGCGCTCAACCCTGCGCTAACCAGGGCCGTCCGCGTCACTCTGAACGGTCAATGAGCGTCGCCCGGCAAACGGACAGATACCGCTCCGCAACCCACGGCAAAGCGATCTTCATTGCGATTCAGGAACTCGTTATAGCCCAGATTGTATAGCGATGAGTGCTCCGCTCACAGGGGTTTCGAGCGGTGGGAAAAGAGGGGAAAACTGGAGAGTAACCTCTTGCGTTCTGTGGAAAATCGCGTGGCTTGAGTCGAACTCAAACCACGCGATTCGAAGGGTTACTGAATGCCGAGGTCGGCGAGCACTTTGGGCTTCGATTCATCGACCGCCAGCAGGTTATGGCAGGCTGCACAATCCTGCGTGATGCTGCTCTTCCCGTCCTTGGTCGCGTGGTTGCCGTCGTGGCACCGGAAGCAGCCCGGATAATCCATGTGCCCGATGTGATTCGGATGCGTCCCCCACGTCACCTTCATCGCAGGGAAAACGTTTTGCTGGTAAAGAACGGCCAGTTGATTCCCCGCCTCCTTCACCTTCTGTGCGTTCGCCGCCAGCACCTCGGGATGCTGCGTCCGGTAGAACGCCTCCAGCTCGCTTGGGATCTTCGAACCTGCCTCCTGCTGCGAAGCATAGTTCCCCTTCAGCAGCACGAGACCTTCCTTGTGTACCCAGGGCAAGTCGGGACTGACTGCTCCTTCGGCCATGGCGCGGTTCAGCGCGTCTTCCGCCGTCACAAACGTATGCGCGGCGCGGTTATGGCAGTCGATGCAGTCCATGGTGCGTCGTTCGCCCTTAGGCTCAAGCGACCCCGCGTCGGGACTGGCAAACACCGTCTGCGAGCCATCGGCATTGCGTTTCGCGACCCACGGAATGCTGGTGCGGGTTGGATCTGTTGCCACGTATTCGATATGGCCCAGGTGCACGCCGTGAATTCCCGTCAAATGCGAAAGGGAATCGCGCCCGCCCAGGTGAAGAACCACCACGCTCTGCGTCTCCGTGTTTTTCTCGTCGTCGGCAAAGGTAGATTTCACCAGCAACTTCTCGCCAATGAACTTCGCCGGCGTATGGCACCCTTCGCAGATATCGCGCGCCGGACGCAGGTTCTGAACCGGCGATTCAATCGGCGTCGGATAACGGTTGAGGCTGACCTCCACAAGCTGTTTGGTGCCGTTCACCTTGGCTTGGAAATACGATTTGGCGCCCGAGCCGATGTGGCAGGCGACGCAGTCCACATGCGAATGCGCGGAAACCTTGTACGCCGCGTACTCCGGATGCATGACATGGCACGACTGTCCGCAGAACTGCGGCGAGTCCATATACGCGGCACCGCGGTAGCTGGCGACAGAAACCAGCAGAAGGTTCGCGATCGTCGCGACGAGCACGATATCCAGCCCATGGCGAAAGATCTTGTCATTGAGATCGATCTTGGGAAATTCCGCAGGAATCGACCCGACCTTCTGCAGTTGTTTCCGCCGGACGAAGATGCCGATCGGGATAAAAACCAGTCCGGCGATGAAAAGCGCCGGCAGAATCAGAAAGAAAATGATGCCAAGATAGGGATTGTCATTCGGCCGGCCGAATAGCTCGACAAGCCAGTAAGCAACCATGGTGACGCCCGAGGCCGTGGTGGCCGCGCCGCCGGCAAGACTAATGGGGTTGTTTCCGAAGAAGAGTGCTGGCCTGATCCAGTTCTCCCGGAATCTCTCAAAGGGTGCCACGTTGAACTCCTTGCCGCGTCGAATGGATTGGCACAGAGAGCGAAACCCCGCGAGCGCTTGTCAACTTCCCACTGCGCGGTTTCGCCCCAGGCCTTGCGGCTTGCTCTTACTGCTGGTTCCTTACTTCAGTGTGTGGAAAAAGGTCGAAACGTCCTTGACCTGATCGTCCGTCAAACCGGAAATCGGCTTCATCTTGCCTTTGCCGTTCTTCACGGCCGCGCTGATCTGATCCACTGTCAGCTTCTGGATATCTGGATCGGACGTAGCCTTGATGCCCATCATCTTGGCCATGCCCGCGTTAGGCGTGCCGGCCGCGCCATGGCAGCTTGCACACTTGGCTTTGTAAGTTGCGTCGCCGGACTGCGCGAAGCTCATGGCGCTGGCCACGCAAAGAGCGGTAGCCAGGACCACCTGGGTGCGAATCGTTTTTGTCATTGTGAGACTCCTTAGGTTTTTGGGTTGAAAAACTCGTGAAACATCTGCCGGAGCGTGAAACCCTCCGGGAACTCCGGTGAAGCCGCGATGAATCTTGTTCGTTCCATCCCTCACTCCGGCCCCCGCAAGAACAGCTCGCTCGTATTCGAGCCGTGTACGTCGGCATGGCACGATGTGCAGTCCGCGCGCGGTGGCTTGAAGCTGTGGGCGGTGTTAACCTCCGCGCCGGCCGTCGGGCTCGATGCAGGTGCATGACACTCGAGACAAAGAGCACTCACGTCGGCCCGTTTCAGCATGTGTTTGTTCGCGCCTCCGTGCGCGGTGTGACAAGCAACGCATCCTTCCGACTTGACCGCGCTGTGTTCATGCTTCCAGGGACCCGCGCTCTCGGTGTGGCACTGCACGCAGGTCGCATTCTCCTCGCCGATTGCCTTGGTCTCTCCGCGCGCGCGTGCGCTGTGCGGATCGTGACAGTCAGAGCACTGGACGACGCCCTCGTTCACCTGGTGGTGGAAAGGCATCGAAAAATCGTGGCGTTCATCCCCGTGGCACTCATAACAAAGTCGTGGCTGCGCATCCTTCAGCAGCGCATCCGCCTTGCTGTGGTGCATGTCGTGACACCCCAGGCAATTCACATCGCCGCGCCCATGCGCCGATTCGTTGAAACCCTGATGCCGATCCTTGTGGCAGTTCAGGCAAAGCGCCTTGCCGTCCCGGGTCTGCGCGTTCACCGAGTTCCAGATCTTCGTTTTGTCTCCTCGTGCCTCGACGTGATCTTTCCCATCTCCATGGCACGATTCGCATGTACCTCCTGCGCCACCGTGGGTCCGCGAATGCGGATTCCCCGCAAAATCCTTCACGAAGTCCGCATGGCAGGTTGCGCACACCGCGGAGCTGTCCGTGCCTTCGTGTGAGCCGGCCGCCGCTTGTGCCCCGCCATTCCGCTCTGCTCGTTGCGCTTTGGCTGCGGGTACGGCGAGAACCAGAGCGCAGAGCAAACCGGCGCTCAGAGGAAACAAGAGAGCGGATCGCAATCGTGCCGCGTATTTCTGACACCTCCCGAGCCCCACTTGCGCAACTGGCCGATTTCGAAACATGAAAAACACCGCATTGAATGCCATGACCGCCAGGCGACAACGGCGGCCGTTCATTCAAATCCCCCGGAACCGATCAACATGCCTCCAGAATTGGCTTTTGCCGATACCTCGGTAAGACATACGGCAACAGGAACAGCCTCAATTTGGAGTACGATTTGTCACCAGCAGACTACGGCCTATAGCTACGGACAGCGGTGATTTCCATCACACCCGGATCTGAAACCGTGCTGCGTTCGGGACAGCGCGGCAGATCTGCGACGGCATCCGCGCTCTGGGACTCCTCGCCGCGCAGAACGGCTAAGTCCCAGCGCAGCGTTGTACTTCGCTGCACTTCGGAGCCAATTGTCCGGCTGGTTGGTACGGCGGCTTTGGGCCTCGCATCCTCACGCGCCGAAAGAGTTACCGGCAAACAGGTGTGTTCCGTGTCACCCGCGACTCATTCGATCGTGCCTAATCTTCTCGTAGAAGAGGGTAGCGCGTCGATTGCGCATCGTTCGTTTGAACTGAGGTTACGTGAGGCCCATCACATCCGTGAGGTCACGGACTCCCACACACTTGTGAGAACACAAGATTCCTTTGCAAGAGTTGGCACTCATTATCATGCCGATTCCTCTAGCGTAGGTCGACGGAGATTCAAATAGCGAAGGAACCTGGGCGGCTTCAGAAGGGGCGCACCCATGAATGGAGCACAAATCGCTGCGGATGCTGACATCCGCCAGATGCACTTGGCACGCCAGGTTCCCGCCGGATGCGCGGCATGCGCAAATCGGCGTCCCGGGTGGTTCTGTTCCCTGGGAAGTTCGGTCCTTGCCGACCTCGAACTCGCAACCAGTACCATCACTCTGCCTGCGCAGGCATCCCTCTTTCATCAGGGCGATGATGCGCGCTGTCTCTACTTGATCTGCAGCGGTCATCTCAAGCTCACCGCAGGGCACGAAAAAGACCGTCAGATGATTGTCCGCATCGCCGGCCCGGGATCGATGCTTGGCCTCTATGCGGTGCTGTCGCATGGCATGTACGAGGTCTCAGCGCAATCCCTCACCAGCGCCCAGCTGCGCCCCGTGGAGCGCGACAGGTTTCTTGGTTTTCTGCGCACCCACAAGGAAGCCCAGATGCGCGCTGTGCAATGCATCTGCCAGGAATATCGCTTTGCCCTGCAGGATGCTTGCCGTATCGCCCTTGCCGAAACCGTTGCCGCGCGCCTGGGCAAGCTGCTCCTGGAGTTCGGAACCCAGATCGGCGAGCACTTGAGTGGCGGCGCCTACCGCTTCCCTCTTCTGTTGACGCACGAAGAAATGGCCTCGATGACCTGCACCACCCGCGAAACGGTCACGCGCACGCTCGGGCAATTCCGAAAAGAGGGCTGGATCTCCATCGAGGATTCCCTGGTGACGGTTCACCAGCCCGACCGCCTGCAGACTCTGTTTTAGAACCAGTGTCTTGCGGCAAATAACCCTTTGTTTGAGCCGTTTCCAGGCAAGATGGGCGATTTGTGCGACGGCGCAAAACGTGGTGCATCTAGAGCACAGTGGTTATCATAGGGAGAGGCGGACCCGCTCCCAAAGCGGCTTGCCTGGCAGTCAAAAGCATGTGCGCAGGCAAGCAGCATATGCATCCTGCCCAATTGAGGTTTCTATCCCGATGACTCGTTGTTTTACCTGCACTTATCTCTTCTTCCTGCTGTGCTGCGCCTCCGTCGCGCAGACTTCGCCGGCTCCGGTTGCCACCAAGGCGACATCCGATGAAAGCCCGGCGATTCAGCAGTTTCAAAAGATTGAAGACTCCTGGTCCACGGCCGTCAATGGCCGCGATCAGTATGGTCTGGAACTGGTCATGTCGCCACTCTTTGTCGATGTCTCCGCCTCTGGCGACATCACCACACGCAACCAGCAGGTAGCCCAAGTCATTACGGGAGAAGACAAGACGCTTCACCTCGACCAGCACGTCATCACCGTGCGCATGCTGGGCGACGTCGCTGTGATCAACGGAACCTACGCGCTCCACCACAAAGTCAACACCGCGGAAGCCAACGAGAAGGGCGTCTTCACGCAGGTCTTCGAGCGCGCTTACGGCACATGGCTTTGCATCAACTCCCAGCGCACCGTCCTCCGCGAAGATTCGAACGCAAAGCAGAAAAAGCAGTCCAACGCGGAACTTCCTTTCCACATCCCGCTCTTCTCCAAGTCCGACAACAGCAACAAGGGCCCGCAATAGCGGCCCGAGGCATCTACTCGCACGGTCGCAGCGTGCCGGGGACGATCTTGTCGCGCACTCCGGGCTAGATTCGCTTCGGATCTGTCGGCGTTTCCTTTGCCGCTTCCTGAAGGACCCCAGTAGCTGTGATCTGCGAATCGAGTGGCAGTGCAATGAAGCGATAGCCCGATCACTCTGCGAGAGTCAGCGCATAGATATCGTCGCTTCCAACATCGCGCAGCAACAAGGGCGCCTCGGTCGGATCCAGTGCCATCCAAAACGAAAACAATCCTGTGATGTGCCAATCTTTGAGGTCGGCAACACGCTCCACATCGGCTCCGGTTGCGCGGACTCGATAGATGCCGCGGTCGCCGTTTGCGATGCGCAAGAAATAGATGTACCTGGAGTCGGCTGACCACCCTGGGTAATCCCCGGCCGTGCTCGCCGGCAGTGTCAACCATCGCTGCGTGGCGACATCCAGCACCTTCATACCATTCACGAATGAGAGTGCCGCAATCAACTTGCCGTCCGGCGACCACCGCGGTGAAAACAAGCCATCCGAACCGGGAACGGGGGTGACCTGCTTAGTTGTAGATCGAGGATTGCTAAATGATTCTCCCTCCTCTCGAGCCCTGAGCTTTGAAGACAATCCTGCGTCCGTCAGCCGACCAACCGGGATCGTTCTGATTTCCCGGGTCATCCGGCAGCAGCTGTTGCGGGTTGCCGCCCTGTGCTGAGACGACGTTCATTCGATTGGGCCCGTGCAGCTGGTAATCTCCGAACAGGATCCTCGATCCATCGGGCGACCAGCGTGGATTGGTCGCGTACACAGGCGGAGAACTCAATTGAACGCGGTTGCTCCCATCCCGGTCTGCCTTCCACAGAATGCCGTCGGGGAAAGAGACGTAAGCGAATGACCGACCGTCTTTGGAATAGGAAACATCCTGCGCGGAAATACCCCCCAGGAAGGGCTGGAGCAGTTTCGTTTTCGGGTCAAGACGACAGAGCTCACCGCGACGGATTTTGCCATTCGCGAATACTTCGTTCACTCCCTTGCCGGGAATGGGATCCCGCCAGTTGAGCGGGCCGCTCGTCAATTGAATCGGCTCCGCATACGGATGGCGAAACAGCCCCCGTCGCTCATCGAGCGCCCAAATCTTATCCCCACGGTAGAGGCTGACAAGGGTCAGGAAAAGATAAAACTTCCCATCGGGTGTCCAGCGTCCGCAGCACTCCCGCCCTCGATTTTGCCAGCCGAGCAGTAGCTCATGGAGGTTTGATCCATCGGCCGAGATCTCCCAAAGATCCCCGTCGCGGCTGAACCGCAGAATCTTGCCGTTCGGCGACCAATGGAGACCGTCCCTGCCTTCGGCGGTAAAGAGTTTGCGCTTCCCTGTCCCATCGATCTGAACCACCCATAGCTCCCCGGAACCAGTGAAATAGGCAATGGAATTTCCATCAGGCGAAAAGGCCGCGGTTTGGCCCTGCCCTATCTGTCGGGGTGATCCTCCTAAGACCGGCACAACCCACAGAGAATTAGTGGCACTTGCCACCTCGCTCGCCGTGAGCAGTAAATTGGAACCGTCCGGCGATACGTCGACCATCCAGAAGAACCCTGGCAGCGCGGTCTGAATATGTGCAACTTCGCCGCCCCCAATCCCAACCTGGTTGAGGGTATTCGGCTGAAACTCCGTGAAGTAGAGCCTGCTCCCATCGGTTCCGGCAAGCAGCTTTTCGTGGCCGTCATCGGTGATTCGTGTGAATCCCGTGAATCGCGGTGGCGGCAGTGGGCGGTGCAGGTACCAGAGGCTGAATGCCAGGCAAGCCATAAGAACGGATGCGCCGATAACCAATCGCACCACGAGACTCTTACGACTGTCCTCGACGAGGTGCGCATTCGTCGCATCGTCGCGAACTATCCGATCAGCCTCAGAAGGTTGGCCTGGCTCAGTGACCTCGGGCTCAACCGCCGTAACGGACGCAATGAAGCGATAGCCCGAACCGGAGACTGTCTGCACAAACTTGGGAAGATCCGAACTGTCATCGAGAATCTGGCGGACCTTGCGGATCGCCGTGTTGATTCCCTGGTCGATATCGACGAAGACTTCCCGCTCCCAAAGGCAAGCGGCTATCTCCTCGCGGGTGACAATCTGTCCACGTTTGCTTACGAGGAGTACGAGAAGTTCGAGAGGCTTCCGCTCTAGTTTGAGTCTGCGCCCTTTCCGGCAGAGCTCAAATCTGCCGCAATGGAGACTGAAGTCGCCGAATTGATAGACGTCATCTAGCACGTCTCCCCTCGCAATGTGGGTGAAGTATAGCACCGGTCGAAAATCGCAAGAGAATATCCCCTTCGGATCCAATAACCTGCGCCTTCAGATTTCTTCATATCCAAATTGATCTTTCTCAATTGCGCCTTGACGCGACCGATGCTTTATCTCATTCCAGCCGGCAAATTCCCCGGCCTTGGAGGAAGTCATGACATCCGTGAAATTGAAAATTGGCTCCGCGCTCAGCGCGCTTGTACTCGTCACCATCGTTGCTCCTTATGCCCATGCCGGCTGCGGAACTTATCGTCCGGTATCGACAATCGCTGCCAACGCGCAGCCGGCCCCCGACTTGTCGCGGTTTGAACAGGAGGCTCTCGCCACCGACCCTGCCGGCGCCGCCGACCCCAGCATCGTCGGAACCTGGAAAGAGCATTGGATCTCCGAAGGCAGCAGCGGAATCCCGGACGGCACCGAGATCGATGCTGGCTACGCTCAGTGGCACAGCGACGGTACCGAGATCAACCTCTCCGGCCTGCGCACTCCCATGACCGGCGACGTTTGCCTCGGGGAATGGGTCAAGACCGGCGCGCGAACCTATCAGATGAACCATTTTGGAATCGGATACGACGCCACAGGCCAGAACCTTGTCGGCCCCGCCCGCATTCAGCAATGGATCACGCTAGGTCCCAAGGGCAATGCAACCACGGGAAAATTCACCATCGACCAGTACGACGATGACGGCAATTTGCTCGCGCACATTCAGGGCAAAATCATCGGCACTCGTGTGACCATGAACACCGGGTTCCAGAAGGTCGAGTAAGTTCAGGTCCTGAATCACAATCGCAGGTCTCGCTCGGTATGCCTGGAGCGGACCTGCGTTCGCGCAACGGATCAGTGTTCCGGAATCACTGCCTCTTTCGCGGTCCCTGCAAGCGCAGTTCCCCGCTTCTGCCCCTGCACCCGAATCGACACATGCACCAGCGAAAGCGCCGCCGGTGTCACTCCGGGAATACGGCTGGCCTGGCCGATCGTCGACGGCCGCACCCTCTCCAGCTTCTCAAGCATCTCGCGCGAGAGCCCGCTGATGGCCTTGTATTCCATCCACTCGGGAATCGTGACCGATTCCGCCGCCTTCAGTTTCTCAATCGACTTCCTCTGCTGATCCAGATAGCCGGCAAACTTGATCTCCGTCTCCACCGCGCGCGCTTCATTCCGCAGGACGCTGCGCCCAACCGGATCCGCAGCTGCGCTTCCCGAAAAGCTGTAAGCC